>NZ_JAMYJW010000002.1:0-486653 GCF_024136975.1 Haladaptatus sp. AB643
CGATGTCGCGGCTGGAGACGTCGTTGCCGATGGTGTAGCCGACGATTTCCCCGCGGTGGAGCACGACCCCGAGTTCGGGTTCCGGGACGTCCCATCCCGAATCGCCGCGCACCCCGATGGCTTCCGAGGGGCCGACGGTACGTGACGGAGTGGCCTTCATGAATAGCTCCGGGCGGTCGCTGTCGTAGACGTCGATGTACACCTCGGGCTTGCCGCTCTCGGCTTTGCGCGCCTCCTCGCTGATTTGGTACGTGACGCCCGCCGCCCAAACCTCCTCGGCGACGACCGGTTGAAGCGCATCCGCGAGGGCATCGTCCTCGATTCGGTCGGCATCGTCGAGACGATTACGGGCGATGGTGTCGATGGTTTCGCCGCTCGCGTTCGCGGCACGGGCCAGCGCCCGGAACGAACCGAGGTCTGGCGAGGCCGACGTGAGGTCGTAGGCGGTTCCTTCGTCGTCCATCGCGACGAGGATATCTGTCGCTGCACGCTCTCCGCTGGGGAGTCGGTAATAGCGCATACAGAGAGATGAGCGGATGGTGTTGAAATAACTTTCTCCCAAAATATATACAGGTGATGAAAATATGGATTCATCGATCGTGTTCCGACAATATCGGAAGAATACGGTGCGTCTACGTACCTCGGTATTACGAAAATAGTACTGTAATGGTACCGCGTTTTCGGTCACGAACACGGTTCCGAATACGATTTCCATGGTGGACGCCTACGATCCGATAGTATCGGAATTAGCTGTGTGTGAGTACCGAAAACTGATGTTGTTCAGTGATACAACGCGACGGTGACTTGCGGATGTCAACCGTTCGAGTCGTGTTTCGGTGTTCCCGAAGGGTTCGACAGGGGTTCGTTCCGGACCACGCACGCGGCAATCACGTACAACGATATCCGAGAAAATCGTACGCTCCCCGCAGTATCGCTCCCGATCCGCCATCCCGAATCGGTGACCGGAATGGCCGTCTCACGGACTCCTCCGACCATTTTGTTTGGAGAAATGGACATATTTTTGCTCGATAACCGATTCATTTATGACGCACCGAATAAATATCATCGAAGTGTATGACAGACGCTCGCGTCACAGTTCACACAGCGGCGGTTATCGACCGCATCGCTCCCGAGATACACGGCCACTTCTCGGAACACCTCGGACGATGCATCTACGACGGAATCTGGCACGGTGAGGCTGACGAGGAGGACGGCTTCCGCGAGGATGTCGTTTCGCTCCTCTCCGACCTCGACATTCCGGTGCTTCGCTGGCCCGGCGGTTGTTTCGCCGACGACTATCACTGGGAGGACGGCGTCGGTCCGCGGGAGGAACGGCCGCGGCGTCGGAACCTCTTCTGGTCACAGGACACCGACGAACGTCCCGAGGAATCCAACGCGTTCGGCACCGACGAATTCCTCGAACTCTGTGAACACATCGACACCGAACCGTACATGGCCGCCAACGTGGGTTCGGGTAACCCGCAGGAGGCCGCGGATTGGGTCGAGTACTGCAACTACGACGGCGACACTGAACTCGCGGACCGCCGCCGCGGGAACGGGCACGAAGAACCGTACGGCGTGCGATACTGGGGACTCGGAAACGAGAATTGGGGGTGCGGCGGCCAGATGACCCCCGAACAGTACGCCCGCGAGTATCGTCGGTACGCGACCTACGTCGGGAGTATGGACAAACTGATGCTCGACCACAACCTCGAACTCATCGCCTGTGGGTTCGAGAACCACGAGTGGAACCGTCGGTTCATGGACGAAATCGGGAGCAGTAGCTGGGGTGTCGAGTTCCCCCTCGACCACCTCACGCTCCATCACTACTACGGGCGGTCGTTCTCCGTCGCGGAGGCCGACGAGGACCGATACGACCGGTTCCTCGCGGAAGCGCTCGAAATAGAGGGGCACATCGAACGCATCGCCGCGGCCATCGACGCGGTGGCGACCACCCGTGACATCGGCGTCATCATCGACGAGTGGGGAGCGTGGCACCCCGAATCGGTTCCGGAAAGCGGCCTCGAACAGCCCGGTACCGTCCTCGACGCGCTTTCGGCCGCGGCCGTCCTCGACGTGTTCAACGAGAACAGCGACGTGATGACGATGGCGAACATCGCCCAGACGGTCAACGTCCTTCAGTGTCTCATCGAAACGGACGGCGACGCCGCGTGGAAGCGACCGACGTACCGCGTCTTCGACCTCTACGCCCCTCACAAGGGGAACGACGCCGTTCGAACGTCGGTCGATACGCCGACACGGGAACTCGACGGCGGTACTGACCTCCCGTTGATCAACGCGTCCGCATCGACGGACGAGGACGGCACCTACGTCACCGTGACGAACCTCGACTGTCGCGGGTCCCGGACCGTCGAAATCGCCCTCGAAGGGGTCGCTCGAAATCCGGATCATATCGACGCGAAAGTCTTGTTCGCCGATCAACAGCCGAACACGGAAGTCACGGTCGACAACGCGGCGGAATTCGAAGCGACGGACCTCGACGTTTCGGTCGAAGACGGGGTGCTGACCGCGGAATTGGCGGCATCGACGGTCGCTGGAATCTCCGTCCGTTGATCGACCGCCGTCGGTCTCTCGTGTCGCTCGCACCGTGACTGGGGCAGTCCTGACGACCCCTATTGCCCTCTGCGCCTAATTTCCACCGTCATTGTATAAACAACTACTGAGGTTGATAACTTAGGAAAAGTATATACATTATAGACAGTGATATAGCTACTCATGAGCGGGATACATCTCGAAGACGTGGGTAAACGGTACGGAGGCGATATCGTCGCGGTAGACGGATTCGATCTCACCATTCAGGACGGCGAGTTCATCACTATCGTCGGCCCGTCGGGGTCCGGAAAGTCGACCATCCTTCGGATGATAGCCGGATTGGAGTCCATTACGGACGGTACCATCTCCATCGGCGACCATCGGATCAACGACGTACCGCCGCAGGACCGCGACATCGCGATGGTGTTCCAGAACTACGCGCTGTACCCGCATATGACCGTCGAACAGAACATCTCCTACGGGTTGAAACTCAACTCGGACAAGTCCGACGAGGAGATTCAGCGGCGGGTGCAGGAAGCCACCGAGATGATGGGTATCGGGGATCAGTTGGACAAGAAACCGAGCGAACTCTCCGGCGGCCAGCAACAACGGGTTGCGACCGGTCGCGCCATCGTCCGCGACCCGGCGGCGTTCCTGATGGACGAACCGCTGTCGAACCTCGACGCGAAACTCCGGACGCACATGCGCACCGAACTCCAGCGGATTCAGGAGGAGTTGGAGACGACCACGGTGTACGTCACCCACGACCAGGAGGAAGCGATGACGATGAGCGACAGGGTCGTCATCCTGAATCACGGGGAGTTACAACAGGTCGGCACGCCGAGGGACGTGTTCACCCGGCCGAAGAACACGTTCGTCGCCGAATTCATCGGCAGTCCGTCGATGAACTTCTTCGACGTTCGGTTGCAGGATTCGACCCTCGTCGGGCACGATATCGAGTACTCGGTTTCACGGTCGTTCGCCGAACGAATCGTGGACCGAAGTACGAACGACGACCTGATTCTCGGCATCCGACCCGAGCACATGGCGTTCGCCCAAACCGACGACGATAACGGAATCGATGCCGTCCTCGAAGTGCGGGAACCGGTCGGGGACGACAACTATCTCTACCTGCGAAGCGGCGAGACGGAGTTCACGATGCGCGTTCTGGGCGAAGTCGATTACGAGGAGGGCGACAGGCTACGTGTTTCCTTCGACGAGTCGGACCTGCACGTCTTCGATAGGGCGACCGGCGAGAACGTCTTCGTCGGACGGAACGCCGTCCGCACTACCCCCACGGAAACCACGAAACAGGACGCGTAGACCGATTGGAGCACTGGAACAGGACGCATAGATCGATTGGAACACCCGAACAGCAGCGTGTGTGACGCTGGCTATCGTACGGTGGGCTTCGTGGATTCCACGGTCCAAATCCTCTAATGAATCCATATAATATATAATCATACAAAATACTTAAACCATTTCTTAACAATAATTAATACCATGCCATCCACAGAGGGAGCGAACAGTGCGTTAACAAGACGACAACTCCTCGGAGGCGTCGGCTTGGCTGGTACCGTCGGACTGTCCGGGTGTAATTCACGGAGTGTAATCCTGGGGAACTCGGCCGACACGTCAGGGACGACGATCCAGTTTTGGACGCTATTCAGCGGCGGCGACGGAGCGACGATGAAGTCGATCGTGGACCGGTTCAACGACGAGCAACCGATCGGAAACGTCCGGATCGACCGCCAACGAATCCCGTGGGACGACTACTACACGAAGTTGTACACCGCGCTGGTCGCGGACAAGGGACCGGACATCGCCATCATGCATCAAGCGTTGATGGGTCGGTTCCAACGGATGCTCGTCCCCTACAACCCGTATCTGAGCGATTCCACGGCGGACAAGTACGTTCCGACGCTGTGGGAGCGCATGCGTTTCGACGGCGATCAGTTGTCGCTCCCGCTCGATGCGCACCCGATCGGAATCTACTACAATCGGTCGCTCTTCGAGAAGGCCGGTCTCGATCCGGACTCGCCGCCGACGAACTTCGAGGAGTTCGAGCACGCCTGCGATACGATCACGAAGAAAACGGACGCACACGCGTTCGCTCCCACCCCGTACCTGGACCCGATAGGGATGCTTCGGACGTTCATCGCCTTCGACGAACAGCGCGGCGGTCACCTCTTCACCGATGACCTCTCCACGGTGACGTTCGACGACGACGCCGGGATGGGAACCGCCCAGTTGTTCGGCGACATAACCGGGAAGTACGGGTGGGACATCCCGAACGCCTCGGAAAACAGGGCTGACATCGCGTTCCAGGATAACAAGATGGCGATGACGATGAACGGGACGTGGTACGCGGCGGTTTTGGAGTCGCTCGACGGGTTCGATTGGAGCATGTTCAAACCGTTCGTGGCACCCGAGAAGAAACGGAACGTTACCCAATCCGGAAGCCACACGGTTATTCTGCCCCGAAATCCACATCGGGACGAGCGGAAAACGCGGGTCGCGGTGAAGGCGGCCGAGTGGATAACGCAGAAAAATCCCGTGTGGGGAACTCGGGCCGGGCATTTACCGGCCGCAAAGGACGCGTTGCACTCGAAGGCGTTACGGAATTCGCCGTTGTGGCCGAAATCGCTCTCCAAGTTCTTCCAGATGGCGAACAACGACCGATTGGCCTACCTCCCACGGACGCCGTTCAACGTCAACAACTCCTCGACGTGGAGCTTCTTCCCGGACATCTACGCGCACAACGTGTCACCGAAGGCGGGAATGCAACGTGGAGCGAACTCGATTCAACGGTTGATCAACGATGTCGATTAAGGACAGATTCGGAAGCGGCGGGCGGAATCGGTTGAGAGAGAGCCTCGGACGGCGGGAGACGATCGACGGAATCCTGTTTTCCCTCCCGTATCTCGCCTTCTTCTGCTTGTTCCTCCTCTATCCGCTATTACAGGGCCTGTACATGAGCCTCTTCGAATGGGACCCCCTCTTCCCCTCGGAGTCCCAGTTCGTCGGCCTCGGAAACTACGCCGCGATGTTCGGAGACCCGGCGTTCTGGAATGCGCTGTCGAACACCGTCTACTTCGTCGTCCTCACCGTCCCGACGATGGTGGTCCTGAGTCTGGCGTTGGCCCTCGGGGTGAACCGGAAGGTGTTCGGACGGCGGTACCTGCGGACGATCTACTTCAGCCCGTACATCCTCACCGTCTCCATCGTCGGTATCGTCTGGTCGCTGTTCCTGGCGACCGGGTTCGGCCCCGTCAACTACTATCTCGGCTTCGTGATGGACAGTCCCCCCGATTGGCTCGGTTCGCCGAGACTGGCGATGCCGATACTCGCCGTGGTCACCGACTGGTGGCTCCTCGGGTTCAACTTCGTCATCCTGCTGGCCGCACGGCAGAACGTCCCGGAGCGCCTGTACGAGGCGGCGAAACTCGACGGTGCGGGGACGTGGCGGGCGTTTCGCGACATCACCCTTCCACAGATGCGCAACGCCATCGCGTTCGTCATCATCATCCAGTTCATCCAGCAGTTTCAGGTGTTCGGACAACCGTACGTGATGACCAACGGCGGACCGAACGAATCGACGACGACGCTGGTGTTCTACCTCTACAACGCGGCGTTCAGCCAGCAGCGGTTCGGCTACGCCGCGGCGATCGGATATCTCCTGTTCGCCATCCTCGTCGGGGTCTCCTACGTCAACTACCGATACATCGGGAGTGATTCAGCATGAGCAACTCGAACGTCGGCCGGACGAGTCGTATCGGATCCACCATCACGGTGCGTACTATCGCGGTCCACGTCGGATTGTACGGCGTCGCGTTCCTCTTCCTGCTCCCGTACATCTACATGCTGTCGCTGTCCCTCCAACCCGAGAGCATCGCCATCAGTTCGACGCCGCACCTCATCCCGCCGAAGATCACCTTCGCGAACTACACGGCCCTGCTCGACGGGTCGCTGATCGTTCCGTGGGTGATCAACACGTTCATCGTCGCGACCGTGGCGACGGTGCTCGTCCTCATCGTCGATTCGATGATCGCGTTCTCGCTCACGCGGTTGGACTGGCCGGGACAGTCGATACTGTTGAGCATCATCGTCGCCAGTTTCCTCGTCCCGTTCTACGTGAACCTGGTGCCGCTGTTCACCATCGTCGCGGACTTGGGGCTGGTCAGTAGCCTCCTCGGCGTGATCCTTCCCGCGGTGGCGAACCCGCTCGGGGTCTTCCTGCTCTATCAGTTCTTCCGGGACATCCCCGACGAGTACGACGAGGCCGCCCGATTGGACGGCTTCTCCAACTTCCAGATTTACGCCCACATCATCCTCCCGATTTCGAAGCCGATACTGTCCGCGCTGGCAATCTTCGTCTTCGTGTTCAACTGGAACCAGTTCGTCTGGCCGGTGGTGGTGCTTCAAAGCCAGAGTTCGTTCACGCTCCCGCTCGGACTGGTGGTGCTTCGGGACACCTTCACGTTCCAACCGGGACTCACCATGGCTTCCGGCGTCATCGCCGCGCTCCCGCTGTTCATCCTGTTCCTGTTGTTGCAGGACAGGATCATCGAGGCGGTGCAGTTTCAGGGGGCGACCGGATGATCGCTCCCCACACGAGCGTGGAACGATACCGACGCTCGCTCCGGCGGACGGCGGCGTTCGTCTACCACAACAGCACGTGGCTCGTGGTCGTGAGCGTCTGCTGGGTCGTCGCGTCGATACCTGTCGTCACGTCGGGGGTCGCCACGCTCGGTGCATTCTCGGCGATTCGGTCGCTACGGAACGGCGACCGGCCGCGGTGGGGGGTCGTCACGAACTCGCTGCGCCGTCAGGGAGTGAACGTGACGCTGATGAGTTTCGTCCCCGTCCTCCTCGTGGCGGGTACGGCGCTGTACATCGTCCGGTACGTCGAAACCGGGTCGGTTCGGTCCCTCCTCCTCTCGATTGCCGGGGTGTATCTGGTCTTCTTCCTCCTGTTGGTGGTACTGACGACCATCGCTCGCCTGTCCGACGGCGACGGGTTCGTGGAGGCGGTGAGCGGCGGTTACGGATGGGTGATACACGACCCGCTACGCTCCGCGATGAGCGTGGTGACGATGGCCGGTATCGTTCTCGTCGGCATCGCGTCCATCGTCGGGACGGTCATCATCGTCCCCGCGCTCCTGTTCAGCTTCCACCTGCAAGTCGTGGATGGTGATGGCAGTTCGCCGCCGACCGTCGGCGAGGGCGACCACTCAGCCGATACCGACCGTCCGGCCAACGGCGACGTATCACTCGCCGCCGGGAACAACAATTAATACGGTATCACGTGAAACGAACGTGATGGACGATTCCGTACCACGGCCGGAGTATCCGCGCCCCCAGCGGCGACGCGAGCGGTGGCGCAATCTGAACGGCGAATGGGAGTTCGAAATCGACGGCGGAGCGAGCGGCCGCGCCCGAGGACTCCCCGAAGCGGACTCGCTGGCGGAGACGATTACGGTACCGTTCGCGCCGGAAAGCGAACTGTCCGGCGTCGAACACACGGATTTCATGGACGCCGTGTGGTATCGACGGGCAATCGAGGTTCCGGAACGGTTTCTCGACGGACGATTGTTCCTGCGGTTCGGTGCGGTCGATTACGAGACGGAAGTCTGGGTCAACGGGACGTCCGTCGGGACGCATCGCGGCGGTTACACCCCCTTCGCGTTCGACGTCACCGATGCCGTCGAACCGGGAACGAACGTCGTGACGGTCTGTGCGGAGGACGACGTCCGTTCGACGCTCCAACCCGCCGGAAAGCAGAGTCAGGAGTACGCCTCCAGCGGCGTGAAGTACACGCGAGTGACGGGTATCTGGCAAACGGTGTGGCTGGAACCGGTTCCGGAGACGTACGTGGAGAGCCTTCGATTCCAACCCGACCCCGAGAACGACACGTTGCACGCCGACGTCGAGTTGGCGGGGACAGTTCGGGCGGGGACGCTCACAGCCACCGCCACGTTCGACGACCGCGTCGTGGGCGAAACGACCGTGAGAACCGACGGTACCTACGCCGGGATTTCGCTACCGCTCGACGAGACGCACGTCTGGACGCCCGACGATCCGAACCTCTACGATCTGACGATGAAATTCGTCGTGGACGGTGAGACCACCGACGTCGTGGAGAGTTATTTCGGCCTCCGGTCGGTGACGCTCGGGGACGACCGCGTGTACCTCAACGGCGAACCGGTGTTCCAGCGACTGGTGCTTGACCAGGGTTACTATCCCGACGGAATCTACACCGCCCCGTCCGACGAGGCGCTCCGGAGCGATATCGAACGCGCGCAGGAACTCGGATTCGACGGCGCTCGTCTCCACGAGAAGGTGTTCGAACCGCGGTTCCTCTATCACGCGGACCGGTTGGGATACCTCGTCTGGGACGAACACGCGAACTGGGGGATGGACCACGGCCGTTCCGAAACGTTGGGACCGTTCCTCCAGGAGTGGCTGGAAGTCGTTCGACGCGATTACAACCACCCTGCGCTCGTCGGATGGACGCCGTTCAACGAAACGCAATCCCACCAGAACGACGACCTCCTGCGGACGGTGTACCGTGTCACGAAGCGGTTGGACCCGACGAGACCGGTCATCGACACCAGCGGGTGGTATCACGTCGAAACCGACCTCGTCGATGCCCACGACTACGAACAGGACCCGGAAACCTTTCGCGAAACTTACGGCGAGATCGACGGCCCGGTCGAACCGACCGGCCACAGCCACACCGAGTGGAGCGACGATTTGAGCTACGTGAGCGAGTATGGCGGCATCTGGTGGAACCCGCAGGCCGAGGACGGGTGGGGATACGGCGACCGCCCCGAGGACGAGTCGGAGTTCTTCGAACGCTACCGAGGCCTGACCGAGACGTTGCTCGAAAACGAGGCGATGTGGGCGTTCTGTTACACGCAACTCTACGATGTCGAACAGGAAACCAACGGACTGTACACCTACGACCGCGAACCCAAGTTCGACGCCAAGCGACTCCGCGAAATCAACGAGCAGGTCGCGGCCTTCGAACGCACCTCGTGACGATTGCGGCGGGTCGCCCCGTTTCGTCCTCACATGTGTCTCATGTTCACCTCGATGATGTTGGCCGTCCCGAGGATTTTCTTCGGAAACGTCTCCTCGTACACGGTTCCCTGCATCCTGTTCTTCGGTGCCGAGATGCTGACCGCTCCGGCGACCCGCCCCGAGTCGGTCATCACCGGCGCTGCGATGCATCGAATCCCGTTGAGTCGTTCCTCGTCGTCCGTCGCGTATCCCCGTTCTCGAATCGCGTCGAGTTCGTCTTCGAGGACGTCCCGACTCCCGATGGAGTGTTCGGTGACTCGTGGAAGCCCGTGCTGGGTGAGGATGTCTTCACGCCGGGAGTCGTCCATGAACGCCAGTATCGCCTTTCCCATCGCGGTCGTGTGGAGGTACACGCGCATCCCTTCGTACGTATCTATTTTGATCGCCTCGCTCCCTTTCTGCTTCATCAGGAAGACGCCCATCCCGTTCTCCTCGACCATCAGATTGGCGTGCTCGCCAGTCTCGACGGCCAAGTTCTGTAACTCCGACTCCGAAACCTGGAAGATGCGCGAATTGATCCGTGCGTATCCACCCAGTTCGAGGAACTTCGTTCCGATCCTGTAGGTGCCGTCGTCGTTCAGTACGTATCCGAGTTCGGTCAGCGTCTGAAGGTGGTCGTGAACGGTACTCGTCGGCATCTCGAAGTGGTCCACTACCTCGCTCAGGGTCGCGCCTTCCAACTCCTTGAGGTACTCGACGATGCCGAACGCGGTCGCGGTCGATTTGATTTTCGTGCTTGATTCGATGCCCATATTTTACGAAGATAGCCATCTTTTAAATAATTTTCCGCTAATATCGGACGAGTTCCGGGGAGGAAGATGATCGGTCATTCCGGAAGTTCGTCCCCGATGGACGATCCGTTTCGCGGACATACTCCATGCGGACGACCGAGGGATAAGTATTATTACGGTCTTCGCAAAAGGAAGAGGTATGTCGGAACTGCGCATTACCGACGTGGCAACGTATGTCGTAGCCAACCCATGGAAACCCTGGGTGTTCGTCCATTTGGACACCAACAAAGGGATTCAGGGGCTCGCAGAGGCGACGACGCATGACAAACCCGAGACGGTCGCTGCCGCCATCGAGGAGATGAGCGACTTCTTCATCGGCGAGGACCCGTTCTCCACCGAACGGCTCTGGCTGGAGATGTACCGCGACGAGTGGTTCTCGAAGAACGTCGTCAACACGACCGTCTGTTCGGCTATCGATATGGCGTGTTGGGACATCAAGGGTAAGGTGCTCGACCGCCCCGTGTACGAACTCCTCGGCGGGAACGTCCACGGCGACAGGATCAGGGCGTACGCCAACGGGTGGTACACCGAGACGACTGACGACACCGATACGTGGCGGGAAGCCGCAGAGCAGGTCGTCGCCGACGGCTACGACGCCATGAAGTTCGACCCGTTCGGAAAGTCGTGGCAACGGATGGACCGCGAGACGTTCAACCACGCCGTCGATGTCGTCGGCGCGGTGCGGGAAGCCGTCGGTCCGGACGTGGACCTCCTCATCGAAGGCCACGGTCGGTTCACGGCCGGACAGGCTGTCGAAGTCGCAAATGCCCTCTCGGAGTTCCATCCCACGTGGTTCGAAGAGCCGTGCCCCCCGGACTCCATCAACAGCCTCGGAAAGGTGGCCGCGAAGTCGCCGATTCCCATCGCGACCGGCGAGCGGCTGATGACGAAGTACGAGTTCCGCGACCTGCTGGCGAACACGGACGTCGATATCGTCCAGCCGGACATCATGAACACCGGCGGCATCACGGAGGCGAAGAAGATCGCCGCGCAGGCCGAGGCGGAGCACGTCAGCTTCGCACCGCACAACCCACAGGGGCCGGTCGCGACGGCGATTTCGGCGCACGTCGACGCCGCGGTTCCGAACTTCATGATTCAGGAGGTCTTCCAGACGTACGACGTCGAGTGGGTCAACGACCTCCTCGTCGACCCCGTCGTCGTCGAGGACGGCCACATCGAGATCCCACAGCGACCCGGACTGGGCGTCGAACTCGACATGGACGTCGTCGAGGAACACTCCTACACGGGCGCGAAGGACGAGGTACACACCATCAACCTCTTCGAAAAGAACTGGGAAACCCGTTCGTTGGTAGACTGATGGGTTACCGACCGGCGAACCGTTCGAAGTAACGTCGAACATCGAACGGTAAACCGTACCGAATCCGATGTCGAACCGTACCGAATCGGCTATCGAATCATACCGATTCAGAAATCGTCCCGTTCCGAATCGGATCGTTCGACTCCGGTGCTACCGTTTTTCGAAAACCGTCACTCCGTCCCACGAATCCGCCCGTGAGCACTCGCCCACTTCTCGGGCGTGACTCCGTGCGTTCGTTATTCCGTTCGAGGAACGTCCACGTCGGCGACGACGTCGCTGAGATGCTCGGTGAAGAGCCCGACTTCGACGCCGAGGGTGAGGTACTGAACCCCGGCGTCCATCCACTTGTTTGCGGTCTCCGCGTCGTCGGCGAACGCGCCCACGACGGTCTCCGTTTCGGCGGCGCGCTCACACACCCGTCGCATGAGGTCCTCGACACGGTCGTCCGTCACCTGTCCCGGAATCCCCAGCGACTGCGAGAGGTCGTATGGCCCGAGGAAGACGACGTCGATCCCGTCGACCTGCAGTATCTCGTCGATGTTCTCGACGCCGCGTTCCCCCTCGACTTGGATGACCAGAAGCGTCTCGTCGTTCTGGTCCTCGGTGTACGATTCGCCGCCGACGTAGTCCCCCGCGCGGACGTACTGGGAGAGACCCCGGCTTCCGAGTGGGCCGAATCGGGCCGCCTCGACGGCCGCTTCGGCCTCTTCGCGCGTCTCCACTTGCGGAACTTGTACGCCTGCGGTGCCGATGTCGAGCGCGCGCTGAATCTCCGATTCCGTGTTTTCGCGGACGCGGACGATCGGTGCGACGTCCTCGTTCTGCGCGGCGGTCGAGAGTTCGAGCGTCGTCTCCGCCGTCAACGGTCCGTGTTCCTGGTCGTAGACGACGAAATCCATTCCTGCGACGCCGATCATCTCCGAGACCATCGTCGAATCGAGCAATTGGAACGTACCGACGACACACTCTCCACTGAGCAGTCTCTGGCGAAACGAATCTGCGGACATATTACTAGTACGCCCCCCGACTGCAATAAATATTGCGTAGGATCGAATAGAATTGACTGTTTTCCGGGGTGTTGAAGGCTATGACGTCGTTTCGATATTCTCGGATGCGCCGAAAGAGCCGTTTTTCGTCCCCCTCGCGTGACGTTTCGTTCATATCGTCGTCTCGATGTCGATAGTCCGGTTTCGACGGGGGTCAGTCCCGAAGTAGTAATCCGATAACGTCGGACGTGACGACGATTATCGTTATAAATACCCTATCCGTAACAAATATTAGTGTATGCTAATATATCTCATTGCATGGTTGGTGGAAAGCCAGTGTCTACAGCAGAGAGCAGACGACTGTATCTGAAAACGGTCGGCACGGCCGGTGCCGTCGGGCTAGCCGGATGCCTCGGAGGCGGGAGCGGTGGCGGAGGTGGTGATACCGACGAGTACAAGGGGGCGAAGATAACGTTCGCCACCAGTTCGCTCTATACGGAGGCGTGGCAGGATATGGCCAAGA
This sequence comes from Haladaptatus sp. AB643, assembly GCF_024136975.1. Lineage (NCBI taxonomy): Archaea > Methanobacteriati > Methanobacteriota > Halobacteria > Halobacteriales > Haladaptataceae > Haladaptatus > Haladaptatus sp. AB643. The sequence continues at coordinate 13,258 of NZ_JAMYJW010000002.1, forward strand.
AGTTCGAGAAGGATCACGACGTGACCATCAACGTCACGTCGTACGCCCAGAGCGAGATGCTGTCGAAGCTCCAGAATCAGCTTCGGTCCCGTCAGGCGTCGTTCGACGCGTTCATCTCCGACGTTATCTGGACCGGGTCGCTGATGAGTCCCGAGTTCGTCGAACCGCTCGATAAATATCTGAACAACTCGAACCTCGGGATGTCGAATTACGCGTACGACGACCACCTCGACATCTTCGCCCAGTCCTACGGTCAATGGAAGGGGAAGAAATACGGGTTGCCGTGGTACGGCGACATCATGGATCTGACCGTCCGCAAGGACGTCCTCGAAAAACACGCGAAGGAGTACAAACGGAAACACGACGAGGAGATACTTCCGCCGTTCCCGAAGGGATACGAGGACTACGACCACTTCAACCGCGTCGCGAAGTTCATGCACGACAAGGGGTGGCCGATGGGACTCGAAGGAAAGCGCGGGTGGAACCTCGTCTACTACTACCCCAACCGGTTCGCGGCCGAAACGGGCCAACAGCGTATGCTCACCGAGGACGGGAAGCCCCGGCTGGACGAGAAGGGTGCCGTCAAGGGACTCGAACAGATGTTGAAGCAGAAGGATTGGGCGTTGAACCCCCTCTCGACCGGCTACACCCAGAGCCGCGACCAGTTCCTTTCCGGGAAGACGTGGGCCGTCGAACAGTGGGGAACGGCGACGAAGAAGTTCGTCGATAAGTACGGTTGGGAGGACGGCGTCCGCGTCTCCCTTACCCCCGGCGGCTATCCCAACCTCGGTGGATGGGGTATCCTCATCAATTCCTTCTCGGAACAGAAACGCAAGAACGCGGCGTTCGTGTTCGCCCAGTGGGCCACCTCGAAGAAGATGGACAAATACGCCTACAAGCAACACGGCGTGACGCCCACCAGAGCGTCGTCATACACCAAGCAGATAAAGGAGCGATTCCCCCAGTCCCAGTACTACGACCCGGAGGAGAATCCGGGTATCCGGACGCCATCGCTCCGCCCACGTAATCCCAAGTATCAGCGACTCGGCGACGCGATGCAGGTTCAGATCAGCCAGTCGCTCTCGGGCGGGCCGGGAGCCGAGAAGACGATGAAGAACATCAACGACAAGTGGAAGAACATCATGGGTGAGTGAGTATCGTCGCCATGAGCACATCGAACACCCTCTCGAACTGGTGGAACGGCTTCAGCCGTGACCGGGACGACGAACGGCTCATCGCGTGGCTGTTCGTCGCTCCCGCAATCGTTCTGTTGGCGATGGTCGCCATCTACCCGTTCGCCCAGATGATCTACGACAGCCTGTTCGGGTTCACGCAGGCCGGGGAGCGCGCGGCGTTCGTCGGCATCGCCAACTACGGAACGGTGCTTTCGGACCCTCGCTTCCTCAACGCGACGGGGTTCACCGTCATCTTCGTCGTCGTCTCCGTCGCCATCGAATTCCTCCTCGGCCTCGGCGTGTCGCTCCTGCTTTACAGCGCGTACATCGAGCGACGCCAACTGCTCGTGACGCTCAGCATCCCGCCGATGATCATGAGCCCCATCATCACCGGGCTGACGTGGCGGATGCTGTTCAGCCCGAGTTACGGCATGGTGAACCATCTGCTGGGTCTCAACATCGATTGGATCGCTTCCCGGCCGTGGTCGCGCGTGGCGCTCATCGTCGCCGACGTGTGGATGTGGACACCGCTGTTCGTGTTGGTGTTCACCGCCGCGCTCCAGTCCATCCCCGACGTCTACTACGAGGCCGCGGAGGTGGACGGGATGAGCAAGTGGCAGCAGTTCAAGTGGATCACGCTCCCCCAGATGCGGACCGCCATCGTGGTCGTCATGCTGCTCAGGATCGTGCGTGCGTTCAAGGTGTTTCCCAAGGTTCAGGTGCTCACGCAGGGCGGACCGGGGGCGTACACGGAGACCATCGCCATGATGACCTACAACTACGGGTTTCGCTTCTTCCAACTCGGCGTCGCCAGCGCATCTGGCGTGCTCTACTGGCTGTTGATGTTCCTCACGGCGTTCGTGCTGTTCAAATCGGTCGCGGAAGGGCTGATCAGCCCGGAGGAGGACTGAGATGCGACTCGCGACGCTTCACGATTACTCTGACCGGTTCGTCCGCGTCAGCATCTACACGCTCGTCGCGCTCTGGTTGGTCTGGGTGTGGGGTCCCATCCTATGGGACCTCTTCACCGGCCTCGCGGTCAACCCCCGGACCGACCCGCCGCGCTTGATTCCGGCGAAGCTCACGCTCGAACATTACTATAAGATATTCACCAGCGGAAACATGCTCACGTACATCCGGAACAGCGTGATCGTAACCGGCGTCAGCACGTCGGTCTCGGTCGTGGTCGGTGCGTTGGCCGCCTACTCGCTCACTCGGTACGACCCGGGTGACGGGCAGGTCAGTTTCTTCGCGCTCAGCATGCGCTTTTTGCCCCCAATCGCGGTGGCGATTCCGATGTACACCCTGTTCCTCGGCTTCGGTTGGATCAACACCTGGCAGTCGCTCATCGTGGCGTACCTCACCGTCGGCATCCCGATATCGACGTGGATACTGCTCATCTTCTTCCAGAACATCCCCGAGGAGTTGGAGGAGGCGAGTCGCGTCGATGGGTGGTCGCGCATCCAAACGTGGCGGCGGGTCGTCCTGCCGCTGGCCGCACCGGGCATCTCCAGCGCCGCCATCCTCACGGCCATCCTGATGTGGAACGAGTACGTACTGGCGCTGGTGCTCACCACCACGAGCAAGGCACAGACGGTGCCCATCTATTTGGCAGGATTCGTCACCACCCGCGGCATCCTCTGGGGGCGGATGGGGGCCGCGACGGTGGTGGCGATGACGCCGCTGCTCGTGCTGACGTTCATCGCGCAGGACCGACTCGTCGCCGGATTCAGCCTCGAATAGCATCCATCAACCGATTACACATCGACATCAAACATGACACAAACCGAATTAGACGACCTCAGAAAGGAGTACGAAGACGTAGTCGCCGTCAACGATTTCTCGCTCACGCTAGCCGACGGGGAATTCCTCGTGCTGTTGGGCCCGTCCGGGTGCGGCAAGAGTACGACCCTTCGGATGACCGCCGGACTCGAAACCGCCACCAGCGGGGACATCGTCGTCGACGGCGAACGGGTGAACGACCGAGCACCGGCCGAGCGCGACTTCGCCATGGTGTTTCAGGAAGTCGCCCTCTACCCGCACATGACCGTCCGAAAGAACATCTCGTCGCCGCTTCGTGCCGCCGGAGCCGATTCCGGAACCATCGAGGACCGCGTCGAACGCACCGCGAGCATGCTCGACATCGAGGAACTGCTCGACCGGAAACCGAGCGAACTCTCCGGCGGCCAACAACAGCGTGTCGCCATCGGTCGCGCGTTGGTTCGCGAACCGCGGGCCTTCCTGCTCGACGAACCGTTCTCGAAGCTCGACCAGAAGCTCCGTACCGGACTTCAGAAGGAGCTCAAACGCCTCCAGGATCAGACGGGCGTGACGACGATGTTCGTCACCCACGATCAGGAGGAAGCGATGGTGCTGGCCGACCGTATCGCCATCATGAACGAGGGACGACTCCAGCAGGTCGATACGCCCGAGACGGTGTATCGGAAGCCAGCCAACCGCTTCGTCGCGGATTTCATCGGCAACCCGGTGATGAACTTCTTCGACGTGGTGAGCGATGCTGGAACCCTCCGTATCGAAGGCGTATCCTACCCCGAGGCACCGAGCACCGTGCCGGACGGAGCCGATTCGATGGCGGTCCGGCCGGAGGACGCCGACCTCGTTCCCGCCTCCGACGTCGCGTCCGACGATCACCTCATCGTCGAGGTGGACCTCGTCGAGATGCGCGGGTCGGCCACGTACCTCATCTGTGATTTCGACGGCCGCGAGGTGACGTTCACGCAGTCGAACGACGGGATCGCCGAGGAAGGTGACACGCTGGCGCTCGAATTCGACTTCGGCGACGTCAACTTCTTCGACGAACGCGGTGATCTCATCGAACGCACATCGGAGCGGAACGTCCAGTCCACCCGTTGACCGTCGAACGAGGTGAAGGTTCGTCCAAATCGATCTCGCCGATGTTTACGGGCGATACCCACTCTTTTTCGGATCGTCGGATTCGATTCCCGTTCGTCACGACCGATTCGGGTACGACGCGGTATCGGTCCGAGGGACGTTTCCATCCCTCCTTCGATATTGTCGGATATCTCGGTGGATCGTCCGGCTATCGATCTCTATCCAAGGATACCGTACCGTATCCCCCGATTCGGCGCGACGTACATTACAGTCTTATTCATGTAATGATCTTTGATTCGTTCGATTTTGTGACGACGTCTCTCATGGGCGGTGAGTGTACGGGTCCGACGATATCGAAGCCACTCCTCATCCGATCCGTGTACGATACCATATCGCGTTCGTTCACGGGGCAACATGAACTATTATGGGAGCGGCGTGGGAGTAGTCGATATGGAACTACAGGAGCACTTCGATGCCCCCGGATCGAGGGATTGGCAAACGGTGGACGACGGAACCGTCCGATTCGCGCTGGTCGGCCTCGGGTGGTGGACGAACGACTTCGTCATCCCGGCCGTGGCCGACTCCGATCTCTGCACCGTCACCGCCGTCGTCAGCGGAAGCATCGAGAAGGCGGAACGGGTCGCGTCGGACGTCGAGACGGTCGAAGCGTCGATGACCTACGACGAGTTCGTTGATGGCGAGGCGACGGAGTCGTACGACGCCGTCTACATCGCCACGCCCAACTCCTACCACAGGGAGTACGTCGAGGCTGCCGCTCGACACGGCAAGGACGTGCTCTGCGAGAAACCGATGGAGGCGACCGTCGAGGACGCGGAGGCGATGGTCGACGCCTGTGACGATGCGGGCGTGACGCTCATGGTCGCCTACCGGATGCACACCGAACCCGTGGTGAGGCTGGCACGCCGCATCGTCGCGGACGGTTGTATCGGCGACCCGCGATTGGTGCAGGGGATGAACGCGCAACCGCTGTTGGAGATGAACGCCGATCCCGATCAGTGGCGGCTGAACTCGGAGCTTACAGGGTACGGAACCTCCGTGATGGATCTCGGGATTTACCCGCTCAACACCGCCCGGTTCGTTCTCGACGCCGACCCCGTTGCGGTCCAGTCGATGATGAGTTCGGAACACGAGGCGTTCGCCGACGTTCCCGACGAGCGGGTGACGTTCGGCGTCAGGTACGACGACGGGACGCACGCCGCGTTCGGCGCGAGCCAGAACGCCTTCGACACCACCAGCCTCGATATCGTGGGAACTGAGGGTGAACTCACGTTGAAACCGGCGTTCCACATGGAGACCACGCTCACCGTCACCACGGACGATCGGACGTACGAAGCCACGGTGGAATCGGCCGACCAGATGGAAGAGGAGTTCGACTACTTCGCGAATCAGATTCTCGCCGGAGGGGACGTTTACGCCGACGGTCGCCACGGACTGCTGGATATGCGAACCATCGCAGCGATCCACGACGCTGCCGACCGAGACGAAACGATCCAACTGTAAGCACGCCCGTTTTCCGTCCGCAGTTCGTCGATGGTCCGGGAGCACGGTACTCTCTGGGATGTCTCTCCTCGTTTGATCGAAGTAACCATGATTCAAGATAGTATAGAATAATCTATCTATTCAAAAATAGCATGGGGGAGTTAAAAAGGTTTCCCAGAACCATTCTCCGATGGTCGTTCAGTTCGGCCGTTCCACTCCTGCTCGCATACTGTTTCACGGCATCCGGTAGCTCATCGATTCGCCGTACCGAGGGGGTGTATGGGGCGGTCGTTCACTGACCGCCGTCGGCCGTCCGCAGATACTCGTCGAGTTTCGTGGCGGTAGCCGTCGCGAATTCGTCGTCGTTGATCGCGGCGTCGAGTTCGATCAGTTCCACGTCGTCGTCGAGGTTCTCCCGCAGGGCGTCGAACAGCCTCGAATCCGCCTCCGGATCGTAGAAATCCTCCCCTTCGACGTCGATGATCGAGACCCCATCGAGCGGGAGAAACAACGCGGTCGGCCCGGTGGCCGCGTTCAGTTTCCCCGCGATGATCTCGCCGAGTTCGGCGTTTTCCTCGGGCGTCGTCCGCATCAGCGTCACTTGGGGATTGTGGATGTGGAACTTTCGGTCCTCGAAGACGTCCGGCACGGAATCCCGTGGACCGAAGTTGACCATGTCGAGCGCACCCACCGAGACGACCTGCGGGATACCCGTCTCGGCGGCGGCGTCGAGGCGTGTTTCCCCGGCACTGAGCACACCGCCGACGAGTTCGTCGGCCCATTCGGTGGTCGTGATGTCGAGCACACCGTCGATGAGGCCCTGGCGAACCAACTCCTCCATCGCGCGGCCGCCGGTTCCGGTCGCGTGAAAGACGATCGTTTCGTACCCCTCAGACTCCAAATATTCGCGTGCCGTATGCACGCACGGCGTCGTCACCCCGAACATGGTGATCCCGACCGTCGGCCTTTCACTGATCGAGATGTCGGGTTCATTGGCCACCATGCCGACCATCGCGAGCGCCGCGTTCGATATCACGCGTCGGGAGAGCTGATTGAGGCCTTCGATGTCGGCGACGGAGTACAGCATCATCACGTCCTTCGCGCCGACGTACGGCTCCGTGTCGCCCGAGGCCATCGTCGAGACCATCAGTTTCGGGATTCCGACGGGCAGCGCACGCATCGCCGTGGTTGCGATGGAGGTGTTTCCCGATCCGCCGAGTCCGACGACCCCTTCGAGGAGTCCATCGTCGTGGAGCCGAGACGCGATGGCAGCAGCGCCGTCACCCATCGTCTCGATGGCTTCCCCCCGGTCGGCTTCCTCTCGAAGGTGTTCGAGACTTGTCCCTGCCGCCTCGGCGACCTCGTGAGCCGACGTGTCCGGTTCGATATCCGGGTCTTCCATCACCCCGACGTCGATCAGGTGGACGTCGATGTCGTGCGCTTCGATGATCTCCCGTGCGAAATCCAGTTCTTCCCCCTTGGTGTCCAGCGTCCCGATGAGTACGACCGCCATGCTAGAACTCTATCCCTTTGAACTCCCGCGCTTGGTTCCGAATCGCCTCCTCGGTCGGCAGGCGTTCCAGGCTCGATGCGCCGAAGAACCCGACGACGCCCTCCGTCTCGTTGAGCACGTACTCGGCGTCGTCCGGCCACGCTATCGGACCGCCGTGGCAGATGACCATGACGTCCTCGTTGACCGCTTTCGCGGCGTCGTGATGGGCCTGAACGCGTTCCGCGGCGTCGTCCAGATCCAGCGACGTCTCCGCACCGATGTCGCCGGAGGTGGTGAGACCCATGTGCGAAACGATGACGTCGGCACCCACCTCGGTCATTTCGCGGGCTTGCTCCTCGGTGAACACGTACGGACAGGTCAACATGTCCTGCTCGGCGGCCTCCTCGATCATGTCCACCTCTTTATCGTAACCCATCCCCGTCTCCTCGATGTTCTGCCGGAACTGGCTTCCTTCGTCGATGAGTCCGACCGTCGGGAAGTTCTGGACGCCCGAGAATCCGCGACGTTTCAGGTCCTCGATGAAGACGTCCATCTGGCGGAACGGGTCGGTTCCGTTGACCCCCGCGAGGACCGGCGTGTCCTCGACGACGGGCAGGACCTCGTGACCCATCTCCACGACGATTTCGTTGGCATCGCCGTACGGGAGCAGTCCCGCGAGGGAGCCTCGGCCGTTCATCCGATACCGCCCCGAGTTGTAGATGATGAGCATATCGACGCCGCCTCGTTCCGCGAACTTCGCCGAAATGCCGGTTCCCGCACCCGCTCCGATGATCGGTTCGCCTCGGGATACCGTCTCTTCGAGTCGCGCGAGCGACTCCTCGCGTGTGAATTTCATAGCCCTCCCAATCTACATCGAGCACGGTATTCAAGATACTCACCACCGAAGGTTGTCGCGCGTGGACTATCGACCGCTACTACGGACCGTCGCCGCGATACAACTATCGTGATGAACGTCGATCGTTTCCTGGGGCAATGACAGACGAGAACTTCGTCAGCAGCGAGGACGTACCGACCCAGATGTTCGATTGGGGAACGCTCAAATGGATGGCCACTCCCGACGTCAACGGATCCGAGCGATTCAGCGCCGGGAGCGTCCAGCTAGCGCCGGGGAAAGGGCACGAGTTACACACGCACCCGGACAGCGACGAGATCCTCTACATCATCAGTGGGGAGGGAGAACAAACCGTCGAGGACGAAACGCGTGAGGTCGGTCCCGGTGAAATGATTTTCATCCCCGCCGGAACCGAACACGGAACGATAAACACCGGTTGGCAACCGCTGCAACTCCTGGCGGTGTACTCGCCACCCGGTCCGGAGGACGTCTTGGCCGACCTCCCGGAGTGCAAAATCGTGCCCGCCGGTGAGATCCCTAGCCGGGACGACTGATACTCCCGTTTTCCACACCGTTTTCTCGGTCGGAGTTACGATCCATTCCGTCGAGTACTGAGTACGATACGTCGCCGCCCGAAAATTTTCACGATCGTTTATGCTATTAGCGGCCCAAGATAGGAGGCGAGCACCATGGCACAGAAAGAAGTCCAACAGGAACTGTCTGTCGACCAGTATACGCTCGGTCTCGTTGGGCCGGATCAGGAGTGGGCGGGAACCGTTGCGGATGGCGGCACGATCAAAACACATACGCCACCGGCTTGCTGGGGGCCGATGATCACCCCGGAGTTTCGGGGCGGACACGAGGTGACACGCCCGATTCGCGTCGAGAACGCGGAGGTCGGCGACGCGATTGCCCTCTCGATAGAGCGCATCGAAGTGACGAGCATCGCGACGAGTACCGGCAGCATGCGTGAGCGTGAGGGGGCGTTCGGTGACGACCCGTTCGTCGATCACAAATGTCCGGAGTGTGGAACCAAGTGGCCGGAGAGCATCGTGGAAGGGACGGGTGAGGGGTCGATCAAGTGTGCCGAATGCGGAGCGAACGCATCCTCGTTCGGTTTCGAGTACGGCTATACGGTGGTTTTCGATGACGACCGGACGGTGGGACTGACCGTCGGGGAGAGCGGCGCTGATGACCTGGCGAATCGGGCCGACGAGGCGATGGCGCTACCCGAGAACTCCCGGCAACACCCTATCCTGCTGTACGAGCCATCGGAGATGGCGGGAACGCTCGGCCATCTCCGCCCGTTCATCGGCAACATCGGAACGACACCGCCGATCGAGATGCCGGATTCACACAATGCGGGTGACTTCGGCCAGTTCCTCATCGGTGCGGAGCACGATTGGGGGCTTGCCGACGAGGACGAACTCGCCGACCGAACCGACGGCCACATGGATATCAACGCGGTCCGCGAGGGTGCCGTCCTCATTTGTCCCGTCAAAGTCGACGGGGGCGGCATCTACGTCGGCGATATGCACGCCAACCAGGGCGACGGTGAACTGTCTCTCCACACCACCGACGTGAGCGGCCGCGCCGAAATCGGGGTCGAAGTCATCAAAGGCCTCGATATCGACGGCCCGCTTTTGCTCCCGAACGAGGCCGACCTTCCGTACATCAGCAAGCCGTACACCGAAACGGAACTCGAACGCGGCGAACGACTCGCCGCCGACTACGACGTCGAAACGATCCACGACATGGGTCCGTTACAGGTGGTCGGCAGCGGTGCGACGATCAACGACGCGACTGACAACGCCTTCGAACGTGCCGGAGCGCTTCTCGATATGACCGAAGGCGAAGTGCGAGCGCGGTGTACGTTCACCGGCGGTGTCGAAATCGGGCGTTTGCCCGGTGTCGTCCAATTGACGATGCTGGCACCGATGGACCGCCTCGAAGACCGCGGTCTCGCCGATTTGGTTCGGGCACAGTACGACTACTGAGTTCGGTGTTTCTTTTCACGACGGTGTCTCGTGTCCGGCACGGAAACCGTCACCGCTATCGGCACCCCCCTGCACGGCGGGAAATACCGTCAGCTCCGCATCGGCCGGACAACGGTCGTCCGAATCGACGCGCTCCCCGTTCACCGAGAAACGGGCACTGGCCCGGAGTTGCCCGTCGGACGCGTAAAGGTGCGTCTCGGCTCGGGGGTAGTCCTCGACGAAGGCAACGAGTGCCTCTTCGACGGTTCCACCGTCGAACGCGAGGGGAACGGTTTTCTCACCCGTTGCACTTCGGAGCGGGCCGTACACGGTGATGCGCATGCAACACGCTACGATGGTGGACACGAAAAGTGATGCGCGCCGAAAAAGATCTGAAAGGGGTCTTGCTTGCGTTTATACGGTCACTCTCGCTCGAATCGAACCGATTTGAGGATTATTTCCCGATCTCAATTATGGACACTAATTGCCGGAGGGCGTGGAGAAAAATTATGACATTGGGGCTACATTTGTAGCCGATGTCCCGTTCACGACGAACCCTCCTCAAGTCGGCAGGCCTCGCAGTTAGTAGCGGAACGCTCGCGTCGATCGCCGGGTGTCTCGGCGGCCTGTCGTCCGATGGTGGGAGCGGTCCGGCCGAACGATCCACAGCGGATCAGTCCACATCGAATCAGCCTACGACGGACCAGTCGGGGAAAACTCCGTCATCGGATTTCGCGCAGTGGCTCCCCGACCCGTCGAAGACCCCGCTGCGGGATGGCTATGGCGTCCTGTATTTCGACGTCACAGCGATCCGTGACCACCGAAATTCGATGCACGAGAACGCTTACTCCCGACTCGAAAAGGAGATGTTGCGTTCCATCCCCAGCGACTACGTCGACGTGGCTGACGTCGACACCTCGATAACGCTCGACTTCGTCGCGGAACTGGCCCTCGGATCGTTCGATCCGGAGACGGTCGGCGAGAAACTCGCCAGCGACGGGGAGTCGCCCGCAACGACGTCACGGGGTGCCGCGACGACAACGCGAAACAGTACGACAACGCGAACTACTCGGTCGGACCGGGAACGGTATCGCGGGTTCGACCTCTACGGTACGAACCGAGTCTACGCGGTCTCGGAAGACGCCCTGCTAATGATGTCCCCGATGATCGAGGGTGATTCGGTCGATAACGCCAAAGCGATCATCGACGCGGCAACGACGGAGACGAGCCACTACGCCGACGGTAACGAGTACGTGTCGTCGATGCTCGGGGTCGTCGACGACCCACACGCGCTCTGGTGCTATCCGGAGGCGATGGACGGGTCGACCTCTCGCGGCTTCCGAAAGGACGTCATCACGGGCGAACTCAAATCGTGGCGATTCGGGAGCGAGACGACCCACCTCACGTTTGCGGACACGTATCCCGACGAAGAGACGGCAAAGAGCGGTGAACTGGCGAACTACATCGAATCGCAGTCCCGCCGATTCGGTTCGTACGACGGCCTCGACGTCGAAATCGATGGTCTGATGGCGTGGGCCGACGGCACCACTCCGACGAACGAGTTCGATCATCTGTCGGCCGGTGGCCCGAGCGATGGCGTCCACACCACGTACAACTGACGCCCTCTCCAAAACTTCGAACCATCTCCGCCGGTCGGTGTCCCCACGGGCCAGCAGTCGTTGGGAAGGATTTAACTGACAGCCATCCAATCGTTCGACGGATGTCCACCGCTTTCGGCGATGCCCTCCGCGAACGTCTCACGCTGCGAGCCGTTTTCTCTTGGCTCGCCGCGCTCGCCATCTTTCACTTCTTCCTCGAATCGACGGCTCCCCAGTTAGCAACGACGGCCTTCGCAACCGTCAGCGCCGGTCTCACCGATCTTTTTTCGGACGCCTACGACCTCCGAAAATCCGTGACGCACGCTGGTTTCGGAGTGCAGTTGCTTCTCAGCGGTGTCGCGTTGTCCGTGTTCGACGACGAAACCGTGTTGTTCCCGGCCGCGTTCCTCGTCGTCGGGGCTTGGTTCGTCCTCAACGCCGTACAGACGGTTCGTCACGAGGGGGCGACCGTCCCCGAGACGAACCGAGACGGCCACGACGTGTACGGCGAGTACGTCGCCAAACGCATCTACGATATTCTCGACGACCGGCCGCAAACGCGCCGCGAACTCGGCGAATCGATCGAAGCTAACGACGAGGTCGTCGATGCGGCCATCGACCGACTGCTGGATCGGGATGCCGTTACGCGAGTCGGGAGCGAGTTCCGGATTTCCCCATCCACGGACTCGGATGGGCTGACCCGTCTTCAACGTCGTATCTCCGGCGTGCTCCGACGGATTGCCCGACCGATCACGCTCGAATTCGAGGGATCGGATGGTGCCCACGTCGACCGCGACGACTCCCGGGGAACCACCACTGATAGACGGACTGCTCGTTCCCGGGAAACCGACTCCCGAACGACGCACGACGACCCCGATTCACACGAGGTGAGTACGTATTCGAATCGCCAGCGGGAATCCGAATCGGCGAAGTAGTTACTCGCCATTTTTCGTCCGTATCGATGATTCCCCGGTCAGGATGCGGGCTCGTTTGTCAAGAAACGTCGAAAACCGTTATTGTTGGTCAGTATTAATAATACGGCTGGTCGGGGTGAACGTCGTGTTTGCCTGGAGGGCTTTGGAAGGCCCCCGACCTGTCATGCTCCGTGTCTTCTGCATCGATGAGCGTGCAAAACCGGATGGTGCACCCGTTAAGACGAATCTAGTACTGCTTCTACCGTCATTCGACGACCGAAATAACCTCTTTCCAAATAGCCAATTTTCAATTAGGCTATTTCTATTTAGGCTATTCGGAAGTATTATCCTGCTACGGGAACGAGGTAGCTCATGGATCGATTCGTGAATCGGGAGGCCGAACTGTCACGGTTACGGGACTGCTACACCTCCGGTGAAGCCGAAATGGTCGTCGTTTTCGGCCGTCGTCGTCTCGGGAAAACGCAACTGGTGCAGCACTCGCTCGCGGGGAGAGACGACGCGGTCCTGTACCAAGCGACGGAGACGACACCCCAAATACAACTCGACGAGTTCGTCGATGTCGCGTCGGAATCGTTCCCGGGCATTACTCAGATCAAGCAAAATTGGGAGGCTCTCCTCGGCTACCTTGGTGACCGAGACGGAATCGTCGTTCTCGATGAATTCCCATACCTCATCGATGCCGACGAAAGTCTTCCCTCGGTCATTCAACGGCTGTGGGATCAGCGGTTTCGGGATACCGCGGGGACACTCATCTTGGTTGGATCGTCGATCAGTATGATGGAAGAGGCGACGCTGTTGGGTAACAGTCCTCTGTATGGCCGATTCACGGAGCGGTTGGATCTTCGACCCCTCGACTTCACTGCCGCGCAGGAGTTCGTCCCGACCAGCTACTCGCCGGAAGAGAGAATCTATACGTGGGGCATCTTCGGCGGCGTTCCGTACTATCTCGACGGTATCGAACTCGATCACGACCTCGGAACGGTTCTCACGGACGAAGTCCTTTCACAGCGGGGGTATCTCCACAACGAACCGGAGTACGTCCTGCGAACCGAACTCACGAACCCGAATCGGTACTTCGCGATCCTCACCGCAATTGCGGCCGGGAAGACGGCATCGAACGAGATCGCACAGGCGGTGGGCATCGACGGGAAACAGATTTCGACGTATACCCAGAAGTTAGAACGGCTCCGCCTCATCGAACGGGAGGTACCACTGACCGAGGAAAAGTCGAAATCGCGTCGTGGCCGCTACCGTATTCTCGATCCACTGTTTCGGTTCTGGTTCCGGTTCGTTTACGGGAACGAAGATCGGTACGAACGGTTGGGTGGAGACGCTTACGAGGCCGTGATCGAACCGGAACTCCCTGACTTCGTCAGCCCCGAGTTCGAAGTACTGTGTCAAGAAGCGCTCCCTCGCCTGTACCCGGAGAAGACGTTTCTCGACATCGGCCGATGGTGGTACAAGAATCACGAGGTCGATGCCGTCGGATTCACCACGGATGGAACGATGGTCGCCGGAGAGTGCAAATTCACGGCCGCGCCGCTCGACTACAGCGCGCTCGCATCACTCGAAACCCACGCGGAAGAAATTCGCTGGTCACCGGATTCGGGTGAGACTCCCACAAGAAAATACGCCCTCTTTACGCGAAATGGCGCGACACGATCGGTTCGTGAGGCGGTGTCCGAGAGAGACGACGTACGGTTGTTCACGCTCGACGACGTGACTCACCACGTCGCGCAGAACGAGTGAACGGAGGCCTTTCGTCGGTCAAATCGAGGCATTCCACGGGGCATCGCTCAATCGGTATCCATCGACGGCGTCACCCGGTCGTGGATCGTTCCCTCGCGTTCCCTGAGGTGCTTCGGGTCTCGGTCGTTACGCACGGCGACGATTTCCGAGACGATACTGAGCGCGATTTGATACGGCGACCCGCCACCGAGGTCGAGTCCCACTGGAGTGAACAACCGTGTTAGCTCGTCGCTGCTGAACGTTTTCCCTTCCGTTTTGAAGTCATCGAGCATCTCTTCGAACCGCTCGTGGGGACCCATGAGACCGATGTACGGCACTTTGGTCCGAAGGAGTTCGTCGACGACGATCCGGTCGTCGACGAAGTTGTGGGTGGCGACGACGACGTAGGTGTCCGCGTCGAAGTCGAGCGTGTCACGGATCCGTGCGGGGGACGTGGAACGCACGTCGGCGGCGTTCGGGAAGCGGTCGGACGTCGCCGTTGCTCCCCTGAAGCCGACGACCGTTACGCGGAAGTCCGCCATCGTCCCGAGTTCGATGATCGGTCGAACATCGTTTCCGGTGCCGACGACCACGAGGTCGTCGGGCGAGCGGTGGCTGTCGACGAAAATCGAGACGTCATCGACGACGACGGTTTCCGAGGTACCATCGGCGAGGAGGGGAGCGACGACCTCCTGAAGGGGATCGAAACTGAACTCCGCGTCGTCGTCCACGTCGAAACCGTCCGCTTCGGGGTCGTAGTACGCCCGCGTTCCGACCAGGTCGCCCGGACCGTCGGTGACGGTGACGACGCCGACGTCGCGGCCGTCACCGACGGCGTCGAGGACGGGTCGATAGCCCTCGTCGAGCGGTTCGAGGAGGATGTCGATGACGCCGTTACACCCGACGCCGAGTCCCCAGACGTCGTCGTCCGCTTCGGGCATCAGGTCGTACGTCTCCAGGCGCGGTTCCCCGGATGCGAGCACGTCCGCGGCGAGACGCTGAACCTCGTCTTCCAGACAGCCAGCGGTGATGTGGCCGACTTCCGTCCCGTCCTCGGAGACGAGCATCTTCGCTCCCGGGCGACGATACGCGCTCCCTTCGACGTCGACGACGGTAGCAAGGACGCCTCGGTCGCCGCGTTCCACGAGTTCACGGGCTCGTTGTAACACTTCGTTCTCCGGTGTACTCCAATCGTTGTCGGTTTTGTTCATGGTTTTGATTGTCCTGTTTCGGATGGTCTTTCGTTCGTTTCGTCCGGTTGTTCGCCGTCCAGTCCGAGCCCCGGCAGCACCGCGCTTCGGGCGACGTACACCTTCTCCAGTCCGCTGTCGTGCAGGTCGGTCCCGCAGTCTCCCGCTCGCACACTCGCTCGAACGCTCGTCGGATTTCGCACTCGCGCCCCTGCCACGAGGTCGACACCGGCATCGAAGGCCGGACCGGGGACGAACGATGCCGTCGCACCCACGAGGACGACGAGCGGCACGTCGGCGGATCTCAGTGCCGAGAGATAGCGATCCAATCCCCCGTACACCAGCGTCGACCCGGTGATAAAGCAGACGTCCGCACCCGCAAACGCCGTCTCACACTCGTCCGGCGGGAACAGATCGACGGTCACGTCGTCCGGCGACGTGACGGAATCAGGTGGCTCGCGTTCGACCACGCGTACGTCGACGGCGCTGAACTTCCGGAACGCTGGACGGAACAGGCCGACCGTGGCGATCGTGGCGACGGCGTCGTCGAGGGACGCCATCGGGTCGCCCGATTGCCACTCGACTTCGGGGGCGGAGAGGGCGTTCAGCGTCGCGATACCCACGGCTCGGCGTACCTTTCCGTCGATGTTCCCGTCGGTCGCCAGCGATGCGAGCGCGGAAACGTTCTCGGGCCACGATTCCGGGCGCTCGCCCCGCGGCCGATGGGCGACCCCCGCGAGGTGACCGTGGTCGGGGTGCGTGAGTTCGACGAGAACAACGCGCTCGCCGACGGTCACGCGCGGAGCCGTCGCGGTCGTCGCCGTCCCCTGAACGCTGGCATAGATTCGGTCCACGAGGTCGGTATCGCGCGGTTCGGTCATCCAGCAGTGACACCTCCCCCCGCGACTCGCTCGCGGAAATCGTATTCGAAGCCCATCGGCCCGCGCGGTCCGTATCGGTCGAGTTGC
Source organism: Haladaptatus sp. AB643 (assembly GCF_024136975.1). NCBI lineage: Archaea > Methanobacteriati > Methanobacteriota > Halobacteria > Halobacteriales > Haladaptataceae > Haladaptatus > Haladaptatus sp. AB643. Next base: position 29,526 of record NZ_JAMYJW010000002.1, read on the forward strand.
CGCGCGACCTCCGCCACGTCCTGCGGACCGGCGAAGGCGAACAGGCCGTCGACGTATGGGAGGACGGCGGCCATTCCCCGACAGGTCGGTTCGTACGCCGGTGAGGCGGCGAGCGGGTTCAGCCACAGAATCGACCCCGAGCGAAGGGAAAGCCGTGCCATCGCCGCTTCGAGGTCGTCGATGTCACCCACGTCGAGGCCGTCGCTAACGACGAGCGTCGCCGTCCGATAGTCGATGGCGGTCGGCCACCGTGTCAGGAGCGTCGACAGCGACGCGCCGATTTTCGTGCCGCCGCCCCACACCACCTCGGCGTGTTCGAGCGCGGTTGCCGGATCGTCGTCGGCCCGTTCGAAGACGTCAGTTACCTCCCCGATGTCCGTATCGAAGAAGAAGATTCTGACTGACCGACAGTCACGTACGAGTGACTCCAGAAACGTGAGGAGGAACCCCCGGTCGATCGCATCGAGAACCGACCGACTCACGTCCACGAGGACGCACGCGCGGACCTCGCTCACCCGCCGGTCCCGCGTCGGAAGCGACGGGGGGACGCCGCCCGTCGAAAGGCTCTCTCGAAGCAGTCGTCGCGCGTCGATGGCGTACCCGGTTCGGTCCGGGTGCCACCGTCGTCCCGAGAGCGTCGCCAGGGCGCGTTCGAACCGCGTTACTGTCGTCCAAGCACGGTCGCCGTTTCCCTCGTCTTCGACCTCTTGCCCTTCACCGCTCGCGCTGAACGTCCCCGAACGGTGGTCATCGAGGAATCGTTCGAGGGGGCTCTCGGTCTCGTCGGCGATTCTCCGCGTTCTGATCGCCGACTCGGAGGGAGTCTCCTTCCCCACATCGCCGAGAGCATCTTCGAGCAGTTCCTTCGACTCGGAGTCCGTGGAAGCGTCGGCGGGTGGATGTTCGGATGGCCGACCGGATTCGATGGGGCGACTCATGTCATCCGCCGTGGCAATCGCTTCGAGACCGGTCTTGAGACGGTACCAGAATACGGGGAAACGCTCGTCGAACACCTCGCTGTCGTGCGGGTCGGAGACGAGCGTTGCGTGCGTCGCGGCGCGGACGCGGCCTCGGTCGGTGAACCCCGTCGCCGCGAGTGCTTCGACCGCCGAAAGCGACCCGTCGACGGGTACGTCGACGCCGTGAAATCGGAGCGTCCGTGCGAAGCGGACGACCTGTGTGATGACGTGGTCGCGTGCGCCGACGAAGTCCGGACGACGTTCACCGACCGTCGCCGGGACTCGATCCGTTTCCGTCCCGTTTCGTCGGCCCGCTTCGCTGGCGGCGGTCACCAGTCGGTCAAGGTGGTCGGTATCGACGAGTGCACGCTCGGCCGCCTCCGCTCGGAGTTCGATGAGCGTTCGCTCGACTGTCGTGGCACTGAGATTCTCCATCTCCGCATCGCTCCGGAGCGTTGCGACCGCTCGCGCCCAGTCGAGCGTCTCGGCGACGCCCGGTCCCGTGAGGAACGACTCCTCACGGAGACGCCGGACGATACCACACACCTCGCTGGCGACGGTGGCGTCGAGGTGGGGAACGTTCCGCCGGACGATTTGGCACTCCGCTTCGAACGACGGTGGTTCGACGTGGAGGGAGAGACACCGTCGTTTGAGTGCATCGCTCACCCTCCGTGTCCGATTCGACGTGATGACGACGATAGGGGGTCGTTGGGCGGTAACGGTGCCGTACTCCGAAATGCTGACCTGATAGTCGGAGAGCAGTTCGAGGAGGAACGCCTCGAACTCTTCGTCCGATCTGTCGATTTCGTCGATGAGGAGTACCGGCGGCGTGACGCCATCGTGTGTGAGCGCCTGCAACAGCGGGCGTTCGAGGAGGAACCCCGAATCGAAGACGGAGTTCGTTTCGTCGATCGATCGCTCACCCGATCGAATCGCCAGCAACTGCTTCGTGTAGTTCCACTCGTACAGCGTGCTCTCGGCGGTCAGTCCCTCGTAACACTGGAGGCGGATGAGTTCCGTGTCGAACCCGTCGGCGAGCGCCTTCCCGAGTTCGGTCTTGCCGCTCCCCGGATCGCCCTCGACGAGCAGCGGCTTGCCGAGTTTGAGGGCCAAAAAGACGGTCGTCAGCAGTTCGTCATCGGCCACGTACCCCGTCTCCGCAAACCGTTCCCCGAGGTCGGTTTCGGTCAGGTCGGCGAACGGATCATCGTCCGCTCGTTCGTTCATCTGAGTCGCTCCTCCATGCGGAAGCGTTCGGGGTCGTCTTCGAACGCGTCGGCGCATCCCTGTCCACAGAAGTAGTAGGTCTCGCCGTCGAGGTCGACCGTCGCGGCGGCCTCGTCCGTGACGACGTCCATGCCGCAGACCGGATCGATCACCGTTTCCCCGTTCTTCGCATTCGCATCCGCGCCCTCATCCTCGCCCACGTCCTCATTTTCGTCCACGCCCTCATTCTCATCCGCGTCCGCGTTCGCTTCCTCACCGTCGTTCGCCGCTTCGTCCCTTTCGGTTCGGGTTTCGATTCCCTCGCTCGGGACGGGCGGACGGTCCGTCGCACCGCGTCGGGCCGCCACGAGTTCCGCGAGGATGCTCAGTGCGATCTCCTCGGGCGTTTCGGCTCGCAGATCGAGACCGGCGGGGACGACCACCGCGTCGGCGACGTCGTCGGCGTCGACGCCGAGGCGCTCGGCCACGTCCTCGAACAGGTTCTTCGCCCGTCTCCTGCTGGCGACGAGTCCGACGTACGGAACCCCCGCTCGAAGCCCGATTTCGATCCCGCTCTCGTCGAATGCCCCCATCGTCGCGACGACGATAGCCTCAGCCCCCTCGATCCGTTCGACGACACCCTCGTCGTCGGGGGTGATCGTCTCGTCCGCCCGAGGGCCGGTCTCCGAATCGGCGACGACGGTCACCACGTACGACATGTCGCCCGCGAGTCGAGCGAGTGAGCGTGCCATCGGCGAGTCGCCGATGACCACGAGTCGCGGTGTCGGCATCACCGGTTCGACGAACAGTTCGAGGACGCCGCCGCTGTGGCACGTCATCGGGAACGCGTCGAGGCCGGGACGAGCGACGGTGTCCGGGTCAGGTGCCAATCCTAACAGCGCCGATTTTCCCGTCCGTAGGGCGCGTTTGGCTTCGCGGACGGCGACCGACTGTGCGCAGGCGGCACCACCGACCCACCCCACCAGTTCCCCGTCGGGCGTCACGAGCGCTCTGTCACCCACGTTCACGGAGACCGGTGGTTCTCGCCGGACGACGGTCACCACGGCGAACGAACGGCCAGCTTCGCGCCACTCGCTGGCCAGTCGGTCCACCTTCTCGGGCGAGGTGGCGTCCCGTTCGGTCGGGTCGTCGTCGGGTGGTCTGTCTGTCGTCATCTTCTGATGCGTGCTACTAGTACACACGGGTCGCGTGCGAAAGAGGATGTCGCCGCCGAGACCGGATCAGTCGGCATCGGCCTCTTCGGTGTCGACATCGACGTGATCCGCTGGCTCACACGAGAGACCCGCTTCGTCCAACTTCTCCCAAACGCGGTCGGGCGTCAGTGGCATATCCACGTGACGGACGCCCGCGTGAGACAACGCATCGACGGCGGCGTTGACGATAGCGGGTGGTGACCCGACGGTCGGGGATTCGCCGACGCCCTTCGCTCCGATCGGATGGTGGGGCGACGGCGTGACCGTGTAGTCGGTGTCGATGTGCGGAATTTCGGCGGCGGTCGGGAGGAGGTAGTTCATGAAGTCTCCCCCGGTCACGTTGCCGTTTTCGTCGTAGGTGACGTGTTCGAGGAGCGCGGTTCCCATCCCCTGTGCGACGCCGCCGTGGACCTGTCCCTCGATGACCATCGGGTTGATGCGGTTCCCACAGTCGTCGAGCGCGTAGAACTGTTGGATGTCGAGGTGACCGGTTTCGCGGTCGATCTCCACGACGCAGACGTACGCCCCGAACGGGTAGGTCATGTTCGGCGGGTCGTAGTAATCGACCGCCTCCAGACCCGGTTCCTGATTCGCGGGAGAGTTCATGTAGGAGGCGGCGGCGATTTCCGTTATCGACATCGACCGGTCGGGAGCGCCTTCGACGTGGAACGACCCCGAATCTCGGTCCCACGCGACGTCCGCCTCGGCGACTTCGAGTTCGTTAGCGGCGATGCTCTTTGCCTTTTCACGCACTTTCCGCGCCGCGACCGCAGTCGCGGCCCCGCCGACCGGTGTCGACCGCGAGGCGTACGTCCCGAGGCCGTACGGTTCGGAGTCGGTGTCGCCGTGTTCGATCGTCACGTCGTCCACGTCGAGACCGAGTTCCTCGGCGACGATCTGTGCGAAGGTGGTCTCGTGGCCCTGTCCCTGCGTCTGGACGCCGATGCCGACCGTCGCCTTCCCGGTCGGATGAACGCGAATCTCGGCGGAGTCGAACATCTCGACGCCGACGATGTCACACTGCTTTCCCGGACCGGCACCGACGATTTCGGTGAACGTCGAGAGTCCGATGCCGAGCAACTTCTCCTCGTCCTCGTCGATGCGCCGCTGTTGCTCTTCGAGGAGTTCCTCGTAGCCGACTCCCTCCAAGGCCTTGTCGAGGGCGCGCGTGTAGTCGCCGGAGTCGTAGGTCCATCCCGTGGCGCTATCGTAGGGGAACGAATCCTTCGGGATGAAGTTCTTCCGCCGGACCTCCGCCGGGTCCATGTCGAGTTCGTCGGCGAGGACGTCCACCATCCGTTCGATGAGGTAGATGGCCTCGGTGACGCGGAAGGAACACCGATACGCGATTCCCCCCGGTGCGGTGTTGGTGTAGATACCTTCGAGTTTGCCGTGGGCGGCGTCGATGTCGTAGGACCCGGTGAATATCTTGAAAAAGCCCGCCGGGAACTTCGAGGGTTGGGCCGCGGCGTTGTAGGCCCCGTGGTTCGCCAGCACGTCGACGTCGACGCCCTCGATGATGCCGTCCTCCGTCGCCGCGATACGACCCGTCATGTCGTAGTCGCGGGCGAAGGCGGTGGTCTGGATGTTCTCCGACCGCTCTTCGACCCACTTCACCGGCTGACCGATGACGTACGACGCCGCGGCGGCGACGACGTAGCCGGGGTAGATGGGCACCTTGTTGCCGAACCCGCCGCCCACGTCGGGACTGACGATTCGAATCTTGTTCTCGGGGATTCCGGAAACCATCGAGAACAGCGTCCGATGGGCGTGGGGTGCCTGGGACGTCATGTGGACGGTCATCTTCTCGTTGGCCGTATCCCAGTCGGCCACACAGCCGCAGGTTTCGATGGGTGCGGGGTGGATACGCTGGTAGTACATGTCCTGCTCGACGACGACGTCCGCATCGTCGAAGGCGGCCTTCGTCGCGTCCTCGTCCCCCGTCTCCCACGTGAAGATGTGATTGCTCTCCTGTCCCTCGATGTCGTCGCGGACCAGCGGCGCGTCCTCCTCCATCGCCGCCTTCGCGTCCACGACGGGGTCGAGCGTCTCGTAATCGACGCGCACCTTCTCGGCCCCGTCCTTGGCGATGTAGCGATCCTCGGCGATGACGGCCGCCACCTCCTGCGACTGGAATTTCACTTTATCGGAGACGAGGACGTCCTGCGTGTCGGACATCAGGGTCGGCATCGTCGCGAGGTCGTGGGCCGCGAGGTCCTCGGCGGTGAGGACCGCGACGACCCCATCGAGCGCTTCCGCCCCGCTGGTATCGATGTCGTTTATCCGGGCGTGGGCGTACGGACTGCGGACGATTTCGCAGTGGAGCATCCCGTCCTTCTTGATGTCGTCGACGTAGTTGCCCCGGCCGGTGATGAACCGTCGGTCCTCCTTGCGTTTTACCTCCTGACCCATGCCACCGCGACCGTGTCCGTGGTCGGCCTCGGGGTGCGGGCCGCCGTCGGCGTCGTGTCGATACCCCTCGTCCGGTTTTTCGCTGCGATCGAACTCGCTGCTCATGGGGAGTCACCTCCGTCGTCCGCGGTCCGGGTCCCGTCTGTCGTTCTGTCCCCCGACAAATCCCGGCAGCAGGAGTCCGCCCCGCATCCCATCGTCTTGCCGCCGTCAGTCACCTTGCCATCGTCGGTCGCTTCGCCGCCGTCCGTCGCTGTGGCCTCCGCCTCGGCGTCCGTCTGTTCGTTTTCGACGGGCGACTCCGGCGGTTCGCGGCCGTTGAGCACGTCCGCCGCGTACTCGATGGACTTGACGATGTTTTGATACCCCGTGCATCGACAGAGGTTGCCGCTGATCTTCTCGCGAATCTCCGCCTCCGTCGGGTCCGGGTTCTCGTCCAGCAGGGCTTTTCCGGCCATGATCATGCCCGGCGTGCAGTAGCCACACTGGAGGCCGTGCATCTGGCGGAAGCCCTCCTGAATCGGGTGGAGATCGCTCTCTCCCATTCCCGCTTCCTCCAGGCTCCCCATTCCCTCGACGGTCGTGATGTCGCTTCCGTCGGCTTGCACGGCGAAGAGGAGACACGACTTGTAGGCTTCGCCGTCCATGTTGATCGTACACGCCCCGCAGTTCCCGGTGTCACAGCCGATGTGCGTGCCGGTCAGGTCGAGGTTCTCCCGAATCGCGTGTACGAGTAGCTCTCGTGGCTCGACGCTCAGTTCGTGTTCGGTTCCGTTGATCGTGAGTGTGATGTCCTTCGTCTGGTTCATGTCAGTCCCCTCCCGCCCGTTCCGTTGCGTCGGCAAGCGCCCGCTGCGTGAGGACTCGGACCATGTTTTCCTTGTATTCGACGCTCCCGTGTTCGTCGGCTTCGGGATTCGACGCCTCCGCGGCGAGTTCACCCGCCCGCTTGAACAGGTCAGCACTGGGCGATTCGTCTTCGAGCGCCTTGGCGGCGTCGGGAACGGAAACGTTCGTGATGTCGACCGCCGTCAGTGCGACGGTCGCATCGGTGATGACGCCATCGTCCACTCTCACACGGGCACCCACTCCGACCATCGCGTAGTCGCCGACCTTCCGTTTCAGTTTGTGATACGCGCTCCCCTCGTCGTCCGGCGGCACCGGTACTCGAAGTTCGGTGGCGAGTTCCCCCTCCTCCAGGTTGTTGTCGTAGGGGAGGAGGAAGAACTCGTCCGCGGGGATGACGCGTTCGCCGTCAGGTCCCTGCGCGACCACGTCTCCCTCGTGAGCCAACAGTACGGTCGCCCAGTCGCCCTTCGGGTCCGATTGGGCGACCGATCCGACGACCGTTCCGCGGTTGCGGATTTGCGGATCCGCGACGAGCGGTGCGGTATCGGCAAAACTGCCGTACTTCTCGGCGATGAGCGGCGATTCCTCGATCTCGACGTGCCGCGTGAGGGCACCGATCTTCAGGTACCCATCCTCCTCGCGAAGATAGTCGAGATCCTCGATGCGGTTCAGATCGACGACGGTCGACGGTCGGGCCAGCCGAAACCGCATCAGGGGAACGAGGCTCTGTCCCCCGGCGAGGATGGTCGGTTCGTCGAGACTGCCGAGGAGGTCCACCGCCTCGTCGACGGTCGTCGGTTCGTGATGTTCGAATTGTGCGGCTTTCATAGCAAGTTCCTGAGTCGGTTCGTGATACTCCGTCCCTGTTCGCTCTCGTCGACGTCCGACATCTGCTGCTGGATGTTCGTGAAAAACTGGCTCACTATCTTGTCGGCGACCGGGTTGAGCACTCGGCCGCCCAACTGTGCAATTCGCCCGGAGACGTCGGCTCCCGTCCACCACTCGACCTTCGACCCGGCGTCGGTCTCGCTGATGGTCATTCCGGATTCCATCTCGAAACTGCTGTCCGAGGCGGCACCACCGCCGGTTGCCACCATTTTGGGATACTCCCGTTCGGTGATGGTGACCCGTGTTTCGAATCGCGGTTTCACGCTCCCGACGCCGATCTGCATCAACGCCGCGTACTTGCCCCCTTCCACGAACGCTCGATCCGCAACGACCTCCGGATCGACGTCGGGCAACGTCGGGACGTCCTCCTCAGGTTCGTAATTGTCGAAATCGAAGTTGCCGTCCTCCATCGGGACGATGTAGCGACATCCCTTCAGCGCATCCCGAACGGCGACGGGATCCGACAATACGACCCAGGCGTCCTCCGGCTCTACCCCCTCCAGTTCGAATTCACCCTCGAACTCCATGCCTGTATGCTCCTGTCCGAGTCCGTAGACTCGTGTTCCTACCCAACCCGTACAATGTTAAGTGTTACCTAGTGGCATAATTCTCGTCACGCGTTTCTCATCTCTCATCGAATCGACACTGTCCGTTGAACCAAGGTATCCGAAGCTATCGTTCAAAGAAGCGATCAACGACGGTAAGCGTGCCACTCGAAAGCTCCTATCTCGCGGAGATCAGGTCGGGAATCACAGCAACTACAGCGAATCACCGTCGCCGACGGCGAGATTGATGTATGGGAGGACGAATGCGATCAGCGTTCGTTCGGCTTTGCGGAGGTGGTTCGATGCAGTCGTTTTCGTGATGTCCATCTCCTCCGCGAGTTCTTCGAGCGTCACCTCCCGCGGGATTTCGAAATATCCGTTCTCGACGGACGTGTTCAAAAACTCACGTTGACGGGGCGGGATGGATTCGAGGAGTTCCTGCCATTCAGCACGGCTCGGCATGATCTCCCGGCGAAAATCGCGCGTGATTCGTTCGACCGAGACGCTCCCAAACTCCGAGAGTAGTTCGATCGCGGTCGTCAACTCGTCACGGTCCCCGAGAAGCAAATTGAAATATTCACAGCCGTTTTCGAGTTTCGTCGGGCCGATGGGGAGATATCCCTCGTACATGAGCGCCTGAAGCGGGGTCAGTTCGGTGAGACGACCACGGAGCAGTATCGTCGCTGCGTACCGTCCCTCACCCGTTCGGTACCGTTCGACGACGTCGATGGTATCGACCATTTTGTGTGATCGAATGACTTCGACGGTTCCCTCGTAATCGTTGGTCTCCAGTGCCAGCATTCCGATATAGCGATGGTTGCGGAACGTCGAAGCGATAAATTCCCCGAAAACATCATATTCTGCAAGTTGGGCGGTCCAATCACCCTCGTACCGGACGCGCACCTCCGAGGTTAACATCGTACTGAAGACAATGCGGTACCCCTCATAAGTGCTCTTCGTTACCACATGGCAGTCCCGGTACACGGTTCAGCCACCCGTCGGCAAGGGCTTCTCCCGTTTCAGCGCCACGGTTCGAGGAGCGTCGCCACGGACGTATCCGATCGAAGGTGCCGTTCGGTTTCGTCAATCGCCGAACGTGGGAGCGTTGGAGCGACGAGGCGTCGGGCCTTTTCACGCCTCGTCTCGTCCGAGAGCGGTCGCTCCCGAGCGCCGGGAGGACGGGTAACCCCGGAAGCAAACGTTTCGCGCTCGGTGTCGATTTCGATACGTGCCAAACACTCGCTCGGGAACCGTTCGTTCAACGCTTCCTCGACACGAATATCGACGGAATTCGAGAGCGCCACGATGGCAGGATCCGCCAGCGCTTCCGGTCGATGCTCTTCCTGCGTGAACCGTCCGCGGGTGAGTGCCGCCGCGATCGGGAAGGGATACGAGTACTGTGCCGCTTCCGGTGTGTCCGGCGTTCGCGTTCGAAGGTGTGTCGCCTCTTCGAACGTGAAAACACGAATCGCCTCGATAGTCGTCGGGTCGATATCCGTCGTCTCCAACAGCGACAGCGCGGCCGCGACGCCGGGTTGTACCCATCGACAGCACGGATACGGTTTGAGATACCCCTCCGTGACGTGAAAAACGTCTCCGAGCGAGTCAACGGCGTCGATATCCGTTTCGTCGAAGACCGTTCCGGATCCCGTGAATCCCGATTCGGCGAGTTGCGCCGATACCGCTCCGACGTACGACCCCCATCCGATACCGTCCTTCGTCATCCCCGGTTGCTCGACGCCGCGCATGATGGGTGTCCTGGGAGCGTGGTACTCCGCGATCCCCAGCGCATGCGCCGTTTGTTCTCGGGTGAACCCTCGGAGACGGGCAATGGCCGCACCGGCACCGATCGCACCCCACGATCCGGTCCCGGTGTACACTCCGTCGATCTCGTGGATGGCCAATCCGGCCCGAACGCCGAGTTCGTACCCGACGTAGACGGCATCGAGCAACGCATCGACGGTCGCATCCACGGCTTCCGCGACGGCGAGTGCCGCTGGGACGACGACTGCGGCGGGATGACCTTTCACCTCGCGATGGCCGTCGTCGATATCCAGGGCGTTCGCCGCTGTCGCGTTGGCGAGGGTTGCGCCCTCCGGGTGGAGTTTCGTCCCGCTGCCGTCGAGGAGCGTTGCAGCAGTCGACGTCCCACTGAACCGATCCACTGCGTAGTTACGGACGATATCGATTCCCGCTTGCCGATATCCGGCCGTGATCGCGGCGAGCGTGTCGAGGACTCGAACCCTGACTGCTTGCGTCACTGACGCCGGGGCATCTTCCAACGTCGCCGATCGAACGAACGTGACTGCACTATCCGTGTCCGCCGAATGGTCCGTCATCTCAGAGGTAAACGACGACGACTTCGTCTTCCACGGTGACCTCGTAGGTGGCAACCGGCGGTTCGTCAGCGTTCGAACCACAGGCGCAATCTTTGGCCCCCGATGTGCTCTCAGGTGTATCCGATGAGCCATCGTCAGTCGACTCGACGGTCGCTTCGAACGAACGAGCACGGACCTTGTGCGGATTGAACACGGAACGCCCCGTCTCGATGTCGAACTCCCAACCGTGCCACGGACAGCGGAGGATGTGACCGTTGTCCTCCCAGTTTACCTTCCCGGTGTGTTCGACCGAAGTCGTGCCGGTCACTTTTCCCATACAGAGCGGCGCACGTTGATGCGGGCAATCGTTTTTCAGCGCATAGTAGTCGCCATCGACGTTGAACACACCAACCGAGATACTGTTCAACTCGGTTATCTTTCGCTCACCCGGGGGCAGTTCGGACACGGGACAGATTTCGAATCGCTTTTTCATGAATGACACCTCATTTGGTCGGGATGCTCGCCGGATCGTCCGGGAGCCCGTAGAGTTCCTGTGCGTTTCCGGCCATTACCCCGGCCTCCATCTCCTCGGACATCGGCGGCAGCGCGTAGAGGGGTGAATCCGTATCCCAGTGCGGATAATCGCTGGCGAACATGACCGTCTCCGTGGCGTCCATCATCTCGAGGATTTGGAGCAGATGGTTCGGGTCGTCGGGTTCCTCGATCGGTTGTGTCGTGAATCGAACCTGATCTTTGACGTACTCGCTCGGTGGTTTTTCGAGGTACGGAACCTGTGCCCGGAGCGCTTTCCAGTCCTTGTCCATCCGCCAGAGGAAGTGTGGCACCCAACTGAGACCGCCCTCGATGACGACGAAGTCGAGACCGGGGAACGACGGCAGTACGCCTTCCGCGACGAGACTGACGAGTTGGCCCATCGCGTACGTTCCGAGGAGCGTGTGCCACTCGAAATACGTGCGTGGATACCCGGCACCGGTCGGTGGTCGAGTGACACCGTGTCCTTCCGTGTACGGGTGGAGTGCGATCGGAAGCCCCATCTCTTCGGCGGCCTCGTACATCGGCCAGTAGTACTCGTGCCCGTACGGAAGTTGTGCCGCCATCGGCATGACGACTTGGACGACGCGCGGATGTTGCCCGAGGTTCCGGATCATTTCCGCCATCCGTTTCGGTTTCTGTGGTGCCGCCAGGAGCGACCCGACGAAGGGTCCTCCCTCCGAAAGCCACCGATCGATCGCCCATCGATTGCTCGCAACGGCGAGTTCGGCGGCGTAATCGTCGTTCGGCAGGGCCGTGAGGTTGAGATACGAGTTCCCCGTCAGGATCGCATAATCGACTCCGAACTCTTCGAGGTGCTGTTCTTTCATCTTCGGGATGTCCGAACCCGGATGGCTCCCGTCGTCCGGGATCGCATCCCGTCGGGAGAATTCCGCGACGTTATCGTAGAGGATTTCGGGCGCTTGGAGACCTCGATCTTGGTACTGTTCGGGGAGATATTGGATGATCTCCGATTCGTCTTTCCATCGCTGGTGGATGTCGCAGTCGATGAGCGTCGGTGCGCCATCGGTGGACTGTTGCGTTCGTCGTCTAGTCATCGATTGAAAAAACAGACTTCCGAAGTCCCGTTATAGGTCAGGGCGAACTTGTAACGGGTATAAGTGCCCTCCCGAATCACGACGTGGGTAAAAGCCCTTGAGATGTAGGTGCGAACGGCTACTGTGATCCCCACTCTATCACGACCAATGCGAAGTTCCCGTGAGGTGATGGAACCATGACGGTTCCCCGGGTCGCGACGTGCCAGTTCGAGCCGACGGTCGGTCGACCGGACACGAACATCGAAGCGATCGAGGAATTAGCCCGAAAACTGCCCGAAAGCGTCGAATTCGCCGTCTTTCCGGAGCTCTGTGTGGTCGGATACGATCTTACGGCGGTACCAACCCATCGGACCTCGGTTCCGGGGCCGATTACGGACCGGTTGACGGACGTCGTCCGTGACGTGGGTGTCGATCTCGTCGTCGGCATCCCCGAAGTCGATACCGGGACGGTGTACAACTCGCTCGTCTACGTCGGCGAAGACGGCGTTCTCGCGACCTACCGAAAACGGCGATTGTGGGGCGACGAAGCGAACTGTTTCGACGCCGGAACGGAACCGGTGACCGTCGATACTCCGGCCGGGACGGTCGGGTTGTTGCTCTGTTACGATCTGAACTTCCCGGAACTTTCCCTCACGTATGCACGGGATCACTGTGACGTTCTCGCCGTGAGTGCGGCGTGGCGACAATCGTTCGAACGGGACTGGCGGTTACTGTGCCGGGCACGAGCGCTCGATGGGACGTGTTATGTGGTCGGGTCGAACCACGTCGGGACACAGGCCGGTCGAAAACACGCAGGCGAAAGCTGTATCGTGGGGCCGCGGGGGGATATCGTGTCGAAGACGACCGACGGGAGTGCTGTCGTTTCCGCTCCAGTAACGCCGGAATCCCTCACTCTGGCACGCGAAAAGAATCCGGTGTGGAATAGTCGGCAGTGTTGATGAGTCAGGAATAGACTAATCCGTCGTTGCTTATAAATGATGAACTAGTACGGGTCAATTATTAGGCCCCTCTTTGTACAAAGACGGGGTATGCCACGGTCAGTCACACGAAGGAGATACCTGAAGGCAGGTGGTGGTCTTGCCGGCACGGCAGGTGTCGGAGCGCTTTCGGGGTGTCTCACCCTCGCGACCGAACTCAAGGGAGGGTCGATCAAAGTGAGTTCCAAACGGTTCACCGAACAGGAAGTTCTCGGATACATCGCGTACGAGGCGCTCTCCTCGAACACCGACCTCCCCATCAACGATCAGATCGGTCTCGGTGGGACGACGACGAACTTTCGCGCACTCGACTCCGGAGAAGTACAACTGTATTGGGAGTACACCGGTACAGCGTGGCAGACGCTCCCGCCACAACACGATACGGTTATCTCCGACCCAGGGAAGTTGTATCGAAAAGTGAAAGCGGAGTTCAAACGGAAGCACGGGTTGACGTTTCTGCAGCGTGCCCAACTCAACAATACGTACGTCATCCTCGCGAATCCGAACTGGGCGAAGAAGACGGGCGTCGAGACGCTGTCCGACTTCGCCGATTTTCTGGGGAACGACGGATCGAATCTGACCGTCGCCCTGAACGCCGAATTCCAAAGTCGGGCTGATGGCTGGCCGGGCCTGAGCAAACATTATGGATTCGCGGACGACCTCGGAAACGTAACCGTGGACAACATCGGTTCCGGACTCCTGTATCAAGTCATCGGGAAGGGGTCCGCCGACGTCGGCGTCGGATTCAATACCGACCCGCGGATCATCCAGTTCGATCTGCAAGTGCTCGAAGACGACAAGGGCTACTTCCCGGTGTACAACGCCGCACCACTCGTGGACAGCGAGACGTTGGAGAACCATCCCGAGATTCGATCGCCACTGAACGAGGCCAGTGACGGCCTCACGACGGATGTGATGCGGCGTCTCAACAAGCAGGTGGCGATCGCGAAGAAGAACCCACAGACGGTCGCCAAGGAGTACTTACGACGGAAGGAGGTCATCTGAAATCATGTTCGGTATTCAATCTACGGTCGCACACGCTGCCATCCCAATGCTGATCGAAAGCTCCGTGGACTATCTCTCGAAAAACGGATCGCTCCTTTGGGAGCTTTTGATCAACCACATCATCGTCGTCGTCGACTCGGTGTGGCTTGCGTTGTTGATCGGTGTGCCACTCGGCACGCTCGCGACGTTCGACGACCGACTCGGGAAAGTCATCCTCTGGACGGCAGGGATACTGATGACGATACCGAGCATCGCCCTTTTCGGGCTGCTCATTCCCTTCGTCGGTATCGGAAAGGTACCCGTCGTTATCGCACTGGTACTCTATGCACAACTCCCCATCGTCCGGAACACCTACGTCGGGCTTACGCAGGTCGATTCCGCGACCGTCGAAGCGGGGAAAGGGATGGGAATGACGCGGCGACAGCGACTCCTGCGGATCCAACTCCCACAGGCGCTTCCCGTCATAATGGCCGGTGTCCGCAACGCGGTCGTTATTCTCGTCGGTATCGCCGCGATCGGCGCATACATCGGCGCGAACAACCTCGGCGACCCGATTTTCAACGGGATCAGCGAGGCCTACCCGGCGGCGATCATCGTCTCGACGGTCGCCGTTTCGTTGCTCGCACTCGCGTTCGACTACGGGTTCGGCGTGCTGGAACAACTGTTCCGGCTCCGAAACGGTGAGGACATCGAACAGGCGCTCGTCACACGCCTCATTCGGCGGTCAGTAGCACGAACGACGGCGACGAATCAACAAAGGAGACAACAAGCATGATTACATTCGAGAACGTCACGAAAGTCTATTCGGACGAAACGGTTGCGATCGAGGACATCAACTTCGAAGTCGAACGCGGGACCACGACGGTTTTCGTCGGCCCCTCGGGATGTGGAAAAACCACGACGATGACCCTGGTCAATCGACTCGAAGAACCGACCGAGGGAACGGTCTACTACGACGGACGGGACGTCCAGGAGTTGGAAACGGTCGAACTCCGGCGAAACATCGGCTACGTCATTCAGGAGATCGGCCTGTTCGATCACATGACCGTCGGGGACAATATCGCGACGGTTCCGGAACTTCGCGGGTGGGAGCGGGAGCGTATCGACGATCGTGTCGACGAACTCCTCGAACTGATGGACCTGCCGCCGGGAACGTACCGCGACCAATATCCGACCGCCCTCTCAGGTGGGCAACAGCAACGGGTCGGTGTCGCACGTGCGCTCGCCGCGGACCCGGACGTGATCCTGATGGACGAACCGTTCGGTGCACTGGACCCGATCACCCGGGCGGAACTGCAGGACGAATTCCTCGAAATCCAGGAACGCATCGATACGACGATCCTCTTCGTCACACACGATCTCGATGAAGCGCTGAAGATGGGCGACAAGATAGCCGTCTTCGATGTCGGTGAACTCGTCCAGTACGGGACTCCGCGAGAGATACTGGAAAATCCCGCGAACGACTTCGTCGAGGAGTTCATCGGGGACAACCGGACGCTCAAGGAACTCCAGATAACGCCCGTCGAAGAGATAATGCGCCCGGAGAGCGACGGCCGCGGTGCTCAGCCTACCGCTGTCGACGGTGGTGCGGCCGACACCGAAGCCGTGGCTCTCCCGGACGTTACGGTATCACCGACCGATAGTGCGGAGATCGCGTTATCGCGGATGATCGAAACGGACACGAAGGCGTTACAGGTGGTGGATGACGGTGACACCGTCGGTCTGATCACCGAACGGGACATCAGAAACTGGCGAACGACGACCGAGGTGGGTGCGTAGTATGGGCGTCCTCGGAACACTCGATTCGGCGCTCACGTACCTCCTCTCGCACCTCGATACGTTCCTGACCTTGTTGGAACAACACCTGGAACTCGTCCTCGTGTCGGTTCTGCTCGCGATCGTCGTCGCGATTCCACTGGGTATCCTCGCAACGCGGAACGAATCCGTGAAACGAGTCGTGATGAGTCTCGGGAACGTCGCACAGACGATTCCGACGCTCGCGATCATCGCGCTCGTGTTTCCGCTTCTCGGCCTCGGATTCCTCCCGTCGCTCGTCGGTCTGTTCGTCTACGCGCTGTTGCCGATCCTCACGAACACGGTCACCGGTCTCGAAAACGTGGACGAAAGCACGGTCGCGGCCGCTCGTGGGATGGGCATGACGGAGAACCAAATCTTGCGGAAGATCAAACTTCCGCTCGCGCTTCCCGTCATCTTCGCCGGGATTCGAACGAGCGCCGTACTGAACGTGGGTACCGCCTATCTCGCCTTCTTCATCGGCGGTGGTGGACTCGGAGTGTGGGTGATCACCGGTATCTCCCTCTTCGATACACCGCAACTCCTCGCGGGGGCCATTCCGGGTGCCCTTCTCGCGGTCGGGTTGGATCTGTTCTTTGCGCTCATCGAACGACACCTGGGGACCGATTCGGTCCAAGAGCAGACGGTCGCAACTGGTTGACCATCCCTTCTACGGCCGAGTCGTCCAGTTGCCGGGGAATATGGATAAAACCGCCGACGATATCCTCGGAATCGGATCGTTCGTGGTCTCCTCCGGGCCGAATTCGAGAACGATGCGGACGGAAGCCGCGTTCGGTTGCTCACCTCGTGTGTCGATGGGTCCGTTTGAAGAGCGAAAGATCGACCACGTCGGCCATCGCACGATAGCCAGCATCGCTCGGATGCAGGTGATCGCCGCTATCGTATTCCGGACGGATTCGATCTGGCTGGGCCGGGTCGCGGATCGCGGCATCGAAATCGATGACACCATCGAATACGTCCGTCGTCCGGATAAACCGATTCACCATCTCCCGTTTGGCCTCTCCCTCCGGCGAATCGTATCTGTTTCCGTATTTCGCCCCCCGAGTCGGCGTGAGGGTTCCAGCGAAGATGTTGCTCCCGCTGGCGTGCACTCGTTTGGCGATCTGCGTCAGTCCGGCGATCATCTGCTCGGCGGTTACTGCCGGAGGGTATTGACCGATGTCGTTGATTCCCTCGAGGATAATCACGTCGGAGACGTTCGGTTGCGCGATGACGTCGTGGTCGAGTCGCGCCAGTGCGTTGTTGCCGAACGAAAGTCCCGGGTTCGCATCGTGAAGGAGTCGATTACCCGAGATACCGGCGTTAACGATCGATCGATGCACTGACCGGTGATCGGTGAGCCGTCGTGCCAAGTAATCGGGCCAGGTGTGATCCGCACCCGGCGTCGAGTTGAATCCGTCGGTGATCGAATCGCCGAACGCCACGATCGTGCTCGTGGGTTTCCGCGCGATCACATCGACACCACCGAGGAAAAACCACGATTGCGTCGAGTTCGTGAACTGGTCACCGTCCGCGTCGGCCGTGTGGTTTCCCCGTTGGGAGATGTACGTCGTGTGGAGCGCGAGCGGATGCCACGTCGCGGGGCCAGTAGCGGCCGATGCGTACAGACTGACGGCGAGGTCCTGATCGGGTTCGACGGACAATTCGATGGGATCACTGTAGACGACTGCCCCTGCCGGAATGAAGACGGATTTCTCGCCCCCAAACGTTACCGTTCTGTTCGTCTTCGACAGAACGGTTGCTCCGGTATCGCGGATTCCGACCGTCGCCGCATCGATCGTCACGCCTTTCGTCCCGTACTCGTTCGTGAGTCGAATGCGAACAGCTGATCCTCCGACGCTGGTATGGACGATTTCCCGCAACGTTCGATCCTCGAACCCGGTCCGTGAGAGGCCACTCTGCCCCGGGGGGACTGGCGACCCGCTCCACGCCCCCACGAACCGTTCGTGAGCGCCACCACGGCCGTGTGACGGCGAACCGTTTCTCGGTGAGTCACACGCACCGGAGACGTCCGCCCCGGTCGCACTGATACCGGTCGCTGCACCAACCGCCTTGAGGAATGTTCTCCGTTCGAACATGCACTGAGTATAGCTCTATCCCGAAATAAATTCAATTAGATGAATTATTATATTTTTAAAATTCATAATTGGTAATATACGCCGTTAGCTGACGGTGTCACGGTGACGACGTCCCTCGTTGGCACGAACGATCGAACCGATCCACTCAGTCGTCGGTGGATACCGGTGCCGGGGACGTCGATCCGGCGTTACTCCCCCGTGAGAAGTAGGATGCCAACGCCGGGCCGCTGACGTTGTGCCAGATACTGAATAACGCCGGGATGAGCGCTACGGCAGGCGAGAAGAACGCCGTCGCGAGCGCGACGGCGAGGCCGCTGTTTTGCAGTCCGACCTCGAACGCACAGGTCCGAACCCGCTCTTCGCTCATACCGGTAAGACGGCCGACGCCGTATCCGGACCCGAGACCGATCGTGTTGTGTGCGATGACGGCAACCACCGCGACTGCTCCGGCGCTCGCAATCGTCTCCTGGCTGAGGCCGACGACGGCCGCGACGATGGCGACGATGGCGACGACGCTCACCGCCGGGAACACCTCGATACTCGCTTCCGCGACCGACGGGGCACGTCGGTCGAGGAGGTACCGTAGCGCGAAACCGGCGATCACGGGGATCAGAACCACCTGCACGATGCTGAAGAACAGATCCGCGAAGGTGACGTTCAGTTGTTCCCCGGCGAGGAAGACGACCCACGCGGGCATCACGATGGGTGCCGCGAGCGTCGTCACGGTCGTGATCGCCACGGAGAGGGCGACGTCCCCGTCCCCGAGATAGCTCATTACGTTCGAGGCGGTGCCGCCGGGTGCCGCCCCGACGAGGATGGCACCGAGGGCGAGTTCCGGGGGAAGCGAGAGGGCGAGGACGACGAGGTAGGCCGCCGTCGGCATGATGATCCACTGGGTGAGCGCACCGATGATGACGTCACGCGGTCGGTCGAAGAGGCGCTCGAAGTCCGCCGGTTGGAGCGTGATTCCCATCCCGAGCATGATGATGCCGAGAAGGGGGGTGATGTACGGACCGATCCACGTGAAAGCCGGTGGAACTACGAACGCGATAGCGGAAAACGCGAGCACCCAGACGACGAAGTAGCGGTTCGCGACAGCGCTCACACGTTTTGCGACGTCCAGACTGCTCATGGTATCTCCTGGATAT
The DNA here is from genome assembly GCF_024136975.1 of Haladaptatus sp. AB643. Classification (NCBI taxonomy): domain Archaea; kingdom Methanobacteriati; phylum Methanobacteriota; class Halobacteria; order Halobacteriales; family Haladaptataceae; genus Haladaptatus; species Haladaptatus sp. AB643. The sequence goes on from NZ_JAMYJW010000002.1 coordinate 48,550, forward strand.
TCGATGGTCGTTTTCGATTCATACCCTGCGATTTATTGTCGTGGGTTTATTCCTGCCGAAACGTCTCAAAATTGCCGGCAGTAGTCACACGAACGAACGACTTGTTGATCGTCCGATTCGGAAAAAGGTGTCCTTGGAATCGTCACTCGGCGACCGTGATGGCCCGCCGATCGGTTTCGAGGAGCCGATTGAAGGCGTCGAGCATGGCCGTGACGCTCGCCCGAGTGATGTCCGCATCGCTCGCGTTCACCGACACCGAGTGGTCGTTGTGTGACACCTCGACTTCCACGGTGACGAGTGCGTTCGTCCCACCGGTAATCGCGTCGACGTGATACGATTCGAGCGTCGCGTCGATGTCGAGCGCCTTTCGAGTGGCGGTGATGGCGGCATCGACGGGACCGCTTCCGACGCCACTGGCAACGTGCTCCTCGCCGTCGACGGCCAGTCGAACGCTCGCGGTTGGTGTCGCTCCTCCGCTAGTGGCGGTTAGATCCCGCAGTTCGATCGGTCGGTCGCGTTCACGACCTTGTACCTCGTCGGCGATGGCGAGCAGGTCGGTGTCGGTGATGCGTCGGCCTCGCTCGCCGATGGCCTTCACTCGCTCCACGATCGTGTTGAGTTCGTCACCCGACACGCTGACGCCGTGTTCGTCGAGTGCCGAACGGACACCCGCCCTTCCGGCGTGTTTTCCGAGGACGAGTCGGCGTTCACGACCGACGGTATCCGGCGGGTACGGTTCGTACATCGCCTCGTCCTTGAGCGTCCCGTCAGTGTGGATGCCGGACTCGTGTGCGAAGGCGTTTTCGCCGACCACGGCCTTGTTCGGTGCGAGCGGAACGTCGGTTGCCGTTGCGACCGTCTGTGCGAGATCGTACAGTCGTGCGGTTTCGACCGTTTCGATATCGTACCCGTGATCGAGCGCGACGGCAACCTCTTCGAGTGCGACGTTACCCGCCCGCTCGCCGATCCCGTTGACGGTCGCGTGAACGAGATCCGCTCCAGCCTCGATGCTCGCGAATGCGTTCGCCAGCGCCAACCCGAGATCGTCGTGGGTATGGGTGCTCGTCGGACCGAGCGGAGCCAACCGTGAAACGGCGGCCGCGGCCCCTTCCGGGGTCGCATGTCCGACCGTATCACAGTAGCAGATTCGGTCAGCACCGGCCTCGATGCCCGCGCTCATCAATCGTTCGAGGAAATCGAGGTCGGCCCGTGAGCCGTCCTCACCGAGGACTTCCAGCCAGAGACCGTGATCCTTGGCGTATTCGGTGAGTTCGACAGTCGTTTGAATCACTTCGTCGCGCGTGGTCCCGACCTTTCCCTCGATGTGGCGGTCGCTCGCGGGAACGACGAGGTTCACACCGTCGACCCCGCAGTCGAGCGCGAGATCGATGTCGTGTTTGACGCCGCGGGCGAAGCTCGTCACCATTGCGTCGAGGTCGAGGTCGGTTACCCTCGAAATCGTCTCTCTCTCACCTTCTCCGGTGCAAGCGCTCCCGGCTTCGATGACACTGATGCCAGTCGCATCGAGCTTGCGGGCAATTTCTGCCTTGTCCGTCGGCGTAAGCGAGATTCCCGGCGCTTGTTCGCCGTCGCGGAGCGTGGTATCGAGGAACTGTACGTCAGAATCAGATAGTGGGGTTAGTTCGGGGGAGCCCCCGAATAAATCGATCACTGGTCATGATATCCACTTTGGTGTGGTACTCAGACGCATATAGTCTGTTCGAGATGGGCAGATATTGCAACCAGTCGCGTGGGCATGCCGTCTCCGGTGCCGAGAGGACGAGTGATGCCGACGCTCTTCGAGAAATTCGCAAATCCGGACTGATCTCCTACAGAGATCGGTGGTGACGGACGCGGACGACTTGCGGGGTCGCATCGCCGAGTCCGAAGTCGCTGTCGTTCATCAGCACGAACTCCCGGTCGTCGAGGATGGCGACACCCTCGATCTTCGACGGGAGGCCGTCGTAGTCGTCAGTGTCGAACGCGAGGTCCTTCGGGACCGCTTCGACGCCCGCGTCCGCCAAACCGGCAGCGTCGAGCGATTCGAGCGTCGGCGTCGTATCTACGTCGTCGAACGCCTCGGGCACCGTCGAGACGCCGTCGAGATCGACTCGGTAGAGTTTCATCGTCTCGCTCACGCGTTCGAGGACGAGCAGGGTCTCCTCGCCGAGAACCTTGAGTTCGCTGACCTTCACGTCGTGCTGGTCGGGCGAACCGTCCGCGTTGTCCTTCTCGAACGTACCCGGAAGATCGAGTCGGTAGAGGTACTCGTCGGTGACCGATTTCGAAGCGAGATCGAACCGGAAGATACGGACGTTCCGAGACGTGTTCGACGTGTGGACGTCCGGGTTTGCAAGCGGGCTCTGGAGCGCGAAGAAGATCGCGCTCTCGTCGGGCGTGACGCCGAATCCTTCGATCCCACGGTTGAGCTTTCGGCGGCGAATGATCGCCGGGAGGTCGCCCGTCACGGGATAGGTGGCATCCGCGAGGTCGGCGTCCACGCCCGCCGGGACGATACGGTCGAGTATCCTCCCGTCGGCGGCGACGTGTGCGAGGCTCGGTGCGTACTCCTCGGTGATCCAGAAGGTACCATCGGTGAGTTGGGCGACCGCTTCGACGTCCATCCCGTTCGGATCGTACGGGATGCGTGCCCCGTTCATCGAGTACGCGACCTCGGTGTCGGTCACGGTCAACGGGTTGCTGATGGCGGTGATGTCGTGTCCGTCCGTGTCCGCGAGCGCGATTGTGTTCACGACGCGTGGCGTTCCGTGACCGAGTTCGATCTCGTAGATCGACGGCGTATAACCGGGGTTCGTGAATATCTTCCCGCCGGACTGGTCGCCGAAGAACGAGGGATCGAGGCCGGTAACCTCCTTTGCATCATCGTGGTGGATGTTCGGTCCGCGGTCGCCGACCGCGTAGAAACGATCGGTCGATCCGTCGGCAGGAGCGGCGGCCCCACTACCGGGACTGACGAAGAGGTCGAGCGTCTTCCCACGAGTCGAGCCGTTTCGGAACGTGACGTGTCCGAGCGACAGACCGGACATGTCGAGCGATGTGACCTCGACACGGGCGTTCGTTATTCGACCACAGTTCTCGTCGTGAGTGTTGCCGTCGTTTCCTTTCTTCTTCCGCTCGTGGTGGTCCCGGCCCCAGCTCCGGAGTCGATTTCCGAAGACGCTGTACGCACCGGTCAGTCCGATTCCACCGAGCATCCGTCGCCGCGTGGTTTCTTCGCGCATCAAATCGGGAGAGCCGAAGAACACACATGTAAATATATATTTTCCGAATATAGGAATTAAGTGGCTAACTTTGACAACGAAGGTGTTATAGAGCGGTTCACACCACCCGTGCCCGAAATCTCCCGCTCGCTGGGCGGCGATACAATCCACTGCCGTTATCTACTGCTAACTCTGAGGGCAAGTGTGAACGCCCCTAAACCGTCTTTTGACGGTGAACCAGATTTGGTAAGTAGTGGGTACCGAATAACCGTCGATAACGGCCGCGATTCGTTCTTTGCGATCTGTATCGAGGAACCCGATAGCGAGACGGCGTGGATCATGTCGGATACCGTCCGATCGTTGGAGCGGATGCGATGAACTACCGTCCGTGGAGATGCTTCGGCGAATCCCTTCAACGTTGAATCGGTATCAGTTCGGCGCGACACGGTGTTCCGCTACCCATCGAAAGGTCGTTCGGACACGATAACGCGACGTTCGTCGGCAGACTTCCTCAGCGGAACGGATCGTTCCAACTGCCGCCGTGGACGAGTTCCTCGACGTCCTTCCGTCGTCGGGTATCGGCGGAACTCTCGATCCGGTCGTCCGTGGGATGACCGACGACGATAGCGCCGATGGGATCGTACGCCTCGGGGACGTCGAACGCGTCTCGGAGCGCCGACCAGTCCTCGGTGGGGATGCCGAAAAACAGTGCTCCGAGTCCTTCGGCGACGGCGGCGTGGAGGACGTTCAAGGCGGCCATCCCCGTGTCGATATACCAGTACGGCACCGGCCAGAACGACTCGTCGCGGTCGGTTCGTCCCTTGTCCGGTTCGGCGTACCTGTCGAGATAGACGTCCTTGCAAGCGAACGGCACCACCACGAGCGGTGCCCGGCGGACGCGCTCGGGTTGGGGGTTGTGTTCGTTGGTCGCCCAGAAGCGCTTGCGGTCTTCGGGTGACTCCAGTGCGATGAAGGAGAATCCCTGACTGAATCCGGCCGACGGGCCTTGCAGTCCGGCGGTGACGATTCGCTCGACCGTCTCCGCTTCCAGGGGGTCGTCACGGAAGTTCCGCACCATCCGACGACGACGGATGACCTCGTAGTAGTCCATGTGAGACGGGTACGACACTGGCCGCTATAGTACTTGTTCGCACCGAACGGGGCCAACGAGTGTAACCGGATTGGACACGAACGGTCGCCGATTTTCGACCCGTGTCAGGTCGAATCCTGTCCTTGTACTAACTCGACGTGTACGACGACTTCGTGTCCGGTCGTTTTCGTTAGCCGCTCATCGATTCGCTGTGCGACGTCCGGTGGTATTTGCCCGTTCGGCCCGTACGACACGACGACCGTCACGTCCGCTGGATGGCCGAGGAGGACCTCGTCGATATCGTAGTTCACGGTCGCTTGCTCGAACTCCAGGTCACCGAATTGGCCGCTGTTGAACATCGCCTTGACCTCCGTATTGACGTCGGTCTTCACGGTTCCGACTCCGAACGACGCCCACGTTACGGTGCCGAGGACGACGGACAGGAGGACGAGACCGACAACGACGGTTGCGATTCGAGTACGAACGGCCCGTCGGGCCTGAATCTCGTGTTTTCCTTTTTCGGGGCGATACCCCGCAAGCCACAGCAGAATGAGCGCCGAGAGGTTTATGGCGAGCAAGTTCACCAGCACGAGAACGCCAGCGGTGAGGACGATTCCGGGATCACCCCACGCGAGACCGAGGCCCGCGGTGGCGGCAGGAGGGATGAGCGCCACTGCGATTGCGACACCGACGAGTGACGACCCCGCTCCCCGGATGACGCTCACCGCTCCGGCGACACCCGATCCGAGTGCCAAAAACAGCGAGAGGAAATTCGGCGAGGTGCGTTCGAGGACCTGCGGAATCGTTCGAATATCCGTCGGCGGGAGGAAGACCGTCTCTTTCAACAACAGGCCAAGAACTGCGGCAGTCACGATTGCGGCAAGTAAACCGGTTACTTGCAATCTCACGCCCCGTTTCGTCATATCATTGTCCGCGAGGACGGCCCCGACGCTGGCCGAAATCGCCGGTCCCATGAGCGGCGCGATGACCATCGCCCCGATAATAGTCGCCGCGGAATTGAGGAGCAACCCGGTCGTCGCTATCAGCGTGCTCACGATGAGGAAAATGAAAAACGTGGAGGATTCGGGGGCCAGGTCCTCGGCCCGGGCAACGAGTTCGTCACGCGAGATACGGTACCCCCGATACCGGTCCTTGAGCGCCCCGATTCGTTCGGAGACCACCGTCTCGGTCGGCATGACGAGAGTATACGATTTCTCCTTGATCCCGGCCGCGTACAGACTATCGAGCACGGGTTCGACGCCGGAGTCGGGGACCGGAAACGAAACGAGCGCTTCGAAGTCGCCGCGACCGGTTTCTTCCCAGACTGCATAATCGATCCCCTCCTCGTCGAGCGCCGCAAGGACGTTCGCTCGGTCCCCCTCCGGAATGAGAACTTGGATGAGACGCATACATCTGTTACGCGCCGTGCAATATATACGAATTCCTACACATATATCCAGTATCGGTCCCCGGTTTGGGTTTCTTATTCGAGAGAGAATTCCGATTCAGGGGTTCAGAAATCATCATCTTCGGACGGGGGTCATTGGTCGGTAGTTTCCACGGCCCGTTCTCTCCGATAGGTGGTATCGTCACAACGCCCCCGTCTGGGCGAAATCCCGTCTCTTTTTCCTCGTTGCCGCATCCTTGCGTACATGAAATCGGTATTCCATCACTCGAACGATGATCCCGAACGACACGATCGAGTCCTCGGTAATATAGCCAACCTGATCGACGATGACACGATTTCCCTCGACGCCGTCGTACTCGTCGCCAACAGCGGTGGTCTCTCGCTCCTTCTGAAGGACTCTCCGTATCAGGAGCGAGTAGAGACCCTTCTCAATCGGGGGGTCAGTTTCAAACAGTGTCACAACACGATCGACGGGACTGACATCACCGGCGAGGACTTGATCGATGGCGTCGAACTCGTCCCCTCAGGCGTTGGCGAACTACCGCGGCTTCAACACGAGGGATACGCCTACATCAAGCCGTAAGCCAAATCAGAGTCGATCCGTATCCGAACTACTCGATTCCCTGTAGAGTTGCCAGCCGATGAGTACGAGCACCACTAAGAAGGACAGCGCTGAGATGATGGCCATAGCACCACCCTCCCCTCGGGCAATACGAAGGGTCTGAATACTGCCGGCGATACCCGCCGCTCCGGCGATACAGACCTGTTTCCGTCGGGAGGTTCCGTCAGTGTGGTTCATAGAACTACAATCTGTCGTGTTGCCAAATCCCTTGTGGGGTGGTGTATCCATGGAAGAGGTGGTGAGGAAGAACGCGCCCACGGGTGGACCTTCTCAAGATCTCTCCTCGTGTGTTCCAAAATAGAATTCCCATATTTTGTGGGTAGCCGGAACGCACTCGTACGCGAATATGTGCCATCGAACCGCTCACGGACGAACCGTTGCAAACGCGGCCCAACCCACTCTTCAGCATCGTATCCGACGTTTTCCGGTGACTTACGTCGTCGGTGAGCTATCGATGCATTTTCTTCACGACCGAGTATTGACGGGAGACGGGACGAACCGTGGTAATGGCCGCCTTTCGGGCAGTTTCCTCGTCGTATCGTCGACTCCAGAGGTAATCCGTTTTTGAGGGAGACCGTACCAATCGGTTACAGCCGTCCGTCTCCCTATTTGTACGCAATCACGATCAGGAATCGCATTGCTGCGTCGATCACGTCAGCCTCATCGGGTGCAATCCGGAGGTCAGAACTCGGTTCTTCGGGTGTCTATCGGTGATGGTGACGCCAATGACGTGTAAAAACATTCGGAATAATTAGCGAAAGAGATTCGGGATTCTCTAGTTTATTTAAATACGATCCTCGTCCTTCTGCTGTCGCGTAGGAAAGTCATAGGACGTGCAATTCGTGTTCAGAACCGCCTCGAATTCGAGAGTTTACGACCCCAATTGGTTTTGCTTTGTACTAATCCGATCCATGTGGTGGTACGTATCCACAATTTTCGCATGACCAGGTTCCGCAGTCCCGAACGATGCCGCTTGAATCACAACGATTACATTTGTAACGCATCGATTCCGACTTTGGTTTCGTCAATCATAAAATTATCTGTCGACAGTTGTCGTAATGTGGGTGGATGGGTACCGAACCGACTGAAATGGATGACTTCCAATACTATCCTCGCTGAAATCATTTATTAATAAACGAAATATCTTGTAGACTCCAAACATTGTATAATTGAATCGTGAAAACATCAGATATAAATATCACCGCGGAAAGTTATCGACTGTCCGCGATCAGGGACACGATGAACAGACTGGCGTGAAACAGACGTGACTCGTAGTTCAGTGTCTGTCCCATCAAAGCCTCGGTCGAATCTGATCGACTGTCATCGGGGCACTTCACGCCGAATTTTCTGATCAGCAGTGGGCGACAATACCCGTTCGTCTCTTGCCCCTGTCGAATCCTATGGCTCACGGTTTCGAAGGCCGGTCAAGCGGTAGGTCGGTTGGGCCGGTACGCATCGTCACGAGAGGATCGCGCGGGCGGCGAAGAGGAGGTTTTCCTTACGCTCCATGACACGGCGGTAGAAGTACTGGGCCCATTTCCTCCCGTAAGGAACGTACTGAACGACGCGTACCCCGTCATCCGCGAGGTCGACCTGCGCGTCGTCGCGGACTCCCATGAGCATCTGTATCTCGTAGGGCGTGCCGTACTCGTCGTGGAGGTCCCGGGCGAGCGAGATCATTTGTGGGTCGTGGCTACCGACGGAAACGTGCTCGAATTCGCTGAAGAGGTAATCGAGGTGCTCCTCATACGCCTCGTTTACCCGCGATTTGTCCGCGTGCGCAACCGAGGCGGGTTCATCGTACGCACCCTTGACGAGGCGAACGGTGGCATCACTCCGAGCCAACCGCTCCAGGTCGTCGCCGGTCCGTTTGAGGTTCGCCTGGATGGCGACACCCACGTCGCCCCCGTCGCGGTCGGCGTTCTCCACGACGGCGTCGAGTGTCGCATCAGTCGTCGTGTGGTCCTCCATATCGACCCAGACGAAGACGTCGTGGTCGATGGCGTGGTCGACGATGAGCTCTAAGTTCTCGGCAAAGACGCCCGTGCCGACGTCGAGACCGACCTGACTGGGCTTGACGCTGATAGACGCATCGAGGTTGCGGTCATCGATCTCCGCGGCCAGGTGACAATACTCTTCGGTGTCCTCGAACGCGGGCGAGCGCTCGTGGTAATGTTCTCCGAGAAGGTTGAGAATGGCGCTAATGCCTCGATCGTTGAGCTCAGCGGCGTACTCCAGCGCTCCTTCGGGCGACTCGCCAGCAACGAAGTTGTTCGCTATCGGTGGAATCACGTGCACCACTCGACGTTCGGGTGGCAAAAATGATTCTATTTCACCGAATATTGGTCGATAACTGCCACGAAACTCCGTAAAACCATGATGTTCACAATAATAGAACTCAGTTAGTTAGCTGTTCACATGGGGTATGGTACTACTCACCATTGGATGGTTCGTTCCGACACCGACGAGGGTGTCGAGTTCACCCTTCGACGACGGCTTTTCACATAGTATGAAATAACACGGGGAATGACCGGGATGGTGCAGTTATTGTCCCCTCTCACGACGCACTCCAGTGGGACAACGCAGATATAATTACAAACATATGGTTGTAATGGTAATGGGGGAGTATCGCGATAGGTATTACAGACATATGTCTGTAATTGATGGGGCGAACGGTTGGTTCGAACATTGTGAACTACACGGATCGTGTGTCCAGATGTGACTGCGGTTTCCCGGGCGTGAGTGTCCGCCGACACGTGGTTCCCATAATGCGAACGCTTTTGCGTCGAGGTTGTGTGATGTGATACTATGACAGACGGAAGCCGGACGTTCACCACGACGGAAACGTCGTTCGCGGTGATCCACGCGATCGAGGACGCGAACGGAGCGACGTTTGCGGAACTCAGGTCGCAACTCGACCTCTCCAAGAGTACGCTGTACTACCATCTGACCACCCTCGAAAAATACGGATACGTGGTGAAAGAACGCGGGACGTACCAACTCGGCTTGCGGTTCCTCTCGCACGCCCAGCACGCCAAGAACAAGGAGCCAGCGTTCGACGTCGTCCGTTCGAAAGCCCGCGACCTCGCCGACAGGATACCCGAAGAAATCTCCTTCGCTACCGAGGAGAACGGTCGTCTCGTCGTGGTCTACCACAACATCGGCGGCTCCGCAATGACCGACTTCAAGATCGGACAGTACCTGTACTTGCACGTGACCGCAAGCGGGAAAATGATGCTCGCGGAGATGCCCGAGGAGCGCGTCGACGAGATCATCGATCGCTGGGGACTTCCGAAACTCACGGAGAACACGATCACGGATCGGGACACACTGAAGGAGGAGTTAGACCGGGTCCGCGAACGCGGGTACGCGATCAACGACGAGGAACAGCGTGAGGGACTCCGGAGCGTGGGTGCGAAGATAACGAAGCCCGATGGGTCCGTTCTCGGGGGTCTCGCCATCGACGGTGCGACCTATCGACTGACCAACGACCAGATCGAGGGACACACGGTACAGCAACTGTTCGACACGATCGACGAGATCGAAGCCGAAATCAACTGAACGCGGTCTCGACTCGAAGGGGATGAAACCGAACCGGTACATTGATATATTATGCTACAAAGTCCCATACGAATATGGTACAAGCGGGTATGGAAACCATTATCGGGCTAGTTGGCTATCTGATCCTGGTAGTAGCGATCGGTCACTGGGGAACGAAGTTGGTCTCCTCCGAGGAGGACTTCTTCCTCGGGGGCGAACAGATCCCCGGTTGGGCACTTGCACTCTCCGAACGGAGTTCCGGGATGTCCGGTTGGCTTCTCCTCGGCGTTCCGGGATTGGCGTGGTCGATAGGACTTTCCGCCGTCTGGGTGCTCGTCGGCACGACCGGCGGTGCCATCTTCCAGTGGATCGTTTACGCGCGGCCGTTCATGGAGGGCCGCAAGGAGACGGGCGCGGTCACGCCGATAGGGCTTCTCGCGGAGAAAATCCCCGGTGATTCGCCGGTCGTCCGTGCGCTCCCGGCGCTCGTCACCTTCGTGTTCTACATGGGTTACGTCGGGTCGCAGTTCCTCGCTGGCGGCAACATCTTCAAGAAGGCCTTCGGGATTGATCCCGTTATCGGAGTCCTCCTCATTGGCGGCATCGTGACGGCGTACTCGCTCGCCGGTGGATTCCCGTCCGTCGTCTGGACCGACGTGATGCAAGCACTGTTGATGGTGTTCACGCTCGTGGTGCTTCCGGGGTATCTCCTCGTCGGTGTGTTCCTCGATCCCTCCACCTCACTCGTGGGCGGACTCGCGGCCTCCGGGGGAAACCGGTCGGCGTGGTTCGGCGGACGGACCGGTGCCGCCGCGCTCGTCTTCCTCGGCGCTAACCTGAGCTGGTTCTTCCTCTACCTCGGTGGGTACCCGCACCTCGACGCTCGGTTCATGGCGGTCCGCAACGGTGACGACCGCCGCTCGGCTATCGTCGTGGCGACCGTCTGGGGTATCCTCACCTCGTCGGGCGCGGTGCTCCTCGGCCTCCTCGCACGCGTCATCGACGGTGCGCCGCAGGCCTTACAGGCGGATCGAGAGATGGTCCTTCCGTTCATGGTCCTGAAACATCTCCCGGGACTGCTCGGGGGAATCCTCCTCGCAGGCGCGCTAGCGGCGATGATGTCGACGGCCTCCTCGCAAATCGTCGTCGCCAGTTCCGCGGTCGCACAGGACGTCTACACCGATATCCTGAAGAAGGGACAGGAGTTCAGCGACCAGGCCCAACTACGCGTCTCCCGCGCCGCCACGCTTGCGGTCGGCGTGATCGGGCTCGTGATCGCACTCCTGACGTCGAACCTGGTGTACACGCTCGTCAGTTACTCCGGAACCGGGCTCTTCTCCGCCTTCGGGCCTGCGTTCACCCTCCTCTTCTTCTGGCGACGGAACCTCTCCGTGGCGGGCCTCGTGGCGGCGTTCGTCGCCGGTCCCGGCGCGACCATCCTCTGGATCGCTTTCGGAATGAATTCGATCATCACGGTTCGTCTCATCGCACCGCCGATCGGGTTCGCCGCTGCGATCGGTGCCTCCCTGCTGTGGCCGGGCGGAGAACTGACCAGCCCTGCCCCGTCCGCGAGCGCCGCGAACCAGGACTGACGGTACGAACGAACGGGTGTATCGACACGGTACACCGCTTCGAATGCCGCCGCGTATCGGGATATCATACGGAGAGTATGATCCTGCGGAACGTGGTTTTCATCTCCGTTCTCCGTCAGTTCGTCGCCGGTTTTTCAGTCGAAGGATTGGTGCCTCCGATAGGGGTGGCTCCGGTACCGTACCGAGTAGGGTATGCCAGTAAATCCCAAACTATAATACCGGTCGAGTGCCACCTACGAGTGTGCAAGCGAGAGACTTTGATAACGAATTGACGTTCCACGAGTACGAGCAAAACGGTACCGTCGAGGAGTTTCACGAAGCGTACGAGGAAGCCGTCGAGTCCGTCCAAGCGGAACTCGGGGGAGACCACCTGCTTTGGATCGACGGCGAGAGGGTCGATACGGGGGACCGTTTCGACGTCGTATCCCCCGGGAATCTGGACCGAGAGGTCGGCGAGTTCGCCGCGGGCAGTTCGGAAGACGTGGACGCTGCCGTCAGCGCTGCTGCTGCCGTCGCCCCCGAATGGGAGGCTTCCGATGTCGATACCCGCGTGGAGATTTTCCGCAACGCTGCGGCTATCATGCGTGACCGGAAGTTCGAACTCGCCGCGACCATCTCACTGGAGAACGGTAAGAACCGGACGGAAGCGATGGCCGACGTCGACGAATCCATCGACTTCCTCGAATTCTACAGCCGTGAATTCGAGCGGTCCGATGGGTACGCTTTCGACACTGGCGAGCCAACCCCCGGCCAGCACACCAGGAATTTGCTACGACCGTACGGCGTGTTTGGGGTCGTGGCACCGTTCAACTTCCCGATGGCCATCTTCGTCGGTATGACCGCCGGTGCATTGATCACCGGCAATACCGTCGTCACGAAGCCCGCGAAAGCGACATCGCTGATCGCACACAAGTGCGTCGACATCTTCACCGAGGCAGGGATGCCGAACGGTGTTCTGAACCTCGTTATGGGCGGTGGACGCGATGTCGGTCAGCCTCTGGTCGAGCACGAAGACGTTTCGGGTGTCGTTTTCACCGGATCGCGGAAAGTCGGACTGTCCATTCAAGAGACCTTCTCCGAGCACGGAAAACACGGACCCGTAATCGCTGAACTCGGTGGGAAGAACCCGGTGATCGTCAGTGACACCGCAGAGCTTGAAGACGCGGTAGAAGGCGTAATGAAGGGTGCCTTCTCCTTCAGCGGACAGAAATGTTCCGCGACCTCACGCGTGTACGTCCAGGAGAATCTGATCGATGAATTCACGGATCGGTTGGTCGCCGAAACGGAAAAACTGAATATCGGTCGGCCGACGGAACGGGAGACCTTCGTTTCACCGATCATCAACGACAGCGCACTCGAATCGTACCAGGATATCTGTGCACGTGCGGAAGAAGAGGGGACGGTTCGAACCGGTGGAAACGTCGCTACGGACGGTGAACTCGCAGACGGTCGGTTCGTCGAACCGACCGTCGTCACGGACATCCCTCACAGCCACGAACTTGCCCGTGAAGAACACTTCCTCCCATTTGTCACGATTCACCCGATATCCAATCTGGACGAGGGAATCGAGAAGTCGAACGACTCCGAATACGGGCTCTGTGCCGGACTCTTCTCGCAAGACGACGACGAGATCGATCGGTGGTTCGATGAAATCGAGTCCGGAATGTGCTACGTGAACCGCTCCCAGAGTGCGACGACGGGCGCGTTGGTTCAGGCACAACCGTTCGGCGGTTGGAAGTACTCCGGCACGACCGGTAAATTTGCAGGCGGTTACTGGTACCTCCAGCAGTTCATGCGCGAACAGAGCCGAACTCGGGTCGACTGAACGATCGATGGCGGAAAACCACCAGTAACCGTTCGATTTCACTGGATTTCACTGGGCGTGTGCTTGATCGATGTGGGACTCGTCACCAGCCATGAAACCTAGATGACTTTGCCTCTGTCTAAAACCATCGAACGTGCAGCAGTCGCCCGCCAACACGCATGTTTCCTGGACCGAATTCCGTTCCGGATTACCGTATTCGGATGATTCCTGGTTCTTTTTGTCGATCCCAAATAATAGTTGGAAATTTTACTGATCGGAATGTACTCCGTCTCGATGAAGTCGATATATCGAATAGAATTCGACTGTTTCCAGAAAAAAGTCTTAAACCAGAGGATATTCACGAAATTATGTCCTTAAAGAGATTATTTCAAAGAATGTTGCTCGGAGATTTCTGCCATCAAATCATAATTTAACAGGCCATTTGATACTGTTGTCTGATGGCTGCTCTTTTGTTGGGTACGTAGTGTATAACTATGGCAAATCGGTGTCACTGGTGGATAATACCATCGTGGAGGATTCGTTCATCCGTACCTGACTCCGTGGTCCTAAACTTCTCACGGGGTCGGCTACATCGAATTTCAGTGTGCGACGTACCGGCACTGGGAAACCCCAACGACCAGGAATCAGCGGATGCTAGCAACCAATCGAGAAACGCCCATTCCGAGTACTCCACCCAGTGTCCCGAGAACGGCAGCGATCACGAGTCCGACGGTGATCGCCCATAGAATCCGGAACGGGAGGCCTGGCATTTCGCCGGTAATGCCCATGCCAACGAGATGGATTCCAAATCCCGCGGCGAACGCGAAGTTGAATAGCCAGACGCGACGGAGGTTTCGATCGTAACGGGCGAGCATCGCACTTCCGGCGAGAAGGCCGACAGCGAAGTACTCCAACCGAAGAAATCGGAAAACTGGCGGATCGAACCGTGCAATCACGGCCAAAAATCCAGCCGAACACAGAAATAACCCAAGAGCCATTAGACCGTTCCGTGATCGCGTCCGTCGATCAGGATCCGAACGTATTGACGTGGGCAGTGTATGCATTATGAATGATCGATTCCTGCTCGGGGCACGCCATGGCACGCGTGCGAGCAGGTGGGGAGGACGTGGCGGGTGCAGGGGGTAGTATGGATCAGGAGTGATGGCGCCAGACCCACGGGGACACATTCAGGGTGTCAGAGGCAACCTCGCCACACTTGTCCCTTTGGGGGGTTCGGTATATGCTTTGTGCTACTGTTCGAAAATAAGACAGTAATGTGTAGCACCATAAATGGGGATTCGACGTCTACTTGCAGACCCGTTCTCACTATCGGAGTCGGAAGTTCGAACTCCTCGAACATCGTGAGACAATCCCGTCTGTCGTGTGCTCCGTATCCGTTGTGTGGATTCGTTTGTACTTGGACAGACGATGGATCGACGTTGGTCGTCAGCCAACAGTACACGCACCCGCCATCAGGGTCCGGGCCGATTATCGGACGACAGTTGGCCCTGCTTCGTGACTTGGCCACCACACTCCGGACATACCCCTTCTACGGTATCGAAGGTTTCACCGCACATCTGGCATTCAAATCGCGCATCACTCTTCGTCGTGAATAGCTCTTTGAGTTTGTTCACGAAACCCATTGGTGGTAATGTACACTCGTTGTGGAATCGGAAAAAGTCTGGGGGAGTACGTCGGAGGAGATGGATCGACGAGAGGAATAATCGCTCCTCAGTCGGCACCGAAGACGAGAACGACGGGATTTTCGCACGGTGCATAGATCTTCATCTCGCGTCCTTTCTCGGAGTACCGTGTCCCCGCGACCCTGATCAGGTCCGCTCCTTCGAGGGCGTCGACATGGTATGAGACCGTCTGAAGCGAGACATCGAGACGGGTAGCGAGCGCGGACGGCGTTCCCGGTTCCTCTGTAATTGCGACGAGGAGCGTTCGAGCGGTTTCGGATGACAGCGTACTCAAAACCGAGTCCATGTTCTGTTCATTGATATCCAACAATTCGATATCCCCCGCCTGTGCAGTATCGATATCGGGCGATGGTTCGGGTAGAAGAGCCATTATATCACCAACGCCGAAAAGTTGGATGCAAACTGTATAGTCTCTTGCGAAAAGAGACGGACGATGTACCGGTTCCGGAGAGTATCGGGCATACCGATTCGGTTGCTATTCCGGGCGACAGCGGATACCGTTTATCCGGTAGAAGAGCGTTCACTGAGGGTTCGCTCGATGTTCTGGACGGTCCGGTCGAGGTGTGATACGAAATCGTCGATAGTATCGTTGGTAACGCGATATTTGGGACAATCCAGGCTCACAGCACCGCAAACACGTCCATGAGGCTGATAAATTGGTTTGGCGACGGAATAGAGGCCGGTAACTACCTCCTCATCGTTGACGGCGTAGCCTCGCTCACGAGTGTTTTCGAGTTCCACGAAAAGCTCATCGGCGGTCGATATCGAGTGGTCGGTTTCACGGGGAAGTCCCCACTGATCCACGATTCTCTCTACGCGTGAGTCACCAAATTCGGCCAGGATGGCTTTCCCCGACGCGGTATTGTGCATATAAAACGTCCGCCGATCACTGAGAAACGTCGATCGGGAATCGTAAAGTTCGCTGAAGAGTGAGACGACTCGTCCATGTTCTTCGACACTGAAATCCGCTATTCGATTCGTTCGATCGTTGAGAGCAGTGATCTCTTCCTCGGCGATGTCGTAGATTTCCTTCCGGGAGATGACGTACTCCCCCAATTCGAAAAATTTCAGTCCCAGGTGGTAGAATTCGCCTTCCTTCACGACATATCGGGTGTCACGGAGGGTAGTCAGATGAGCGTGAACGGTACTTTTCGAGAGATCGAGTTCCTCGGTCAACTGGCGTAACCGAATACCATCGTGCGTCCTGATCGTCTCTATGACCGCTAAGGAAGTCTCGGTCGTCGATACCGACGAAGAGGATGTTCCATTCTGATTTTCCATGCCCATAGATAACATTGGACACCACTAATATGTTCGCTATACCCGAACTGGTTTAAACCTCGGTTGGCACCAATGGAGATTCTTTTTGGAGCGGAATCCCCGTCTCCGAAACCCTTGCTACCCGAGCACAAGCGATATGCCGCGTTTTGATGCGGTGGACAGTTATATGGGAATTCTCGATGAGGGCACCAATTTTGCCGTACAGTATTTAAGGGGGTGAGATTTAGCGGTGGTGTCACGGAGTAAAAATGGAACTCGGCCATATAAATGTTCGTTAGGATCGGAGTCTATATGGGCCAATCACCACATGAATTTCATAAAATTGGCGTAAAAACCTTAATATCCAATACTCACGAGTCATGGATTGTGTTCGCATACCTCACAAAATCACGATTTCGACGGATCATGGTTCCAGCGATCGTCTTCCAATCGGTAAGCGTTGGAGGAGGATTTTCGACGGGCCGGGAGGTGGTGGAGTACGTAGCGAAGTATGGGGCGCTTGGAAGCGTCGCGATTCTCACCTACGTGACGGTGCTTGCGATCTGTGGTGCCCTCGTTTACGAGTTTTCGAGGAGGTTCGACCTCTATGATTATAAATCGCTCATGAAGAACCTCATCTGGCACGGGTGGCCCGTCTTCGAGGCGATCTACGTGATTCTCGCCGTCGTCATTATCGCAGTCGTCGCCTCCGCAGGGGGTAACCTGATGAATCAGATCCTCGGCGTTCCGGTGTTCTTGGCAAACGTTCTTCTCATCGGATTCATCTTCTTCGTCCTCTACTTCGGACGCGAAGCCATCGAGCGATTTAGCGTCTACGGGACGACGTTCATTTACGCGGTGTATCTCGCCATGTTCGGATACGTCCTCGCAACCAACGGCGGACAGGCCCTCGATATCCTTCGAAGTGGGAGTACGGCATACGTGAACGATCCGAGCGTCGCTGCCGCGATCAAATCCGCGCTGATCTACGCCGGATATTCGCTCATCGGATTTATTCCACCGTTGTTCCTGATCGACCGGATGGAAAACCGTTCGGAAGCGGTCGTATCCGGTGTACTGAGCGCATTCATGCTTGGGATTCCCCTCGTTCTATCGTATCTATCCCTGCTGGCGTACTATCCCAACGGCGATGTGATGGGTGCGTCCGTGCCATGGTTGGAGATGCTCGATCCGCCCGTTCTGTTGGTGTGTTACGGAATCGCGATCGGATGGACGTTGACCGAAACCGGTGTCGGATTCGTTCACTCCATCACGGAACGCATCGATGAGGATATTAAAGAGTCAGATCATCGGTTCTTTGCCACCAGGGACGGTCTCTCGTCATTGGAACGTGGGTCAGTAGGACTACTGATCCTCCTCGGTGCGATCGCGCTCTCCCGAATCGGTATCATCAGCCTCGTCAGTGAGGTGTATCCGATTCTGGCCGTATTGTTCACCGCGGTACTCGTGATTCCCTTGCTCACCGTTGGACTCTATCGGCTATCGAATCCCGCATGGAAGCGCGAGTTTTGGCGAGAACGCGGTGCCGAAACCCAAAGTAGCGGCATCGAGGCCGAATGATGTACGGGTGGAGAAATCGGATCGGACTCGTCGTAACGTCGTCCGACAGAACGAGCGAGGGAGAGTACTTCCGGCACACACCCGATGGCGTCTCCGTACACGCGGCCCGCATGCTACTTGAGGATGGAGTCGCCGACGCGGAAACCTTGGAGCGAATGTCGGCCGATGTCGAGCGCTGTGCAAAATTGCTCAAAACGACCGATGTCGACGTTATCGCCTACTCCTGTACGACCGGTAGCCTACTCGAAGGCGAGGGATTCGAAACGGAGATCGAACGACGGATCGAAACGGTGGCCGGTGTGCCTGCGGTTGCGACGGCGGCGTCGATCAAGCGGGCGTTAGACGCACTCGATATCGAATCGCTTACAGTTGCGACTCCGTACATACCGGAGCTCAACGAGCTAGAAGTCGATTTCTTGGAGGATTCAGGCTACGAAGTGCTCGACATATACGGGTTGGGATGCCGGACCGACGAAGAAATCTGTGCCCACCACCCGGAGATGGCATATCGACAAGCCCGGGAAATGAACCGGGAGGATGCGGACGCGATATTCATCAGTTGTACGGGGTATCGAACGTTCGAGATCATCGACCGATTGGAACGGGATCTGGATAAACCAGTGATAACGAGCAATCAGGCGACGTTGTGGAATGCACTTCGGAAAATCGACGTCGATTATTCCGAGATCGAGTTGGGATCCCTCTTTCGACACTGAAAGTTCGGTTGTCGGCGGAGATGGCAAAGAACGCGTGAGTTTTACCCCCGACGGGGATTCACAGGCGCGATTCGTACTCGAATACGCCGTCGAACGCCCGTTCGAGGATGTTCTCCATGTCGTCCACATCGGTCAAACGAGGATTTCCGGTGAGACTTCCGTCTTCGAGTGCCTGCGCTGCCAACGAAGGAATCGCCTCGCGTTCGGCCGCCGTCTCGTTCAGCGTCCTGGGGATCCGGACCGAGTCACCCAGTTCGCGTACCGCACGAACGGCTTTGCAGGCCTCTAGCTGTGTTCGGCGGTTGCGGTCGATCGATTCGCCGAGGCGCTCCGCGATAGTACAGAACTCCTCGGGAACTTGTGGCAGGTTGTACTCCATCACGTACGGAAGGATGATCGCGTTGACCAATCCGTGTGGAACACCAAACTGACCGCCGACTTGGTGAGAGAGCGCGTGCACTGCGCCCAATCCAGCGCCGTTGAACGCCATCCCGGCCTGCATACTTGCCCTCGCCATCGCCGTGAGCGCAGCGGGGTCGCCGTCACGGTACTCGACGGCACGGGGGAGGAATTCGCCGACTTTCTCGACCGAATCGAGCGCGATAGCGGAGGTCTGACTTTGTGCCTTGATCGATACGTACGCTTCGATGGCGTGCGTCAACACGTCCATTCCAGTCGCCGCTTTTACCGGCGGTGGTGCGCTCGCCGTCAGATCGGGATCGATCAACGCGAGGTCGGCGAGGAGTTTCACGTCCCCGATTTCCTCTTTGACGTTGGTCTCGGAGTCCTTCACGATACACCAATGACCGACCTCGCTCCCGGTTCCGGACGTCGTTGGTATGTAGATACTCGGTGGGGGGGATTCCGGGACGTTTCCACTCCCTTCGTAGTCGAGAATGTGGCCGTCGTTCGCTGCGATGATCGATGCCGCTTTTGCGGTGTCCAACGACGACCCACCACCGATTCCGAGAATGAGGTTCGCGTCGGCGTCGTCGTAGGCATCCGCTGCCTCGTGAACGACTGTGTCAGTCGGATCCGGCTGAACACCGTCGAAGATGGCATACTCCTTTCCGGCTTCCTCGATCGATTCGAGTACCGGTTCGAGAACGCCCGCCTCGCGAACACCTTCGTCGGTCACGACGAGCGCACGTTCCGCATCGAATCGGTCGATGTACGAACCGACTTCGTCTGAAGCTCCGCGACCAAACAGGATCCTATTCGGGACGTTCCATTCCGCTAATTGTTGTGTCATTGTTATGGCACCGTGTTCTATGAGTATCGTGAATCCGGCACTGTGTGCAGCGTTCCGGTTACGGAGTAGATAGTACCAGTATTCGATTCATACCCGTTACTCCCCATACCTATGAGTATTTAAATAGTCACGGCGGCTCGCTTGGATTTCTTCGTTCGGGGAGTACACTGAGCGGGAATCGGTTTCATCCTTGTTCGATTCCCTGACGTCCGTCGCCCTGCTGACGTGGTTAATAGGGTTCCATCTCGCCGTGCTCGACGACGACGCTGTTTACGGTGGTGAACGCCTCGACACCCTCGTAACCGCCTTCCCGTCCCAGACCGCTCTCCTTGTTCCCTCCCCACGGGCTCTGGGGCATCGACACGGGGAACGTGTTGACTGCGACGAGGCCGTGGTCGAGTCGGTCAGCGATACGGGTGGCGTGCAACCCGTCGGTCCAGACGGACGCCGCCAGCGCGTACGGCGAGTCGTTCGCCACGGCGACGGCTTCATCGACCGATTCGACGCTCAGTATCGAGAGTACCGGGCCGAATATCTCCTCGCGCGCAATTTGCATGTCCGGCGTCACGTCATCGAACACGGTCGGTTCGACGAAGTATCCGTCCTGCAACTCCGGATCGTCCGGGACATTCCCACCGGTTCGGAGGGTCGCCCCCTCCTCCCGTCCCGCTTCGATGTAGCCGAGAATGTCGTCCTGTGCTCCCGCCGAGATGACCGGCCCCATATCAGTCGACGGATCGCCCCCCGGCCCGAGGGAGATACGTTCCGCTTCCCGGACCACGAGTTCGGTGAATTCCGCCTTCACGTCTTCGTGGACGATGGCGCGTGAGGTAGCGACGCAATTCTGCCCGGCATTGGAGAAGATTCCTCGGGCGACGCCGCGTGCCGCGTTCTCGACGTCGGTGTCGGGGAGGACGACCGCCGGAGCCTTCCCTCCGAGTTCCAGGTCGACCGGCGTGATGTTCGCTGCCGCAGCCTCCAGCACCTGTTGACCGACCGCAGTCGAACCGGTAAACGTGATCAGATCGACACCGGGATGATCACTCAGGGCCGCTCCAACCTCGCGCCCCGACCCTGGAACGAGGTTTACGACGCCGTCGGGGAACTCCTCGACGAGAATATTCCCGTACCACATCGTCGATAGCGGTGCTCGACTCGGTGGTTTCGCGACGACCGTATTTCCCGTGGCGAGGGCGGCCGCAATCCCCCGAGACCCCAACAGGAGCGGATAGTTCCACGGGATGATGTGTGCGGTAACGCCGTAGGGGACCCGTTTCGTGTAGTTGAGTCGATTCGTCGAAGTTGGGATCGTGTCACCTCGAACCTTGTCCACCACGCCCGCGAAGAAGCGAAACTGTTGGGCGGTTTCCATGACCTCGCCTTCGGCCGTGCCGAGACATTTCCCGGTCTCCGCGACGAGGAGTTCGCTGAGTTCGTCCCGATCCGCCTCGATCCGCTCGGCGACGGCACGTAATCCACGTTCTCGTCGGGCGGGGTCGCTCTCCGCCCACTCCTTTCGTAGACTCCGCGCAGCCTCGATCGCATCACTCGCGTCGGTTCGTGTTCCGGTCGAGACGGTACCGACTGTCTCTCCCGTGGCGGGGTTTTCGACGGAACGCTCGGTCCCATCTCGAACCTGCCCGTCGATTCGCATCTCGTAGCTGTGCATACCGGTCACAACCCTCGGATCCGGCCTAAATATTTCCCGGGTGATGTGGGACTGTTTATAAAATACGTCGGGAGAGCCGCCAGCAGACGGGGAGTCGGATCACTCGGAGGGTTCTCGAACGGTGTCGCCCGTCGAATCGCGCCGCTCGGCCATATCGGGGGCGGCGTCGTTCGTCGCCGCGTTCTGCTGGTTCAGAGCGAAATCCTCCTCCGGTGCCCGCACTAGCCGGTGGCGACCCCTGACAGCGAAATAGATGATCCCACCCGCATACCACAGCGCCGCTCCGATAACGCCGAACCGATACGACGGGTTCAGGAAGAGGAACACGAAGGTAACGGCCGCGATAACGATTGCGACCACCGCACCGAACACGCCGACCGGACTCCGATACGGTCGCCTGAGGTTCGGATACTCTCGCCGGAGCAGGATGAACGCCAACGACTGCATGATATACGAGATCATGGCGCCGAACACCGCCATGTTCAACAGGACCGCTCCCACAGGACTGTCGCTCGGCGTGAGCCAGATCAACAGCGCCGCGACGTAGCCGATCAACGAACCGGCGATCAAAGCGACGTGTGGCGTATCTCGCTCGTCGTGGGTGACGGAGAGCCACTGTGGGAAGTATCCCGCCCGGGACAGCGAGTAGATGTTACGCCCGAACGCGAAGATGATCGCGTGAAAGCTCGCCACCAATCCTGCCACGGCGATCAACGAGAGCAACGCCGCACCGACGCTGCCGGGGAATATGGTTTTGAAGCCCAAGAACAACGGATTATCCGCTTGGCCGACCTTTGCCGCACCGGGTGCGATGCCGCTGTTGAGGAACAACGTCAGGAACGCCGTGATGATCAGCGTCACGATGCCCAGTATCGTCGCTTTGGGCAGGTCACGTTCCGGATCGTGTGCCTCTTCCGCCGCAAGCGGCAGTTCTTCGATCGCGAGGAAAAACCAGATTGCGAACGGCAACGCCAGGAAGATACCCTTGATGCCTTTCGGTAATAGCTTGCTCTGACCCGAATCAGCAGGCACATTTAGGGCCCAGTCGAACGAAAAGTGCGGAATCGCACCGATGAAAAAGACCGCCAATATGCCCAACGCGAGAAAGGTGATGAAGACGGTGAACCGGAAGCTTTCCTTGACGCCCACTATGTTGAGTCCGACGAAAATACCATAGAATATCGCCCACCAAACCGGCGCGGGCATCGAAAAACTGAGCAAGGCCTGCGTAACCGAGTTCATGTAACCGCCGATACCGACGACGATGACAGCGGTGGTGATGATGTACTCCATGTTCTCACCCAAGCCGGTGATAAAGCCACCCCAGGGACCCATGGCCGTCCGTCCGAACGAATAGGCTCCACCGGTGTGAGGCAGCGCTGGTGCCATTTCCGCGATGGAAAAACAGAGGCCCAGATACATGACGGCGATGATGACCGTGGCGATGACGAGGCCCATGAACCCACCGGCAGCGAGACCGAAATTCCAGCCGAAGAAATCGCCCGAGATGACGGCACCGACGCCGAGTGCCCACAGCGACCAAATCTTCGCATGCCGCCGTAAGCCACGATCTTCGAAATAACTATCATCCACATCGTTGTACGTAACGCTACCCCCTTCTTTATCTGACATTGTTCCAACTCTGAATTATCTATGATCTCCTAAACTGTATCTCCGGCATTTTGGGAGCACTTATCAGCGCGCGCCGAGTCCGTGCGGAGACGTTGGCGCAGAATTCGTCGTCCGGGCTATCAACGCCGATGAAATATTTCAAAATTTTCAGTTATCCACAACCATATAGGGATACGCTGGTTCTATTTCCGCCATGATCGAATACTCGTTTAGAATAAAGCACGAGGGATGCTGGACCAACAGTTTCAACGATGCGTTCCCGAACGCGCGTGCATCCATCATCTACTCCTATCTCGTTCACGGAACGAGCGTCACGATGATCGAGGTGACGCAGGTCGAAGACGGAGAGATCGACGACCTCGTCGATTGGCTAGAGGACCATCCGGTGATGAACACGAGTCGACTCGTCAGTTTCACCAGCGCCACCAACCGGGGCGTCGTCTGTCTAGAAGGCGATTACGACACCGAGACCGAACCGGTACTGAACGTACTACTCGGAAACAGTTGTTTCCCGACGATACCGGCGACCGTCGCCGATGGGTGGGAACATTGGGACGTCCTCGCCCCGACGCACGAACAGGTGAGTCGCGCTCACGAGGAGTTACAGCAACTAGGCACCGTACAGATCGACTCGCTGCACTCCCCCGAGTTCGAGGGAATGTTCATGGGACTCCTCGAAGTCAAGAAAGCGATACAGAACCTCTCCGCTCGGCAACTCGAAGTGCTCTCGCTCGCCATAGAAGAAGGATACTACGACTCCCCCCGTTCGTGTAAACTCAAAGATTTAGCCGAACACGACCCGACGGGCGTCTCGACCGTCGGAGAACATCTTCGCCTCTCGGAGGCGAAGATTCTGAAAGCGATCGGTCCGATGCTGGACCAACCCGCAAAGGACTAGAACTCGTCCCGATACTCCTCGCGTTCCCATTCGGTCACGTGGTCCATCGATCGGTCGAACTCGTCCCGCTTTAACTGTATGAACTCCTCGACGAGCGCCGAACCGAGGGCATCCTCGATCACTTCGTCGTTCTCGAGGTGTTCGAGTGCCGCCCAGAGGGTACGGGGGAGACTCTCGTAGCCTTCGTCGTAGGCATTCTCGATCGTTGGCTCTCCCGGATCGATCTCGTTTCGGATACCGTCCAGCCCAGCCGCGAGCGAGGCTGCGAGGCCGAGATACGGGTTACACGACGAGTCGGGTACCCTGTGTTCGATACGCGTCGCCGAATCGAGCTCGGGGGGTAGGCGAACCACCGTCGAACGGTTGTCCGGTCCCCATGCGATATTGACCGGGGCCCAGATACCCGGGAGGAGCCGTTTGTACGAGTTGACAGTCGGAGCACAGATCGCTGTCAGCGCTTTCATGTGTTCGAGGAGGCCACCGACGAAATGCCGTCCCGTCTCGGAAAGCCCGGACTCCCCGGCGGGATGCTTTCCCGCGGGAAAGCGGATATCGTCGGTGTCGCTTTTGAACTCGTTCTCCGACCCCGTACGGTCCCACAGACTGAGGTGGAGATGCATCCCATTGGCGTCCTCGTGTGAGTGCGGTCGGGGCATGAGCGTCGTTTTACATCCGTGCTGCCGCGAGACGGATTTGAGCATATGGCGGAGAAACATGACGGTATCCGCCGTCCGCAGGGCCTCGTCGTACTCGATGTTGATCTCGTACTGCCCCGGTTGGGATTCCTGATGGACACCGAGAACGTGGCCCCCTGCTGCTTCCATCGCGTTCGTCCAATCGCGGATGAGGTCCGATCCCATGTCGAGGGCATCGAGGTCGTAGGAACAGCGGTCGTTGTAGGGGACCCATCCACCATCGTCGTCCGGACGCAGGAGCGAGAACTCGGTTTCGACACCGACAAGTGCCGTGTATCCCTCCGACTCGAGGTCTTCGAGGACGCTCCTGAGCGCACTCCTGCTGCAGAGGTCGAAGCGTGAGCTATCGACGTTGGTCAGGTCCGTGAAGACCGCTGCCGTGTCGTCGGCCCACTCTATCGGCATCACGGAGTCGGCGTCGGGGACCGCCATCATGTCGCCCGCTTCGGCACCGTATTTCGGGTCGTCGAGGAGTCCAGGTTCGAGGGTCAGTTCGGCGACCCCGTTGGCGAACCCGACTCCCTCTTCGATCGCGTGTGCGGCTTCGTCACCGGAGAGGGAGATTCCGCGTGCAACGCCATTGATGTCGGTCCAGACCAGGCGTATGGTTTCGTAATCTGAAAGGGAAATCATTGGGACGCTTTCTCATCGTTGTATCGGGGCATATGTGTTTACCCCCAAACTTGCGATTTATTAATAATCGACTTCGGCGCTGAATGCAGACGCGGGAAATACTACTTCCACGACGAAAACGGAACGGAGGACGACTACGGGCGGCGTATCCAGACGGATAGACCGACCGAAAGCACGTATTCGACCGTGTGAGTTCTCTACTGCCGTACTAACTGTACCCCGTTTCAGACCACTTCCCATATTGATAATAAATCCGCACAATAGTGTCGGTTTAGACTGCATTTAATATCGTTAATAACGAATGAACTGTTCGAAAATGAGTTCGAACAGTCACGCAAGAGTTCAAAACAGCGAAATTCATCTGGACGACCGAGCGGGTCTATAACCAACCGGTGATTCCACCCAGTCGATGTCAAAGAATAATCCATCTCGACGGACATTTATGAAGACGACGGGCGTTCTCGCAGCGATCGGAGTCGGTGGCGCCATACCCGCGAGCGCGGAAACGGCAATTCCCGAAGCGCCGGTGCCGAACGACACCGACGAACTTACGTACGCGACGATGGGAACGGATCCGAACAATCCCACCGCGACCGTATATGGCAACTTCAAATGCCCGTTCACCCAAAAATTCGTCCGAGAGGGCAATCTCGAAGCGGTACTGAACGAATACGTCACATCCGGTGAAATGAACCTACGGTTTCGGGCGCTCGCATACCAACCGCCGGGGACATCCTCGCACGGTACCTCGACCTACTACATCTCCGATAGCGATCCGCTGATCTCTGAATCCGCATTGAGCGTCTGGGACGTCTCGCCGGACGATTACTGGCAATTTTTCGACTACATGTTTTCGGGTCTCATCTCCGGAAACGTCTCGTTCAGCGAGATGAAAGGCCGCATGCAGACGGCAGACGTCTCCGATCGAGGAACGATCATCGACCGCGCCTCCTCCGGCCGATTCGATGATACTGTGGAAGAAAACCGCTACGATGCCGGTGATTACGGAGTCACGTTCACTCCAACGATGGTTCTCGATGGGGAAACGATCGCTCCCCATCACGATACCGATACCTTACTGAACTGGATCGGAGGTCAGCTTTCGAGTGCGAGTGACTTCTCGCCCGAAGAAACGACCACGTCCGAAAGTTCGTCGGAATCCACGGATTCGAACGATACATCGAACTCGGAGGATGGGTCGAATTCGGATGCTGCATCCGACTCTACGGATTCCGAAGACACTCAGTCGTCTAGTAATGACGAAGATAGCTCCAAGGATACCACGGCAGGAGGGACGAAGGAGGATTCCGATCAGTCATCCGAATCCTCGAAGGCAGGAAGTCAGTCCTCGGCGGCGGAGACTCAGAGTTCGACGTCTAAATCGAAGGACGCATCGACGAACGACGAGGATAATCCCATCGATAGCTCCGAGCCAAGTACCGATGACGTTCAAAATGAAACGATCTCTATCAGAGAGATCTGCCGTATCATCTTGAACCCTGTCTGATTATCCTCCGAGGTGATCGACCCGTCTTGTGAAGCAAAATGAATCTATTCCAATTTGAAGCGCAATCTATAGTGGTAAACTGCAATCTCAAACTGTTGTGAACAATTCCTCAGAAAATACATTACTGGCTGTCACAATTTATACGATGTTGATTGAGAAGTCGTCCGGTGATCAGCGTCGACGAATTTCCCAGAGAATCGACAAACGACCGGTGGTTACGAGATTTCGAGACGGCAAATAGAATCGGAACCACAATTTGGACACGTTTCGGCAGTCCCACAGAGCGTTTTTCCACACCTCCGACACTCAACGACGGTATCTGATCGATCATCAGATACGAAGAGGTGGTGGATGCGAGGTACGATTCTCATATCAATCCCTCTTGTCAATCAGTAATAAGCTTTGTGGATGGTTACCAATCCAACATGTCTTTCCGTTCCACGAACCGTGCAATTCTTGCCGAAGCGTGATACAAGCGGTGGATAACAAAAACACAAAACACTTACCAGCGCGATTTATATCAATGTATATGGACGTCTCGACAACCATTCCGGAAGGGAGTGTCGCTGAAAGGGTCGTACTGGTCCCACTGACGGCGATCTTTACGACGCTATTGATCGTAACAGTCACGGCTGTACTACTTACACAGCGGCAGTTCGAGACTGCCTATCATTGGCTCGTCTTCGACTGGCGGGAACCGATATAATCCTCTCATAGTTACCGGGTCCGTTCCAGTCACGGTTTGCCGGTTCGCCATCGTCTTCGTCGTTCTCCGAGCGAAACTATCGAACGCTCCGTCGTCGATGTCTTTGTCGATGGCAACCGTGCTTACGGACGGTGTTGCGATAGAAGTGGTACACGGGGACGGAAGGACCATCGGGGTGGCACGTCTGTATTCAGGATGGTGTGATCGTGTGCCGGCTTGGTTTGAAACGCCGTCCGAGCCACGTCACGGCCACAGCGAACAGGTAGTACGTTACGATGAGACCGGCGTCCCAAAGATACCTCCCCGAACCGGGAACGATCGGATCGATGGCGTAGACGACGTTCTCAAGCCCCCAGAGATTATCATACAGAACGAGCATGAGGAGGTACGCTGGGACGAATAACACCCGAGGGAGTTCCCCATAGCTGTAGATATCGACCACATCGGGGAGGTGCCACGTCAGCGCTAGGAAGGCGAATAGAAGCAGGGTCGATCTTGCCGTCCACGCCGATCGGGTGTTAGGCGACTGCTGTCCATCTGTCCCGTTCGAGAGATACTCGGCCAGCGAACGAAGGTCGTCCGTTTCCAGACCGAATGCTCGAACGTCGTTCTCTCGGACCGTGTTGTCGAACTGGAGTGACCGATACTGGTCGGTTCCCATGGGGAACCCCGGAAGTTTGTCACCGACGTGTAACCCGAGTTTGACGAATACCATCGGTATCGGAACGACCCTGATCGACGTACCGTCGGCTTGGTAGACCAACCGTGTTACGTCGGCGAGCGTGAGTACGTCCGGACCGCCGAGTTCGTAGACTTCCTCGTCGTGCTCGTCGTTTTCGACCGCATCCACGAGCATCGGGGCCAGGTCGCCGACCCACAGTGGTTGGAAACGGGTCGTTCCACCGCCCGGGAGGCCGGTTACGTATGGGGTCGTGAGCATCTTCGTGAAGTCGATGAACTCGCCACCGTCGCCGAAGATTACAGATGGACGAATGAGTACCCAATCGAGAGCGGCGTCGCGAACCGTTCGTTCCGCCGCACCTTTCGCTCGGAGATAGGCCGTCGGGCCATCGGGATCCGCACCGAGGGCACTCATCTGTACGAGTTTCCGGACGTCGTGTGCTTCTGCCGCTTCGACCACGTTTTCGGTGCCATCAGCATGGACGCGCTCGTGCATCCCTTCCCCGCCATCCGGCGTGAACAGTGGCGAAAGGGCCACGAGATTGACGACGACTTCTTGCTCGGCGAACGCTCCTTCGATCGAACCGTACTCGGTCACGTCTCCATTCGCTACTCGAACGGTGTCCGCGGGGAGATCGTTCTCTGCCGCACGCGCAAGAACGGTCACCGCGTGCCCTCGATCCACCAATTCGCGAACGACGTTAGTACCGATAAATCCGGTACCGCCGACGACCAGGACGTTCATACGCATAGCTTTATCTGCGGGACAATTTACGATATCTGCCGACGTACGTGCCAATCAGTGGCGTCTCCGCCAGTCACCGTCCATGGCGAATCGTTCCTGCAAAACCCGCGTGATACTCCTCAGGGTCCGAGCGAAAACGGGAGTGAAAACGAGGGCTCGATCAAATCGGCCTGTCCGCGGTACCGTTCGAACAATTCCTCGCCCCACTGGAGGAACTCCGTATCGGTCGAATGGACGCACGCTTCGAGGTGGCCTCCACTGTCGTATGCCCCCATTAGAAGCTGGTCGTCACCGAGGGTGAGGCCGAACCCGAGGCTATTCGGATACCGGTAGAGGTCGAGGACACCGACGCTCACGACGATTTTAAATTCGGTCGGATTCAGACTGCGTGCTCGATCGATCGTGTCTTCGGCCATCACCAGTTCGGTGTGGACGCCATCCAGTGCTAGTTCGGCGTGGACGTCGTGGAACAACCGGCTGAGAACCGGCGAAATCATTCGAATATGGTCGGAGTCGAACTCCCGGACGCGTTCGAGGTATGCATGGATCGGTGCTTGCGGATTTTCGGGGGAGACTGTGACGAGGGAAGCGCCATCTAACCACCGTGGATCGGGAGAGTGTTCGATATCGGGGAGATTCCTGAGAAACGGCCCAAACGTCTCGATTCGGTCCAACGCCTTCAAGTAGGTCGTGTGTTCGTCGACGATGCAGTCACCGATCGTCGTGAGTCGATACGTGCCACCGCTTTTGGTCGCCCAGCCACGTTCGACGAATTGACCGAGATGGCGTTGAATGCTCCGCCGGGAGAGGGACAGTACGTCGGCGAGTTCCGCTGGCGATCCGGGCTGTTTCCTGAGATGAGTGAGCAACTCTCGGCGTTCCGGAGAACCGGCGAGGAATCGAGCGAGATCGTTTGACATCCTAGCGGTCACTACGCTTCCACTTCCAAAAAATAAGTTGCTCTTCGATAGCAGAACGGGGTCGACGGAACTGCAATCACCGAGGCAGATTCGAGCAGGAGGAATGGCCCTGCCTGCAACCGAGTGATTCATCCACACGTCGTTTTGGCCGTTTGATTATCCTCGAAAATGGCAGTTTGCATGGTACATCGATAGGTGATACCGTCCCCGTCGGGCACACGAATCGGTTTGCCGACTCCGAGCGGGTTAACGACGAGTTGTGTATGGACTGCAATGGTGGAACGCTCATCGTTACGAACGTGCGATCGGAACCAGTCATCGACTTTGTCATTGTTCATCGTGACCGGGATGACGACGTCCCGGGTTTCCCCCGGCAATAGAAGCTTCCGTTTCGTCGCGTTCGCTGAAAGGACACCGCTTCCCGAGTGAAACATGGGTATGCCGTTTACGTCTGCTCTCATTCTGAGTCCGGTTGGATCGACGACGATCGGAACCGTCTTGCTCGGATTGTGAATTCGAAATCGCACTAGGACCGTCGTCCGATTCCGATTGACTCGCCCCAGCGTCGTCTCGACGTCCTGCACCTCCGCGCCGACGGTCACGTTCCGATGAACAGGACCAACGTCGACCCGCCGAGTACGGACGTACTTCCCTTCCGTTTTTGCGGCGGCGTGTGAGAGCGAATCGAGAATGGGTGCTTGGTTTGCAAACTGGGTATGCGTCTTTGAGACGTGATACGACCAATTTTTGACGGGCGTAGCGATGTGAAGGGTCCCCTGAGCAGTCGCATGGATCGTTTCGTTCGCCTCGATGAAATTCACCCACCAGTCCTTCAGCCGGTCATTTTGGATGTATGTAGACTGTGTTTGTGTCGTGTTCCCGCGGGGAAGGTCGACCCTGTTTCGAGTTCCCTTCGCAACGGTGACTCCGTTGAGAGAAATCGAGTAGCGTGCGTGCAGTGTGTTGCCAGTTGTAAAATCGATGGGGTACGGGTTGGTTGTCCAGAACGTGGTAACGACCTCGGTTTGGTGAGGAGTGACGCTACCCCAATCTCCGAAGTCCTGAACGCCAGCGGTTGGTTTCGGTACTGCCCCGCTCGTCACCGCGAAGTATCCACTTCCGGCGAGAACGAGTATCACTAGTACACCACCGATAACGAGGTTTCGTATTCGTGTCATGAGTGTTCGAATCTTTCCGAATCGATCGTCAGCGACCTCGGTCCACAGTACGACGGGAGAATGTGTTCCAAGGAGCGTAATTCCCTTGGCTATCTCTTTGTAATTATCCACATAATTTCATTAGTAGACCGATATGAACGACTCCGAGATGGGGAAACATTCACATTCTACCGTCGAAGATAGTGAGAACCCGTCCAGCAACGGGTTCGACTGCGATATTTTCGTGTTCGATCGAGTTTCGACGTGTCTGTTCGAGGATTTGTCGATCCAGTCAGACAGTTTCGTGAAGACTGTTTCATTCCGTTCGTGGTAGAAATCTCAACAGAAGGAACCGCATAACAATACCGGATGCGGCCATTGACTGCAATGCGAGCGCCGTAGGACGTGGACTCTATCGCCAGGTTCCTACGCGTTCGAGCATCGCTGAGCAAACAACGCCATGTCGCACGTCAAACATACGCTAGCCTGGCTGTGCCCACTCTCCTGGCATAGCCAATCTACGCTTCGATGGAGAGATATCCGAGGAGAACGGGTTGCTTGTTGGTAGAAGCACCATCGACACCGCGTCGATGGCGGCCACCTCGTGGCCCCGGTGGTTCGATTCCACCCCCGTTCGTTTTCCCAGTAGCGATTTCCCCACCCGGAAGGCCCATTTCCAACGCTCGTTGGGTTATTCCCTACGTCGGGAACAGTGAGACGATTGGATCACGAATTTGGCCGAACATGGATTTCGAATCCCTCGGCAGTTCGAACATTTCGTCGGGGTTGTATGGGAATATTTGAATAGTATACACCAATACAAGATAGTATGGCAGATGTCTTCGCTACTAATTTGATCGGGATGACAACCATCGGAACGCATGGAACTACCCTGGGAGAGGTCTCTGATATTACAACGAACGTGAATGTGGGGGAACTCTTGCACCTCGTTATCGACCCCGATGAAACCGCCGATCAGGATAGCATCGATATAGCTGTCGATGAGAACGATTTCTTCGAATTGCCCATCGATCGGATTCACGCCGTCAATGACTATATCGTCGTAGAATTGTGATTATCCGTCTACATCAAAAAGACGGTCGTCACGATGAACCAGGAGACGGAGTTTCCGGCGGTGACTGCTCGATGAGACGCAGATGAGAGCAACCACTGTCGTCGTCGCTGGTCGTCCGATCGCTTTTTGCAGTATGTGGCTGGCTACCAACATTCAATACGATTTTATAACATTCTGAAACGACGGAAGTGATACGAGAGGTCATCAATCATGAGATTTTCCCCGGAGTAAGGAGCTTCTCGGTTTACGCATCGGTCACGCTGTGGTCCGTACACGTAGCAGCAGTCGCTATGAAGACTGGACTTGATAGAAAACCGATTCACGAAAACCGATTTCGAACCTGACGGACGCCATGTCTAAAAACGGTGACGGGGCTGCTGGTGGGAGGCGTTCCTGATACGCGTTAGCGGTATCGCTGCGCTGAGAGACGGTGTATCGCCCGCGAATCGATTCAACCGACTGCACGAGTAGATATCTATGAAACAACCACCCCGAAAACGATTACCCCACGAACAGAGCCATCAGAGTACCGGTCGTCCGCCACCAGGGCAGCAGGATTCGATAGACGCGGTCGTCGTGACCCTACTCGGACTCCCCCTGTACCTGGTAGTGGGACTGTTGGTGAGCACGGCCCCGGTCCTTGCTGTAGTGGTCGCGGCGATTGCTGGAATCGCCACGCTTTCCGTCGTTATCCCCTACGTCACCATTCGGATCGTCACGATAGTGCTCGAACGACGGAGTCCGAACAGTCAATCGATACGGAACAACACGGAACTGAACGAGAGTTCGAATCCCGAATAAACCGCCGAATGGACCATCCCTCTTTTCGTCGCTTTGGACGCTCAGACGCAAACAGTCAACTTGCTCCAAGGGCCGTACTCCAGAGCCAAGCTACCGGTGTCGTATTCATCCGAGCGTCGATCACGTCGTATATCTTGACCCGGTAAAATCCTAAGAAATAGGCACAATAGGTAACTCAGTTAACTATTTTTATCCGTGATCCCGTTCCGCCGATTCTCAGCGAAATCACCACAACATCTATCACGAATCTTGGTGAAGTTGTGGTGCTATGCAGACCGCAAGATGGCACGGACAACGTGACATTCGCGTCGAAGAGACGGAGGAATCGAGTGTTGGAGCGACGGATGTACGTGTGGAGGTCGATACGTGCGGGATCTGTGGCTCCGATTTACACGAGTACGCAGCAGGACCCATATTCATCCCCGAAGGAGATCCACATGCGATTTCAGGTGAACAGGCACCGATCACGATGGGACACGAGTTCAGCGGTGTTATCAGTGAGGTAGGGGAGGACGTGGAAAACCTTACCGAGGGTGACGCAGTGGCGATCAATCCCATCCTCTATTGTGGCGAGTGTCGCCAATGTCGGGAGGGAAATTATCATATCTGTGATTCCGGTGGTTTCGTCGGTCTGTCCGGTGGCGGCGGTGGGTTCGCCGAAAACGTGGTTGTGAGTGCAGAGAAGGCAGTTCCACTCGGGGAGGACGTTCCGCTCGAACACGGCGCGCTAGTCGAACCGTTGAGCGTTGGTCTCCATGCCGTTCGTCGATCGGGTATCAGTGCAGGCGACACCGTCGCGGTCTTCGGCAGCGGCCCCATCGGCCTGTCGGTGATTCAATGTGCACGGGCGGCCGGTGCCAGACGGATCTTCGTTTCGGAACCCCGGGCGGCCCGCCGTGACCGAGCGGCGGACTCCGGGGCCGACCATCTCATCGACCCAACCGAGGTCGATGCCGTCGACGAAATACGCTCATCGTCCGACGGTGGAGTCGACGCGGCGTTCGAAGTCGCTGGCATCGAACCGACGTTCAACGCCGCGCTCGAAAGCACACGACCGGGTGGGACCGTTACCGTGGTGAGTATCTGGGAAGAGACGGTGAATATGCCCCCGAATACACTCGTCCTCGGCGAACGGACACTCACCGGAACGCTCGCATATCTGGGAGGACCTCGCTCGAACGAGGAATACGGGATGGTTATCGATATGCTCGCGGACGGGACGCTCGATCCGGATCCGCTCGTTACCGACCGCATCGATCTCGATGATATCGTCGACGAGGGGTTCGAATCGCTCCTCGACGAAGGGAGCGATCAAGTGAAAATCTTCGTCAAACCGTAATTTTCACTCCG
Source organism: Haladaptatus sp. AB643 (assembly GCF_024136975.1). NCBI lineage: Archaea > Methanobacteriati > Methanobacteriota > Halobacteria > Halobacteriales > Haladaptataceae > Haladaptatus > Haladaptatus sp. AB643. The sequence continues at coordinate 82,808 of NZ_JAMYJW010000002.1, forward strand.
GTTCATTTGAGTCACATGATTCCAACGGACTGCACATTACCTTCTCAAAATTATGACAACTAGTTTGGTGGCGTCCGTGTAAAACCGATGGCGGTGTGCCGTGACTCCGAAACAAATGTTTATCAAATCTGATGTCGATCTACTGACTCATGGATTACACTGTGATCTCGAACCGGTCCACAGGAGGTCGGCCATAGATGTGTACTCGCCTCTCATATCTCGGACCTGATGACCGCACTCTCACCGCCCGGTCGATGGACTGGAAAGTGGATATCGGAACGAACATTTGGACGCTCCCCCGTGGCATAGAGCGCGATGGCAAGGTCGGACCGGCCTCGTTGACCTGGACGGCTCGGTATGGAAGCGTGGTCGCTACTGCCTTCGACGAGGTCACGACGGACGGCGTGAACGAAGCAGGTTTAGTAGCCAACTTGCTTTGGTTGCCCGAATCGGAATATCCGGACTGGGACGGCGAGTCATCCGCAATGTCGATTTCTCTGTGGGCGCAGTATATGCTGGATAATTTCGAAACCGTCGCCGAGGCCGTAGAGAACGTTCGACAGGAGGATTTTGCAGTCGTAACCGCCCAAGTTCCGGGCGAAGATCGGTTGGCTGCACTCCACCTCTCGCTATCGGACGCCACCGGTGACAGTGCGATTATGGAATTCGTCGATGGGGAGTTGGTCGTCCATCATAGCCACGATTACCAAGTCATGACCAACTCGCCGACCTTCGACAAACAGCTCGCATTGGCTGAGTACTGGAAAGAGATCGGTGGAACGGTCATGCTTCCCGGAACGAACCGTCCTGCGGATCGGTTCGTAAGAGCCCGTTTCTACGCGGACGCGATTCCTCACGTCGAGGATCGGCGTACTGCGACTGCAAGCGTATTTAGCGTCATTCGAAACGTATCCGTGCCGTACGGTATCAGCACGCCGGATGAACCCCACATCTCGTCGACGCGCTGGCGAACGGTCGTGGATCACAAGGACCTGATCTACTACTTCGAGTCGGCGCTCACGCCCAACGTCTTTTGGATCGAATTGGACGACATCGACGTCTCTTCCGAAGCGGATGCGCGAGTTCTCGAATTGGGATCGAATCAGTCCAACACCTTCTCGGGAGAAGTGTCCGATCGAATGATTGCTAGCGAGCCGTTTACGTTTCTCGGGGCCCCGCCGAGTAGCAATCACGTCATCGTGGTTTCGAACGCCGAATTTGGAAGAGATAACCCACACAACACTGGTGAGTCACGGAGCTAAATATCGTGGTCGATCAAATTCAGGATTGATACCGAACACGGCTACCTTTCCCGCGGGTCTGTGTATCGTGGTTAATCAACTACACTTACATGAACTTCCTAGTACCATTTCCGAGATCTAACAAATTATGGACGTATAAACGAATCACCTCTCACGAGGTGAATTTGTGGTCTTTTCTTATTTCCACATGTTTTACCAGAATATTTTTTATACAAACAGGGAATCTATTCTTTTATCTTTGGTCATAAACTAATGAGTGAGGAGTTCAGTTGATCAATCATCGATAGATGCATTCTCAAACTAGTTCATGATCCGTATGGAAACGGCGTCTCGGGAAGGATCGGATTTGGCTTACCGAATCATCTGTGCAACGTATTCGACTACTTCGCCGTGTCGTTTGCCGTTCGTTGCGACGATACCCTCGGCGTCCGGCGTCCAGCGGGTGCCATCGATATCGGTTACCGTTCCACCTGCCTGTTCGACCAGATAGACCCCTGCGACCGTGTCCCACGGATTTGGCTCCGGTTGCGTCGAGACGGCAGCGTCGATGGTACCGCTAGCGACCATTCCTAGCGTCACCTGTGCGCAGCCGAAACGCCGCAAATCGCCAAATTGGCGTATCAATCCCCGAAGAAGTTTCCCGAACTCCCCATCACGTTCGGAGCCGTACCGGAGAATGGGCGCGACAATGAACTGCTCGGGGTCGGTTTCCGTACTCACCGCGGTTCGCTCGCCGTTCAGCATCGTGCCGTTCGAATCCGCGGTGTAGACATCGTCCACGGCCGGAGCGACGGTCGTCGCGGCGACGGTTTCGTGATCACGGACGGCGGCTACCGTCGTCGTCCAGAGGTGAACCCCTCTGACGAAGTTCGTCGTCCCGTCGATGGGATCGATGACCCAAGCGTTTCCGTCATCGGGAAGGGACTTGCGTTCGTCCTCTTCCTCGCCGACGATGGTCGCTTCCGGATATCGGTCTTTGATGATTTCGATGACACGGTGTTGCGTGTCGGTGTCCGCTTGCGTGACGAAGTCCATCTTCGAATCCTTGGTTTCGACGTCCAACTCGGTTCGGAACTGTCTGTGAGCGACGGTTGCACCCTCTACTGCCGCACGGAATGTGGTATCTTGTCGTGTCATGGTTGCCGTTTTCGTCGTGTACGTTCGAATCCCATCATATTACATATTATCGCCGGACAGCCGGGGAAACAATCTAACTGGTGAAATCAGACGATTCGAGCCCCTGATTTTTCGAATACCCACGCCTCTTCGGTCTCGAAATCCACCTGAACGCGGTCTGTGTACTGTGAGATTTCTCCTTGTGACGTGAGCGCCGAGAGGGAAATTCCGTTTGCGGATAGGTGGATCGCATCCCTGTCGCCGAGCGGTTCGATCACGTCGACGTCTGCAACGAACGTGTCTCGACCACTATCGAGACGCAGGTACTCGGGTCGAATACCGTAAACGACGGTTTCTCCCACGCGGTCTTTCATCACCGCGGTTTGCTCATCCGTCGCGGGAATCGTGCCGAGGTCGGTAACGAAAGACAGACCAGTCGAATCGCGTTCGACCGTCCCCTCGATCAAGTTCGGCGACGGCGACCCGATAAAGTCGGCGACGAAGCGGTTCGTGGGGTCGTTGTAAATGTCGTACGGACTTCCGATCTGTTGCACGTGACCGTCGTTCATCACGACGATTTTGTCGCCGAGCGTCATCGCCTCTTCCTGGTCGTGTGTGACGAAGATCATGGACGTGTTCAGTTCACGCTGGATCTTCTTGACTTCGACGCGCATGTGGTCCCGAAGGTTGGCGTCGAGCGCGGAGAACGGCTCATCGAGCAGAAACGCGGCGGGTTCCATCACCATCGCACGACCTAGCGAGACGCGCTGTTGTTGTCCACCGGACAACGCCGAGGGCTTTCGATCCAACATCGAAGCGATGTCGAGCGTTTCCGCCACCTCCTCCACACGTCCGTTCTTTTCGTCCTTGGAGAGGTCCGTGTTCATGTCGAGACCGAACCGCATGTTTTTCCGCACGCTCATGTGTGGAAACAGGGCGATGCTCTGGAAGACGAACGCGAGGTTTCGATCCTTCGATTTCAGTCCCGTAATGTCCTCATCGTCCACGAGGATGTGACCGTCATCGGGTTCTTCGAGCCCGGCAATGCAACGAAGCGTGGTTGTTTTTCCACATCCCGATGGCCCGACGAAGACGACGAACTCCCCCTCGTCGATGTCGATGTTCACGTCGTCGCACGCGACGATTTGTCCGTCGTTGAACGTTTTCCGAACTCCATCGATTTTGATGTGTGCCGTCCCACTCGCTCCGGAGGGTTGGTTGACGTTCGATTCCACTGTCGATTCGTTCGAACCGGTCTCGTCTGTTGCTTGCGTCATTGTTGGATGTGTTCTCGCTGGTTGTGTCATACGGTGAATGCGTTCTCGAGGTAGTTCCGTGCGACGAGGTAGATTATCGTCGGTGGGATTCCGATGATGAGCGTCTCGGCCATCAGTTTCCCCCAATACACCCGTTCACCCGAGCCACCGCCGATGGTCCCATACAGCACCGGGACGGCCGGAACCGGTCCGGTACCGGTCGTCAGCAGGTTCGCGAAGAGGAAGTCGTTCCAACCGGTGAGGAAGGCGAGGAAGCCGACGGCGACGATGCCGGGCGCGGCCAGCGGAAGGATGACCCGCAGGAACGCCGTGAACTGCGTACAGCCGTACACTTGGGCCGCTTCCTCGATGTCGTCCGGGAGTTTCTCGAAGAAGTCCCGAAGGATCCAAATCGCAAACGGGGTGACGAACACCTGATACGCCAGGATCATCCCGGGAATGGTGTTGTACAGTCCCAGGTCGTTCCAGAGGTCCATGATCGGGATGACGAGGAGGATGTACGGGAACATCATCGCCGAGATGATGGCGTAAAACCCCGCTTTCTTCCCGTAGAACTCCTTTCGAGCGAACGCGTATGCCCCCGGTATGGTGATGATCAACGCCAGTATCGCGGTCCCGGCACCGATGAGGAAACTGTTCAGAAGGTTCGTCTTGAGTTCGGTAAAGCCGTTCGTCCACGCCTTCAACGTCGGTGCGTGCGGGATGATGTGTGGCGCACCGAAGAACTCGTTCGGCGGCATGAACGACACCGAAACGATGAACAAGAGGGGGATCAGGTTCGACAACACCAGAAATCCGACCACGCCGTACGTGGTCGCTTTGACAGTGACACCGACGGTGTCGTAGCCTTCGGTGCTCATGCTCCCTCCTCGCTCGCTCGCTCGAACTCGCGGATGAACACGAACACGAAGCCGATGGTCAGGAGGAGCAGGACGATTCCGACCGCGTAGGCGACGCCCATCTGTCCCTGACCGTAGGCGAACCGATACAGTAGCACCGCGAGGATCGAGGTATCGTAGCCCGGTCCTCCGTTGGTGAGTTGGAGCACCTGCGAAATCTTCGTCATGTTCCAGATGAGCCTGATGCTCACCGCGACCAAAATCGCGCTTTTCAGTTGGGGAAGCGTCACGCGAAGGAACGTCTGATATCGGTTCGCGCCGTACATCTGTGCCGTTTCGTACATCTCCTCGGGGATGCTTTCGAGGTTTGCGGAGATGATGAGGAACATGAACGGCCAGAACGTCCAGGTCGTCACGAACATGACGACGCCGAGCGCCATATCCCCGTGGCTACCCCAGTAGACGGTCTTATCTAAGACGTGCCATTTCGTGAGAAAGCCGAAGACAGGCCCGAGGTCCGGTTCGAGCATGTACGCCCAGATGGTGCCCGTTATCAGTGGGGGGACGGTGTACGAGATGAGGAACGTCCCGGTTACGAACCCTTTCCCACGCCGAAGTTCACGAACCGCGAGCGCGGCCATCACGGCGACGACCAATTGCAACACGGTGGTGAGCGTGAACATCAAGGTCACCTTCAGCGACGTGTAAAACGGGTTCCATCCGAACAGGAACGTGTAGTTCTCGATGCCGGTCCACGTTGGTTCACCGCCGAACGGCCAGTTGTTGAAACTCATGTAGATTCCCTGCATGAACGGCATCCACATGAGCACGACGAGGAAGAGGAGAACCGGAAGTATCAGCAGATAGGAGAACCAGTCCTCCGATAACTGTTCGGTTCGATTTCTCACGTTGAATAGATTTCGCGTCGACATATCAGAGCTCTATTTGTTTGCGGATCTGTTTCGCGGTGCGGTCACAGGCTTGCTCGGGGGAGATTTTCCCGCGAACGGCCTCCTGGAAGAGCGGACCGGCGATGTTGTACTGGATGGCGTTCATCTTGGGATGGCTGGCCCACCCGTTCTCCATGCCGTCCACCGTCGTTTCCAGCGTGGAGATGAACTTGCTGTTCCCGATCGCTTCGTTGCTTTTCACGCCGTCCCAAACGTCCTTTCTGACGGGGAGTGTCGCCAACGAACTCGGGACTTGTTTCTGGAAATCCTTCGAGAGGAGCTTGTTTATCCAGGCGATAGCCGTATCCTCGTGTTTCTTCCAGACGCTCTTTTTCACGCCGTCCGGTTTACGCATGAGCGCGACACACTGTGTGAAGAAATCGCCCCTATTTCCGGCGTTCCCTTTCCACGACGGTGCGAACACGATTTTTCCCGACTTGAGCATATCTTCGGCACGGCTCCGAAAGAGCCCGAAGTCCTTCGTGCTACCCTGGTACATGCTCACGGAACCGGAGATGAGATTCTGGGCGACGGATTCGTTGGACGCCGTCGGGGCCTTGTCCGACGAGAGCCCGTGTTTCTGGTAGATATCCACGTACCGTCTGGTCGCTTTCTTCCACACGTCGTTGTCGTAGTTGACGTCCGACCAATCCTCGTTGAGGTACATACCGTCGTAGCCGCCATCGGATGCGGTCCACGTTATGAGCGCTTCGTCGGTGACGTCCCCCTGTGCGCCGTAAATCTGGAACCCGTAGTCTCCCGGACCCTTGTTCTGTAGTTGCTTAGCGATTCGAAGGAGGTCCTGATAATCCTTCGGCGGGAAGTCGTCCTCGATGGAGAGACCGGCCTTTTCGAAGTGGTCGGCCCGGGCGATGAACGGTGCGCCGACTTCGAGTCCGATCGGGACCTCGTAGAGGTCCGCGTCGAAGCCACGGTAGCAACTCTGGGCCATCTCGAAGGCCCATTTGGCGTTTTTCAGCGCGTCAGAGTCGAGTCGGTGTTTGTACTCGTCGACCGGTTTCACCCAGCCAGGGTCGATGAACTGTCCGTTGAGCGAGTTCGTCGAATCGTAGATGACCGGGCGGTTTCCGTTCTGCATGTTGTTCTTCCATTTGCCGCCGTTGATGTCGTCCCAACTCGCCCAGTTCATCTTCATCGTCGCGTCGTGTTGCTTCTCGAAGTCGTCGACCGACGACTCCATCAACTGCTTTGCGACCTCCGACTGGGAGTGAAAGTACTCCCAGTACTGGAAGTCCTTCCCGCTACCACCGGAACTGTTTCCGTCGGTGACGGCACTGATACAGCCGGAAAGCCCGGCGATTCCACCGATTCCTATCGTTTTGACAAACTGTCGTCTTGATGCCTCAGCCGACATGGTTTGCCACAAATGAACACGCAGGTATAAATCTTTGGTGTGAAATGAGAAATTATCTACTCGAAGAACAATGATGAACGATATGTCGTGGGTTCTGTAACATAAATCATTGAGAAAAACACTAATATACCGACCTTTGGCTGTTTAGATTACCGCCACGGGTGTCATACCCGACGGCGGAGAATACCCATGAATGACGAGACAGCAGACATCCTCGTACTGCGAAGTGACACACACGGACTGCCAGCGAAAGATTACGCCGATCTGCTTTCCCAACGCCTGCCGAATCACCGGGTTCATCTCGCCCGGACTTCGTCCGACGAGCGTGACCTCATCGAGCGAGCGGACGTCGTCTCCGGCGTCGATATCGACGAAAACCTCCTGGAGTACGCGGAAAACCTTCGGTTGTTCGCGGGCGTTGCGGCCGGCTACAACCACCTCCCGCTCGAAGCATTCTCCGAGATGGGCGTCACGGTGACGAACGCCTCAGGTATTCACGCGCCGAACATCGCGGAACAGGTCCTCGGCTACGTGCTTTCCTTCTCGCGCCGACTTCGAGAGGGATGGGAGCGCGAAAAGCGACACGAGTGGCGACATTTCCAAGCCGAGGAACTGAAAGACAGCACCGTCACCGTCGTCGGACTCGGCGCGATCGGAACGGCGATCGTCGATCGGTTCGCCGGATTCGATGTCCATACCATCGGGGTACGGTACACTCCTGAAAAAGGTGGTCCGACTGATGAGGTCATCGGGTTCGAACGGGAGGCGTTCCACGACGCCGTATCGAGGACGGATTATCTCCTGATCGCCGCACCGCTAAGTGACACGACCCGTGGACTCGTTTCGGAGGAGGAGTTCAAGACGTTACCACCAAACGCGAGGGTGGTCAACGTCGGTCGAGGACAGATAATCGACACTGATGCGTTGGTATCCGCGATTCAGAACAACCAGATCAACGGTGCGGCACTCGATGTCACGGATCCCGAACCGTTACCGGCGGACCATCCCCTCTGGCGATTCGAGAACGTCACGATCACTCCGCACAACGCGGGTCACAGTCCGAAGCACTGGGATCGGTTGGCGGAGATCGTAGCGAACAACGTGAATCGACTCGCCGAAACGAACGGGAGGGAGGAGTTAGAGAACGTCGTTCGATCCTAACTCGCTGTCGGCACCGTTCGGCGTGGCCTTTCAGTTGCCAACGATCAATTCTCCCGGGAAGAAGTGTCGGTCGCACCGATTCCCCTATTCCACGGTCGTGGAGGAATTACGTTTAAACCGAACTCTTGCGTGATGGTGGGTATGAACGAGAATCCGATGAACGACGACGCGACGAACGATACCGGGGCGGACACACTGGGGTCGGTCGAAAAGGCGTTTCTCATCCTGGAGCAATTGAAGACGGTCGAACGGGCCGGTGTTTCGGACCTATCAAGGGAACTATCCCTTCCGAAGAGTACGGTTCACATTTACCTCCAAACGTTCCGGAAGCTGGGTTTCGTCGTCCAGGAGAACAACGACTACACGCTCAGCTACCGGTTCCTGGAGTATGGTGGGCGGATCAGGAACCGTTCCAAGCTCTACCAAGTCGCGAAATTGGAAGTGGACCAGCTCGCGATGGACACGGGGGAAGTCGCAAATCTGGGCATCGAGGAGGATGGACAACGTATCTTACTTTACAAGGCAGGTGGGAGGGACGCTATTCACGACAACGCTCCGATCGGGGAGTATACGCACATGCACTGGACCGCGCTCGGAAAGGCGATGTTGGCGGAGTTTCCCCGATCTCGCGTTGAATCCATAATCGAGACGCACGGGCTTCCAAAAGCGAACGAACACACGATAACGGATAGAGACACGTTGTTTACCGAGTTGGAGCGAATCCGCGACCGAGGATACTCGGTTGAGGATCAAGAAAGACGACAGGGTGTCCTTACGATAGGGGCACCCATCATGGACAGGAGTTCGGACGAGGTCATCAGTGCGATTTCGGTTTCGGGTCCGAAAAGCCGTCTGGACGAATCCGAAATGTTCGAAGATCTCGTTAGCGCGGTTAAACAGGCGGCAAACGTTATCGAACTCCGATACACTCACTACTAGTTCCAACACGAGATGTCGAGAAATGGATTGATGTTAGTCTATTCAATAGTGTTGAACGTATTTTGCCTTGTGGAGGCCGAGATCGAAATGAACCAAATTGGAATTACAAACATATGCCTGTAATCCCGATCAAAAGATCATCATAGGCATCCGACTACTCTTCACGAAAGCGGTGATGAGATAAATGCTTTGAGACGCGTAGGAACGATGGAAGCGTAAATTAGCCCGTAGTAAAGATTCAATCGACCGCTCCTTCGGGTATGCTGTTCGAGCTAGATATTCAATAGTCTTGAACGCGTTTTAGAAACCTCCGGTTCCGATGAGGGACGCTTCTGTGATATCCTCACGTGCACAAATGCGTGTGTTGTCGTATACACCGATCGTGAAGTTTCTCGATAGAGTCCATCGTGGGTTTCCATTCCTTCCAGTATCACTAGTCACGATCAGTGTCTCAAGGAAATATTTCAACAGAGTGATCATGAAGTGTTTGAATAAAATAATGGATTTCGAATATATTCAGACTAACACTCCCGTCTCCACGGGACCGAGTTAATATTGTTATATTTATACAATACAATCTCGCTACCAGCTACCACCATTCTCCGTTATATCAATATGCTGGTGGTATTATATGGAATCCGTATTGGGGCTGGATGTGATATTTACCGCTATAAGAGAGCTTTTCGTTTTCTCATTTCTCGATCTTATACGACAAGGGAGTTCAAGACAACAAGTTTTTATCACCTATTGTATTGCAAATATTCTACAATATAATATGATGGTACAACGGTGATTCCTCTGTCACACGGGTATTCATAGTCTTTCCAAAATAGGTCGGTTTTTTGAGTAGTGGGTCCCGTGACCGGTAACGAGTTCGCGTACGATTCACTTCATTTGGTCTCCCTGAATCGCTGCTCGCTGCAAACCTCACTCGTACGGTTGGTTACTCCTCGAGTGGTTCGACGAGTTCCACGACGTGGCCATCCGGGTCTTCGATGAACGCCGTGCGCGCCCCCGCCGCGGGTTGATCCTGTGGTTCTTGGACGGTCCCGAAGTGATCGATTCGTTCGAACGCGTCGTCGACGCTCTCCACCGACAGCGCCAGGTGGTCCCAAGCGGTACCGGTCTCCACTTCATCCACCCCACTCGTATCCGAGAGCTGGATTTCGACACCATCGTCGTCGGTGACATACCGGTTTACGGTGTCGCCGCTCTCGAACGACCACGACTCCTTGAATCCGAGCTGTTCCGTGTAAAACTGGACTGACTCCTCGGCATCCGTCACGTTGAGACAGACGTGTATTATGCCCATGTGTTCCGCTACTTTCCCGGGATAATAAAGGTATTTCTCGGAGTCAATCAAATCGGAGAACCGCATGGCCAATGGAGACGGCCGATGGTCCGTCGGATTCTCGGAGGGGTCACCGGAAACGACGGTGAGTTTGATCGATGACTGGATCGAGAGCTTTCATTCGGCCACTCGTAACCGAATCGTCCTCAGTTGTCGTCGTGTCGGAACCTCGTTCGCTTCGCTACCGTCCACTCCCTCCAATAAAACGCCTCGACTGCGCCCCAGACTCCGATGACAAGCGCTGCGAGGATGAGGAGATTGAATTCTAGCGGACCGATCCAGGTTGGGAGAACCCATTGTGCGGTAGTGTAGACGTATGTGTATGTGGCATCGATTCTGTTCGCTAGGCTCTGACTATCCTGTCCGACTGCTTTCGTGCCGATGGTACCGTTTTTCCTGAGTTCGTTTATGGGTGGTCCCGACGGTTCGTCGCCGTACACCGGTCGTTCGATGTCGTACGGTTCGAACGGTATTTCGACTTTCCAGACGACGTCGCCACCTGGTGTCACTTCGAGGGCACGGTTGTTGTTGCTGTCGACGATGAGCGTGTTTCCGTTCGGAAGTCGATCCGCGTCCCGCGGCCAATCCAACCCCGTCCCATAGGACCAGGTCTGATTCCACCCACTCTTCGTCTTTTCGTACTCGACGACGCGGTTGTTCTCGCTATCCGCGACGAGAACTGTGACCGGATCCTGCGAGAGGAGAACCGGGTTGTGTTGTTCGTTGAGGATGTCGTAGTTGTCCTCCTCTCCCAAGGTCCAGCGAACGCGTTTCGACTTCCGGTCGATGAGCATGACACGGTCGAAGTTCCGTGGACTGACGAGAAACGCGGAACCGTTGTCGACCGCGTCGATGTCGTTCAAGTGGGTGTATCCACCGGGGCCGCCTCCCGCACTCGCGGGGAAGTGGTTGCGAAACCGATACTCCCACACGATCTCATCTTCGGAACGGTCGTACACGAAAACCCGGTTTTTGGCGCTCAAGTCGGCGATAGCGTATCGATCGTTTCCGAGGTAGTCGATATCGTGTGTTCCGGGAGGGATCTCGAACTTCTTGAGCACCGCCCCCGTGCGCCAGTTCATCTCGATGGCGTAAAATGTCACATCGGAAGAAAACGCGGATTTCTCCATACTCCCATCACGTGCGACAAAGAGTACGCGATTCGGTCCGAGAGGGTCCACATCCATATATCGGTCGTACTTGCTGTGTATCCAGATCGGTTTGTTCGTCGCCGTGTCGAACGCTACTAATCTCGCTTGTCCCGACGGAAACTCCTTCCCTTGGGCGGAAACGAACGTGACGTTCTCTATCGGAATATCGTTTGCTCGTTGAGTTGCATCCTCCGTGACCGCCAAATCCTTGTACACCAGTCCACTCGACACGACAGGTGCAAGAAGTACTACCACGATGATAAGCATCGAAACTCGAAACTTCTGTGTTGGCATCTATTGCCGATAACGGGCTCATTAGATATTAATCAACTTACAGTATTTCCCGGAAGTGACGACTATTCCTCCTCCACTTCTCTTTTCCACTCTTGTCAAAAATGGAGACGTCACAGGGATTAGCAAGACGAGATGGGACGTGGAAAATCGAGATTCGAACCGATATTCCGCTTCGTTTAGCTGGATACTTTCCCGCCAACGTTGATACCTCGATTTTCTTCATTTGGGGCGTTTATCTCGGAACTCGTCCTGCTGTTTCAGCGTCTCGTTCTGCAGAACTCCGGAGGGGATGACGGGACGATTTACCACGACACGCGATACTTGTCTTCGGTCCAACCGTACCGTTCGCTAAACGAGTAGACGTCGAGTACCATCGGTTGCTGTCTCCGTGACGAGTGGCTCGATAATTCGACTTCTCTACGAAAAGTGGATGTTCGTTCGTCTATCGTTGCTGTGGAAAGACGGGCACCGCTAAGAGAGGGATACTCCAGCCATATATTCAAAATATTTTATAAGCGTTGGGGTGTTTGTTTAGTAAAGCCGTGGAAACATACATATAAAAACTCAAAGATAACGAATTTGTGGACAATTTTTATATACAGAGTCGTAGTCGAACCAAGCGTTAAAATTTCAAAGATGACAAGTGGAAGTCGGAGGGTCGCTGAATTTTGCAAATAACGATATCGACAAGACCATCATAATATGACAGAATACATGAGCGAAACGGAATACCTGAGCGGGAAAACGTGCGTCATCACTGGTGCTTCACGCGGAATTGGAGCCGAAATCGCAATAGATCTCGGTTACCACGGTGCAAATGTCGTTGTGAACTACCGATCTTCTGAACGTGAAGCGCTTGATGTTACAGAGGAGATCGAAGCCGAAGGAAACAGTGCGATCGCCATACAGGCAGACGTAACCAACAGGGAGGAAGTCGACGAGATGGAAGAACGCGTCCGTGATACGTTTGGTCCTGCTGATGTGCTAGTGAATAATGCGGGAGTCACCGTGGATCGAACGTTCAAGAATATGACTCGTGAAGATTGGGATCACGTCGTCAATGTTAATCTCGGCGGCGTTTTCAATTGCACGAAAGCCTTCTACGATGATATCAAGGAATCGCCACAAGGGCGGCTCATCAACATTTCTAGCGTCGTTGGGCAACAGGGAAACTACGGCCAGGCAAACTACGCAACCACGAAAAGCGGAATATTTGGATTTACCCGCACACTTGCGCTCGAATTAGCAAACTCGGGATCGACTGTGAACTGTGTAGCACCAGGTTTCACGAAGACGGACATGCTCGCAGATGTCGACGAGGAAATACAGGACAAGATCCGCAACCGAATTCCACTCAATCGGTTTGCAGAAGTTGAAGACGTCTCCGGCGTTGTTCGGTTCCTGGCGAGCAAGGAGTCATCGTACATGACCGGCCAAATCCTCGGTATCAACGGCGGCATGGAGTGGTAGACGGACGGCAACTTATCACAATTTCGCGATAAGACACCGACATGACCATTTCTTTTTCGCATTTCTATTTCATACAAGTGAAATATACGCAATAATAGTGCCCTCATCCTCAAGTGTACCCACCAATTGAAGTGCAATCGAGATGATAGAGAATACAGCGATGTACGAAAGCATACTCGTGCCCACTGATGGAAGCAAAGGAGCAAAACGGGGAGTGGAACACGCGATCGATCTGTCCGAGAAATACGATTCGAAGCTTCACATACTATTTGTCGTCGATGAAGGTGTCTATGGAGAGACACCAGCCATGAGTAGTGAAGAACTGTTTCTCGAACAAATCGAAACGAACGGGAACGAGTTACTCGAACAGGTCGCTTCGAACGCCAATAAGAGGGATTTGGAAACGACAGCCGAATGTCTCAGAGGAGTTCCGCATCAGGAAATCGTAAAGTATGCGAATGGGAACGATATCGACTTGATCGTGATGGGAAAACACGGTATTTCAGCACACGGATCTCCCCACGTTGGAAGCACCACAGAACGAGTGATCAGATCCTCGGGAGTTCCTGTTTTCACCGTTTGAGTCTGCAATCCGATGAACCTTCAATCGACTTTCCGAAATGAGGTTACTCGGATGCCTCTATTTGAGTCGCCTCATCGACCCACTTACGCACGGTTGCTTCCGAAACATCGGTTTCTTCTGCAAGGCGATTTACATCGGCGTTAGCGAGCTTCGTCAGGCTGTCGATACCGGCATTGTTCAATCGTTCGGCATATGCTGAACCGATTCCGGGAACGTCCTCGAGATCAGCCCGAGTTACTGACCGCTCCGCATACCACTCACTGACTTCGGGCCACAGTTTTGTATGCGAGCTAGATGAAACGGACAGGCCGATATGTCCTGTTGGGAATTCGATGATAGAGGTATCCTCACTCGCGATTACAGTATTGAACGGCTTGCTGGCTTCTGGAGGGATCAGATGATCATACTCCCCGACGATCTGAAGAACAGGCATATCGATGTTGCCCAAATCGATATGCTCATCTCCCAGATACAGTTCGTTCTTCGCCAATTTGTTATCCTGATAGATGTCTTCTATGAATTGGCAATACGTTTCCCCAGCGACATCGATCCCATCGCCGATCCACTTTTCCATTCGGGCGAAATTCTCGACCATCTCGTCGTTTTCGATGTTATCGAACAAACGAACGTACTTCGTGACGAAGTTATCCACGGGATCCATGAGCGCAAATCCGACATCGAGGAAGTCCGAAGGGACGTTCCCAACCGTCTCCGTGATTGCCTCCGGAGAATAATACTCTTCGTCCCCCCACTGTTCGAGAACACCCCCTTCTCCATCGAAGCACAGTCCAGCAGCCATCAATCCAAGATTTCTAACTTTTTCCGGATGCAAGGACGCATACATCGCGCTCATCGTCCCACCCATGCAGTAGCCAAGAACATTGATCGCATCCTCACCGGAACGTTCGCGAACGACATCGACGCAATTGTCGATGTATCGGTCCACATAGTCGTGAAGTGTGAGGTGTGCATCAAGTTTCGACGGCTCGCCCCAATCGATCAGATACACATCGAATCCCTCGTCGAGCAGCGTTTTGACCACGCTACGATCCGGTTGTAGGTCTAGAATGTACGGTCTGTTGATCAACGCATAAACGATGAGGATGGGAACGTCGTGTTGCTCGTCCGTCGTTGGTTCGTAGTGATTAAGGGTGAGTTTGTTCTCGGAGTACACCTCCTCACACGGGGTCTGACCGACTTCGACATCCATCATCCGTTCGGTCTGCTCCGGGAGAGCGGTGCCACGTTCCATGATGTCGGCTGCTTGTTCCCACTGTTGCCGCTGCATGTCGGCGATGAGTGTAAAGGGGTTCATTCACTCTCAATCTCTTCGAGGATTCGATCCAATTTCTGTTCTATTTCGTGCTGACGGCGTTCCACTTCGAGTAAGCGCTCACCGACCTCTTGAATATCGCCTTCCGTCGGAAGGCCAAAGGTACTGAGTGTCTGTTCAGTGGCTTCGTCGACAGTCTGTTTGTATGCCATCGAGTTCTCGACGGATTCGCCAGTCATCGAGGAAAATGCCGATGTAGTTGTCACTTCCTTGAATGCATCGTTGGCCGCCTTCAGCCATATATCACGAAACTCATCGATTGGGACCTCTTCGCCCTCGAGTGCGTCGTTTATTCGCTCGAATTGTTTTTGAGCGGCATTCATCCACGCTTCATACGCACCAACGTACCCTCTCATTCCGTCCTTTGTTATTTCGTCCGATTCCTGGCTCTCGAATGCGTTCATCCAAGAATCGACGAAGGCGGTTTGCGCTTCGACGTTCTGTTCGAGTGATTCGAGGAACGCTTCGTTCATCTCTCCCATATACTCGTTCCAATTCTCAGATGGATTCGCCATGGATTATTATTATGATGTGGGGTGGCAAAAACGTTGTTACGGGGTTATTCGATCTCAACGTCAGTCGCATCGACGACGGTCTCGGACTGTTCTTCGAACTGTTCGCTTGTCTTCATAGCCATCTCAACGGAGTCATTAACGAACGAAAGGAATGTTTCGTTCATGTCCTCTGAGACTTCCGTACCGGTCTCTATATTACGTTCAACCGACTCCCAGATTTCGGTGTGAATGTCGCTCAACACATCGAACTGGTCATCGATCGTTTCTTGCATATCGGTGAACGCCGTCGAGTCCGTTGGTGTCGTCGAATCGGCTACGTTGAGGGACGTCTCGGTGGCCGATTTCCAGGCATCAACACCTTTCTCTTGAGCCGATTTTTGACTCTCAACCGCCTTGACGAAGGATTTGTTCACTTCATTCTGGACTTCGATAGATTGTTCGATCATCTTCTGACCTTGTTCTATCGACTGACGCTGCAGTTCGAACATCGGGGCGAATGGGTTGTTATTCATGGGTTTCCTCCGATTGATTTTTCATGGGGATGACGATCGTTTGGACGATGTCTCCTTCAGCGATATCGAGCGCTTCTCTTTCGGCATCCGGGATACTGATTCGCCCGCCACTCTGAACGCGAGTTTTGAAAATCGCGGTTTCGCTCCCGAGCGATCTGATCTTCGAGAGCTCATCATCCCTCGCGCCAGCGTTTCCAGATACCATCTGCTTCCACATCTCTACCTGCTGCTCTGCCACGTCCTCACTCGCCTGTTGCAGTTGGTCTGCGAACAGTGCGGGTGGCCACATGGTTCGGTCGTCCTGATTCGCCATCTTCGACCGGCAGTACGAGGTCCTACTGTAAAAATCTACCCCTGAAAGACACTCAGTGGTGAGTTGAACCATTGAATGGTATCGAGTGGGTTTTACGTGGCTGTTCACATTCTGATTTCTCCACTCTATCGAACAGTCGAGTTGAAAACGCCGAAATTACTATTAATATGCTCCACCACGTACTCTTTAGTTCGGATAGTAACTTATCATGAGCAAAAACGAATCCTCGCTCAACCCCACTCGAAGTATCACCAAATCATGGCTGGAAGCTTCCGGGCACGTGTTAAATAGTTTCGTCGAGGTAAATCGGGCTTCACTCGCTGCCTTTGGCTTCTCAACCGGAGAAAACAGTGCTGATGACGAACCTAACCTTAGCGAACAACCCACTTGGTCTTTTGAGCGCTCTGTCGAAGAGCCGGACGCCATCTCCATCGGAGATACCGTCGAGTTTACCAAGACCCTCACTGACACGGATATCGGTGCATTTGCACAAGCTAGTGGGGACACGAACCCGCTCCACTTGGACGATGAATTTGCGATGCAGACCCGGTTTGGTGGACGAATCGTCCATGGAACCCTTGTTTCGGGATTGATCAGCGCGGCATTGGCACGTCTACCGGGTCTAACGATTTATCTCTCGCAAGACCTTGAGTTCCTCAGGCCAGTCGAACCCGGTGAAACATTAACAGCAGTGGTCGAGGTGATCGATATTCTCGACGACAACCGATATGCACTTTCGACGTTCGTCTACAACGAAGACGACCAGGAGATTATCAAGGGGAAATCGACGGTTCTCATCGATGATATTCCGGACACCGAACAGGAATCAAAGTGAGACAGGCCATTAGCGCAAACCTACGGCTTGCTGTTGGAGAACATCAATAAATGGGTCACCGCCGCTAGTAACTCATACCGTTGTCCTCCTGTCAAAGGAAGATAATCGAACTCGGTCAGAAATTACGGAATTCAACGAATGGAAACTAAAAGCTTGACGACGAACTATACGGAACGCGGCACGGGCTCTCCACTCGTATTCATCCATGGTGGTTGGTTGAGCGAAAAGATGTGGAGAAACCAAATCGAACGATTTGAGGACGAATATCGCGTTATTACGTACGATATTCGTGGGCATGGACAGACAGGTAGCTCATCCAAATCAGCCTATTCGATCGATCTTTTCACCGAGGATCTCCGACGCCTGCTCACCGATCTTTCCGTCGAAATGCCCGTTCTTTGTGGACTCTCACTTGGTGGTATGATTGCACAAAGGTATGCAAGCCGATATCCGAACGATGTTTCGGGAATTATTCTTGCGAATACAGTTCAATCGTTCCCACCGCTCCCGCTAACACACACCCAAAAAGAATTGCTGTTTCCGAAGATACAGCGGCACCTTATGTTGTATGGACTGGGACCACAATTGTACTTTAAACTTTCATTTCCATTCTTCCAACTTTTAGAGGGGCACCAGTGGATATCACTCGAACAAGATACTCGGAACTACGTGCTACGAGACGTTGATCGAATACACGCCGACGAATTCGTGAAGATTTTTGATGCGATGTACAATTGTGATTTGCGAAACAATGTTCAGATAACGAACCCGACGCTCGTGATCACTAGCGATCACGAGCATTATGCAGTCCGCAAGCAAAACGTCCAAATCACGAAAAATATACGAAACAGTTCCCATGTAGAGATCCCCGACGCGGGACATTTAGTGAATATGGATAATTCCAGAGAGTTCAATTCCGAGGTCGACGATTTTATTTCTGGATTGTGATCAACCAATATAGCTACAGATCGACTACTTCTTGCAAGCGAGAGATAGACATGTCAAAATTTTTGGGAAGCCGAAGGGCAACCGAAGCAGGAACAATTATTGTGTCCCCTTTCGAGAATTCTCCGTTTCGAGACGGTTGAGACAGTCATGAACCGTATGGATCGTCTTACTATCACGATGTGGATAGAGATCCCGTAGTTCGTCATCCTGATAAACTGCAAGGCACGTAAACGGGAGCGATATGACTGAATAACACTCGTCCGAAATGCTCGAATCGATGTCCCGATGGGAAAAGAAGCCGTCCATGGACGCGCTGTTTTCAGCGAGCCATTGTTCGAACTCGGTCACATGGTTAATGACTGACTCATGATAGTCAGTTCCCTCAAGCGGACCGTTCAACCGAATCTCTCTCCCCCAAACATGGACGTCCACGCTCGCGATGTTTCCTTTTCGTTCGAGCGTCCTGAGCCGATCGATAACTGCTTGTTTTTGTTGCTCTACTCCATGTGAGGGATTTACTCGGACGAACAGTTCTACATGCATATCTTGTGTAATATCGGAACCCATCGGCGACTCACTCCCATTGTTAGCGGGTAGCAAAGCTACATTGAATTTGGTCTAAAGTCTTTTTACCAATAATGTGTCATTGATGGTGCGAACTGGAACACGCACTCACCGTCTCCTACTTCCCGTTGTGCGTGAACGCGGTGAGGTGACCCTCCAATTACTGGCACTCGGTTTGGACATTTCACCCCTCGCTGCAGAGATCATTTTCCAGGTCCACCGTCCCGTCGCTCCGTTTCGATCGACTACCGTAACCCGGTATGTGGAGTGAAAATTGTGAGCCGTCGAAAGCAGACGATAGGACCGACATCTGCTTGGCGTGGACGACAGGTGAACGTCCTGAGCGTAGTTTTTGCAAGCCAATACGACGCAACTTCATGTGGTGTGTTATCATATTTAACCGTTGCTATCAGACAGCACCTGTTCGAACGAATGGAATAACACGGTCGGTGACAGGCGATCAGTTACGGGTTGTTTTTCGACGATTAGAAACGAGATCTCATTCCGCCAGCACGGCTTTCGTACGCTCCCGCCGAAGACAGACACCCTGCCACCCGCTTCGACGCCAACGCAAAGTACGGTGCTGTCGTACTGACCGACGATGTACTCGAACACCGCTCCAACACTGTGTGAGGACATCGGCGACGTCCGAATTGCAACGACATCGACTTCCCAACGACGATTCCCCAGCGTCGACCGCGTGATCGTCCATGACTGACTACGGTGCTGTGCTCCGGGAGCGCCTCGATCGCGACGGGTTGCTAGTCTGCCCTGGAGTCCACGATCCACTCACCGCCGCCGTCGCGGATGCTGTCGGCTTCGACGCCATCTACATGACCGGGTATGGAACCTCGTTATCGAAAACCGGCTATCCCGACGCTGGTTTCATCACGATGCCGGAGATGATCAGCAACGCGGCGAACATTCAGGAGCGTATCGACGTTCCACTCGTGGCCGATGCCGACAACGGCTACGGAAACGCGACGAACGTCGTTCGGACCGTTCGGGAGTACATCAAAGCTGGCGTCGGTGCGATCCACCTCGAAGACCAGACGTTCCCGAAACGTTGTGGCCACACGAAAGGGAGACGAGTCATCCCGCGTGAGGAGGCCGTCGGGAAGATAGCGGCCGCGGCCGACGTTCGAGACGACCGCGCGCCGGACTTCGTTCTCATCGCCCGAACTGACGCCCGAGGAACCGGTGATGGGTCGCTCGACGAAGCAGTCGTTCGCGCAAACGAGTTCCTCGAAGCCGGTGCCGACGTCGCATTCATCGAGGGACCCACCGACGAATCGGAACTCGAATACATCGGCCGGGAAGTCGACGGCCCCCTCGTCTACAATTTCGTCGGCGAGACCGGCACCTCGCCGTACGTCGACCTGTCGTCGCTCGAATCGTGGGGATTCGACATCGTGTTGTTCCCCATCGCCGCGACGTTATCGACCATCGCGAACGTCTACTCCGATTTCAGCGACTTCGCCGACGACCCCGTCGCAGCGATGCGACGCATCGATGAGAACTTCGACGCCCAGCCTGTCGGTAGTTTTCACGAATTCGCCGGATTTCCGGAGGTGATCGAGTGGGAGCGGCAGTATCTTCCCGACGAGGAGCAGAACAAGTACGAGGGTTCGCTCGGCGACGATCTCGAATCCGACTAGATCCGGCCCTCGGAGCGGTCAGCGGCGTCCAAAATCGGGTAGCAGGGAATCGAAATCTATGTGTCGGGAAACGATCGCTGATGAGCTAGGACTCGTCCGCATCGCGGAGGGACGCTTCCCACTCACGGACCGTCTGTGTACAATCGCCCGTGAGTTCCGCGGGGTTTCCGATCGCGGTGCAGTGTGGTGGAATCGAATTCAGTACCACGGCCCCCGCGCCGATGTTCGCTTCCTTCCCGATCGTGATGGGGCCGAGCACGGTTGCACCCGTCCCGATCGTGACACCGTCCTCGACGGTCGGATGACGCTTTTCTCGTTCCATCGAATCACCGCCGAGCGTCACCCCGTGATAGAGCATGACGTCGTCACCGATTTCCGCCGTTTCACCGATTACCACGCCAGCCCCGTGATCGATGAAGAACCGACGACCGATCGAGGCACCCGGGTGAATTTCGATGCCCGTGAGAAATCTGGAGAGATGGGAAATCAACCGCGCGATGATGAAGTGGTCCGCGGACCACACGGCGTGTGCGATGCGGTGCAGCCAGATCGCATGGAGACCGGGATACGCAAGCGCGACCTCGAGCGGGTGCCGTGCCGCAGGGTCCTTGCGCATCGCGGTTTGAACGTCCTCTTTGAGCCTGTCGATCATGGCGTTACATGGTATTGGCTCCGGATCACAAAAAGACCTCCATCCTGGGATTTTCCCATGCCTCCTTTCCGGAATTTGTCCACGACTCGATCGCACGGAACATACCCGTGAGAACGAACTTGGGGTGACGAACTCCGAAAACCGGAGAACCCTGATAGGGAGCCGAACGTTGATACTCGCGGCACGAGAGCCGAAGGCATGGCGAGAGCGAACGTATTCGAAGCGGTAGAACGCGAACGGGAGCGACTGCGAGCGATGGCCCAGCGTATTTGGGAGACGCCGGAACTCGGTCTCCACGAGGAGAAATCCGCGCAGGTTCTCATCGACCGATTGGAGGAAGAAGGGTTCGACATCGAGGAGGGACTCGGTGAGATGCCGACGGCGTTCCGGGCCTCGTACGGAAGCGGCGACCCGACGATCGGTATCCTCGGTGAGTACGACGCGCTGCCGGACCTCTCACAGAAGGTGAAGGCGGAACACGACCCCGTCGAACCCGGTGGGCCGGGACACGGTTGTGGTCACAACCTCTTCGGGGTCGCCGGTGTCGGCGGGGCCATCGGGGTGAAGCGTGCCATCGAACGCGGTGACGTCGACGGGACGATCGAATTCTACGGTTGTCCGGCGGAGGAGACGCTCGTGGGCAAAGTCTTCATGGCCCGCGATGGTGCGTTCGATCACCTCGACGCCGCGATAACCTGGCATCCATCGACTCTCAGTACGCCGACGCTCGACCGGTCGCTCGCGATGGACTCGATTCGGTTCACGTTCGAAGGGGTCTCGGCTCACGCCGCCGCGTCGCCGGAATCCGGCCGGAGTGCGCTCGATGCCGTCGAACTCTTCAACACCGGCGTGGAGTACATGCGGGAACACGTCTCGGAGAAGGCCCGTATTCACTACGTCATCACGAACGGCGGCGAGGCTCCCAACGTCGTGCCCGCGGAGGCGACCGTTTGGTACTACGTCCGCGCCCCGACGAGGGCCGAAGTCGAGCGCATCAGCGACTGGATGACCGAGATCGCCGACGGCGCGGCGATGATGACACAAACGGAGGTGGATCGCCAGTACGTCACCGGTTGTTGGGATTACCTCCCCAATCGCACGGTGAGCGACGTCATCTGGGAAACGATGCGGGAACTCGGAGAGGTCGGATACTCCGACGAAGACCGAGCGTTTGCAGCGGATCTCAAGGGAACCGTTCCCGACGAGCAAGTCGAAGGGAGTCTGGAAGACGTCCCCGAGGAGTACGCGGACGAGATACGCGATGCGAACATCTACGATGTCCCGGTGCCGCCACACGCGGAGGGGAACGTCGGCGGGGGTTCGACCGACGTCGGTGACGTGAGTTGGATTACCCCGACCGGCCAATTCCGCGCCGCAACGTGGGCGGTCGGGACGCCGGGGCATACGTGGCAGGCGACGGCGGCTAACGGCGATTTCGGGAAGAAAGGAGCCGTCTATGCCGCGAAGGTTCTCGGCGGAACCGCGTACGAACTCCTCGAAAACCCGGACATCGTAGCGGAGGCCACCGAGGAGTTCCACGAGGTAACCGGCGAGCGGGGCTACGAAACGCCGCTCCCGTCGGGGACCGAACCGCCGTTCGATATCACCTCGCCGTGATCGAACTCGAATAGCGTCGTGAGAACGAATTTGTGACTACCGTGGGTTATATTTTGTTTGGATTCTATAACCCACATGATTACCGAATGACCACGAACGACGACCGAATTCGTACGACGCACATCGGGAGCCTCCCTCGACCGCCGGAACTGCTCGACCTCCTCAAGAAACGCCAAGAGGGCGAGGACGTCGACGCTGACGAGTGGGACGCGACCGTCGCGGACGCCACGCGCGACATCGTCGAACGGCAGGCCGAGGTCGGTATCGACATCGCCAACAACGGCGAGCAGTCCCGTGTCTCGTTCAACTGGTACGTCGCGGACCGACTCAGCGGTATCGAGGGCAAGCGTGAGCAGGAACTCTGGGCGGACCTGCAGGAGTTCCCCGAGTACGCGGACGAGACGTTCAAGACGGACGTCATCGACCTCTCGATGCAACCCGTCGTCACCGGTCCCATCGAGTACACGGGCCAGGACGAGGCGGAGGCCGAACTCGCAGGGTTCCGCGACGCGCTGGCGGCCACCGACGCCGATTTCGAGGGGACGTTCGTGACCTCCGCGTCGCCCAGTATCGTCACCGCCACGCACGTCAACGACTACTACGACTCCTACGAGGAGTTCCTCTTCGCCGCCGCGGACGCGATGGCCGAGGAGTACGAACTCGTCGCCGAGACCGGAATGACCCTCCAAATCGACGCCCCCGAACTCCTCACCGTCGGTCAGACGTCGGCGTACGCGGGCGAGTCCCTCGAAGATATCAAGGGGGCCACGCGCCTCCACGTCGAGGCGCTCAACGACGCGCTGTCGAACGTCCCCGAAGAGCAGGTCCGACTCCACACCTGTTGGGGGAGCTACGAGGGACCCCACCACCTCGATATGGATCTGGCCGAGATGCTACCGGAAATCTACGAGGCCGACATCACCGGACTCAGCATCGAGCAGGCCAACCCCCGCCACCAACACGAGTACCGTGCGTTCGCCGAACACCCGGTACCCGACGGTTGGACGCTGATCCCCGGTGTCGTCGACGTGAAGACGAACATCATCGACCACCCCGAAACGATCGCGGACCGCCTCGAACGGGTCGTCGACGCGGTCGACGATTCGACGCCGCTGATCGCCGCGCCTGACTGCGGTTTCGGCACGCAGGCCGGACTCGGAATGGTCTCCCCCGAGATCGCGTGGGAGAAGCTAGGGGCGCTCGTCGAAGGTGCCGAGATCGCGACCGAACGCATCCACTGATTCGACGGTGATTTAATAAGCACATTCCCTTCAACGAAGGCGGTAACGCGCGAAGAAATGGGCGTCTATTCATTAGTTGTCGGGTCGAGACAGTACGTATGGACGAAACGGAGGGGGCGGTTTACGAGCGTGTTTTGGTGCCGACCGACGGGAGCAGAGCGGCGAAACGCGCAACGGAACAAGCAATGGAACTCGTGAAGGATAGCGGTGGAACCGTCCACGCGCTCTACGTGATGGACATGGGGGACGCGGGGTTCGTCGCGATCCCGAGCGATATCAAGGAGACCCGAAAGCGACTGGAGAAGAAGGGACACAAATTCGTAAACGAAGTAAAAGAGCAAGCCAAAGAAAGCGGCGTCGACTGTGTTACCGTCGTAAAATCCGGAATCCCGGAGGACGAGGTAGTCGAATACGTCCACGAAAACGACATCGATCTGGTCGTGATGGGACGGCGGGGGCGGTCGGACCCCGACAAACCCCTCATCGGTTCGACGACGAAGCGCGTCCTCGGCCTTTCCGACGTCCCCGTTCACGTGGTCTGATGGTCAGGGCGATTTCAGCGCGTGTGTATCCGTAACCGGATCCGATTTCGAAGTGGGTAGCCAAATGGCGATGTCGACACGACCACGGGATTCGTCGCGTCACACCAGTGGGAAGTCCGATACCGAACGAGACGGACGGAACGAGATTTCAGATAAGCGGCAGATACCTACATTTTTAATCATGGTCTCGAAGTAGTATGGTATGGCCATCCACGACACTCCGAAAAACCCCTCCAGTTGTGTAACGTTACCTGGCATAGTGCCGTTCGATCTATCCCATCTGACTCGGTTGAGTTGGGAGTTGGGGTCACGGTCCGTCGGAGATTCCGAGTCGACACTCCACAGTGAATGGGGACACGAGAACCACTGGAAACTGTCCATCTTCCGATCGACGAGTGAGACCTCGATCATCCGCGTTACTACTCCCGTCGGCAGGGAGCAATTCTACGGCGCTGCTCAAATGGACTTGAGTGCGGCAGTTCCAAAACTTCATTCTGCACCGCGCTGGCAAAAGACGGAATAATCGGCTAGTCGGTCACTGGCGGTGGCGAGCGTACGACGTTCTAATCGATCCTATTGATACCAGTCCATGCTTCGAGGACGTGGCAGGCTTTCCTCCCCACCCGTGAAGAAATTCTCGGCGACGTCTCAGAGCCCCGATTTGAGGATGAGGTTCTTGCCGAGGATGAGATCCAAAGTGAGTGGGACGACCACGGTGATGAGCATCAGCACCGTGGCCATCGCGTTGATCATCGGCGTGATGCTGGTGCGGACCATCGTGTAAATCTCGATGGGCGCGGTCGAGGTCGACGGTTGGACCCAGAACTGGGTCGCCGTGAACTCGCCGAAGCTGATGACGAACGCGAGGAGCATCCCAGCGGCGAGCCCCGGCGTGATGAGCGGGAGGGTCACCTCGAAGAACGTCTCCAGTTCGTTCGCCCCGAGCGTCATCGCCGCCTCCTCGACCTCCTGGTCGAACCCGTAGAGTTGGGCTCGGACGGTGACGAAGATATAGGGCAACACGAGCGTCGTGTGGCCCGCGATGAGGAACAGGTAGTTCTTCTGGAACCCCATCTTCGTGAGGAAGGCCGTCAGCGCCACGCCGATGACGACCGGACTGATTATCATCGGCAGGAACAGCACGCTCGACAGGATGTCCTTCTTGGGGAACGACCGCCGGACGAATCCGAGGGCGGTTATGGTGCCGACGATGCCCGCACACACCGACGCGCCGAGCGCGACGATGAAACTGTTCCTGAGTGCCGTGAGCATCCGGTCACTGTTGAGGAACGCCTGGTACCATTTGAGGCTGAACCCCTCCGGCGGGAACGTCGGGAACTTCGACGGTTGGAACGAGATGATCACGACCGCGAGGAGCGGGAACAGGAGGAACAGGTACACTAACCCGGTCGTCCCCTTGATCGCGCTCCATCCGAGTTCGTCGCGGGTCCTCATTCGGCACCACCTCCGATCACGTCGTCGAGGCCAACGAACCGGTTGAACACACTGATGAGGGTGAACAACACGAGCAGGTAGACGACGCCCATGGCGCTCGCCAGCGGCCAATCGAAGTTCTGGCCAAACGTCGTCTCGATGAGGTTGGCGACCATCGTGTTCGACGGGGAACCCAGCAGCGCCGGTGCCATATAACTCCCGACCGAGAGGATGAACACGAGAATCACGCCCGCGCTGATACCCGGCAGCGTCAGCGGGAGCGTCACCTCGTAGAACGTCCGTAGAGGCGTCGCACCCATCGTCTTCGCGCTCTCGATGAGCGAGTCGTCTATCTCGTTGACGCTGTTATAGATCGGGAGAATCATGAACGGCAGCAACGCCTGCGTGAGTCCCGAGATGACGGCGAGGTCCGAGTAGAGGAACCCACCGCTCTCGATGCCGACCCACCCGAGCATCGACACGAGGAGTCCCTTGTTCCCGAGGACGAGGATCCATGCGTAGTACCGGATGATGAGCGGAACCCAGAAGGGAAGGACGACGAGGAGGAGGAACGCCGCCTTCCATTTCGAGACGGTCCGGCCGAGGAAGTACGCGGGAACGTATCCGAGGGCGAGCGCGCCCAGCGTGACGAACAAGCCGTACTTCAGGGACTGCCGGAGGATGGTTAGATACAGGTTGTCGAACGTCAGCGTGGCGATATCGACGTTCTGGGTCAGGATGTACTCGTAGTTGCTCAGCGAGAACTGCTGGATGATGACGCCACCTGCGCCGCGCTGCCAGAAGGACAGCGTCACGATATACAGAAGCGGGGCGAAGAGGAACAGAACCATCCAGCCGAGGCCGAGGCCCGCCTGCACGCTGGCGAGGATGCTCTCGCGGTTTTTGATTCGTTCGAACGGGCCGGTGACGGGCCCGGATCGAAGTATCGCGGTCCTGATCTTGAACGGCCACTCGCGGAGGCCGTCCGTCTCGACGGAGGCCGATTGAACGCCGTTTCCGAATGACTCTTGCTCGCTACTCATGCGGGTTCTCCCTCGGATTTGCTGTCCACGAGGAGGAGTTCCTCCGCCGGAATCGTGATGAACACCTCGTCACCGGACTCGTACTCTTCGACGCCGGTGAAGCCGTGTTCGGCGACGGTTATCTCCTCGCCGGTCGAGAGCGTACAGAAGAACAGCGTCTTCTCGCCCAGATAAC
The DNA here is from genome assembly GCF_024136975.1 of Haladaptatus sp. AB643. Lineage (NCBI taxonomy): Archaea > Methanobacteriati > Methanobacteriota > Halobacteria > Halobacteriales > Haladaptataceae > Haladaptatus > Haladaptatus sp. AB643. The sequence continues at coordinate 109,958 of NZ_JAMYJW010000002.1, forward strand.
TCATCGTCGTCACCGTCGCCGACAGTTCGTTCGTGGCCCCGGTCGAGACCTTCGAGATGCTGAGTTTCTCCGCCCGGAGGAAGGCCAGCGCTGGCGCGTTCGGCGGGAGGGTTTTCTCGGTCGATTCGAGCGTCAAGCCGGAGTCGGTCCGGAGTGCGACGTTGTCGTCTCCGTCGGTGATCGTCCCTGCGAGTTTGGTCGATTGGCCGATGAACTCGCCGACGAACTCGGACTGCGGGTTCTCGTAGATGTCGAGCGGACTGCCCTGTTGGGACAGTTCGCCGCTGTCGAGGACGATGACCCGATCGGACAGCGAGAACGCCTCCATCTGGTCGTGGGTGACGTAGATGGTCGTGATGCCGATCTCCTCTTGGATGCGTTCCAGTTCGATGCGCATCTTCTGTCGAAGGACGCGGTCGAGCGCCGAGAGTGGCTCGTCCATCAAGAGGACGTTCGGCTCGAACACGAGCGCCCGCGCGAGGGCGACGCGCTGTTGTTGGCCGCCGGAGAGTTCGGTCGGCGACCGGTCCATCATACCCGGCAGTCTGACCATTTCGAGTGCCTCTTCGACGCGGGTTCGACGTTCTTCCTTGCCGACGCCGCGCATCTTCAGCGGGAACCCGACGTTCTCGCCGACGGTCTTGTGCGGAAAGAGCGCGTAGTGCTGGAACACCATGCCGATGTCGCGCTCGTAGGGGGGTTGTTCGGTCACCACCTCACCGCCGATTTCGATGGTTCCCGACGTCGGCGTTTCGAGTCCGGCTATCATTCGGAGCGTCGTCGTCTTGCCGCACCCTGACGGACCGAGGAGAGAGACGAACTCACCGCGTTCGGCTTCGAAACTGACGTCGTCGACTGCATGCACGTCACCAAACCACTTCGTGACACCGGAAATTTGTACGTAGCTCATGTTGTATCGGGGGTAATCGTGTATTTGAATATAAACAACTGTCTGAGATCTCTCAGTAGTTCCCAAGTTTGATCTGTTCGAACGTCTGGGACCAGTCTTGTTGGTGTTCGTTCTTGAACTCCATATCCTGGAATTTCAGACCCTCACCGCCGGACGAGTCGAAATCAGGAAGCGACTTGATGTCACTCGAAGTTACTTTCGTCGCTGGCGGATAGCCGATTTCGGGCGCGAGGTTCTTGATGACGTCGTCGCGGTAGGCGAACTCGATGAACTTCTCGGCGGTGTACCGGTTCTTCGAGCCCTTGGCAATCGCGAACGTGTCGGTCCAGCCCATGGCACCTTCCTTGGGGATGGCGTACTTCAGGTTCTCGTAGCCCTCTCCCTGAAGCGAGAGGATACGACCGCCCCACGCCTCGCCGACGTAGGCCGTTTCGTTGGAGAACAGCGAGGTCAGTTCCTGCCCGCTCGTCCAGTACTTCTTGACGAGGTCGTGCTGTTCGGCCATCGCATCGTAAACCTTCTTCACGCCCTCCTTGTAGGATCCGGCGTCACCGACCATCTTGTTCGGGTCCATACCGAGTTTGAGTGCAGTCGTGAACACGCGGACGTACGGAACGCCTTCCATGGCGACTTTGCCCTTGTATTTCTGGTCGAAGGTCATGTCCCACGAAACGCCGTTGGAGTCGTCGACCTGGTCGGTGTTGTAGGCCATTCCGATGGTACCGTAGTACAGCGGCGCGGTGTGGACTTTCTCTCCGGGGTCGACGATGAAGTCCTTGAACACCGGCATGAGGTTCGACCACGTCTCGATGTTGTCGAGACGAAGCGGTTCGACGAGGTCCTGCTTCGCCGCCGCGTAGGAGGTCGATGTCGAAGGCATGATGATGTCGTAGGCACCCTCGGAGCTTGACCGGACGTTGGCCAGCATCTTGTCCTGGCCGCCGAAGCTCGACTGCTTGACCGTGACGTCGTACTCCTTTTCGAACGGTTTGATGACGTGCTTGTTGAGCGCCTCCTGGGTCGATCCACCCCACGAGTAGAACTTCAGCGTATCGGTCATCTCGTTACTGCCGGATTTCGTGGTCGTTCCATCGTTCCCCGTACATCCTGCCAGGGCCGAAGAACCGATCGCCGCCGTCGTCCCAGTGGCCTTGAGGAACGAACGACGGTTGAGTTTCTCTATCATACTATATCGAGCCATCCCATCGCTACTACTTAAAATTTTTGGGCCTGGATGGGCGCAGTAGAATATTAGGTTCATAATTTCGTCCAAATTCTAAAATTGGCCATCCAGTAATGGAGTGTGTTGAATCGAGTGTTGCTCAAAAATCGCTTGCAGAACCCAACTGTTTACCGGAGGTTCCCTGCCGCCTTTCTGGCGAGGCCGCCCGGACGAGACGGGGATTATTGCCGTTCAATTGCAGTATCTACAACATCGTCTATATAATCTCCCATCTCGTTCTGGATAATCGGAATAATTGTTAATGCCGCCCATTTACGACTATGGGACGGACGTACGGCCCTCCGGGTCGGCGTAACGACCACTTCCATGCAAACGACACGAATCGCAGTCATCGGTGGCGGAATCGTCGGTTCGAGCGTCGCGTATCACCTTGGCGGGACGGCCGACGCGGACGTGACGGTCTTCGAACAAGGCAAACTCGCGGACGAGACGACGGCCGCCTCGGGCGCGTTCTGCGGTCTCTGGGGCGATGAATCGCCGGAATATCGTCTCCTCAAGGCGTACGGCGTTCGCCTCTACAACGAGTTCCTCGCAGCTCCGCAGGCGAACTCGTCGTACACGCTCGCGCCCCGCCTTGGAATCGCTTCAACACCGGAGAAGGCCCAAGAGCTGAGAGCCGAGGCCCGCGAGTACGCTTCCGGGCCGGTCGAGTTTGTCCCCGGCGATGAACTCGACGCGGAACTCCTCCACCCGGGACTGGATACATCCACTGTCGAGGGCGCACTCTTCCGTCCGAACATCGGATTTCTCGACGCGACCGAACTCGCCGCGGAGTTCGTCGCACGGGCGCGAGATCGAGGCGTGACCTTCGAGACGGGTACTAACGTCGAGGACGTGACGGCGAATGACGGCTCCGTGACGGGTCTGGTTGCCGACGGCGACTACCGCGAGTTCGACGCCGTCGTCGCCGCGGCCGGACCGTGGAACACCCACGTCGCGGGATTGGTCGACCTCGAACTCCCGATTCGACACACCCTCGGCCCGATTCTCGTTTTCGATCCGCCCGCAGACGTCCCCTACGACACGTTCAGCGTCAAACACGCCGAGAGCGGCGTCTATTTCCGCCAGCAACCCGACGGAACCGTCTTCGCGGGCCACTATCCCGGCGGCTACGACGAGGCCGGACGCGACATCGACCCCACCGACGCGCCGACTGCGGTTCCCGCGGACCTCCGCGAGAAGATTCGGCGCGTGGTCGAGACGTACTTTCCGTGGACCGAGGGAGCACGCATTGCGGACGAGTGGGTCGGCGTGCGCTCGCTGACACCCGACGGCGGCGCGATTGCCGGTTGGACCGAGGTAGACGGCTTCTACGTTACGGGGTTCAACGCCGCCGGTATCCAACTCGCACCGGTCATCGGACACGTCGTCGCAGAACAACTCCTTCGCGGAAATCCGACGGAATACTACGACGCGGTTCGGCTCTCGCGGTTCGATGGCTTCACCGACGTGTTTCGCGAGTGAGTGGCGTGGGGTGATCACCCTGAACGGCCTGATTGCTCTCTCCTGCCGCTCACTCGACCAACCGACTCACTGCGTCGGAAACGACTTGTGCGGTCTCGACTACCCCGTCCAGTTGGACGTACTCGCCCGTTCCGTGGACGTTCGCGCCGCTGGGTCCGACGATGACGGTCGGAATCCCGGCGCGGCCGCCGAGGTGGTTGAAGTCACCGATACTGGAGAAGTAGCCCACGTCGGGATCGGTGTCGAACAGCGTGCGGATGCTCTCGAAGAACGGTCGCACGAGCGGGTCGTTCTCGTCGGTCACGTAGGGTTGGAAGTACATATCCGGCTCCGGCGTCTCCCGAAGTGAAACGTCCACGTCGCTCTCCAAGTCGAGGCTGGCGACGAGTTGCTCCGCGTCCGCGAGGACGGATTCGGCCGTCTCGCCGGGCACGACGTGACGGTCGATCTCCATCACACAGCGGTTGGGGACCGAGAGCGGTTCGCCTCCACCCTCGATGGAGAGCAGGCAGACGGAACCGGAACCGAGTTTCGGATGCTGGCCGAGTTCCAACCCTTCGAAGGCCGTTGCGAGACGCGCGGCGTCGAGCGCAGCGTTCACCCCCATGTCCGGTTGTGATCCGTGTGCGGCCGTTCCGGTGACAGTCACCTCGTAGAGAAAGCGGCCACGAGCGCCGAGGACGATGGCCGGGTTCTCGATGTCCTGTTGGGTGATGGTCGGCGCGGGTTCGGTGACGACGGCGAGGTCACAGTCGTCGGTGAGACCGTCTCGAATCGTCGCGTCGGTTCCGAGGCCGAACGGCCCCTCTTCGTCCACGACGGTCGTGAGAATCACGTCGCCGCGGAGGTTGCGCTTCGAGAGGTTCTCGAAGGCGACGAGGAGCGAAGCGAGGCCGCCTTTCATGTCGCACGCGCCCTGTCCGTACAGTTTACCGTCCTCGATGCGGCCCGAACATGGATCTTCGGTCCAACCGTCGACGTGCTGGACGGTGTCCATATGCCCGTTCAGGAGGACCGTCGGCGCGTCGGGGTCGGTGCCTTCCAGGCGGGCGACGACGTTGTTCCCCTCGAAGTCGGTGATTTCTGGCTCCGAGACGGCGTGGTACTCCGGGTCGAGGCCGCGTTGGTCCAACCAGTCGTAGATGTACGCAGCGATCTCTTCTTCCTCGAAGAACGGGCTCGGAATCCGAACCATGTCCCGGAGCAACTCGACCGTCTCGTCGGGATCTATCTCGTCAACGATACCGGCGGAAGTCTCGGATGTCGTATCAGAGGACATGGCGGGAGAATTACTCCAGCGCCTCCGCGAGCGCCTCGCCGAAGAGTTCGATACCGACCGTCGCCTGTTCCTTCGTGATGGTAAGCGGCGGCGCGAATCTGACCGTGCTCTGGCCGCACGGGAGGATCATCAGACCGTGTCGCCAAGCGGTGTGCATGACCGCTTCCGAGAGGTCGCCGTCGGGTTTCCCCGTCTCGGGGTCGACGAATTCGGCACCGATCATCAAGCCGAGGCCGCGCACCTCCGCTATTTGCGGGAACTCCTCCGCGAGCGCGTCGAGTTCGCCCATCAGGTGTGCACCGACCTCGGTCGCGTTGTCCAGGAGGTTCTCGTCGTCGATGACGTCGATAACGGCGTTCGCGGCCGCAGCGGCCACGGGATTCCCGTGGTACGTGCTCGCGTGCGTTCCCGCGCCCCACGTCATCACCGTTTCTTTGGCGACCATCGCGGACATCGGGAGACCGTTGGCGATGCCCTTCCCCATCAGGGTAATGTCGGGTTCGACGCCCCAGTTGTCCATCCCGAACCATTCGCCGGTGCGGCCGAATCCCGATTGCACTTCGTCGGCGATGAGGAGAATCCCGTGGTCATCCGCGAACTCGCGGAGGCGCTCGTGGAATCCCTCCGGTGGCACGACGTAGCCTCCCTCGCCCTGTACGGGTTCGACGACGATAGCCGCGATTTCGTCTACGGGGACACGAGTCCGAATCAGGTCCTCGAAGGCGTCGAACGTCGCTTTTATCGCGGCCTCGTCGCTACCGTACTTTCCGGGTTTCGGGTACGGAATGTGGTCCACACCGGGGACGAGCGGGCCGAAACCGCGCTTGTACTTCGTCTTGCTCGCGGTGAGCGAAAGCGCGCCCATCGTCCGCCCGTGGAACCCGCCTTCGAAGGCGACGAATCGGTGGCGGCCCGTGTGATGCCGTGCGAGTTTCATCCCTGCTTCGACCGCCTCCGTACCGCTGTTGCCGAAGAACACCTTCTTCGGGGAGTTACCGGGAGCGATCACTTCGAGCCGTTCGGCCAGTCGCGTCGGCTCCGGGGAGTAGTAGTCGCAGAACGCCGGGTGGACCAGCGAATCGAGTTGGTTCTTCGCCGCCTCCACGACCTTCGGGTGTCGATGGCCGACGTTCGTCACCGCGATACCGCTGGCGAAGTCCCAAAAGCGGTTGCCGTCCACGTCGGTCACGTTCAGTCCCTGCGCACTCTCGACGGCGAGCGGGTACGCCCGCGGCGAACTCGGCGAGACGACCTCGCCGTCCGCCTCGACGAGTCGTTTCGCCTTCTTTCCCGGCAGGTCCGTCACGATGTTTGGTCCCGCTACCGACCGATTGTCTTGCTTGCTCATGGCACGGGGTCTGTTGTGCTGAGTATTAAATTATAGGGAAAAAATTGCATCAGTTCGGAATATGCGCGACTATTATTGGTCTGAATTGTCGCATGCGGACCGCGCGCGGATGGACAACGGTCATCGTACCATAGGGTCCAGTGAGCCCCGGACGCGACCGCCGTCCACGACCCCTGCTCGACAATTATCGATGAAAGCTCAACAAATTGGAAAGCACTTATATACTCTATTCATCTTACTACAACCATGGCCGACGTGAACCTCGATGAGAAAGATTTCGAGATACTCCGCTGGTTGGATCGAGAAGGCGACGTTGACGTGGACGTAGAGGAACTGAGCGACAAACTCGGGATCAGTCCCTCGACGGTCTACTACCGAATAGAGAAGTACCGCGAGCGGGGCATCGTCACGGGGGAGGTACCGCATATGGACCGGAAGAAACTCGGACTGAATCTCACCGTTATCAGCGAAATCAAGAGCGAGTACGGCCCCGGATACGACGATATTGGCGAGCGTCTCTCCAACATCTCCGGCGTCCAGACGGCGTACTTCATGGTCGGTGAGAAGTCGTTCATCCTCATCGCTCACCTCCGCGACCACGACCACCTCCAGCAGTTCATCGACGACATCATCCACACCGACGGAGTCTCCCACTCGGCTACGAACATCGTCCTCAAGACGTTCAAGGACGAACCCCGCCTCCTCGTCAACTACGACGACGAGGACCTCGAAGCCCTCCGTTCCTGAGCCTCGACGGTCGTTCGACAAGTGCCATTCGCGACCGACTTCGAATCTCCCCTCTCCTCCGTTCTCATCCTCACCTTCTTTCTCATCCTCACTTGTCCTCTTCACACACACACCGGATTCCTCTCGATCCCGCATCCATTCTACCGCCACGTAGAATGCCAACACATACCATATATTGCACTATAGTCAAAATATACCGGTCTGAATTGTAATTGGTTCCGCGAGGGGAAGATAAAAATAGGATCGCTACAAATCAGGACAGAGATGACGAAGGTAACAGATTTGACGAACGCGATCTCGGGTGCTGTCGACGGCGGGGATAGCGTCTACCTCGGTGGGTTCACGCACCTCATCCCCTTCGCTGCGGGCCACGAGATTATCAGACAGGGGTACGAGGACCTCCACCTCATGCGGGCGACGCCTGACCTCGTCTTCGACCAGATGATTGCCGCCGGATGCGCCTCGGCAGTCACCTTCTCGTGGGCGGGCAACCCCGGCGTCGGGAGTCTTCGAGCGTTCCGTCGCGCAGTCGAGGACGGCGTCCCGAACGAGATAACCATCGACGAGTACTCGCACTTCGGCCTCGTCTCGCGTCTGTTCGCTGGCGCGCGTGACATGCCGTTCGTTCCCCTTCGGAGCCTCGTCGGGTCGAGTCTCCCGGAGCACAACGACAATATCCGAACCGTTCAGAACCCGTTCGCCCCCGACGAACAGGTCTGTGTCGTCCCACCGTTGAACCCTGACGTGTCCATCGTCCGGGGGCAGCGCGCGAGTCCCGAGGGCGACGCGCACCTCTGGGGAATAACTGGCGACGTGGTCGACGCGGCCTTTGCCGCCGACACGGTCGTTCTCTGCGTCGAGGAAATCGTGGACGCCGAGACGCTCCGAAGCGACCCCAATCGGACCGAAATTCCGGGGACCGTCGTCGACTACGTGGTCGAAGCACCCTACGGATCGCACCCCTCCTACACGCAGGGATATTACGGCCGCGACAACGCCGCGTACCTCGACTGGAACGAGATGTCGAAGACGCACGAGACCACCCAGGAATGGCTCGACGAGTGGGTCTACGGCGTCGAAGACCGTCGTGAATACGTCGAGAAACTCGGTGCCGAGCGCCTCCTCGACCTCGAACCGACCCACGACTACGCCGAACCCATCGACATGGGGCGATACGCATGAGCGACCTCGACTACACCGATACGGAACAGATGATAACGCGCGCGGCGCTCGAACTGCAGAACGACGACACCGTCCTCGTGGGCGTCGGCGTCCCGAACCTCGCGTGTAACCTCGCCAAGCGGACGCACGCGCCGGACCTCCAGATGATATACGAATCGGGGACCGTCGATTCGAACCCCGACGCGCTCCCGCTCTCCATCGGTGACCCGGTTCTCGCAACGGGCGCGCGAAGCATCGTTCCGATGTACGAGGGCTTCAGTCGCTATCTTCAGGCCGGACGCATCGACGTGGGATTCCTCGGCGGTGCACAGATCGACAAACGCGGTAACATCAACTCGACCGTCATCGGCGACTACGACGACCCGAAGGTTCGGCTTCCGGGTAGCGGTGGGGCCTGTGAAATCTCCAGTAACGCCCATCGGACACTCATCATCGCACCCCACCAGAAGCGCCGATTCCCCGAGGAGGTCGATTTCGTCACCTCGCCGGGGTACATCGAAGGACGCGAGGGCCGCGAGGAGATGGGCCTCCGTGGCGGCCCCGAGGCGGTCATCACCGACAAGGCCGTGATGAAATTCGACGACAGCGGGGAGATGTACGTGGAAACGCTGCACCTCGGCGTCACCCGCGACGAGGTACAGGAGGCGACCGGTTGGGAGGTCCAGTTCGCCGACGACGTGACCGAGACGCCGACCCCCGACGACGACGAGATTCGACTCATCCGCGAGGAACTCGACCCCGACGGCATCTACACGGGTGGTGGCGACTAGTGCGTGACGTGGCACTCGTCGGCGCGGGACAGAGTCCCTACGGGGAACACCCCAACGCTGGCATCAAGGAACTGTTCGAATCGGCCTACGACGCGATGGTCGAGTCGTCGACCACGGATTCGAGGCTGACGACCTCGACGGAGCCTACGTCGGCAGTCTCGGCGTCGGCGGCTACCAACTCGGCATCACGGGCGCGTCGCTGACGTCGCACCTCGGACTGACGGGGGTGTCGGTCCAGCGCGTCGAAAACGCCTGCGCCTCCGGCGGTTTCGCCCTGCTCGACGCGGTTCACGCCGTCGGGTCGGGCGCGAGCGACGCCGTCCTCGCGGGCGGCGTCGAGAAGATGCTGGACCTCAGCGGCGACCGATCGAAGTACTGGCTGGGCGTCAGCGGCGACACCGAGTACGAGCGTCTCGCGGGCATGACGTTCGCGGGCGTCTACGCCATCGCCGCCCGGCGATACCTCCACGAGACGGACGCCGAACACGAACACCTCTCGAAGGTCGCGGTCAAGAACCACGAGAACGGTGCGGTGAACCCCAAAGCCCAGTTCCAACGGGAAGTCTCGCTGGAGAAGGCACAGGGTGCGCCGGAAATCGCCGACCCGCTGAACCTCTACGACGCCTGCCCGACGACCGACGGCGCGGCCTGCGCGATGGTCGTCCCGGCCGACGAGGCGCACGAGTACACCGACGACCCGGTGTACATCACCGGATTCGGCGGCGGCAGCGACCATCTCGCGCTCCACGACCGGGACACCATCACGTCGCTCTCGGCGGTCCGCGAGGCGGCCGACGCGGCCTACGACCGCGCGGGGAGAACCGCCGACGACATCGACCTCGCGGAGGTCCACGATTGCTTCACCATCGCGGAACTCCTCGCGTACGAGGACCTCGGATTCGCCGACCGCGGCGAGGGATGGCGACTCATCGACGAGGGTCGGACGCGACGGGACGGCGACCTGCCCGTCAACACGAGCGGCGGGCTAAAGTCGAAGGGTCACCCCCTGGGCGCGACCGGTATCGGACAGGTCGTGGAGGTGTTCGACCAACTCCGCGGCGACGCGGGCGAACGACAGGTCGATGGCAGCGTCGCCCTCTCGCACAACGTCGGCGGGTCCGGCGGTGCGGCGACCGTCTTCATCTACGAGGTGGACGCATGAGCGTCGGCATAACCGACTACGCCGTCTCGCTTCCGTCCTACCACGTCACCGCTGAAACGTACGAGGAGGCGTGGGGACGATTCGCCGCGAGAATCGACCGCAAGACGGTCCTCTCCTACGACGAAGACGCCATCACGATGGCCACGGAGTCTGGGCGAGCGGTCGACGTAGAGGGCACGGAGACGCTCGCGTTCGCCACCACGTCGAATCCGCAGTCGGGGTCGTTGGTGAGTGGACCGCTCTCGCGGGCGCTCGGTATCGACGGGGCATGCCGGACACTGGAGTTCGGCAACTCGTGGAAGGCGGGCCTCGAAGCACTCGACGTCGGACTCTCGTTCGGGTCGTCCCTCGTAGTCGCATCCGATACGCCCGACGCTCCGCGAGACGAGGACGCCGAGCACGTCCTCGGTGCCGGGTCCGCGGCGTTCGTCGTCGGTGACGACCCGCTCGCGGTCCGCGTCGGAAGCGCCCACTACGTGGACGCCTACCTCCCGGCGAAGTTCCGAACGGACGGGCAGGTGACCGACCTCTCGCTCGGCGGGTACACGACGGACGGCTTCGTGGAAGCGCTCTCGGTCGTCGTGGACGACGCCCTCGCTGAGGCGAACTGCGCGGCCGAGGATATCGACCACGCGGTGTTCCCGCAGGACGACGTGAAGATGTCATGGCGCGGTGGCGCTCGACTCGGATTCGACGCCGACCAGATGAGTGCCGGATTCGTCGTCAAGCGCATGGGATTCGCGGGCGTCGCCTCGCCCCTCGTCGGTCTCTCCGCGGCCCTCGACGCCGCGGAATCGGGTTCCAGAATCCTCGTCGCGGGGTATGGGTACGGCCACGGTGCAAGTGCGTTCGTCTTCGAGACGACCGACAGGGTCGAAGAAGATGGCGCGTCGGCTGGCGTCGGTGCCTCGCTCGATGCGACCGAGAAGTTGAGTTACGCCGAGTACGCGCGATTGCAGGAGGTGTCGAACTGATGGGTGCACACATCTCGATTCCGATGTACGAGCGAACCGTGGGGCAACGATTGGCGTTCGAGGGCGAACGCTGTACCGACTGCGGGACCGTCGTGTTCCCCCCGAAGGGAGCCTGTCCCGATTGCCGAAGCGACGCGTTCGAGGCGGCCGACCTCTCGGGAGAGGGCATCATCTACTCCTACACCGTCCTCTCGCCGGGTGGTGCGCCCCCGGAGTTCGCCGGGCAGGCGCAGGCGGAGGGGCGGTACGTCGTCGCCATCGTCGAACTCGACGAGGGGCCGCGAATCACCGCACAGGTCACGGATGTCGACCCTACCGAGGTGGCGGTCGGTATGCCCGTCTCGGGTCGCATTCGCCGAATCTACGAGGAGGAGGGAGTCGTCAGATACGGGTTCAAGTTCGTCCCCGCGACGGAGTGACTCGCGTGGGGTGAGTACGCGATACTCGGGTCGTCGGTCGATCGTTCCGAACTACGCCACCGTCTCACCCACTCATTCATCTCCGAGCTAACAAACACCCTCCAAATTAGAATCATCACAAAATAACTTCGTCAATTTTGGTATCTAGTTAGTTTTATTAGCGCTCGATCCAAGGTGCATGACGAACGAGGACAACCATCATGGAATTGGAACACTACACCGACTCGATTCAGGAGAATCATCAGCAAGCGAGCGAGGAAGCCCAGTCGTTCGGATCGTTCGAAGCGTGGATCGGTGGGTCGTCCCGCCCGGCGGAAAGCGGCGAGACGTTCGAGACGCGCGACCCCGTCGTGGACGAACCCATCCTCTCGGTCCCTCGCTGCGACGACGTCGACGTGAACGCGGCCGTCGATGCCGCACAGGACGCCTTCGAGAGCGAGTGGGGCAACGCGACGCCCGCGGAGCGGTCCGAAACCCTCCTCGAATGGGTGTCGGTGCTCCGCGATCACCTCGAAGAACTCGCGCTCCTCGAAAGCCTCGACGTGGGGAAGCCGCTGTCGTACGCAAAAGGAGAGATCACGAAGGGAATCGACTTCATCGAATACTACGCGAACATCTGTCGCGCCGAGGGCGGCAAGCAGATTGCGGCGGCAAACGACGCACACATCTACACCCGCCGTGAGCCCTACGGCGTCGTCGGATGCGTCACGCCGTGGAACTACCCCCTCGTCCTCACCTCCTGGAAGATCGGTCCGGCGCTCGCCGCTGGCAACGCCGTCGTGTTGAAACCCGCCGAGCAGAGTCCGCTCACGGCGCTCCGAATCGCCGAACTCTCCGAGGGTGTTCTGCCCAACGGCGTCTTCAACGTCGTCCCCGGATTCGGAGAAGAGGCGGGCGCGCCCCTCACGGGTCACCCCGACGTGCAGAAGGTTTCGTTCACCGGCGAGGACGTGACCGGCGAGGATGTGATGAAGTCGGCCGCCTCGAACATCACGCCCGTCACGCTGGAACTCGGTGGCAAGTCGCCGTTCGTCGTCTTCCCCGACGCGGACATCGAGCAGGCCGCCGAGACCGTCGCCGGGAGCATCACGTACAACACCGGCCAGTCGTGTGACGCCTGTTCACGCGCGCTCGTCCACGAGGACGTCCGTGACGAGTTCGTCGAGAAATTGGTCGAGGAGATGGAGTCACACACCATCGGTGACACGCTCTCCGAGGGGACCACCTTCGGCCCGCTCGTTTCCGAAGCGCAGTACGAGAAGGTGAACTCGTACCTCGAACTCGGCGTCGAAGAAGGTGCGACCCTCGCGACGGGCGGAAACGCCGTCGAAGCCGAGGGCACCGACGACGGTTGGTTCGTCGAACCCGCCGTCTTCGTGGACGCCGACAACGACATGCGAATCGCTCAAGAGGAGATATTCGGTCCGGTCGAGACGGTCATCACCTTCAGCGATTACGACGAGGCCATCGAACTCGCCAACGACGTGGAGTTCGGCCTCGCCGCGGGCGTGGCGACGGAGAACGGTTCGCTCGCCCACCGCGCGGCCGCCGACATCGACGCGGGAAGCGTCTGGGTCAACAAGTTCTACGGACGCACCGTCACCGGTAGCCCGTTCGGCGGGTTCAAACGCTCCGGCATGGGCCGCGAGTGCTCCCGCGACACGCTCAACGCCTACACCCAAGAGAAGACGGTCCACATTCCCATCGAGCAGGAACCGACGCTCTGAATCCGCCGTCGATTCTGGCCTCCCGACCATTCCATTCATACCGACCCCGAGACGCGAGTCCATCCGACGCCATTTTTATATCGACCAGAGTCGTTTGTAACCTCTCCAAAATTCGGTTTTCTTAGTAAGACTTATTTCACCTTAGAGTGCAGTCAATCGTTATAGATGGCACATCAGAACCACATATTCTACAAATGGGGTGGTGGTATCGAGCCCAACCTGCCGAGGGTCGACTACGCCACCGACGAGTTCCTCGTGACCGAAGACGGCGAGAGACTCATCGACGCCGCGTCGGGCGCGGCGGTGACTAATCTCGGCCACTCGGTTCCAGGCATCGATCGGATATTCGAGTCACAGTCGTCGGAAGTCTCGTATCTCAGTCTGTCTCACTTCTCCCACGATGCACCCGAAAGGCTCGCGCGCACGCTCGCGACGCGCTCTCCCGGGGATCTCTCCAAAGTGTTCTACACGAACTCGGGGAGCGAGGCGAACGAAGCGGCGTTCAAACTCGCACGAGAGTACTTCCGTTCGTGCGGGAAGACCGAGAAATCCGTCGTGATCTCCCGCTGGCAGTCGTATCACGGCGCGACGTTCGGGGCGCTGTCCGCGACCGGGAACACGCTTCGACGGCGTGGCTATGAATCGTTCCTGGCCGACTGGGAGCATATCTCGCCCGCGTACCCGTACCGGTGGCCGTTCGAGGGGACGCCCGAAGAGCAGGCCCGCGCCGCCGCGCGTGAACTCGAAACGGCGATTCGCCAACGTGGTCCCGAGACGGTCGCCGCCTTCATCGCCGAACCGGTCGGCGGCGCCAGCATCCCCGCGGCCGCACCGCACCCCGTTTACTACGAGGAGGTCCGCGACATCTGCGACGAGTACGACGTGCTCTTCATCGCGGACGAGGTGATGACCGGATTCGGCCGAACCGGGCCGCTGTTCGCCATGGAACACTACGGCGTCGTTCCCGACATGATGACGCTCGGAAAGGGCCTCACCAGCGGCTACACGCCGATGAGTGCCGTGCTCGTCCGTGACCACGTCGCCGAGGAGTTCACCCACGACGGCGTCTCGTTCTCCCACGGCCACACGTTCGCCGGGAACCCGTTGTCCGCGGCCGTGGCGAGCTTCGTCGTGGACAAGTATACGGACGACGTGCTCGAACAGGGTCGCACCCGTGGCCGCCAACTCGTCTCCGAACTCGACACGCTCCGAGACCACCCGATGGTCGGCGACTTCCGTGCGATGGGGCCGATGGTCGGACTGGAATTCGTCGCCGATACGGAGACGAAAGAGCCCTTCGACCCCTCCTCGAAGGTGTACAAACGGATCTACGACGCGGCACTCGACCGCGGCGTCTACACGTACCCAGGAAAGGGGTCAGTCGATGGGCTGGCGGGCGACCACCTGCTGCTCGCTCCGCCGCTGACACTCAGTGAGACCTCGGTCTCTCGAATCGCCGACGCCGTTATCGATTCAGTCGAGTCAGTCTACCGCCGCATCAAGCCGGAGGTGACCACCTGATGGTGAAGCATGAAGGGAACGTGACCTCGGAGCCTGAATCCCACGCCGAACCCGAATCCGAGACGGCACTCGACACGGCCCGACGACAACTGGAACGGGTTGCGGGACTCGTGGACGTGAACCCGGGTATCGTCGAGCGATTGATGCACCCGACGAAGGTGCAACGTGTGACGGTCCCCGCTGAAGTGCGACGACGGCTCCGTCGAGGTCTATACCGGTTACCGCTCCCAACACGACGACGTTCGCGGCCGCCGAGATCCTCGAATCGAAGGGCGTCGCCGTCGTTCCCGACATCCTCGCCAACGCGGGCGGTGTGACCGTTTCGTACTTCGAGTGGCTCCAGAACATCAACCGTCGGTCGTGGTCGCTCGAACGCGTGAACGACGAACTGGAGACGGCGATGCTCCGCGCGTGGGACGACGTGTCCGACGCCAAATCGGCGTTGAACGTGACGTGGCGAGACGCCGCCTACGTGGTCGCCCTCTCCCGAATCGGCGAGGCCAAAGAGTCCCGTGGATTGTGGCCCTGATTCGGATGGGTGAACGGTAGTGACGAGGATCGAACCGTTTCGAACGGTCAGGTCCCCGACCACACGCCTCGAAACCGCCAACTCGTCGTGAACCTCAGTTCGAGATCAGTCCTTCCGTAGTTCGTCGAGGGCGATGATCACGTACAGCGCTCCGATCAAGCGGGTACCGAAGTAGACCCACGGTTTCCACCGACAGTCGTTGGCATCGGTGTACGCGAGTTTGGTCCCATAGTCGACGTAGGCACGTGGGAACGCCAGCGCAAGAAGTCCGATAACACCGAGGAACTGCTTGAACGCGGCGTACGAGCGGTCGCTTCGCCACATGGTAATCAAGAAGACGAGTCCTTCGACCCGCGCACCAGGAACGACCCATGGCCGCAGTTCACAGTCGTCGGGATTATCGAGTGCGAGGCGCTCCGCCCGATCGATGAGCGCTTCCGGAGACAACAGTTCGACGAGACCGATCGCCGAAAGGAGCATACGGAACATCGTGTGATAGTTAGATACCCAACAAGATAAACTTCATCCGGACACATCGAGGACGGGACTTGCGAGCGTCGTTTCGATATCCTCGCCTCTAGAAATCGGTTCCAGTGACGGGAACACACGCCGAGCTAACCGATGAAGGAGAACGGGAGAAGCGTGGAGAGTTATCAGTTCGTCACTTCCCCCTCTCAAGGATGCAAGACGACTCGGTGTCCTGCGATATGATATCGACCGTTGTACTGGTCAAGGCCGAGTCACCCAGCATCCACGCAATGATGAGAACACGAAGTGGGTAAACATTTTGGCTGATGGATTGAAAAGAACAGTCGGTCGGATGTTACGTGTGTCGGGAGTCGTCCTTGGAATCCTCATCGCGTTTGTGACGGTCGTCGGCTAGCGCTTCGAGTTTCCCCTCGGTCGTCTCAAGAAGACGGTTTCCGATGTCGGCACCGATGGGTCCACCGACGAGTTACGTCTCGCGCTCGGCTTCGAGCGCCCGAAGCGTCTCGTACGCGACGGTTGCGTAGGTCATCGCCGGGCCACCTCCCATGACGACGGCGATCTTCAGCGTCTCGACGATCTCCTCGTGGGTCGCACCGGCCTCCAGCGCGGCATCGATGTGCCAGAGGATGCAAATGATCACAGCGGGTGACGACGCCGATGGCGAGCGACATCAACTCCTTGGTCTTGTGGTCGATAACGGACGTCGCTTCCGAGGACTCGACGAACCCGACGAACTGTTCGAGTTCGGGTGCCTCTTCGATCAGTTCCCCGAGCGATTCTTTGAACTCGGCCAACTCTTCAGATCGTGTCATGAAAATTCAATCGTCATCGGCCTTCATGTCTTTACGGGTCCTATCCTCGTGGACCGCAGATTTATGCCATTTTCTTTAGCATCCAGAGACGATCATCTCGACATCGTGTCGAACTGTTGCTGACTGCAGAACGAATCATGGCAAATTTCCGTTATTTGGTCCACTGCTCGATTTAGAGGACGTCTTCGATACTGTGTGAGAAATACCCACGCATACTATCCCATAGATACATATCCCGGACAAACATCGTATAAATAATCTGGTGTTTTGGTGTCAGAATCGAACCGGGGACAGCGAAGACACAAGCGACAGCAACGGTCGGACCGTTTGTAGAGCTATTTCGGCCGTTATTAGAGACGATTGTCGTTTGTGGAAATGCGATCGGGAGATATGTTGTAATCGTTCTCACGAATGTTCTGAAGAATATAGAACCGGATCTATCGGGATAAAACCGGACATTCTACCAGTAGAAATTTAATGGACAACGGCATACCAGGTAAGCGGTTATACCGGGTCGTCCCTGATCACTCATCACATCACTGGCCCGGGTGGGGGAACGATGAAGAAGTCATTAGTTAATCACATGAAACGGCGGTTGAATCGAGCGGCAGAACAGGAACCGGAAGAACGAGCACGCGCTTTGCTCGACATCAGGTCGGATTTGGAACGCTTCCGAAAGAATCCACATATCGACCGAGAGACACTGGCACAGTTCGAAGAGGATATCGAACGACGACTGACGAAGATAGACGATCACGTTACAGTGGCACAACGAAAGACGGAATCGCCGTCTTTGCCGTCGAGAATCGCTCATCTGATGCGTTCCATCTATCCTTGGTCGGAGGGGTCTTCTCGAACCGACGAAGAAAAGACGAGAGGAAAGTCTTCCTCTTTCAGCGACTGAACGAGCGTTATCAGCGACGAGGAGCACCGTTGTACAACGTTTTCCGGCGAGAATATCGGCAATCTGTATACCGGGTAGGGGTAGACGGGATAGTCTACGGTCCGAAAAGCGGACGATATATTCGGCTATTTATTTCATCATATTCCCAATACAAATTTACATACGCCTTCAAATTAATTCCTTCTTGTGGGAAAAGAAAACAGCGGCGCGAAGGTTGTTATAGCGACAGTGACAGTATTACTGGTCTGTGGCCTAACAGTCGCACTCGTCGTCACACCAGCTACTGCCGAGATAACCGATAGCCAACAAGTGACGGTAACGAACGTCGTCGATGGCGATACCCTCGACGTTCAGTATGCAAACGGGACGACCGATACCGTTCGTTTACTCGGCGTCGACACCCCTGAAACGTACGGTGAAAATACTCCCGATGAGTGGGAGGGCGTTCCAAACACACAGGCCGGAAAAGATTGTCTCCACTCGGAGGGCGAGAATGCAAAAGCGTTCATGAAGAACAACCTCGAAGGGAAACAGATAACGCTCAAATTCGATTCCGAATCGGACCACCGCGGATATTACGGTCGTCTCCTCGCCTACGTTTACTATGGGGGAGCCGATTACAATTACAAACTCGTCCAAAGTGGTCAGGCTCGTGTGTACGATTCGACGTTCACCAAGAGTGACTCGTACTACAGCGCCGAAGCGTCGGCACAGGACGCCGAACAGAACGCATGGGGTTGTCGAAATGTCGGAGACAGCGGTGGGTCAGTGAGTATCTCACGGATCCACGAGGATGCAGCGGGCAACGACAACGACAATCTGAACGACGAATATGTCGTTCTGGAGAATACCGGTACGACATCGATCGACGTAACCGGATGGACCGTCTCGGACGAGTCTGGGAAAACGTACACGTTCTCCAGTTTGACGCTCAGTCCGGGCCAGACGGTCACGCTTCATTCGGGAAGCGGGTCGGATACGAATAGCGATGTTTACTGGGGTCGGTCGGGTGCCGTTTGGAATAACGGCGGCGACACCGTTTCAGTCACCGACAGTGGTGGGACATCGGTAGCGACTAAGGCGTACTAACGACACCTCCTTTTTACGTGATCGGATTCGCTCCCGCCATGGGCAATATTGAAGTCACCTTCTAGTCCTACATCCAACATAACGATACTACGATGAGCAGCCATCCGGAAACCGAACAGCGGATTAGAGAGGCCGCGTTTCGCGCACTAGTCGAACACGGATACGCGGATCTATCGATCAAGGATATCGGTAACGAACTGGGTCAAAATCCCTCCATAATATATCATTATTACGATAGTAAAGACGACCTCCTCCGTTCGATGCTCGACGTCTTCGTCGAGATATTCGTCGGACAGCAAAACGAACAACCGATCACCGATGCGGAGGACGAACTGAGACGGTTCGTGAAACAGATACTACACCCGACGTCAGCACAAGTCGAACGAGCCATATTTTCCCCACCGTCGGACATCGAGACGGCGGTTTCACGGGTTTACGTCGAACTGTGGGCGCACGCGACGTGGGACGATGACTTCCGAAAGGAAACGACGCAAGCAGAGGACAGTCTCCGGACGATGATCACCCGAATACTCCAAGCGGGGATAGAAAGCGGGCAGTTCCAGTCGGTCGATGCGGAACTGACGGCGGACCACATCTGCTTTCTTATCGAACAGGGACTACACACACGGACGACGACGAACCGCGACGACGCCGTCGAACGAGTTCTGACGATCATCGATGGAATCGTAGCGGACATCTCTCGCGAAGACTAATCTCCGCTCTCGCGTGGGCGGTTTGTCATCGATTTCCGTCGAGTCCTCGCTTCGGAATCACGAACGACTTCTGCCCGAATTCGAGAAACCCCCTCTCTCCGAAATAAGGCCCTCTGAGCGCTGTTTGTAGAGGTTCTGCTTTCGCACAACCCGTGTTTCTGCACCCCGGTGTCAGATGGAATGAGAAAAAAGCCTATAATTGATTAATTGGTCAATTAACTCATGCAGTCCACAGATGCGGTCGCGGGAAAGAGCGAACTGCCGGAAGCGATCCGTAGTCGAAACGGACAATTGGAGCCCTTCGAGTGGTACGCTGAAATGCGTCAGCGCTCTCCTGTACACTTCGACGAGCAGCGACAGCAGTGGGACCTCTTTCAGTATGAGGAGGTCAATCACGTGCTCACCGATTACGAGTCGTTTACCGCGAATCGATCAGGCTCCGAGAACGTCACGGACGATGACGGGGCGATGTTTCAGACGATGATCATGGTCGACCCACCGGGACACGAGCGACTACGCGGGTTCGTCAACGAACGATTCCAACCGGGGACGCTCAGAGAGTATCGGCCTCGAATCGAGGAGTTGACCGAAGAAGTATTGGACCAAATCGATGGCAAGGACCGATTCGATTTCGTCGACGAGTTCGCAATTCGGCTTCCGATAACGATCATCGCTGAACTGTTGGGAATTCCTGTCGAACGTCGTGATGAGTTCAAAGAATGGTCGGATGCACTCGTCGCACGTCCCGAGGATGGATCCGAAGCTTCGATCAAACGGAGCCAAGAGCGGACTCAGTGGGCACAACAACAGATGGGCCAGTACTTCGCCCAGTTGCTCGAAGAACGCCAAGACGGAAGCGGGGACGATCTCATTACGCTTGCCGCGACGAGCGAGGAGTTGAGCAGGGGAGAACAGATCGGTTTCTGTATGCTCCTTCTCGTTGCGGGGAATATCACGACGACGAACCTTCTGACGAACGCCCTCTGGTGTTTCGAGGAACGGGGAATGACCGATGCGATTCGAACCGGAGAGATCGATCGAAAACAGGCGATCGAGGAGGTGCTCCGATATCGCTCTCCGATTCAATCGTTGGACCGTGTTGCGTTGGAGGACGTCGAATTGAACGGGCACAAGATTCGGGAAGGAGACGTCGTAACGGCGTGGCTAGGTGCGGCCAACCGTGACCCTGAACTCTTCGATGCTCCCGAAGAGTTCCGTCCCGAGCGACGTCCGAACCGACACATCGCATTCGGAAAGGGTGTCCACTACTGTTTGGGCGCTCCGCTCGCACGAATCGAAGCGGACGTCGCGTTCGAAGTACTGCTCGACCGATTCGAAACGATAGAGGCGGATTTGACGGATCTACAGCCGCTATACAGCCTGTACGGTCTCGAATCGCTCACGTGCACCATCGAGGAATGATCATGAACGGACTAAACGAAAAGACGGCAGTGGTAACGGGAGCAGGATCGGGGATCGGACGCGCGTCGGCACAGCGTCTCGCGAAGGAGGGAGCAAACGTCGTTATCGCGGATGTGGTCGAGGAAACTGGACGTGAAACAGTTGATCTGATCGAAGACGATGGCGGTGACGCGACGTTCGTTGAAATCGATGTTTCCGACGTCGAATCAGTCGAGCGGATGGTCGATATCGCGGTCGATACGTACGGAAGCCTCGATTTCGCGCACAACAACGCGGGAATCCTCACAGCCTTCGTAGAGATGGCAGACATCGAAGAAACAGATTGGGACAAACTCCTCGCGATCAATCTAAAGGGTATTTGGGCGTGCATGAGGGCCGAACTCCCTGTCATGGAAGAGCAGGGAAGCGGAGTAATCGTAAATACAGCTTCCGAGGCGGGACTGGTTGGGATGGGCGGACTCGCTAGTTATTCGGCCAGTAAGCACGGGGTTGTCGGTCTAACCAAAACAGCCGCCCTCGAATATGCTACTCGTGGTATTCGGGTCAATGCAATCGCGCCGGGTCCGACAAAAACGAACATTCAGGCTGGCTCGGTGGGAAGTGGGAGTGACCCGACATCGATGCCGTTCGATACGTCGGCGATGACCGATGTCCCAATGGGACGCGTCGCAGAGCCGGAGGAAATGGCTGGCGTGGTCGCATTCCTCTGTTCGTCCGACGCCTCGTATATCACCGGCCACACACTGCCGGTGGACGGTGGTCAAGCGGCTGACTAAATACTATCAATTTTCCGAATTCGTACTTATTAGAAAAACGATTTGAGGCTGCGTTCGTCGTGATCCGAGAGGAATCGTTCGATGTGTTTCTCACGCCATCCCAGCGGTGACAGTACACTCTCTGCCCCCCGTACTAGCAACTCCCGATAGAAGCCGGAATCATACTCGGT
This sequence comes from Haladaptatus sp. AB643, assembly GCF_024136975.1. NCBI lineage: Archaea > Methanobacteriati > Methanobacteriota > Halobacteria > Halobacteriales > Haladaptataceae > Haladaptatus > Haladaptatus sp. AB643. Next base: position 131,608 of record NZ_JAMYJW010000002.1, read on the forward strand.
CGGCTCCTCGACCGCCAACGCCACTCGTTCACGCGATTTCTTCGCATCGTCCACCACCACGTACGACACGCTCTGACCCGGCGACCGCGCCAACTCCAACTCGGCCGCTCGCTCCAGTGCCGCCACGCTCCGCGTCGATTGCGTGTACTCCTCCCGATTTTTCGAAACCCGGTTCGTGATCACCAACTCGCTCGGGTCGACCGCGCCACGCTCAAGTCGGTCTATCCACGACCGTAACTCCTCACAAACGGCCTCCGGATCACGATGCTCGTCCACCGCTCGGATCAACGCTTTCTGCGCCTCGTCGATGTACGACGGCGTACTGCGCTGGCGACACTCGATCCCGCGGTACTTGTACTCGTCTTCGCCAGCGACCTTCCCGAAGTACTTCGTCAACGCACCGGCATCCGAATCGCGCAACGGAACGAACGCGATCCAGTCGTAGTGGGCTTCGTGTTCGAGCCGAATCTCCACCTGCTCTGAAATCCGAGTCGCAAGCTGGGACAGCGGCGTCCGTTCTTCGCCTTCGATCGGTGTCACCCACACGCTATCGACGATGCCGTGCACGATCCGCCACCCGTTCGCTTCGAGCACCGCTTTCGTCTCCAACAGGATTTCCCTGGCAAACGCGTTGATCGCCTCGTGGCACTCGATGCGCCCGAACTTCGCGTTCGAAAAGCCCTGATAGCCGAAACACGACACCAAGATCCACTTGATCGCGCTCGATTGGCCCGCCAACTCGTCGCGACGCTCCTCGTTCTCAGTCCCGCGAATCTCGGCTTTGATTCTATCTCGATCCTCGATGAGCGGTTCGAGCACGTCCGGAAGATAGCCCCGCTCGTCACAGATCGAGTAGCCGATTCCCGGCACGTCCTTCCTCCCGGCGTGACATTCACAGCGAATCTTCTCCGGGCTCACGTTCCGCGTGACGATGATGTTCGGATACAACGAGGAGAAGTCGAGTTCGTGGACGTCCTCGTGCAGGCCGACGTCCGGCGCGAAGGTGAATCCACCGCGGTCGGCATCGCGCAATTGGCGCATCGTTTTGAACCGCTCGTGACGCCACGAGTGCCACGGCACGAGCACGTCCCGTTCGCGGGCTTCCCGGATCTGAATCCCGGTCAAAACGTTCCCGATCGACGACCACGCCAGTTCCTGCAGTGGTTTCCCCGACCGCTTCACGAGATACAGACAGCCATCGAGGTTCGTCTGATTCCACATGAACGTGTTCGAACCGTCGATGATCGCCCGACCGGGCAGGTTGTAGCGTGCCGGTGAGTGGCCGACTCGTCCGTAGCTCTCGTACGTCGATTCACCCGCCAACTGCTGCCACCCCGGCCGTCGTCCGAGCTGAAACGCCACGTCGAGCCGCTCGGCCTGCCCAAAGAGGACGGGAACGAGGTCGCTGGTATTCAGGAAGAGAACGTCCGGATCGGCCCGTTCGACGCGGGCCGACAGCGTGGCCACCACGTCCGCACCGCTTCCGGTTACCGTCTCGTCGTCGATCGTGAGTTCCGTGACGGTTCCGCTCGCGAGTTCCGTCTCCGCGACGGCGATTCGCATCCGCGAGAGTTCGTGCTCCGGAAGCGGGTCGATTCCCGCTTCGAGACAGTAGCGAAACTCCCGCGAGAAGTCGACGTTGTAACATCGGTACTCGCCGGGCGAACCCCACTTGCTCACCGTTCGGGCCACCGAGTCGACTGCTGTGAGGTCGACCACATCCACCCGAAGTACGCGCTCGGGATCGTTTCGGAAGCTCACGCGTCGATCGACGACGGCAACCTCCACGACGGAAGGGAGGTCACGAAGCGCAGCACGTGCCGTGGAAAACTCACCGTCGCCGTGCACCGACACGTAGATCGTCGGCGTGTACGATTCGTCCACTTCGCAGTTCACACCCGACTCGGTTACCGACCAGGTGAGAACGTCGCCGTCGACGTAGTCGATTTTGTACACCATGGCCTCATCCCCGGTCGTTCAAATCGTCCTCGACGTGAGCGAGTCGGTCTTCCAGATCGTCGAGTCGCTTCTGTTGTTCGATCAGCATCGAGACGAGCGCCGGAATCTCGACGAGTTGGTGGTTCAAAAGCCCACTCGCGTCGGCATGGGCACGGGCATACTCGAACAGGCGATCGAAGACGCCCTGGTCGGCGCGTCGGAGTGCCCGTCGGTAGTCACCCCATCGGGACTCCGTCGCCCGGAGCAACTCACGATACGTCGAGTTAGTGCGCCCCATTCGCACGCACCTCCGGTGGAACGTCGGCATCGACCATCGCCGGATGCCGATCCGCCAGGACGCGTTTCCAATACGCGAGCGTCGTCTGCACCATTCCATTCTCCAGGGGGTAAACCAACGTCTCGTACTCATCGCCCGTGAACCGTGGTCCGAACCGCGTTCGCTCACACCGGACCGTCCGATCCGCAATCTCGCGAATCGGTGCCGAGAGCGCATCGTCCGCATGCAAGGTCACGAGTATCGGATTCTCGAACGTCTCGGCGAGCGCTTCGATCCGTTCGGCCGCGGCCGAGAGCATGCGTTCGTCCGCTCCTCGGGGGAGGTCCTCCGACCGATAGAACCAGTCGACGGCGGGGAGGACGGCGATCGACGTTTCGTCCGTGAGTTCGCCAGCGAGGTCCCGCACGAGACTCAGGTGTTGCCACGGCGTGAATGCCCGAGCGATGTGAATCCGGTCGAGGACACGCATCGACGGGGTGACTTGGGTGAGCGAGCGCGTCGTTCCGTGACCACGAGCGTCGACCCAAACGGCCGACCCCTGATCGAGGAGCAGTCGGTCGAGCACGAGCGAGTGGAGCGGACCGGTCGTTCGTTCGTCCGTAGTGAGCATTGTGACTCCGGAGTCGAGCGACGGGAGTTCCGGCGGAGTATCGGATATCATCACGGATGCTACATCGACCGACTATCGGATAGGCAAGCCAGGGTCGGTTCCGAATGTTCCGATACCGGAACGACCGACGTCACCGAGTCCCCGTGATCGTTGTACCGAACATCGAAACGTGACGGGAATACCCCCCACAACGAGTGATGGTGTAGACGAAGGACCCCGATGAAGAGGGCGGTCTGTGAGAACGATACGTCACGGAATATCGGGCGGATCAAAATCCGCCAGTTCGCTCGTGAAAATCGAGGACGGCGGGATGATGCCGGGTGGTTCGACCGGTAAGGTTGAAACGAGCGCTCCACCACCCATCGAACCGGTTCCGCGGAGCAATAGATGGGGTACCACTGCCGAGGATACCACGGCAGGACACGAACCCGAATCGTCATCCCCCCTCGAAGGAGGGACCGCGGCTTCGAGATTCGGGACGATTCCACGGTTTCCGATTCCGACTTCCGAAAGACCGGTCGTCGATTCATCGGAGATGGAACATACGGAAGCGCACAGTATTTGTGCAACGCAACCGTTATCATCCGATTGATACCCGTGGCAGAGGATCAACACCAACCGATGGCCCGAGAGACGGAGCGAGGGATCCGGTACGCGATTCTCGCCGTGTTCGTCCTTGGCCTCCGTCGGCGAAATCCCGGTGCAGCCGTCAACGCGCTGGTCGCATTCGTAGCGACGTATCTCCCCGACGCTATCGACCACAAGTACGATGTCGGCTTTGGACCGTGGCAGCGCGTCTATTCGGACGCCGCGATGCTGACCCACACCGTGGGTATGCTCGGTCCGTACGACGACGTGTGGTGGTGGGACCACCTCACCCACACGCACTCGGCGACGCTTCTCGGGGGACTCGCCTTCGTTACCGCTCGCCGCCAAGGCCGCGACCCCCGTCCGCGCGTCCTGGCGGTCGTCGTCGGTCTCGGCGTTCTGTGGGAACTCATGGAGTATCTGATTCACGCCATCGCCGACCGCTTCGACCGCGAACCGATCCTCGTTTCCTACGGCAGATCGGATATCCTCTTCGACCTCCTGTTCGATCTATTCGGGGCGCTACTCGTCCTCGTATTCGGGGACCGGTTCCTTCGAAACCTCTATCCGCGCGTCGACTAGTCCGCTCTCGTACCGTTGATTCGCTCCGAATTTCCACGTCTCCATGACCCCTCGTACAGCTTCGGGGGATACCATAGCAGTATTGTTCACTCTTATAAACTGCTATATTATCGTCCTGGAATCGATAAACAACATGCTGGAAAACGTAACGAGAAGGGATGCGATGCGAACGACCGCCGCTGTCGCCTTCGGCGGGACGATGGTTCCCGAATCGACGATAGCCGAAGAGTCGAAGCCAGCGGATCGGGACTCCCGTTCGACGGACGTACTGTCAGCACCGAACGGTGCACAGGTCGGCGATATCGTCGGAGATAGAGCCCTTATCTGGAGTCGGGCGAGCGGCCCGGCACGAATGTACCTCCACCTTTCGACCGACCGGGAGTTCTCCGAGAAACGGACGATCCGTGGACCGGCGGCACTCGCGGACAGCGACTATACCGCAACGATCGACATCGAGGGACTCCCTCGGGGTGAAGAGATTCAGTATCGGGTGGAGTTCGAGAGCCTTCGGGAGCCAGGAACCCGAAGCGATCCGGTGGGAGGGTCGTTTCGAACGCCCCCGACGGATCGAACAGATATCCGGTTCGTCTGGGGTGGAGACGTCGTCGGGCAAGGGTGGGGGATCAACCCAGACTTCGGTGGCATGAAGACGTTCGAATCGATGCGGAAAACGGACCCCGACTTCTTCATCCACTCCGGCGATTCGATCTACGCCGATGGGCCGCTCGAAGAACGCGTCGAACTCGACGACGGCAGCGTTTGGCACAACGTCGTTACGGAAGCGAAATCCGACGTCGCCGACACGCTCGCCGAGTTTCGTGGGAACTACCGGTACAACCTCCGGGACGACCACTACCGAGAGTTCGTCTCCGAGGTTCCGATGATTCCGCAGTGGGACGATCACGAAGTCCTCAACAATTGGTACCCGAACGAGAAACTACCGGCGGACGATCCGCACGACGTCAAAAGCGTGAACCTACTCGCGGCACGTAGCCAGCGGTCGTTCCTCGACTACATGCCGATTCGCCCGCGGGAGGACGTCGACGATGCGATCTATCAGCGCTTCCCGTACGGCCCCTCGCTGGAGGTATTTCGGCTCGACATGCGGAGCTATCGAGGTCCGAACACGGGGAACACGCAGACGGAACCGGGGCCGAAAACGGACTTCCTCGGCGACACGCAACTGGACTGGCTCAAAGACGCGCTCTCGAACTCCGAGGCGACGTGGAAGATCATCGCGGCGGACATGCCGATCGGACTCGTGGTCACCGATGGCGACAAGTACGAAGCGGTCGCAAACGCGGACGACGGGATACCGAAAGGTCGGGAACTGGAGATCAAAGAGTTGCTCTCGTTCATGCGCTCGGAAGGCATTCGGAACGTCGTTTGGCTAACGGCGGACGTCCACTACGCGGCGGCCCACCACTACCACCCGAAACGGGCGTCGTTCTCCGAGTTCGAACCGTTCTGGGAGTTCGTCTCCGGTCCGCTTCACGCCGGAACGTTCGGACCGAACGAACTCGACGACACCTTCGGACCGGAAGTCGTCTTCGAGAAGAGTCCACCGGAAGGGGAAGCGAACCTTCCGCCGAGCGACGGACTGCAGTTCTTCGGGCAAGTCGACGTCGATGGTCGATCCGACGCACTGACGGTAACGCTCAAGGATATGAACGACGATTCGCTGTACACGAAGGAGCTTACCCCCCACGGCTGCTGATCGTTACCCGATAGGCCGCTGATCACCGCCGCCGCGGCGTGGATCACGATCTAGTTCTCGCCAGGTGGCAACCACACGACATCTATATCTCCTCACATGACGTACTATACGGGTGATTATGCCGATCGATATCACCGCCGTGCTCAAGCGTGGCTACCGCCGCAGTACCGAACGAAACGGACTCACCCTCATGGGGATCATCTTCGTCATCTCCGTCCTCGACGGCGTGCTCGGACTCGGCGTCGATCGATTGAACGCCGGGCAGCAGTTCGCCAACAGTGGACAAGTGGACCCGACGTTGCTCGTCCCGTCCCTCGGTGCAGGAATCGTCTCGTTACTGTTGGGCATCGCGTTGCTCGTCGTAAGCATCGCGGCCATTCGCGTGTTCGTGAGCGACGAAACCGAACGTCTCCCCCGAGAATACTTCACCCGGAATATGGTCTGGGCCGCGATCAACCTCTTCGTCGGCGTGATCGTCTTCGGAATCATCGTCGCACTGGGTTTGGTCGCGTTCGTCGTCCCGGGTATCTTCCTGCTCGTGACCTTGGCGTTCTGGACGGTGTACGTGGCCGTCGAAGATCAGAACTTCATCACGGCGTTCCGCAACAGTTGGGGATTGACGCGTGGATACCGCCTCAACCTCTTCGTGTTGGGCGTGGCCGTGTTCTTCCTCGTGGTACTCGTCAACCTCGTCTTCGGCCTCGGTGACCTCGCAAGTGGGAGTCTCGCTGGCGATATCGTCGCCTTGGTGTTCGCACAGGCCGCGAGCGCTATCACGACGGTCTTCTCGACCGCCGTGCTCGCAACGGCGTACACCGAACTCACGGCGGACGACGATGACGAGTTTGGTGAGACGGCCAGCGACGACGAGGACACCACTACAGGACGCCCCGCCGCCTAGAGCGGCCGATCGCTCCCGTTCGAACGGGCGTCCCACCCTGTTGGTCGAAGGACGTTCACAGCCACGACGGAAGCGACAGGACTACACGACCCGAGCACCTCAGCTATAAGAGATGTCACGGGGATTCCCTCGTAATCTCCACAGCGGCCTGTTCACGCCCCAGTTGCGGCGGTTCGTTTTCGTCGGGGGTGTCGCCGCGGGAGTGCAAACGATCCTGCTATGGATGTTCGTCGATAAAACGGGCCTCGATTACTTGTTTGGCGCACTGATCGCCATCGAGATTACGATTCTGTTTCAATACAATCTCAATAACGCGTGGACGTTCCAGGCGAGTCGAAACACGAGTTCGAAAGGCTACCTCGTCGGATTGCTCAAAACGAACGTCGTCCGCGGGACGGCGATCCCGATTCAGCTCGGCATCCTCTTTTGCCTCGTGAACTGGGGGAACGTTCTCTATCTACTCGCGAACGCCGTTGCGATCGGTATCAGTGGGGTGTACCGGTACGTTCTCGACGCGCGGTGGACGTGGGGATGAACTGGCCCTCGAACGAAGAAAACGCCGGAAATCCGGCGGTGATGGCTTTAGACTACTCCCGGACCGTGCTTGCCGGGCCAGACCCGACGGACCGAGTGAACCGATTCCCGAAACCAGTATCACTCAACCATTAATACGGGAAGACGGTGAATATTCTCCGGGGAACAATGGTTTCGAACGATGAGAGGTGGCTCCGATGGTAGTCCCGCAGTTTACAGCGTGGTTTGGGTCGGATCCGGTCGTCAACGGGCTTATCGGAGGGGTGATCATCGCGTTTCTCAACCTTCTCGGAGCGTCGTTGGTTTTCGTTTGGCGGGATCCATCCGAGCGGGCGATGGACGGTGCGCTCGGATTCGCTGCCGGCGTAATGCTTGCTGCGAGTTTTACGAGCCTCATTATTCCCGGGATCGAAACCTATTCCGATGGAAATCCCATCCCAGTCCTGGTCGGAATCGCACTGGGTGCGCTCTTTTTGGACCGTGCAGACGTACTCGTGCCGCACGCACACTTTCTACTCACCGGTCGACGGAGAACGGACGCCGCGAATCCGAGTACCGATTTACCCGTAGACGACGAACGACTCTCCGGTGTCATCCTGTTTATTCTCGCGATTACGCTCCACAATATGCCCGAGGGACTCGCGGTTGGCGTGGGTTTCGGCAGCGGTGATCTCGGTACGGCGATTCCGCTAATGCTCGCCATCGGTATCCAGAATATTCCGGAGGGATTGGCGGTTTCGGTGGCCGCGATCAACGCGGGATTGGACAAACGCTTCTATGCTGCATTCGCGGGGGTTCGTTCCGGTCTGGTCGAGATACCACTCGCGGTCCTCGGTGCGTACGCCGTTCAATCAGTTTCGGCCTTACTCCCCTACGCGATGGGATTCGCCGCGGGAGCGATGCTGTTCGTCATCAGCGACGAAATCGTTCCGGAGACACACACGAAAGGGTACGAGCGTATCGCAACCCTCGGGACGATTTTCGGAACGATCGTGATGCTGTATCTCGACATTTCGCTCGGATGAAGTACCGCCCTGATGAGTGGACCCAACAGTTTCGCTGAATCAGCCTCCCGGAATACGATGGCGACTCAACGAGCATCGACTGACAGACGGAGACGTTCAGACGACCGATGATGGACAGAGACGTTCAGACGACCGATGGTGGATAGACGGCCGTTCACGGAAGGACGGCTAGCCGGTCGGCGGTAGCATCATTGCATCCTTCGTGTGTTCGAGTCCGCTGGTTTCCATCCCTCATTCCTACTTTGTGAAAACCATCGCCCCCGACTATGGTATATGGCAGTCATAGTCACAGAAGAACCTGAGATACGGAAGGAGTTGCTAAAATGGAACGACGAACACGACCCCCGGACCAGCAAACCGAGACGGACCATTCGAACCGTCGAGAGAGGGATGTCGCTGCTGGCTCCTTTGAGTGTCCGGAATGTGAGACACGGGTTTCGGTCGCAAACCAAGCAGCCGAAATAGTCTGCGATGACTGTGGGTTCGTCATCTCCGATCGTCCAATCGATCACGGCCCCGAATGGCGGGCGTTTTCTACCGAAGAGGATCAACAACGAAGCCGCGTCGGTTCGCCGATGACCAATCAACTCCACGACAAGGGGTTGAGTACGACGATCAGCCATCGAAACATCGATGCGAACGGGAAGCCCCTCGGGAGTCGAAAGCGGCGGAAAATGAAACGACTTCGTACGTGGGACGAACGGTACCGCTCGAAATCGAACCAGGAGCGAAATCTCAAGCAGGCGCTGGGGGAGATTTCCCGCATGGCTGCGGCGCTCGATATACCGCGGTCGGATACCGAAACCGCCGGTGTCATTTATCGGCGTGCGCTCGAAGCCGACCTGCTTCCCGGACGGTCGATCGAAGGGATGGCGACCGCGAGCCTCTATGCTGCCGCTCGTCAGGCAGACGCACCGCTTAGTCTCGACGATTTTGCGGTCGTCAGTCGAGTCGAGCGGCGCCGTATTCACCGAGCGTATCGCTACATCACGGCCGAACTGGAGATCGGTATCGCACCGACGGATCCGATACGGTTCGTTCCTCGTTTCGTCTCCGAACTCGATCTAAGCGGTGACGCGGAACGGCAGGCTCGTGCTTTGCTGGATACTGCAAAACAGCACAACGTCCACATCGGAAAGAGTCCCGTCGCACTTGCGGCCGCAGCGGTCTATGCGGCCGCAACGCTGAGCAACGAATCGGTGACACAGGAAGCGGTCGGGTCCGTTGCCCATATCGCCCCCGTGACGATCCGAAAACGATACACGGAGCTTTTAGAGACCTACGAGAGCTAATACTACGGATCGTTCTCTACGTATCGCTATCTGATCAATCGATTCGGGAAGGAAGATAGGTCTTTGAATAGCAAATCCGCGGACGCTCGGAGACCTGCTCATCGAAACGTTCGTCAACGGGTTGCACTTCGCCCTCGATGTCGGATTCGTGGGCGGAGGCGTCGGGTTCCTCACCAGCCCATTCCCGGATCGGCGGCGGCCTGTTGGACCCAGGAAGCGACCTGCTCCTCGTCCAGTGTGTCCGTCTCCTTCAGGTCCAGGGCCTGTCTCTTCGGACCCGTCCCGCTGGGAGGCTTCGGCTCAAGGTACGTTTCACACACGAATGTCAGTTTCACGTGTTTCGAGAACGCACTGAATGACGCGAACCAGCCCTGGTCCTCGACGCCGTAGAACGGCTGGTGATACTTCACGGCGCGGCGCACGTGGGGTAACTCGTTTCGAACGATTTCGTCGAATCGTGCCGCAATCTCACGATTCCACCCCGGCAGCGCCGCAATATACGCGTGTACCGCTGCCGATCCATCGGCAGTATCGTCCCTCCGAATCGCCTGGTACCGTTTTTGCCGTCCTCCCCAATCCTCCTGCGTCGGAACCTGGTCCGAAAGCTCGATTTCTCCGAAGTCTTCGTCCACGATGGTCTGCTCTCCCTCTCGCCCCGATATCGCGGTCACGACCAGGATCGAGTCCGTCTCATCGGATCTAGAAAACATGTCGAAGTCCAGCCGCATCGTCCCTCCTCGCCAGTGGCGAGCGAAACCCACCCAGCCGTCGGGGTGGTCGCCACGGGTGTCTTTTTCGACTCGGAAGAGACCCATCATGGCAGGAACGACGTCGGCACCCCATTGGAGCCCTTTTTCCGGGTCCGTGAAACGAACCCCCTCGTCGTGGTCGGCATGGTAGTAGGGTGCTCTGATCACTTGATTAGCCGTGACGAGTTCGTTGACCCGTTGGACTGTAATTGGGCCGGACACGCTCATATTCACCGACTAGGTGGTGTATGAGTATCAATATTTTCGCGAAGTGTCGCGATCTTGATTCCGAGAAGCTTGACTATGAACGTCGGAAGGAAACGATAACGAACGGGATCAATAATTGAGCGAGAGTCGTGACCCCACTATTATATAATCGATATTTCGATTGCTAACGTGTGACAAGAAGTGGTACCATGGATGAATTGCTTTCCGGTTCGGTAGCGGTCATAACGGGCGGTTCGAGTGGCAATGGTCGTGCGATTGCAAGAACGTTCGCCGAGGAAGGTGCCGACATCGTCGTTGCCGATATTCGTGACTCTCCGCGTGAGGGCGGGACTCCGACGCACGAAGCGATCGCTGCGGAAACGGGATCCGAGGCAACGTTCGTCAAATGTGACGTCACCGAGAAAGACGATCTCGAAGCGAGCGTCGAAGCAGCCGAGGAGTTCGGCGGGGTCGACATCATGATCAACAATGCCGGGATTTTCCGCGGTGAAAATTTCCTGGAGGTGTCCGAAGACGACTACAATCGACTCATGGACATCAACGTCAAAGGCGTGTTCTTCGGGGCGCAAGCCGCTGCCAAGCGTATGGTGGCGAACGGAGGTGGCAGTATCATCAACCTCTCCAGTGTCGCCGGACTCGAAGGAACCGGGGAATACGTTACGTATTGTACCTCGAAGGGTGCCGTTCGATTGATGACCTACGCGCTCGCTGACGCACTCGGTTCCGAAGGAATCCGTGTCAATGCGATTCACCCCGGGGTCATCGAAACGATGATGACCACCGACGATGTCGAAATCGTCGGCACCGAAGAAGGAGAGATGTACGAGCAGATGATTCCTTCGCAGCGATTTGGGACACCACAGGACGTCGCAAATGCAGCGCTGTTTCTGGCTTCCGATCTCGCGGATTACGTTAACGGGGAATCACTCGTGCTGGACGGTGGGCTTACGAACACCGGATAAGTCGTCCCGTTTTATCGATTTTTATCGACACTCTGTCGCCGTAGTCGTGTCCGATGGCCGTAATTCACAGCATGCGCTGGGCGATCATCTCGTCGTCAGTGTAAAATTGGCGGGAGACGGCCTACTCTCCTCCCACCTTCCGATGGGAGGATTTCGGGCAGACGTTTGTGGCCTGTCCCACGGACCTCACGTGCTTGAAACCGGCGTATCTCGTTCCCCGTTGGGTCGAACGTCACATGGGTGCGGGTGGGAAACGATTCAAGTCCGGGAGGTCCGGGGTGACCGCGAATTTTCGTGCTCCGATTGCCGAATCGACGCGGGTAAGCTCGATTCAACCACAGTTTTCGACGACGACAGTCCTTGTCGTTCCACAGAGTGTTGACGGTGGTCGAGTGAGCAAGCCAGTGGCCGTCTTGCTCGCCACATCTATTCCGTTTGCTCCAGGGGGCATAGTTCTTTTTCGCATTCCCAAAAAGTGAGAATCGATAGTATGGCCGACCTAAAGTGCCACATTCCCGGTCTGAACGTTTGAGGCACGGGTACCGACTCTGTAACGACCACACGAGCAGTTACCCTCAGTCGATCCGGTAAGACGATCGATCCGGACACGGCGCAATCGTCTTCGTGACGGATTCACTCCACGAACGACGTGATCTCCCGATTGAACTTTTCAGGCTCCTCCCAGAAGGGACAGTGTCCGCTCCGTTCGAACCGTACGAGGGTCGCCTCGGGGAGGTGGTCTTCGAGCCACCCCCCTACGTCCGTCGGGAAGATATCGTTCCGTTCGCCGTAGAGAAGCAGGACCGGCACGTCGATCGTGGGTACCACCGGTCGGAAGTCGGAATACACGACATCCAGAAAGATATCGATGGCGACGCTCGTCGGAGTCTTGGTCGTCTCGGCGTACATCTCGTCGATCGTGTCCGCCGCCGGTGGTTCGTTGAACATCGCCTTTAAGAACGGTTTTGCAACCGACGGACGATTGTACGTGAGGTTCGTCGTGATATCGACGCCATCGATACCCGAGAACTCACCGGGTGACCCGTGAGGCCAGTCGTCATCGTACTGTAATTTTGGACTCTGGTCCACGAATACGGCACGGGATAGCCGGTGGGTTCCGAACTGGTCGAAGTATTCGAACATGACCATCGTCCCCATCGACCATCCTACGAGGGTAACGTCGGTGAGTTCGAGCGTCTCGATCAGTTCCCGGATGTCCCGTGCGTACTGTGCGAGGGTGTGCCCCGCGTCAGTCTTTCCGGAGCGTCCATGTCCCCGAAGGTCGAGGGCCACGACGCGGTGGGAGTCGGCCAAGGCATCGAAGTTCTTCTGCCACCAGTACTCGGCATTCATCATCCAGCCGTGGACGAGTAGAATCGTCTCCCCCTGTCCCTGATCCTCGTAGTAGATCGGCACGCCATCGTGGGTCTCGAAGTATGGCATCGCGGAGTATCAATCAATCGACATAGGCATAAACGGTTCGGGCGGTCGCTTCCAGCGTGATTCTCGTCGACCGGATGGCGAACGCGTTCACATGCCGAGATGCGATGCGACGTCCGAGAGCGCTCGGTTGGACGACCACCGTCCGAAAAATCGCCCGCAAACGACGATCAACCGATCTCCGCGATCACGTTTCCTCCACCTTGCCGCTACCGTTTGGGGGCCGTCGCTGGAGCGTGGTTTTCGCGTACCGGGTGAGTGGACCGATGATGATCCCTTCGACCGCAAACGTAGGAACGATCATCACGGCGATGACGGTGGACGTGTATGCACCAACGAAGCCAGCGATACCGACGTTCGCGGCAGTAAGCGCGGCACTTACCGCGCTGAAGACACCCATGAGTATCACGGTCGCGACGGCACCGAAGAGTCCGGCGAGCGCACCGTCGTATAGCCCGTCCGAGACCGTTTCTGCGGTCCATCCCGCGACGAGTCCACCGACGATCCCCCACGGGGCGAGCGCGCCACTGCCACCGAGAATCCCCGCGAGCGTACTGATCACTGCGGTGAGTGACGCTCCGAGATAGACCGGTTTGCTAACCATTAACAGTAATGCACTGCTATCCCGTATATGTCTTTGGCTGGATCGGGGTATCCTCGAACGAGGTTCGCCTTCGAACGGTGTCGCGTGACTGGCGAAGGGGAGAAAGTCGGCAAGGAGCGTGAGTAGCGACAACTTTTATCAATATTCAAAAAAGACTACGTGTATGGACGATATTTTCGTCGGTCAGCTAATGACGACGACCCTCCACACCGCATCACCCGATACGCTCGTCGAAGAGGCAGCACGAGAGATGATCGAGAGCGGGATCGGTTCGGTAATCGTCACCGATGACGAGAACCATCTGCTGGGAATTCTGACGACCACCGACTTCGTTCGAATCGTTGCCGAACGACAACCCAAGGACGAAACGCCGGTATCCGAGTACATGTCGACCGATGTCATGACTGCGACGGCACAGGACTCGATCCGCGATGTCTCCGATCGTATGATTACACACGGAATTCACCACATGCCCGTGGTGGATGAAACCGAAGGGGTTATCGGAATGATTTCCACGACGGATCTCACGGCGTATCTGTCCCGTGTTCAGACTCCGAGCCCCTCGTAATCGAGCTACGTAGAAGTTACTCAAGCTGTGTCGAGGTTACAGCGTTACTCGAGCTACGTAGAGGTTGCAGCATGCAACCCCTGTCGATACAAAACTCGATTACTCCCAACGAACGACACGTTGTCGCCGTAAGATGGCGACCAGCCGTCGTCCGTCAGCGGGCGGTCCCGACGGTTTCCCGTGTCTCGGTGCTGCGACCTTTCGCCCATCCACCGATGGCACCAGCGATGGCACCGGGAATCGCCTGGATGAGCAGGATGAATAGGCCGAGTGCGAGGCCCGTGAACGCCGGGAAGAGACCGGAGAACAGCGCGCCGAGCACTGCCCACACGACGAGGAGAACGACCCCGCCGATGACGGTGGCAAGTCCACCGTGGACGGCACCGCGTTCGGTCCCGACGACCATGTAACCGGCGACGAACCCGCCGATGAGGCCAGGTAGTGCGTGGACGAGTCCCGACATCGCCGTAATCGGGACGAACCAGGCAGCGAGTAGTCCGAGAATGAACGCGGTCAAGAAACCGGTGATGACAGCTCTCCAGTCAATTTGCATGATCGAACAAGAATACACCACAAGACATGATAAATATTCTATAAAAATATCTGATGTATCAGGGGTTCTCGTTTCCCCGTCCCACTGGAATATTGGTATTACCGCTAGTACGGCGTCTCTCGGGGGAGATGGTTCGAGGAGGTGAACTCACGATGCTCGCATACCCATACATCCGACAGCTTATCGAACCTGAACTTCCCCAATCCCAAATTTGTTTCCCTCACAACACTTTTGCCCTCGGACAGCGTACACTGATGGGTTCCAACATCGGGGGGAAATCGATGGCCAGCAACAGTCTTTCACGACGAGTTAGAGAGGATCTCAAGTCGGAACTTCCGGTGACGGAATGGCTTCCGAAGTACGACCGATCGTGGTTACGGATCGACATCGTGTCGGGACTCACGGTTTCGGCCGCGGTCATCCCCGGTGGATTGGCGTACGCCTCGCTCGCTGGACTACCCCCGCAGACGGGACTGTATGCCGCCCTGATGGGTGCCCTCGCGTACGTGTTCTTCGCCTCGTCCCGGCAAGTGATCGTCGGACCGACGTCGCCGCTTGCCATCCTGCTCCTCACGGAGGTGGGACCGATCGCAACCGGACGTGGGATGGAATATGCCTCCCTCGTCACCATCACGACGATCATCGTCGGCATCATCTGTGTCGTCGCTTGGGTGTTCCGACTCGGTTACCTCGTGAACTTCATTTCCGGATCGGTGCTCACCGGTTTCGCGTCCGGTGCCGGGCTCTATATCATTTCCACGCAGCTCGGGAAACTCCTCGGCATCTCGGGGTCGTCGGGCACCTTCTTCCAGCGCGTCTGGTTCATCGCCACTCACTTGACCGAGGCACAGTCCACGACGGTCGCGGTCGGACTCGTTTCCATCGCCCTGTTGCTCCTCGGGAAACGCTTCCTCCCGCGTGCACCGACCGCGCTCCTCGTCGTCCTGCTTTCCATCGTCGTGTCGTCGACACTTGATCTCCAAGCGCGAGGGGTCACGGTAGTCGGACAAATTCAGAGTGGCCTCCCCCCGGTGACGGTTCCGTCGGTACCGTCGGTCGGGGTTATCGAATCGCTCGTTCCCGTGGCCATCGCCCTCTTCATCCTCTCGTACGTGCAAGGCATCGGGGCCGTTCAAACGTTTGCACGTCGGAACGATTACCGGGCGGACCCCGACCAAGAACTTCTCGCGGACGGCGCTGCGAACGTCGCCTCGGGACTGTTCGGTGGCTTCGTCGTCGGGGGGAGCATGTCCCGAAGCGCGCTCAACGATTCCATGAACGGGAAATCACAGATCGTCAGCGCGGTGATCGTCGGCGTCCTCGTCGTCGTCCTCCTGTTTCTGACCGGGTTGTTCAGGACGCTTCCGGATGCGACGCTCGGTGCGGTCGTCATCGTCGCCGTCATCGGCATCGTCGACGTCGATGGCATGCAACGACTACACACCATCAGCCGAAACGAGTTCTTCATCGCGGCGGCGGCGCTGCTCGGCGTGCTCGCCCTCGGAATGCTCTGGGGGGTGTTCATCGGCGTCTTCCTCTCGCTCACGATTGCCATCTCGCGGGCGAGCAACCCCAAGAAGGAGGTGCTCGCCCGGATTCCTGACACCGACCACTTCGTCAGCAGAGAGCAACACCCGGAAGCGGTCGAAGAACCGGGCGTGCTCGTGTATCGTGTGGACGCCGGATTGTTCTACGCGAACACGAACAGCGTTCTGGACGATCTACTGGAGAGGATCGAGGAGCGACAATCGCCGGTCGACCTCATCGTCTTCGACCTCTCCACTTCACCGATGGTCGACCTCGCGTCCGTAGAGATGTTCGAAGACCTGCATCGCACCCTCGAACCGCGTGGGATAGAACTCCGCTTGGCTGGCGTAAACGAGCAAGTCTTGGAAACGTTCGAGGCCGCGTCCTTAGACGAGACACTCGGAGAGATTCGCGAGGAGGGGACCGTGGAGGCGATCATCGACGATCGAGGAGCGTCGGACTGACCGGATATCATCCGGAGTTGTAGCGCCGTTATATCGCCATCACACCTCGGAAATCGTCCAGAGGGGCAGGTACCGAGAGAGAACGGTGCTGTCTAATCGTCGGCAACGACGCTGTCTTCGGTCGCCGCACAGCGGTTCGGTCCGAGTTCGAGTTCGTTCTCCTCGTCGATGCTTTCCGGTACGTAGCTCCCCTGATTCGTGGCGATCACGGTCTCGTAGTTCGGCGGTTTCGACGGGAGGTTCTCGAACATGTGCTCGACGAACTCGTCCTCCGCTAACTGCACGATCTCGTTGGTACGCCGGACGGAGCCAACCGTCGTGACCATCGGCACGCCGGGCGTGACGTCGACGTACTTGCCGTCGTCGGTGACCGAGAAGTGCCCCGGGAGAATCTTCACGTGGTCGGGAAGGGACAGGATGACCTTCTGGAGCGTCGCGTACTGGACGCGTGCGCCGTCGCGTGCGTCGGCGTCGGCGAACTGGAGTTCGGTGCGGCCGATGGACTCGACGAACAGGGTGTCGCCTGTCAACAGCGCCTCGTCGTCGATCAACCACGAAGTCATACCCGTCGTGTGACCGGGCGTGTGGACGGCCTTGATATCGACATCGCCGATATCCACCGTGTCGTTCGGGTCGACACCGTCGAAATCGTACTCGGGGTCGCGCGTCGCAGCGGGTGAACCGAGGTGGTACGGAACGTCGAGTTCGTCGGCGAGTCGGCGGCCGCCGGAGATGTGGTCGGCGTGGATGTGGGTATCGAAGACGTGCGTGATTTCGAAGCCTCGCTCCGCGGCGGCGTTCATGAACGTCCCTGTGGCACGAGTCACGTCGATTGCGGCGGCCTCGCCGGTCCGCTTGTCGCCGACGACGTAGCCGAGACATCCCTTCGAGCGGCGCTGTAACTGGAGGATTTCCACGTCATCGTTCCGCGTTGCGATGGGGACGACGTCGTAGAGCATGCTCCACGATTCCATGCCACCTTCGACCGTCAGTACGTTCTCGAACCCGTCCGCTTCGAGCCACTCGGCGAACTGCCCGGCAGACTTGCCGGTCGCACAGATGGTGATTACCTCGTCGTCGGGAGCGAGTTCCTCGCGGTGGGCGTCGAAATCGCCGACCAGTTCGTCGTTCGCACCCGAGAACTCGACGTTCTCGGCGTGCGCGATGTGCCAGTCGGCGTAATCGTCCGGGTTTCGCGTATCGAACAGGGTGACGTCGTCGTTCGCATCGATCTTATCTCGCAACTGCTCCACCGTGATTTCCTGAACCATTGCATTGAATTGTATCTTCCATGCAATAATAAGGGTTCGTCAGGTCAGATTTATTGCCGGGACATCGATCCGGCATCGGATGGTTGGGACGATAAGACCACATTATTGCCCCATTATGGCCCGTTCAACTCTCTCGGAGAGCGTTCGCGGCGAGGGATGAAAAACCTCGGCAGTATTGTGTACTATTATCTCGACTACCCGCTTCGAACCGGCAATCACATTACGTTGGAGTCGCTACGACGAATTAGTGATTTAATGTCCAATCCGGATTCGGTGCGTGAGAAACTCGATGGTCTTCCTCCTAGCTCCAAGTTCATCTATAAGATACTCGACCAGAACGGTCGAATGACACAGAAAGCGATCATCGAGGAGACGATGTTATCGGCGCGAACGACGCGCTACGGTATCAAACAGCTCGACGATGCGGACTTACTCGAATCGACACCAGCGCTCCGTGACGCCCGTCAGACCTGTTACGGACTGGCGTTGGACGGGGCGGACCGGGGCGACTACGCAACGGACGTCCTCGTCGAGGCGGAGTGGCTCGACGAACGGTTGGACGAGGTTCGAAACGACGACCCGTCGCTCCTCCTGATCGAGGTGGACACGAGCGACACCTACGAGGACGGGCATATTCCCGGGGCGATCAAGCTCGACTGGCAAATGCATCTGACGGGAGAAAACGGCCGTGGCGTTCCGGAAAAGGGAACATTCGAGGCGGTGCTGGGACGGCACGGTATCACCGAGGATAGCACCGTCGTCCTCTACGGGGGCGAGTCGAACTGGTTCGCCGCCTACGCCTACTGGCTGTTCAAATTCTACGGCCACGACGACCTCTACCTCCTCGATGGGGGCCGTGACTACTGGATCGAAGCGGGCTACCCCACCACGACCGAGGTACCATCGGTCACTGAACGTGAGTACGACGCGAGTGGACCGTTCGACCACCTACGGGCGACTCGCGACGACGTCGAACGGGCGCTCACGGAGGACGTGACGTTGCTCGACGTCCGGAGTTCCGAGGAGTTCGTCGGCGACGTCCGGGCACCGCCGAACGGCGAGGGGATGCCGATGACGATGGTGGGCGGGCACATTCCCGATTCCGTTAACGTCCCTTGGTTCGACGTTCTCGATGACGACGGCAGGTTCAAGCGTCGCGACGAACTCAGGACCATCTACGAGGGGGAAGGGATCGCACAGGACGACGACGTTATCGTCTACTGTCACGTGGGCGAGCGCTCCGCCCTGTCGTGGTTCGTCCTCTCGGAACTGCTCGACTACGAGACCGTGCGTAACTACGACGGATCGTGGAGTGAATGGGGAAACCTCGTGGACGCACCGATCGAGACCGAGTGAGCCCGATTCCGTTTCAAGCGGCTTTAACCCGCCGGATCTTCAAGATACAAAAATTTCCGCCATTCATCGATATTGTGAGTATTGCACAACAATATTGCTTCTATCTTCAGCTTGATTGGCGTCGGACCACACGTATCGAGTAGGTATGGTAAAAATAGTCGTTCTCGGTGCGGGAACGGGTGGTGCCATGACGGCGAACATCCTTCGACGGAAGTTGGGTACCGACGCCGATATCACGGTGATCGACAAGAGCACGAAGCACATGTATCAGCCGTCGTTCTATCTCATTCCCTTCGGCTATCTCGAGGCCGAAGAGCAGAGTCGAGACATCCGCGAACTCTTCGAGAACGGCGTGAAGTTCGTACAGGACGAGGTAACCGGCGTCGATCCCGACGAGAAGGTCGTCGAATGTTCCGAGGGCGATTTCGAGTACGATTACCTCGTCGTCGCCACCGGCCACCGCCTCGCGCCCGAAGCGATTCCCGGGCTACTCGAAGGATGGGAGGAAACCGATTCTGTCTACCCATTCTATCACTACGAAGCGGCGATGGCGATGCGGGAGGCGTTCGAGGATTTCGACGGGGGAACGTTCGTGGTCACCCAACCCGATACGCCCATCAAGTGTCCCGGTGCACCGCTGAAGATGACGATGCTCGCCGAGGATTTCGCTCGGCGCAAGGGAATCCGCGAGGAGACGGAGTTCATCATGACCCGGAACGCAGACCACCACTTCGGTGTCCAACCCTACCGGGACAAACTCTACGAGTTGTGGGACGACCGTGACATACAGTTCGAAGCGAACTTCTCCGTCGAGGAAATCGACCCCGACGAACGGGTCGTCCGTAGCGCGGACGGCCGGGTGATCGAATACGACCTCCTCGCACCGGTGACACCGCAGTACGGCCAGACGGCAATCACCGAAGGCTCCCCCCTGACCGAGGGCAGCGAGAGCGGAGAGTACGTGACGATAGACGAGCGCACACTGCAGCACACGGAGTACGACGACGTGTTCGCATTGGGTGACTGTGAGAACGCGCCGCACTCGAAGACCGCGGCCGCCGCCCGCAAAGAAGCGCACGTCGCCGCTGACAACATCGAAGCGCTCATCGAGGGGCGCGCGCCACGAACGGAGTACTCCGGATACGCCGCCTGTCCGCTCCTTACGCGGAAAGGGAAGGCGATGATGGCGGAGTTCGACTATGAGGAGAGCATCTCCGCGCCGGTCGAGAGCAAGATGAACTGGATTTTGGACGTCAACGTGCTGCCGTCGGTGTACTGGAACCTCTGGTTGCACGGCTACGACCCGCTCCCGTAGGTGATCACGAATGAGTGATACACAAACACAGGAGGCGGTCATCGAACGCGACTCGGAGGACCTCGACGCACTCGTGGACAAAATCGACGACAACGCCGAGGACCTCATCGCGTTGCTCGACGCCCTCGACGCGACGCAGGGCCTCGCGGAGGAACTCGTCCCTGAACTCACTGACGTCGCTCGCGACAACCGCGAACCCCTCCGTGAGCTTCGAATGGCGTTCGAGCGCGAGGAGACACTCGTCCTGCTCCAGAAGGTCGGAAACAACTCGGAACGGTTGGTCGAACTGCTGGATGTTCTCGAAGTCAGCGTCGGTCTGACCGAGGATCTCGCTCCCGAACTCGTCACGGTCGTTCGCGAGAACCGTGAGACAGTCGAGCGATTGCGAACGGCTTTCGAGAAGGAAGAAACCATCGTCCTCCTCGAACGGTTCGGCGAAAACGCCGACGCACTGGTCGAACTCCTCGAACTGCTCGACGTAACGCGTGGACTGGCCAACGACCTCGTTCCCGAACTCACGAACGTCGCTCGGAACAACCGCGAACCGATCGCGGATCTCCGGATGGCCGTCGAGGGGTTCACTGACGCCCGTCGGGAGCGCGAGACGCCGGACATGTACGAACTGGGTCGGAACATGGAGGGCTTGGTCGCGCTGACCGAGACGGCCGCCCAACCCGAGGTCGTGAACTCGTTCGACGCCGGGTTGAGCGCGTTCACGGACGAGACGAAGCCGAAGAAACTCGGCCCGTTCGGCCTGCTCGCGGCCCTACGCGACGATGATGTTCAACAGTCGCTCGGCGTCCTCGTCGAAGCGGCGCGACGGATGGCACGGGCGAACGACGAACGGTGAGACGGACGGCACCGGTGGAGCGGACGACGCTGCGGGCCTCGACCACGACCCCAGTGTCGTACTCCCGTCGTCAGTGACCGAGGCGCGGAACGTCGTCGAAATACGTTCACGGTTGGGAATCGTCGTGCAAATCCCATTATTAGGGGAGAGATGCGACAGAAGTAATCACGTATCTATTTTAACAGGTTGATCGTTGCATTCGGTGTCATGAACGACGCCGGAGGTCGGGATGGTGCGTCTACAGTCGGAGGCGTAGACGCGTCAGTCGCAGGAGTCTGTATGATCCTCGCCGGTGGAATCGCATTTATGGGAATCATCACCGGGGAAGTTCTCTATCCGGGATATTCGACCCGACAGGACATCAGCGACCTCGGGTCTACCCAACCACCGAATCCGATTATACAGCAACCATCCGCGACCATTTTCAACGGGACGATGTTGATGACCGGAGCCCTCCTTCTGATAGCGACCTACTTCATTCATCGAGCGTGGGGCCGTCGCATTCTCACCGTCCCCCTGGCAGTGTTCGGAATTGGGGTTTTCGGCGTTGGAGTGTTTCCCGGGAACATCACACCTTGGCACGGCCTCTTCGCACTCCTCACGTTCTTCAGCGGAGGAATCACCGTCGTTCTCTCCTCGCGGGTCGTCGCTCGTCCGTTCGCATATCTCTGCGTCCTGTTCGGTGGGGTGTCCTTACTGGTCCTCGTGAGCGTCTTCTTCTACGGTCTCGTCCTCCGGGAACCTAGCCCGTTGGCAGCGCTTGGCTCCGGCGGTATCGAACGATGGGTTGCGTATCCGCTTCTCCTCTGGGTTCCGACGTTTGGGGGATATCTACTCGGTAGCGATCGTTCGTCACGGAATCACTGACGCGATGAGATCGGCATTTTCCACACGTCACAGGGACACATGGTCGTGCATCGAGCAGGGTCCACGATACCGTCGAAGATGCTCGTACAGGCCGCAAAAGGGATGATACTAGTCACCGCCGGGAGAAATTATGAACATGGTTATGAGAGTCCGACGCCGATGTTTCGAGGGAGTTATACGAAGAAGAATCGAATTACCCGGTAAGCCATGACAGACAGCGGATCGGACACGACAGGGGAGTCGTTCGGCGATGACGGCCGGGCGACGACCGAACGAACCGTACTCCGATACCTCGTTACCATCTCGCTGATCGGGATGTTCATTCTGATGGGTGCAGCGACGTACTCCGTAGCGCTTCGAGGATGGATGGCCTGTGGCGGCGGGTTTCCGAAGTGCGCAGGGAGTTACATACCCCTGCTTCACTCCCCCGGATCGCTCTCCCAAACGTACACTCATGGACAGATTCTCGCCGAATGGTTCCACCGGGCGACGGCGTTCGTTACCGGAGTGCTGATGCTCGTCGCGACGGGACTCGCGTGGTGGCGCGTCAAGGAATTCACCATCACACGGTGGAGCCTCACCGCCGCCACGGCAGTACTTCCGCTGGAAGCCTATCTGGGTGTCCTCACGGGTGTCCCGAACCCGTCGCAAGCGCTCGTTGCGATTCACCTCGTCGTTTCCCTGTTCGACCTCGTCGCCCTCGTCATCGCGGCGATAATTCTGTGGTGGTCGGCATACTCCGGCGGCCGACGCGGATCGCACGAAGCAGGAGCCTGATCGCGGGAGTTTCGGACTCCGAATTCGGATAGTCGGTGATTTCGGCCTTTTTCAGTACCGCTATCGTGCGTTGTGACCAGTGGAGAATGAGTTGAGACGGGACTGTGGAAGAAGGGCTACCGCGAGAATTCGTCGCTGGAAACGGTTTCGAGGAAGGGTTCGAATCGAGAATCACCCCAATACCGTACCGTTTCACTCCGTTGGTCGTATTCGAGCAAACCAGCATCCGCCAATCTCGGTAGGTGGTTGTGAAGTAACCCGATTTTGACCCGTTGACGCTGATCGACCGACGATTCCTCCCGTTGACTCGTGGAGAGAACGTATTCGACGAGGTCATCGAAGCGGGCACGGCCGGTCTGCTCTCGCTTGAGGAAGGCAATAACAGCACGACGATGTCGATGCTGCAACAGGCCGACGACCTGAGCTTTTGTGAGTCGGTCTGAGTTGGTCGATTGATGCGTACTCATGAGCAGTGATTGAGTATCCCTCCCAAAAAACGGGATCCCTAAACAGTTAGGAATCACGTGCTACTCCATCGTTTCCGTCCCTTCGAAGAGCACCTGCAACAGTTTTCGTTCGCTCGCTCTGAGATGCTGGTGGAACGTGGGTGCCGATACGGCGAGCGAATCTGCGACCGCTTCACCGGTGCTCTCACGTGGCCACTCGAAAAAACCGGCATTGTATGCCGCGGTCAAGGCGGCCTGTTGGCGGTCAGTCAACTGGTCCGTGAGGTGCATCTGGCGTCTACCGAAGGAAGAGAGGGACCGTTTGACCTCCCGTTTCGTCGTCAACCGAGCATTTGGATAGATCGACTGCACGGCGTCAGTGAGTACACGGATATCGGCATCGGCCGGGGCTTCAGCAACGATCGATCCACTCCCTTCGATAACCTTTGCGTGTTTGATACGGGCACCCCGTTCGATGAGAACCTGTGGGGAGGTCGATGCTCCAACGAACACGATTTCAAGGAGGCTTTGTTCCGGTTCCTCCCTGATACAGCGGGCCTTTTTGACGATCGATTGCCGACGCGTCATTTCGAGAAACGCATCGGCTGGTGCATTCTCCAACGTGATATAGTAGAGTAGTTCCCTGTCCGTCGAAGGCACGAGGTCTTCGAGCGTGATAGAGCACTGCAAGTCGGCGGATGCAGTGACGAAGAACGCGGTCGTCTCGGTGAGATCGAACGTGAGTTCATAGCGGCTATCCGTGTGGAGTAGCTTCTTACTCTCCGCGGCATGAATCGCGTGGCCGATCGTCTTGCCCAGTTCTTGGAAAACGGCTCGTTCCCGTTCACTGAATGCGTCGGAACGAGACGAATGGAGAACCAACACGCCGTACGTCGTCTCCCGATAAACGAGCGGGATACAAAGCACGGAACGATATCCCCGGGATAGCGCTTCGTCCCGCAACGAATCGGGGAAGAGAGGGTCGGACTGGATCGACGTGATCAGTTGGGGTTCCTGTGTACTGATCGCTTCGGCAGCACCGCCGGTACTCGTTTCGACCGTATCCGTCTCGGCAAGGAGATCGAAATAGTTCGCATCGAGGTTTGCCCCCGTTCGAGGCTCGATGCCGCCATTTGGCAACGAACGTTCGCCGATAAATGCGTCCTGATAGAGGTCGGACGCGGCGAGTCGTTCACAGACGCTAGTCTCGATTTCCTCCCGCGTCGTCGTTCGAACGAGTGTCTGATTGATCTCACGGATGAGGCGGTTGATCCGATTGAGCGTGTCGAGGCGATCACGGTGGCGTTCGAGAGCCGCTTCACGTTCCTTCCGTTCGGAGATGTCTTCCCCGACCAGGACGAGATATTCGAGTTCACCATCGGGGGACCGGAGTGGAGCGGCGCTCAACGAAACCCACAGTCGCTCGCCATCCGCTCGTTCGAGAATCGCTTCGTAATCGTACGCTGCGGAGCCGGTTTCGATGACTTCTGCCATAATCGCGTCTCGAGGATCGATCGGTCGGTTCTCGGAATCGTACAGAGTGAAATCGTCCAGTGACGGACGGGACAACAACTGTTCGATTGGCTCGCCGAGAATAGCGGCGACCTGTTCGTTCGCCCGAACGAGCCGTCTGTCCGGTGTGAAAACGCCGATCGCGATCGGGCTCGTTTCGAGAATTCGTTCGGTGAGATCCCGTTCCCGTCGAAGCTCTTCTTTACGCTCCTGTCGGCCGGAGACGTCCCTGAAGATTCCCTGGACGACCGTTTTGTCGGCGAGGTCGGTGACGCCCGTACTGACCTCGACCGGAATGTGGGTTCCATCATCGCGGACGATATGCCGGGTCCGTTCGTGTCCGCTGGTGCCCGTCGCGTCCCCGTTATCGCCGCCGTTCTCGGAGTACTCGTGAAGTCGTGTCGCATACTGCTCCGGCTGTTTTGTTGGGTGCAGGTCCGCCAGATGCATCCCGCAGAGTTCGTCCTGTGACTTCCCCATGAGCGTCGCCGCCGCTCGATTCGCGTCTTCGATCGTCCCGGTTTCCGTGTCCGCAATGAAAATCGCGTCCGGGGCCGCTTCGACGAGTCGCTCGTACTTCTCCTTGGTGTTCTCCAGTTCCCGTTCCCGTTGCTTTCGCTCCGAAATATCACGGATGATCGCCGTGAAGAGTCGTCGTCCATCGTGTTCGTGTTCGTAGAACGAGAACGCGAGGGGGAACTCGGAACCATCCTTCCGAAGCCCGATTCGTTCGACGTACTCGTGATCGAGCGCGCCCGAACCGTCGCGAGCGTGTCGGTGAAGTGACTCCAGATAGGAATCACGGAACCGTTTTGGAAACAGTCGGGTGACCGGTTCACCGACGAGTTCGTCCTCGGTCCATCCGAACAGACGTTCGGCCGCGTGATTCGAGAATACGATGGTACCACCAGGATCGAACGTAAGGAACCCATCGAGTGAATGTTCGACGAGATCACGAAAGAAAGGGCCATTACGACGGAATTGGGTTGCGAACTCCTCGGTATCGGAATCGTGACCGTGATCGGGTTGATGAGTCATGGTGATATGTGATATCGTAGCACCGTTCGGTGGAGGAATCGAAGAGCGAGAACCGATATAATAGTTTGGATAATCGTATCGATGACGACCCTGACCCTCGGCTCGATCTACCTTCGAGTGGGGTACTGACGGAAGATAGAGCGGTGATCGTGGAGTTCGAGAACCACCGATTACGGCACTCAACCGTCGGACTGATCGCCCTCGGGATCGATCTCGACGACACCGTCACTTGATACGGTTACCACGTATCCCGCATACGGAAACGAGACGTAACCACCCTCCCGTAGTGATCCGTCCACTCGCGGTGCAAAGAGCGCGTCGAGTGCGTCCGGATCGATCACCTCGTACAGCGGGCGAAGGTCGTCTATCGATCGGTCGTCTCGCTCCGCAATCGCGGTGAGAATTCGGGTGCTCAAGAAGCGAGTCGCGTTTTTCTTCGACGATCCCATCCCGGATTCTGTTGTGTCCATCTGGATCACTCCTCCCACAAGAACAGTTACCCTGACATCGCAAGGAGTTATTGTGTCTACTGCCCTTGACGAGTCGGTAGACAGGAGCCACTACTAAGAAATTAATTGGGTATTTTTGTCCAACAGTGCCGAACATTGTGCATTGGAAATAGAGAACGAGATTCCTCGGTCGGTTCGGTCGCTTCGACCGGTTCCTGACCGTTTCAACCGCTTCGAACCACTTCCTGACTGGTTTCTAGTCGATTACCCGTGACCACATGGGTGTCTCCCGGAAATAGACCTCTCCCTTTCACTTACAGTTTCACCGCCGGTTGTCGTACCACCGGTATTCACCCCTCGAAGAACGATTTTACCGCAAAACCCTCACCACCAACCAAGTGCGGCAGCGTCGCATAGCTGACTTTGGGAAAGCGCCCTGGCAAGTGGTGAGAGTGCACCTGTACCATTCGGCGGGTGGATAAAACACGTTCCGGTAGCACAAAAATCAATTGTAGTCACTCACATGCGTAAATAGGTAACATGTGTCAATACACTCCGAGAAGGTATCCATCTTACCGATCATGGTCAGCAATTCGGTTCTATCCCTCGTTCTCGAGGGCGAGACCGGGAGTAATCGACGAGCAAACAGCCGTCGGGAAGGATACTCAGTCGTCGGTACCGGCCCGATAGATTTCGTCGATAATGCGTTGGACTGCGAGACCCTGGTGAATATTGTTCGCCTCCGGTCGGTCGCCGGATCTCACGGCGTCGATAAACATGCGTAACTCGTCGTGATAGGCGTAGTTCGATGGGGCGACGACTTCCGAGTTCACGAAGTGGTCGGTGCCATTGCTTCGCGCTTCGTACAGTTCGAGATGGTTCCGCCGATCCGGTACCGGTTCGACCTCGGGCAACGTGTCCGTGAGATCCAGGAAGGCACCCGCTTCGGTCCCACGAATGGTGTAGGAGTGTTCGGATTCGGTGTTCGTCGCCCACGCGACTTCGATCGTCGCGGTCGTATCCGTATCGAACTGACAGAACGCGGTCACCGAATCCTCGACGTCGTACATCTTCGCGTCCCCGTCGTCCCCCCACATGTAGATGTACGAATAGTCCTTGTGGTGGCCGAAATCCGACCGGGACGTCGCCATGATATCGGAGAGTTCGGGCCACTCCAGGAAGTACAACAGGAGGTCGAGGAGATGGCCACCGATGTCCATGAGGGCACCGCCGCCCGCGATGTCCTTCGAGGTGTACCACGTCCCTCGGCCCGGAACGCCGCGCCGTCTGACGAACTTCCCGTGGATGTGAATTATCTCCCCGAAGTATCCCTCCTCGATGTACGATTTCGTGACGTCACAGATGTTCCGAAACCGCTCGTAGAAGCCGACCATACAGATGTTATCGGTTTCCTTGGCGACCGCGGCGATGTTCTCCGCGGATTCCAAGTCGTGGCTGAGCGGGGTCTCCAGAAAGACGTCGAGTCCGTGTTCCAACGCGGCCGTCGCCGTCGGTTCGTGGAACTTCGTGGGAGTACAAACGATGACGGCGTCGAGATCGGCTTCGAGGAGGTCAGAAAGGTTCTCGTAGGTCGTGGCACCGAATCGCTCCCGGAACTCGCGACGAGCGGTCGGATCAGCATCCGCGCCACAGACGGGAGGGCAGTCCAATGCGGTCAGTACCTCGGCGTAGTTCGTTCCGTGCGTTTCGAGGCCGAGGATGCCGATCGAGGGCGCATCGTTCTCCATTTGCTCGTTTCGTCGTCCCGTATCGATATTATGGTTTTGAGAGGACGACGTCGTGGAACTCGCTACGGAAGAAAACCACCTATCGGTTCGCGGAGTCCATCCGCGCCCGTAGCTGATCGGATAGATCGGACAGGTGGGCGGTCCCGAAGGTCGCGACGAGCAATCCGCCGATCGTGTTGTAGAACAGGTCCAAGATCGTATCGTCCAGTCCGTACTGGGTGAGGACTTTCCCGACGCCGACGAGGCTCGATACGACGCCGACGTAGAACTCGATGAGTTCCCAGATGACGCCGAACGCCATGACGAACAACAGGAGATAGACGAACATGAACCGGGGTGGCATCACGATGTACTCCGTGTGTTCTTCCAGCGCTCGCGTCACGGCGTACGCGACACCGGCGACGAGCGAGGAGGACAGTGCATGCGTCATGTGATCCCACCACCACGTCGACTTGTACGGGCTGATGAAACCCAAGGCGGGCACCGATAGCGTCCCGAACGCGTGTAGAAACATCGCGACGGAGATCCAGAGCACGATTCCGCCGTTCATCGTGACACGGTAATTTCGCTCGAAGAGCGCGGGGAGGAACGTGACGAGCAAACCGATACCGGAGTTCACCACGATACCGGCGTTCCCTTGCCAGAGGCCGATCAGTAGGATGGCGGCCATCGCCGCCTGGAGGATCCGAACCAACTGATCCTCCCGGCGTTCCGAAACGTGAACGGGCGAGTGAAAACTCACGTGCTACTCCCCCGTGATCGGTCGGCGTTCGCAGAGAGTTGACGCCGGAAGTACAACCAGAACAGCACGCCAGCGACGATGCCCGCGATGAGCGTTGCCGTGAAGATGGTCATGAGTTCGGTGTTCGTTTTGATGAACGTCGTCCCGAGGTACGTCGCCGAAGCCGCGGATCCAACTGCCCAGAATCCAGCGGTCGCGAGCGTCACGATGACGGTAAAGAAGACCGCGAACTGCGGCGTCATTCGAACCGCCGTCGTCAATTCGAGCGCGACGACGACGAGCATCGCGAGGGTCGCGACGCTGATTCCGGTCACGATTTCGCCGAAGAACTCCGGCCGGGCCGTCGCGACGAACAGCGGCAACGAGGCGATGAGCAACAGTGGCCACGGAACCGTTCGAGTCCACGATCGAAAGACGACGGCGGGCGAGATGGCGACGAACGCCGCAATCGTGGCCATCACCGTTTCGACCAACAGAACGTTCAGGAAGCTCACGATTGCGAGTGCGACGAGAACGATCGCAAGCGCCCATGCGATCATCGCGTTCACTCGTGTGTCCTTGATAAACCACGTTTCCGGAAGTGTTTGACTCATCCCGTATCCCCCATAGAGACCACGAACGCTGGTCGTAGCGACCTGCGGTATCCCCCCTATAGAACGACACGGATCGACTTATCTGTTGGCGGGATTCGTTTCGAGCGGTTACAGCACTTGTCTGGGTAACTCCATCTCCGAGTCCCGCAAGACGAAGTACCGGAACGAAAGGATCGCCAGGAAGACGGAAACGACGGACAGGATCAGGAACGCGTTGTAGAGACCCTCGGAGATGATGCCGCGTGTCAGGCCGATCTCCGCCGCGGCAACGCTGATACTGAGGCGACCGGGCATCGACGACGCGAGGAGCGCGACGGTTTCCTGTTCGAGACCGACGAACCATCCACCTACCACCGAACCGACCACTTTCGATCCGATTCCCAAGACGAGGATACCGGCGAGCAGAAGCGGGCTCGCCGACGAGAAGCTTTCGAGATCGAAATTCAGCCCGACGTAGAAGAAGAATACGGGGGTCACCAGGTCCGAGACCGGCTTCATCGAGTTTTGGATGGAGTGGCCCTCGTGTGTGATCACCGCGACGAGAAGCCCGGCGAAGAACGCGCCGAGAATCGCGTGAATACCGATGAGTTCCATGCAGTACGCCAGCGTGACCATGAGGAAGACGCCCACTTTCACCGGATTTTCGAACATTCCCTCCTGAAGCGTGTTCGAGAGATAGTCTTCGAGCAAGAACGGCAGGCCGATGAAGAACACGAACAGCGCGATCGTCACGAGGATGACGCCGATCACCGGCTTCGGGGCGGTGATCAAGGTGATCCCGTATGCCAATGCCGCGACGGATAACAGGTCGTTCATCACCGCGACGGAGAGAATCGTCTGCCCGGTATCGGTCTGGAGAAGCGAGAAGTCCTCGACGAGGGGATAGATGAGCCCGAGCGACGTCGTCGAGATGGTGACGCCGGTCAGAAACGATGCGAAGAGGTTGAGTCCGAGCACTCGTGCGAGGGCAAATCCGGAGATGAACGGGAGCAAAAACGTGAACACGGCTAGCTCCGCGATCTGCCGTGGATTCCGCCGGATCGTATCCGGATCGAGTTCCAAACCGGCGTCGAACATGATCATGAGGAGTCCGAACGCCGCGAGCGCGGTGAAGAATTCGAACCCGGGCATCGATGGATTGACGATGTCGAATATCGAGCCGAACAGTATCCCGGCCAACATCTCGACCGCCAATATCGGAACGTTGTACTCGGTCAGCGATTTGAAAACCAGACTCGTTCCATAGACGAGCGCGAGAACGAGAACGAAATGAAATGATAGTGACATTAGTGTGCAACAACTCGATGGGTAGACTGTCGGGTTATCGGGTTCCCTTCGTCGATACCACGAAGTCTATTCTGACTGAACATAACTAAATCAATCGGAAATCTGTCGGGACTCTTCGTGAGCGATGTGCGCCCAGTGTGCAACCGAACTGCTCTCCAAGAGGGTCGGAATCCTCGCAGTGTACGGATTGCGGCCTCGTCCCCACCGTCGAGATGCAGATCTCATGTTCGAAGTTTAGCGGTTCCAGCAACGGTAACTACACGTCTCTGGTGAGTATAAAATACTACTGTCACGGTAACTTTCGACCGCTTCTTAAAAATCATCGTTGGGAGAGGTCCCGAATTCGACACCATTGGTAGACGACGAACCGACTTCGGTTCCCTCTACGGAATCTCCTCTGACCGAACGACACCACCAATTTAAACTATTCGACCAAATCCACAAATCCCACCTATCTCACCTATTTCACCTAACCCACCTATTATTCTCGATACTGCGGTGATTCCTGCTCGAATCATGCGTACGGAATCCGCCACGGAAGTCCGTAGCGGTAAGACACAACCCGGAACGAGGTCGATCTCGAATTAGAGGGGTTCGTCCTGGTAACTGGCCGGGTCCTGTTGGTCGTCGACAGCCTGGGTAAAGAGGCTCTCAGCCATTTCTTCGTCAACCTCGTTAGCAGGTGCGTGAGCCGACACGCCGAGCGTGATGAGTTCTTCGATCGCTTGTTCCCGATTCAGGAAATCACCTTGGTCGACGAGTCGGTCGATATCGGAGTCGATACGGTCGGGGAGGGATACTTCGAATGTGACCATACGCCCACTCATAATCGAGGGCAAATGAATTCTCTGGTCTCCGTTCTCTTTGCCTCCGGTTGGCGTCATCCCATACGCGGTCGATTCGTTTCGACGAGCTAGAACGATGCTCGCGTGCAAAGAAGCGAACATTTAGCATACCCCGCTTACATACGTAGGTGTATGACCGATGGGGTTCCCGTGTCATGTACGCAGTCTGGTGAGTTTCATCGACCACTGCATACGGGTACGACGGTGGTCGAACCGGGAACCCCATCGTCTTCGATACCACCCTTCGGGCTTCGATTCCCACTCCAATCACGAACGGTAACCGCATTGGAGGCAGTCTACCGAGTCAGTTAGCTAAATCAATGAGACACGTTACAACGATCGATCGCCGACGATGGCTGGCGGTGGGGACGATCATCGCAGCAGTCGCAACTGGCGGGAGTCTCTGGCTGAGTTTCGGCCTCGGACTCGTTCCCTGTGAACTGTGCTGGTACCAACGGATCCTGATGTATCCGCTCGTGGTCATACTCGGTGTCGCGACGATCGAGGGGCGACCGCTCGTCTACCGGACCGCATTCCCGCTCGCGATCGGCGGCGTTTTGATCGCGGCGTACCACTCGTGGATACAGTACACGGGGGCTCCGACGGCCTGTTCCGTCGGCCAGATCAGTTGCGGCATCGTGCAGTATCGAATCGGTGGGATAACGGTCCCGAACCTCTCGTTGACCGCGTTCGTCTTGATTACCGCGGTACTGTTCGTGATCGCGCGATGGTCGAACTGACCGATAGCCGGGTCGCGTAACCGGATGAAAGTCGACGGGGGACGGGTTCGGCGCTGATTCGGGGTTATGGTCGCCTCGGTACGAATTTTCGTTTTCGACTCAATCCTGCTCGCCCCAACTCGACGTCTCGTTGACGCGCGTCGCCACTGGCTTCGACGCTGGATCGAGCGTCGTCGTGACGCGGTTCCGAATTCGGGAGACTTCCGCTCCGATCGCTCGGTGCCCGAGTATCGAGAACCCGAGGAAGATCGTGACGAATCCGACGATCGTCCGTGCCGATATCGCTTCGCCTAGGAGTGCCCATCCACCGAGCGTGGCCACGATGGGGACGAGGTAGAAGATCAAGTTCCCCCGAATCGCCCCGACCTCGTCCAGCAGGCCGAAGTACGCGATGAAGGCGAGCGCGCCCGAGAAGACGCCGACGTAACCGAGCGCAGCGAACGCGGTCGGCGTCCACGCGATCGCGGCCGGTTGTTCACCGGCGGCGAAACTCAACGTATGGCAGAGGAGCGCGGCGACCGGGAGTGCCCATGCGGTGCGAACGGTACTGCCGAGGGAGGAACCCGCCCGCCGAATCAGAACGCTTCCGAGCGCACCACAGACCGCGGCACCGAGGAGGATTCCCTTCCCGATAACGGCACCGTCCAGCACGTGAGCGGGGTCGATGTCGACCACGAGCGCGACGCCGACGAATCCGAGCGCCAATCCACCGGCACCGACGCGAGTGAGGTCCTCGTCAGATAGCAGCACGGTCGCGAGGGCGGGAGTCAGAATCGGGTTGAGACTGTAGATGATCGACCCGACCCCGCTCGACGTGTACTGCTGTCCCAGAAAGATGAACGCGTTCGTCAAGCCGACCGTGAACACGCCAGCGGCGAGGATACCGGCAAAATCCGAGCGTGTACGGGGAAGCCACTCCTCCCGTGAAAACGCGAACAACACGTAGGTCAGCAACAGCGCCGTGCCGATGTCGAACCGAAACGCGACGAACAACAACGGCGGGAAGTAGTTCAACCCGGCTTTCGCCGCGACGAAGGTTCCGCCGAAGAAGGCGCTCGCGGCGAGGAAGAAACCGAGGAGGTGGTAGCGACTCCGTCCCATCCCTACCGACACCTCCAGTGACGAAACGGAGCCACACTTTTCTTGAGCATCTCATATTGAATTCCGGTAGACATCGTTCTTCACTCTAACAAAGACGCATATCCGTATGAACTTGTCCAGAAATAGATTCATACAGTGGAAGAACAACTACTCCGTGTAGAGCGTTCATACCGTGAATAACATTCACGGTGTGAAAACAGCTATACGCGTCGGGAGAAATGGGGTTGCTATGGACTCCGCACTCGACGAGATCGAATTCCTCGCGTTGTCGAGTAATCGCGTTACAGTTCTCGATACGTTGTGCGATGATTCATACACGCGACGCGAACTCGAAGAGCAACTGACCGCGTCCCAGCCGACGCTTGGACGTATCCTCCGTGACCTGCAGGAACGGGGATGGATAACGTACGATGGTCGCAGATACACCACCACGGCGACCGGTCAACTCGTCGCGGAGGAGTTCGTCGATCTGTTGGAAACCGTCGAGACCGAGCTCAAACTTCGAGAGGTAGTCGAATGGTTACCCACGGAGGCGATGGATTTCGACCTCCGACACCTTTCGGATGCGACGATCACGACGCCGAGTCAAACGAAACCGGGCGCGCCCGTTCAGCGAGTGCTCGAACTCCTCCATCGCTCCAGCCACGTCCAGTTGTTCTCGTACGCGTTCAACGAACAGAGTCTCGGTGTGATTCGGCAACGGGTACTGGACGGAGCACAGACGTTCGAAGGGGTGCTGTCCGAGGATGCGCTCGCCATGATCACACACGATTCGGCGTTACGGGAGCAACTACGTGACCTCGTCGAGTCCGGGGACGCCGAAATCCGTCTGTACGACGGGGAAATCCCGTTTGCGGTGACGATTACCGACGACGTCACGCACCTCCTGTTACGTGATCAGGACGATCTCCTTCGTGCGGCGTTGGACACGGACGACGAGGCGGTCCTCACGTGGGCGCGTGAGAAATTCGAGGGATACTGGCAGCGCTCGTCACCGGTCGATGCGGAAACGCTCTCCGAGTAGTTCCGCCGGATTCAACTCCGTCTCCTTACTTCCACAGTGCTTGGAAACAGCCGACTCGGGTGGAATGTTCCTGGACGCAGCGAGAGCACCGACGGAGGTTCGAGAGCACCACAGGCATCCACTACGTCGTCCTATGGGCCACCAATACGTCGTCTCCCTCGGCGACGTAGTTGAAGAGCGTCGGTTAGTGCCGTCGATCGGTGCGGCGTGAGTCGGATGGAGGTTCGTCGGCGGGATAATATCTGACAGGAAGAACAAAATTTGTGGATGGATGCACGTAATTCGACCGCTACCGTCCGTCCGATTTTTCGACGAGTTCGGTCGTTCGACCGGCCATCGGTCGAGGTATCGAATATCCGTGGCTCGGATACGTTTCGTCGCTACGTACGGACTCATGCCGAACCTGTTCGCTGCTATTCGGTCCCTTCGAAAGGGATGTCGGATTATAACTAAATCGAACTTGTCCGTAATGCGGGATGTTATGAAAGAACAGGTGACGAGTGAGACAGCGGAGTCGGATCGAACGCGTCGTTCGTTTATGCGTCGTACAGGTCTCGTAGCTGCCGGAATCCCTGCCGTGCTCGCCATGCAAGGGACGAGCAGTGCTGCGGATCGAACGACGTACACGATTCGTGACGGGACGCCGGACGAGACCGACGTGTACGTCACGGACACGGGAGAGGGTGGAACGACTGCCGTCGTCGTCGGCGGCATTCAGGGGAACGAACCGGCCGGGAATCGAACTGCGGGCGGTATCGAATCGTGGTCGATAGACCGTGGGAAACTCATCACGATTCCGCGGGCGAACCAAGTCGCCGTCGAACGCGATACCTACTACAACGACAACGGGAACCTCAACCGAAAGTTCCCGCCCGGGAAGACGCCAACGACGCCGCTCGCACGGGCGATTTGGGACGTCATCGAATCGTCCGACCCGGACATCGTGATCAACCTTCATAGCTCGAAAGGGATATATCACGAGGACGTCGGCCCCGACGGGGTCGGGCAAGCCATCTATCCCACTACCGCGTCCGGTGCCGGTGAGGACGCAGTGCAGGCGGCGGGGTACATGAACCGACACCACCTCCCGGACTCGTTCCCCGAGTACTACCGGTTCAAGCGTGGAAACACGATAAACGGAACCCGACCGTTGCTCATCCATAAAGTCGATGCGGACCTCGGCAAACCCGGATTCATCGTCGAGGCGACCCGATACAAAACGGACCTCGAAACGAGGACGAGATGGGAACTGAACATCGTGCGCCACCTGTTGCGTCGCCACGGAATCGAACGAACCTACGAGAACTGACGGACCGGTCTTCCGGGTGAGTGGGCGAGGGGGTCGAGAAATCGGTCTCACTACGGTCGTTACGTCCACCCGTACGACGTAGACACGACACCGATCAGCCTTCGAGTTGGGGTGTCGTTCCCAGTTCCTCGATGGTATCGGCCGCCCGTTCAGCACCGCCAGCGGACCGAGCCGACACATTGAACTCCTCGATAGCTTCGTGATACGGTTCGGCCGTGATCGAGTCGGCGGCGTCGCGGACCGCCGCGGCCGTTACCTCCTCGTCATCGAGGACGACGCCGACCCCAAGGGAACTGACCCGCTCGGCGACGAGATGCTGATCGGCCATATGTGGGACGACGACCGTCGGCGTGCCGAACGATAGCGACTCCATCGTCGAGTTCATCCCGCCGTGGGTGACGAACGCGTCGACGCGGTCGAGCACGTCGAGTTGCGGGACGCGTGAGCGGACGTGGACGTTCTCCGGACTCTCGGCATCGAGGCGGTCGGCATCGGTCTTCGCCTTGAGGACGACCTCCCATTCGCCGTCGTCGAAGGCATCGAAGCAGACGCGGAAGAAGTCGTCGTCCCCACAAATGACGGTTCCGAGGGAAACGTACACCGACCGACGCTCGGCGAGGCGGTCGAGCGGAAGGTCGGCGTCGCGCTGTTCGCCACCGTCGCGCACCATCGGGCCGACGAAAACGTGATCGTCGCCAAACGACGCCGCATCGGGCTGAAATTCGCGGGTCAACGGAACCAGCGCGCGGTCGGTATCCGCGACGAAGAAGTCACTCCGGTCGGGGTCTTCGATGCCGACGTCGGCCAGTAGCTCCAGTATCTCGCCGGAGAATCCGGGTTCCTCGTCGTCGAACGAACGGACGTTCTCGATCAGCGGCGACCCCTCCCGCATGGCGAAACTCGTGTTGAACGACACCGTCGGAGCGTCGAGTTCGTTCGCCACGACACGACCCCACAGGCACATCGGGTCGGTAACCACGCGGTCGACGTCGTCACCGGCGACACGGTCGACGAGCGGCGGGGCGTAATCGAGCGTCTCGGACATGAAACGGACGAGGCGTTCGCGGCGCGAACCCTGACCGTCGTCGGACGGGTTCACGCCCGGTTTCCCGTCGTCGTTCATCCGACTCATCAAGTCGAACTCCTCGCCGAGACGCTCGAACGTCGCGCCGGTCGGTTCGACCACGTCCGCGAACCGTTCGGGCAGGTAATACGTGACTTCGTGACCGCGACCGACGAGTTCGCGCGCCGTCCGCAGCGTCGGGTTGACGTGACCATACGCGGGAAGCGGGAAGATGCCGACGTGAAGCGTGGACTCGACGGTTCGACGTTCGGACTCGGATGTTTCGATTCGATGCATTTGGTCGGGGTTCGGCTCCCACCGGGTTCTTTCTTTCGATAATTTAAGTAACAAAATTATAGTTCCTGAACGTCACGGGGTCGGTCGAATTGGACAAAGAACGACATGGATACGCGTTGTGCTCTACACGGATGGTATCCAATCGTCGCACGCGGACGTACGGGAGTGAGTCGGGATTCGGGACGAAAAGACGTCTCGCAATTCTTGAGCCGAGTTGGAAAGAGACTTCGATGCTCGACGATTCAAGCGGGCAATCGCAGTGCGACGCTGTACATCGTGCCGGTCGATTCCTCGCCGATGGCCGTTGCGACCCGTTTTACTTCCGCGGCCAAAGGCTCGCCGAGTTCGGGTCGAAGTCGAGAACACAACGAGAGCGCCGCGGTGGCGTGCGCCTCGATATGGCTCGCGGTCCACGGCACCGGGTCCAGTAGAATCCGCTTCCGGTCGAACTCCCAGCCGTATCCCGCGAACAGTCGTTCGAGAACCGCCTCCGGATAGAACGTCAGTGCCGGTTTGCCCGTAGCCAACTCGGCCACGGCGTTTTCCAGCGCGAAGAGTTCGCGCACGGCGGCGTCGTCCGGCGGTGGGCGGTAGTCGTCGACCACGAGGTGACAACCGAGGTCCGCGACCCGCGTCAGTTCCGTCGCCACCGCTTCGAGTGATGGTGGCCCAATCAGGTTGAACAGACCGTGAGCGGTGATGATTTCGACCGAGTCGGTTTCGAGTGGGAGGGCACGAAGGTCCGCTTCCAAAACGGCGGTCCGTCCACTTTCGCCATCAGTTCGTTCCCCTTCCCCCTCGCTGTCAGTCCATCCTCCTTCGCCGCCATCGAACCGCTCGCGGACGGCAGTCGCGTGCTCGGGGTCGTTCGTGACGGCGTAGACGCGGCTGGCACCGTCGGCGAGCAGACCGGCCGTCGTGTTGCCCATTCCCGCCCCCGCTTCGAGGCAAGTCGCGCCCGAAACCGGACGGTCGGCGAGAGCGGTCGTAACGGTCCGCGGGATATCCATGGCTGTATCGAGCGAACTCCTAATGATGGAGTTGCTCCGGAACGGGGCTCCGCTCGTGGCGGAGTTTCTCGATGAGCGACCGCTGGGCGGCCTCCTCCATTCCGTCGTAGCGCTCGGCCGCGTCGAGCACCATGGCGACCAGCTTCGGGTCACCCGGGTTGATGACGCTCGTCAGTCCCTGTGCGGCCGCGAAATCGAATCGCTCCTCGATTTCGGCGGGCGTATCGACCGGTTGATACCAGTTCGAATACGGACGGTCCGCCTCGGGAAGTTCGTCGGTCGAAGGCCACGGTCCCTTCGCAAAGGCCTTGATGCCAAGCGTTCCAATGCCCGCGTCATTCGCCCGTTCGATTACCGCTTCGTAGTCGTACTCGTCGTCGTCCTTGCCCACGACGACCGGGTTCATCGGGAACATCACCGTTTCGAGGTCGTCGATTCGGTCGATGGCGTCGAGGATAAGCTGTGGGTTCCCGTGACTCGTCAACCCGATGTGACCGATTCGTCCGTCGGCTTTGGCCTCCCGAAACGCTTCGAGCGCGCCGCCATCGCCCGTGATGGTGTCCAATTCCTCCTCGTATTCGAGACCGTGTACCTGATACAGGTCGATGTGATCGACGCCGAGGCGGTTGAGTGACGCGTCGAGTTTCCGTTTCGCCCCCTCGTATCCCCGTTCCTGTGTCTTACAGCCGAGGAAAATCTCCTCACGGTGTTGGCGGAGTTTCGGCCCAAGTTTCAGTTCCGCATCGCCGTAGGTCGGGGCGACGTCGAAATGATTGATGCCGTGATCGAGCACGAGTTCGACCATCTGGTTCGCACCCTCCTGTTCGAGCCAGTTGAGCGCGATGGCACCGAACGTCATGATGGAACTGTCGTGACCGGTGGTACCCAATGAGCGCGTCTGCATGGTAGCTAATTACTGCCGGTCAACAAAAGCGTATGTCTCGGGGTATCAGTCGGCGGGTTGGGAGTCGCGGTTCAGGAAGATCCGAGAGATTTCCGCGCCGAGGTCGTCGCCGGAGTGCGTCTCCTCGACCTGCGTGTACACGAGCACGAGGCCGAGCGTCGCCAGCGCGGCGGCGAACACGAACGGCACGACGTAGCCGAAGCTGACGAGCCATCCGCCCGCGAGCGGGCCGATTGCGGTGCCGAGACCGAACGCCATCGTCAGCACCGAGAGCGTCGTTCCGGCGTTCGAGTTCCGCGCGATGTCTCCGGCGAGCGCGAAGGCGGGCGCGAACACCATCGCACCCGCGATTCCTTGCACGAACCGAGCGCCGATCATTCCGAGCGGCGTCGCGACGAACCCTTGTGCGACCGTCGCGGGAATGAGGAAGACGAGACCGATAAGGATGAACGGCTTCCGGCCGTACTTGTCACTCGCGGTGCCGACAGGTGTCTGCATGACGACCTGTCCGAGCGTGAACGCCGCGAACTCGATCCCGAAGAGCGTCGCACTTTGCCCGAGATGGTTGTTGATGATGCTTTCGAGGGGAGAGAGGATGGCGATGCCGATGGCCATGAACAGCGACGCGAGACCGAGCGTGAACACGGAGTCGAGGGTACCGTGACCGGCGTGTTGCTCGAAGACAGCGATACTGTGATCGCCGCCCGCGTCCGCCGTGTGCTCCGCATCGAAATCGACGTCGGGGTCGCTCACCAGCACGAAGACGAGGAGTGCGCCGACGAGTGCACCGAGCGTCGCGATGTAGAACGCCGCCTCGAAGCCCGTGATGCTGTAGCCGAGGAGCGTGTACGGGCCACCGTAGATGACGGTGCCCGCCGCGACGGGACCGATACCGAACCCGAGCATGCGGAACGTGTTGAACACGCCCATCGACCCGCCACGGTTGTCGTCCGTAGAGAGGTCGTTCACGAGCGCGACGGTCGCCGGCACGGTGACGGCAACGCCGATACCTTGCCCGATGCGGATGAGGAGCATCGCGCTGTAATTCCCGGCGAGGGAGTACGCGAAGTTCGAGACGGCGAGGATGAGAAGGCCGACGACGACGAAGACCTTCCGTTTCCCGCTCTTGTCCGAGAGGCTCCCCGCGATGGGTTGGACGCCGCTCATGAAGAAGCCGAACGCGGAGAGGATGAGCCCCGTGACGAGGGCAGTGCTGAGGCCGAACGTCCCGCCGCTCACCATACCGCTCCCGATGTAGAGCGGGAGGACGATGATGAGGAACGAGTTCCCGATGGAATCGGCCATCCGCGCGAACGCGAGCGCGAGGACGCGTCTGTCGGTGTCGAGGATACCCACTATCGGGGCCCCCTGTCGATCGTACTGTGTGTGCTGTGGCTCCGAATCATATC
The DNA here is from genome assembly GCF_024136975.1 of Haladaptatus sp. AB643. NCBI lineage: Archaea > Methanobacteriati > Methanobacteriota > Halobacteria > Halobacteriales > Haladaptataceae > Haladaptatus > Haladaptatus sp. AB643. The sequence goes on from NZ_JAMYJW010000002.1 coordinate 172,141, forward strand.
TTACTAACCAATCAGTCAGCCATCCGCTTAAACGTTCGGTTCGCGACAACCGATGTACCCCAAATAACACCGACGACCGTTTGGAGCGTTGAAACGTCGGTGATAACCGAACACACGGGACGTTTTCACACACCTAGCTGACTGATTCGTCAGTAAGTCCATTGTGGTATCGTGAGCGTACTTGACGGATCGAGAACGATAACTAGTCGATCGTTTCATCAGGATCGAATCGCATCGAAAACGTTCATCGCACGTCTGTAATTACGTCCCCGAACGCCGGAGATTACGTCCCCGAAAACGTCCGCGTGAGCGCGCTCCGGAACCGTCGCCCGCTGTACGCGAAGAGGACGGCAATCCAAAGCGTGACGACGCCGATGGGGTAGACGGTGATTTGGTTCTGGTCGTTCAACGCGAGGGTGAACCGCAACATCTCCAATCCGGAGATGAACAGCAACCCGGCGGTAATCCGCCGGTCGCCATAGCCGAGATAGCCGAGCGCGGCGGTGAGCAACGCCAGTAGATAGCAGACGACGCCGACCATCCGCATGACCATGAAATCGGGGGTAAACGGCGTGAGCGGGGGCAGTGAGAAGAAGTTGAAACCGGAGAGGCCGACCTTGGTCGAACCGAACATGAAGATGACGTAGTACCCCTTCGGCCACGTCACGATTTCCCACGGGATGAGTCCGACGAGCACCAACACCGCGGCACGGTAGTATCCCCACCAGTCCCGTCCGCCCCCCGACCGAACCGCCGTGTCGCTAGAGTTGCGACTCATTGGTGAAAATGAGGACGCAACGGCGAAAAGGATTGCTACTTCGATGGTCGAAACGTACGCAGTCGGCGGGGTCGTGACAACGGGACCCGAGACCCGCCGGAACACCGCAAAGAAAATCGGTGGTGGGGAGACGAGCGAGAAGGACTACAGCGAAGTCGCGTTGATTTCGATGACATTTGCCGCCCGGTATACGATTTGTGACAACTGTTCGAGGCGGTCGTCGTCCATCCGACTCGTCGGCCCGATGACACTGATCGCTCCGTAGACACCACCGTCCTGTTTTTTGATCGGCACCCCGACACCGACCAGTCCCGGGATCGACTCCTCCCGGTTGTAGGCGAACCCCTTCTCCCTGATCTCCGCCAGTTCTTCGCGGAGTTGCGTTTCGTCGGTGATGGTGTTCTCCGTTCGCGCTTCGAGTTCGACGTCGTCGAGGAAGCGTTCGAGTTCCTCGTCCGTCTTGTACGCGAGTATGGCCTTGCCGACCGCCGTGTGGTAGAGGTTGTTGCGGTAGCCGATGTACAGTTCCGTCTGAACGGCGTTCTCGCCGTTGGTCGTGTAGAGACAGATCCCTTGGTGTTGCTCTTCGACGGTGAAGAGCGCACGTTCCCCGCTTTCCTCCGCCAAGGTGTCCACCTCGTCGCTGACGAGGTCGTAGATATCGAAGCGGTTACGCACGTGGTGGGCGATGTCGATAAACCGAAGCCCGAGACAATATTTCTCGCCATCCTTCACGACGTACCCGTACTCACGGAGCGTCGCCAGATAACAGTGCGCTGCGCTTTTCGAGATGTCGAGGTGGTCGGCGAGTTCCGTCACTCCGAGCCGTTCGTGTTTTTGGAGCGCGCTTATGATGTCGAGGGAGGTTTGGGTTGATTTTACGGGATTTTTAGCCTCGTTCATCTTTCTCAGTACTGTTGTCAGCTGTTGGCATAAGCGTTTGGAATAACCAAACGCACGCTGTCGACCATTTTCCGCCACGAAAATGAGCGATCATCATATAGTTCGCGAATATGGTTTTCTCTTACCATTATACAGACGTCGCTATTCTTCATCGATCTATCAATCTTCCAATTATCACGTTTCGTTGATAAACAGGAACGGAGGTATCGTTTGCTCGCCCAACCGCGTCAATCAGTTCCATGCTAGACGGAAACTATATTAAAGCAGTTGCGTATATCTGTAATATGCGCAGAGTAGCGTTTGCAAGCCGTGTAGAACGAAATCCGTCTCACGCGAGGATTCCGACATGAAGTTCGGGGTGTTCCTCAACCAGTATTACACGGAGGACAGCGAGTTCGGCGTCGGAAACCTCTACGAACAGGTCGAGTTGATGGAGGAGGTCGGGTTCGACTCCGCGACGCTCGGCGAGCGACACATCCACGAGGAGGGGTTCGTGGAACCGATCACCGCGCTCGCGGCCATCGCCGCGCGAACCGAACGGCTCGAACTCGGCACCGCGGCGATGCTTCCCGCGCTGTACAACCCGCTCCACCTCGCCGAGCAGGTGGCAATGATAGACGAGATTTCCGGCGGTCGCGCCGCGTTCGGCGCGGCGCTCGGCTATCGGGAGCGCGAACTCGCGCCGTTCGACGTGGAGATGGACGAACGGGTCGGCAAGTTCCTCGAATCGATTACGCTCCTCAAACGGCTGTGGTCCGAATCGAGCGTCACGCACGACGGCGATCACTGGTCGTTCGACGACGTCTTCCTGAGTCCGCGACCGGACGAGGTCCCGGTTTGGATCGGCGGCCACGCCGACATCGCCATCAAGCGGGCCGCCTACCGCGGCGACGCCTGGATCGCCAGCGCGTCGTCGACGACGGCGGACCTCGAAGAACAGATCGGCGTGTACGAGGACGCGCTCGACGAGTTCGGCATGAGCCGCGAGGAGAACGACGTCATCCTCATGCGCGACTGTTACGTCGCTGACTCCGTCGATGCCGCACGCGAAGCGATCGAGCCGTATCTCCTGAACCTCTATCAACTGTACGCTCGCTGGGGGCAGACGTACATGGACGAAAACGAAGTCGAGGTGGACTACGACGAACTCGACGAGAAGTTCGTTATCGGGACGCCGGAGAACTGTATCGAACAGCTCCGAACCTACGAGGACCTCGGCGTCGATCACGTCCTCATTCGATGCCAGTTCCCGGGACAACCGCAGGAGTCGGCGATGACGTGTCTCGAACGATTCGGCGAGGAAGTCATCCCCGCGTTCAAATGACGACGAAAATCGGCTACGTCGGGTTGAACCATCACCACTGTCGCCCGTATCTCGACAGCATCGACCAGCTCAACGCCGAACTGACGGCGACCGCCGACGAGCAGTTCACCCCGGAAGCGTTGGATATCGAGACGCCGAGCGACGTTCCCCACTACGATTCCGCCGAGCGGATGCTGGACGATTCGGACGTCGACCTCGTCTGGATAACGCTCTCGAACCGCGAGACGCCCGAGGTCATCGAAGCGGCCGTCGAGCGAGGTATCGACGTGTTCACCGAGAAACCCGCCGCCCGGACGGCCGCCGACCTCGAACCGGTCGCGGCCGCTGCTCGCGACTCGGACGCCACTGTCGGGGTCTCATACACGTGGCGCGGCCATCCGATTTCGAAACAGCTCCACGAACTCCGGCGGTCCGGGTTTTTCGGGGACGTTCGGAGCTTCGACCTCCGGTTCGTCGCCTCGTCGCTGCGGACACGGGACACGGACCATTACCTCTTCGAGAACGCTGCGAGTCGCGGCGGTATCGTCCAATGGCTCGGCGTCCACTGGCTCGATCTGGTGCCGTGGATACTCGACGACCCGATCGTTCGTGTGAACGCGAACCTCTCGGCCGGAACCCCGGAGGTCGATATCGAGGACGGGGCGACGCTCCAGTTGGAAACGGAATCCGGAGCAATCGGCACGCACACCTGCGGCTACTACCTCCGCGAGGGGCGATACGATACGCGGATTCAGGTGTACGGCGAGGAGGGGCGGAGCGATTGGGACCCGATGGGCGAGACGTTCGGCTTCGAGGGGGAGACGACGCTCGAACTCGGCTCCTCGGATGGCGACTGGGTAAGCACGCCACACCGGCGGATCACACACGAATATCAGTCCGCGCCGGGCTACGGCGGACGCTGGGGAATCGAGTTCTTCGAGCGGATGCTGCGCGCCAGGAACGGCGCTACCCCCATGCCAGCCGATTTGGACGACGCGCTCGAAGTCCTGCGGGTTCTCGATGCGGTGTACGAATCCGCGCGAACCGGGACGTGGGAATCCGTCGACTGCGTGTAGGAATCGAACCCTTCGCGTTCGCATCCTCGTCCGCGTTTCCGATCAGTCCTCGTAGATCGAGTCGATTTCCCACTCCGCTACCGGAGTGAACTCCGATGCGTCGAGGTCGATATCGTACCCGAACGGTGCTTCGAGAACGGACCCCAAGGAAATTTTCCCGTCGTGGATATCGAGCGTGGCGAACCCGTTCGGGTGGCGACGATAGAGGTCGCCGTGGTTTTCGAGGATTTGGTCCTGAACATCGTCCGAATACATGTCGAGGCCCAAGTAGTAGTGGTGTCCGTTTCGCTCGACGTGGTCCATCCCGATGGTCGCCATCGTAGCGAGGTCCTCCCCCAACTCGACGGGACCAAGCGTCGTGAGGTCCTCGCCGCTCATCAGGTACGTCCCGTCCGTCGTTCGCCGTCGATGTTCGATCAGACACCGATTCACGAGTCCCTTGATGACGCCCTTGCAGTTCTTGTGACTCGTCCCGGCGTAGCCGCAGTCGAGGGCCGTTCGGAGACTGGTGGGATGATCGTCCGACTCGTCGATGATGACGGGCGGCCGGTCGGTCCACGCGTCGAACGTCGCGCGCGTGCCCTCGCTGAACGCCTCGTCCCGCGGGAGGGGTTGTTCGACGTACAGGAGATGGTCGAAGAACGGTTCGAGGGTCGAATCTGTTTGCATCGTCTCCCACTGGCGTCGAAACTCCGCGACGCTCCCGTACTGTTCGTTCGCGTCCAGCGAGAAGGCGTAGTCGTCGAGCGAACTCCGTTCGAGGAGGGCGTGAATCCTTCGAAGCCGGTCGGCGTCGCTCGGCGTGGCCGCGAGCTTGATCTTGAAATGATTCACGCCCTGCTCCTCGATGTACTCCGTGAGCGACTGCGGGAGGCCGTCGTCGAGTCTGTCCGCGACTGCGACGTCCTCGTCGGTCAGCGGGTCGCTCAACCCGACGGTGTGCCGGATTCGCATCTCCCGTCGTGGCGTTTCGGGGAGGAGTTCCGTCGGCTTCCGACCGTCGAGTTCGTCGTAGAGTTTCCCCATCTCGATACCGAGGGTGTTCTCGTGGACGGCGGTAGGGAACGTCGTTTCTGTCGCCCGGCAGAAGGCGTCTATCAACGCCTGCTCGATCAAACTGACGCCGTAGCTCCACAACAACGCCGGATGATCGGTCGGTTCGGCCCAGTCGCCGACCTGTTCGAACAGCGACTGCCAATAGGCGAAGACCGTCGGGTGGGGGTCCATGGCCGTTGCGTACTCACACGTCGCCTCGAACACCTCCAGCATCCCCTCGATTCCGTCTTCGAGCGTCATCTCCGGGTCCTTGTGGAACCACATCGGCGCGAGCGCGCCCATGCTCGACCCCTGTGCCGTTCGCCCGTCGATATCGGCGGTGAGGGAGACGAGGATTTGCGGGCCTTCAGTGACGTGCACGTTTCCGAAGTGAAACGACATCCGTCGGCGGAGGTTGATGGTGGACAACTCCGTCTCGGAGATGGTGATTGCCATATCGGGACCTCGGACCGTGAAACAATAAATCATCTCCCGCTCGCACCGACCAAACGTTTTTACCATGACTCGAAAGTATCCGACATGCACATCGGGCTTTGTACGATAGCCGACGGAGAGTCGCCCGTCGGGGAGGTCATGCGGGAAGCAGCGGCCGCCGGTTACGACGGTGTCGAAATCTGGGGCCGAGGACACGTCGACGGCACGAACGGCACGCCGGACGAAGCGCGTCGAACTGCGATCGATCTGAATCTCGATATCCCGACCTACGGTTCCTATCTCCGGCCGGGAACGCCCGAGTTCGCCGAGTCCTACGAGGCGGAACTCGAAATCGCGACCGCTCTCGATGCGAACCTCGTTCGCGTCTGGGCGGGAAATCAGGAGTACGGCGTCCACGACCCCGGTCATTGGAAACGGACGGTTTCGGACCTCCGCGAGTTGGCAACCGCGGCGTCGGAACGGGATATCGGCGTCACCGTCGAGAAACACGAGGGGACGCTCACCGACGACGGTGCGGGCGCTCGGCGATTGATCGAGCGGGTGGACGAACCGAACTGCGGCCTCAACTGGCAACCGCTGTTCGGCATGACGTCGGATGCGATTCGGGCGGAAGTCGAGGACCTCGCACCGCTGAGCAACAACGTCCACATTCAGGCCGTTCCCGAATCGGGCGCGACGACGCGCTGTGCGTTGACGGACGCCTTCTTCGACGTCGAACACGTCGTTCGAACGTTGCAGGCCGCCGATTTCGACGGCTACGTGAACGTCGAGTTCGTCCGTGACGACATCGACTTCGTACGAGCCATCGAAGCCGACCTCGACTACCTTCGGTCGCTTGCCCGGTGATGCCAGCGTTGCCTACGACACCGTCACGGACCACGTACCACGGTGCACATTTCATGGACCACGTGTCACGGAGCACATTTCACGGACCACGTGTCACGGAGCACATATCACGGACCACGTGTCACGGAGCACATTTCACGGGATCCGTTCATCACCGTGCCGTCACGTGATTTCGGAGCGTACCGACTCCCTCGAACTCGACTTCGACCACATCGCCGTCCGAAAGCGCGTCCGGGCCGTACGGCGTTCCCGTCGCGATGACGTCGCCCGGTTCGAGGGTGATGAGTCGGGAAACGTCGGCGACCAATTCGGGGACAGAGAATATCATCATCTCCCTCGTGGTCTCCTGTTTCACCTCGCCGTTGTGTCGGAGTTGCAGCGTCGCATCGTCCGGGACTTCGTCCGGCGTCGCGATGACCGGACCAATCGGGAGCGAACCGTCGAACGCCTTGCCGCGAACCCAGTTTCGCTCTTCGGCCTGGTCGTCCCGGTTCGAGATGTCGTTCACACAGGTGAACCCCTCGACGTAGGCCATCGCGTCGTCCGCATCGACGTCCCGGCACTGCGTTCCGATGACGATGCCGAACTCGGCTTCGAACTCCACGAGGTCCTTGCCGGGTGGCAGTTCGATGGCGTCGCCGTGCCCGCTCACGCAGTTCGGTCCCTTGAGGAAGAGTTCGGGTCGCTCGGGTAGGTCCTCGAACCCGGACTCCTCCCTGTGGTCCATGTAACCACCCGCCTGACAGACGACTTTCGTCGGTTCGCACGGCGGGAGCGTCTCCACGGATTCCACGTCGTGGGTTCGATTGCCCGCTTCGATGGTGCCCTCGACCAGTTCACCGGTTCGGGCGATCCCCGTCTCGTCACGAAAACGTATCGTTCGCATAGACGAGGGAGGGTTGGAAGGGAGAGGTAACGAATGTTTGGGTTCGACCACCGGACGGCGTGAAATTTGTAACGCCGCCGGAGCGACCCGGTGGCTATCGTGATGGTACCGATGAGCACGAGTCGTTTGGAATTACGAAACACTCCCGTTTCCCGCAAAATCCACCATTACAAAGATATCACTGTAACGTGTGGCGTCTCGGCGACGGTTTCGATCGGTTCGGCGTCCTTCCGGTGATCCGGTGTTTGGTATTACGAAACGGTCATCGAGCGATCGACGTCGAGTTGATCTCGATGACGTTCACGGCGTGATGGATCATCTCGGAGATCTCGTCCAGTCGATCACCGGTCATCCGACTCGTCGGTCCGATGACGCTGACTGCGCCGTACACGCCGCCGTCTCGCGCCCGAACGGGTGCACCGGCACCGACGAGACCGGCGATGGTTTCCTCCCGATTGAACGCGATGCCGTCGTCCCGAACGTCTTCGAGTTCCGCTCGCAACTGTTCGCGGGTCGAAATCGTGTGTTCGGTGTGTTTCGTGAACTCCAAGCCCCCTATCAGTTCGTCCCGCCGTTCCCGCGGCATGTACGCGAGTATCGCCTTCCCGACGGCGGTGTGATGGAGGTCGTTTCGATAGCCGACGTACAGTTCGGTCTGGACGGCCATGTCGCCGCTCGCTTTGTAGAGGCACACCCCTTTTCCCTGTTCTTCGACGGTGAACAGGGCCAACTCGCCGCTTCGCTCGGCCAGTGTATCGACCTCGTCGGTGACGAGGTCGTAGATCTCGAACCGATTTCGGACGTGGTGGGACATGTCGAGGAACTGTGGGCCGAGCAGATACGTCCCGTCCTCCCGCACCACGTAGCCGTTCTGGCGCAGCGTCGAGAGGTGGCTATGGATCGTCCCCTTCGAGACGTCCAGGTCGGTGGCCAGTTCCGTCACGCCCATCCGCCGATGTTCCTGAAGCGAATCGACGATATCGAGGGCGGTCTGTACCGCTTTGACCGGATTCCTTGCTTCGTTCATACTAACTGGTTCGGAATTAGGTTGTGGGACGAGCGATATCAATGTTTTCTCGACCGAAATGATAGTTCACCGACCGAAACGCTTGTTTCCCTTCCCGGAACAAACTAATAACGAGCGTGAGTGGGCAGCCATAGAGACCCATGCAAGCAATCACGTACGATCGAATCGCGGATGCGGCGGAGCACTTCGACGACGACATCGTCCAGCACACGCCGACGGACCTGAGCCGTTCGATAGGGCGAACGGTCGGCGCGGACGTGCATCTCAAGATGGAGCACCTCCAGCGTACGGGATCGTTCAAGACGCGCGGCGCGTTCAACAAGATGCGGACGCTCCAGGCGGACACGGACGTCGAGCGCGTCGTCGCCGCGAGCGCCGGAAATCACGCACAGGGCGTCGCGCTGACGGCGACGAACGCCGGGTTCGAAGCGACCATCGTCATGCCGACCGACGCACCGCAGGCGAAGATCGACGCGACCAGAGGATACGGTGCCGAGGTGATTTTGCACGGGAACGACTTTCAGGCCGCCATGAATCACGCCCACGAGTTGGCCGACTCCCCCCGAACGGGATTCATCCACGCCTACGACGACCCGGCCATCGTCGCGGGACAGGGGACCATCGGCCTCGAAATCGTCGAGGACGTGCCCGACGTGGACACCGTCCTCGTCCCCATCGGCGGCGGCGGGTTGATCGCCGGAGTCGGCTGTGCCCTCGCGGAACTCGCCCCCGACGTCCGCGTCGTCGGGGTTCAGGCCGCATCCGCCGCGACGGTCCCCACGAGTTTGCAGAAGGGCCGCCCCCAGACGAACGACGACGTGGATACCATCGCCGACGGCATCGCCACCGGCGGCATCTCCGAGTTGACCCTGGAGCACATCGACGCGTACGTGGACGAGGTCGTCACCGTTCCCGACTCGGCCATCGCACGCGCCATCATGCTCCTCCTCGAACGCGCAAAGCAGTTCGTCGAGGGGGCGGGTGCGGCCGCCGTCGCACCGCTCCTCACCGACGCGATCGACGTACGTGACGAAGTCGTCGTGCCGGTGTTGAGCGGGGGGAACCTCGACGCCTCCATGCTCCAAACGGTGTTGAGTCACGAACTCACCCAGCGAGACCGACTGCTCGAACTCCGCATCCGTATCGACGACCGGCCGGGCGTGCTGGAGGAGATTTCGGGCGTCGTCTCGGACCACAACGCGAACATCCGAACCGTCAACCACCACCGCGCACACAGCGAACTCGCCGTCGGCGAGGCGTTCGTCACCTACCAAATCGAAACGAGCGGCGTCGAGCACGCCGATAACATCAAAGACGCCATCGAAGCCGTGGGCTACGAGGTGTCGCAGGTCAACTGACTCCGACCGACCGAGTCGTCACCTCCTCGTGAACTGCGATTCGAGAAGTTTCAGGCTTCACTCGGTGAGTTCGCACGAGAACCGCTACGAAACGATTTCGCGGAGGTAGTTGAGAACGATACCGACGATTACGAGATAGCCGAGGATACCGAGCACGTCGACCGTGCGCCCGTTCACGTGTTCTCCCATCACTGTCTCGTCGCGGGCGATGGAGAGGAGGAGGTACCCGAGCAGGGGGAACGCGGCGATTGCGAGCGCTTGGGCGGTTCGAAGCAGTTCGACGGGCGACTCTCCGGCGACGGCGACGACGGCCAATCCGATTCCCATCGCGGCCATCGTCCAGAGCTTGACCGACCGATTTTCCATCGAAGCGTCGTACCCGAACCCGTCCACCAACAGCGTCGCGCCGATGAGTGCGTTGACCACCAGCGACGAGAGGGCGGCGAAGAAGAACCCGACGAGGAAGAGGTAGAACGCCCCATCCCCGGCGACCGGCCGGAGTTGCGTCGCCATCCCCTGCGCCGAGACGGCGGAGTTCGGCGTTCCGTAGATGACGGCGGCGCTCGTGAGGAGAATGACCATCACGATGAGGCCGAGAATCGCGATACCGACGATGCTGTCGAACCCCTTCTCGCTCAACTCGTCCACCTCCCAGTCCTTTTCCGCCATCAGATGGGTCTGGTAGGCCGCCGCCGCGATGGAGAAGTTCGTCGCGGTGAGACCGAGTCCGAGAAAGACGCTCGACCGGTCCGGAAAGGTCGGAACCAGTCCACCCACCGTCCGTCCGAAATCGACGCCGACGAGCGCGAGCGACCCGACGAACGCGACCAGCATGATGCCGACGACGACCGTCACGAGCGTCTCGACCTTTTCGTACAGGTCGGGGAGCCAGAGGAATCCCGCCGCAGCGATCGTGAAGACGGCCGCCCAGAGGCGAGGTTCACCGCCGAAAAGCGCGGCCGACGCGAAGCCGATTCCGGCGTTGTTACCCGCCTGAAACGCCACAATCGTACAGAAACCGAGCACACCAGCGAGTTGCGACGTTCGCTTTCCGTACTTCGTTCGAGCCGCCTGAAACAAGGTATCCCCGGTGACGACGCCGATACGGGCGGCCATCCACGTATACGTGATCATGAAGACGGTGGCGGCGACGGGAATCCACAGCAACCGATAGCCGTACGTTCCGCCAGCGATCGTGCTCAGCGCGATGCTGCCGGGACCGACGACGACCGCCGCCAGAACGAGCGCCGGTCCGAGGGCCTTCAATCGCCGAGAGAGGGACGCGGTTCCTGTCATGGTCCCTCATCACACCCATCCGACTAATATTTTTGCACGAAGAAAAACGTCGAATCTCTCCCTGTCGTTTCCCGTCGATATCCCGACTATTCGGAACGAGCGTCCGCCCACAACCGCTCGATTTCGGCCCGTTCGTGCCGCGCGATGTCCGTTGGACTCAATTCGTCGTTCGACGGGCGGTGGCACTCCGCCGTGACGTATCCGTCGTACTCTCGCTCGTCGAGCGCCCCGAACAGGGGGGCGTGGTTGACGTCGCCCGTCCCGAGCAGTCGCGGTTCGAACGCCTCCACGCCGTGGCAGGTCTCCAACTCGAATCGACCGGATTGCTCCGACTCCGATCCCGACCCCGACCCTGTGCACCGACGCTCGTCCTTGACGTGGACGTGTCGCAGGTCGTCGCCGAGGCGCTCGACGGACTCGCGCCCGTACCCGACGTCGGAGATGTACATGTTCCCGGCGTCGTGGATGACCCCGACGTTCTCGCGGTCGATGGCGTCGAGCAGTCGCTCCGCGTCCGCCGCCGATTCGATGATCGTGTTCGAGTGGATTTCCATGAGGAGCGTCGCGTCGTAGTCGGCGGCCACGTCCGCCGCGCGTCGCATCCACTTCACGCCGGTTCGGTACGCATCGTCGTCCGCGTCTCGGGACGGGGGACCGCCGGGACCGTGCCGTACTCGGGGACAGTCCAGGAGTTCCCCCAGTTCCAGAAATCGAGTCAATCGGTCGAGCGCCGCCTCGCACTCAGCTTCGCTCTTCCCGACGTACTTTCCGGTGTAGGTCGCCAGACACGCCACTTCGAGGTCGTTGGCGTCGAGGCGGTCCGCGATTTCGCGGGCGCGCTCATTGCTCGTTTCGACGCCGAAATGTGGCTCCCGGCACATCACCTCGACTGCATCGTAGTTGAGGTTCGAGGCGACGTCGATAACCTCGTCCAGTCGCCGGTCGCCGAACATCTTCGTGAATACGGCTGTTTTCATGTTTGTCACTCCTCCGCGGAACGCGGGGTGAGGGCACCCGATTCGACCATCGATTGGAGCGGGTTGTCCTCGATCTCCAGCGGGAATTCGACGCGCCCGCGCCGCCGAACGGACTCCCAGCAACCGAAGATGATCTCGTTCGCCGTCAGCACGTCTTCGGCGTCGAGGACGGGCGTCGTTCCCCCGTCGAGGCTCGAAACGACGTCCGCTATCGCACCGAAGATAGGACGGGTATCGTTCTCACAATCAACCGCCTCCGGCGTCGTCTCCCCGTCGCGGTGTACGCGCAGGTCGTGCTCGCCGGACGGCCACAGATCGAGAACGCCTTCCGTCCCGCGAACGCGGACGAGACTGTCGAAGGCGGCGGTGCCGTCGCCTGTCGAAAGCAGTGCATGGACCCCGTTTTCGTACTCCCACATCGCCAGCGCTTGGTTTTCGTTGTGCGACCCGTACCGGACGTTCTCGACGCTGTAGTCGACCTGACAGAGCGCCCACTCCGGCCTTCGCCCGTCGTTCAGACCGTTACAGACGTCGATCAGGTGGCTTCCGAAGTCGAAGAGGTTCTTCCCGCCGATTTCGACCCGTTCGATGGTCCCGATCTCTCCCTCCGTTATACGGCGTCGCGCTTCGAGATACGTTTCGCTAAACCGTCGCTGGTGGTTGAACGTCAATTGAATGTCGTTGTCGGCACACGCCGACACCATGCGACGACAGTCGCCGAACGTGTCCGCCATCGGTTTTTCGCAGTGGATGGCACGGAGCGCGTCGCTCTCGGTGCAGTCGATGACGATGTCCGCGTGCGTCGGTACCGGCGTACAAACGCTCACGATGTCCGGTTCGACCGCACGGAGCATCTCCATGTAGTCCTCGTAAACGTCGTGACGGTCGATGCCGAACCGGTCGGCGAACGCCTCCGCGTGATCCCTGACGAGGTCCGCACACGCCACGAGCGAGCAATTTTCGAGCGCCGCGTACGCATCCGCGTGATGGTACGACATCGCCGCACTCGTTCCCCAATCCGGGGTATCCGGGTCCGGCCCGGTACCGATGAACGCTACCTTCTGCTGAGCCATTAGTATCGAGTTAGTTCTTCGCAGTCGTATTTCAACCTTCGTATAAAAATTAGGATAGTTTACTTTATCGACGGTGAGATTTATGTTGTTTTCACGTGAGATAAGAATACGGACATGCTAGATATCGGTATCATCGGGCTCGATACGAGCCACGCAGAGGCGTTTGCGCCGCTCATAGACGAGACAGAGGATATGACCGTCAGCGCCGTGTGGGACGATAATTCGGTCCGGGAACCATCGTACACGGAAACGTTCGCCTCGAAATACGACGCGCAATACTTTCACGAACCGGGGGAGATGGTATCACACGTCGACGCGGCGATGGTTCTCACGGTCGATTGGGGAACGCACCGCCCGCTCGCGACGCCGTTCCTCGAAGCGGGTGTTCCGACCTTGATCGACAAACCGCTCGCCGGGCGGTACGAAGACATCGAGGCGATCGCGGCGGCAACCGAGCACGCACCCTTGTTCGGCGGTTCCGCCGTCCCGTTTCATCCCGAAATCACGTCGCTCATACGGGAAGAGACGGGGCGTTCCCTCTTCGGTGCGGGCTACAACGACTACTTCTACTATCGGGTTCACATGGTGGATGCGGTCCGGATGCTCGCCGACGCGGACTGGACCGAGGTTCGGGTGGTCGATTCCCCGGGGACGAGGACGGAAATTCGGTTTTCGAACGGAACTCACGGAACGATTCGGTTCGACGGCACGCCGACGAACGCGAGTTTCGGGTTGTTGGACGTCGGCACCGAAACGCGGGCCGTGCGGATCGAAGGGAACGAAACGTCCTTCGCCGAGATGTACGCGCCGTTCCTCGCCGCGTTCGAATCGGTCGCCCGCGGCGACCGGGACGACACCCGCCGACTTCTCGATTCTGCCACGTTGCTGTTGGGCATCGAGGCGGCCATCGAGAGCGGTCGAACAGTCACCCCCGACAGTGACCTCCTTCGGGAGGTGTATCGGGACGGTGATTCCTTCCTCGCGGAATACGAACCCTACTACTGATCGCTGGCTTCGCCGAGACGGTAACGGAGGGTCGTCATTTCCGGCTACGAATCCGGCCCGTCGAGAACGACGGGGGCACCCGTTTCGAGGGATTCGTTCGCCGCGAGCGTCAATTCGAGCGTTTTCACCCCGTCCGCGTAATCGGTTCGAACGTCGCTCGCATCCCGCCGTTCGACCGCGTTTACGAAGGACTCGACTTCCGTTTCGACGGCGCGGCCGCACCCTTCGAATCGGATTTCCTCACCGTCCACGCTCCCCGTCAGCGTCTCCGCGGTGTAATCGAGGGTCAACTCGAAGCCGTCGCCGACCAGCGTTACCTGCGTGCCGACGGGCGTGATGCAGTTCGTCGAAACGTGGCTGACGATACCGTTCGCGTGCTCCATACTCGACGTGTTCACGTCCTCGAAATCGATTTCGTCCCGAACGCGTCGGTTGCCGTACGTGGTTATCGAGTTCACTTCCCCGCCGAAGTAGCGGAGCACGTCGAAGACGTGCGTCGCGAGTTGGACGTTTCCGCCGCCGGACTTCTCCTTCTCCCGCCCCCACGGACGGCCCGGAATTCCGCCCCAATACCGACCGTCCATCAGTCCTATCGTCCGGTCCTCGACGAGTTCGCGTGCGCGTTCCGTGATGTCGGCGTATCTGAAGAGATATCCCGTCTGGGAGATGACGTCGTTCTCCTCGATGGCGGACCGTATCTCGTGGGCTTTCTCCGCCGTCCGCGCCACGGGCTTTTCCACGAACAGGTCGATGCCCTGCCGCGCGGCGAGAGTGGCCTGATTCGTGTGGGCGAACGACGGAATCGCCAACAACAGCGCGTCGAGTTCGTGTTCCGCGAGCATCGTTTCGTGGTCCGTGTAAACCGCCGCGTTTCTGGGTTCCGCCGCTTTCCGTGCGTTTCCTTCGTCGACGTCACAGACCGCGACGAGCGTGCAGTCGTCCATACCGTCCACGGCGTCGAGGAGGCGCGATGCCATCACTCCGGCACCGGTACAAGCGATGTCCATTGGTATCAGTTCTCGCAGCGGTGTCAATTAAAATTATCGCCGTACGTCGTCGATGTTCGACGGACGATACGGTAGGACGCGGTCCGGGCCGTTCGGGGCCATCCCTGAGGATTATTACCAACACTTTTGTACTGAAACCGCCTTTATCGGCGTGGAATCCATGAGTGACAGTGACGGCCCTCGACTCGCCACGGCGGACGAGTTTCCCGAGATGATGGAACTGCTGGATCGCTATTTCAGTTACGAACGCGGCGGGATGGCCGCGCGATTACCATACTGCTACGACCCCTCCCGAATGGAAAATCACGCGATCATCCGAGAGGACGGACGGATCGTCAGTCACGTGGGTGCGTTCCCGCAAACGTTCGTCATCGGCGGCGAGGAAGTCGAATGCTGGGGGTTCGGCGGGGTCGCGACCCACAAGCAGTACCGGGGTAGCGGCTACATGAGCGAACTGATCGATTTCTGGTTCGACCGGATGGAAGCCCGAAACGTACCGCTCGCCGAGTTGAGCGGGAACAGACAGCGGTACAACCACTTCGGGTGGGAGTCGGCCGGTCGGGAGTTCCGGTACGAGATTCACGGTCGTTCGTTCTCCGGGACCGATTCCGACCACGAACGGGTCGTCCCCTACGACGGAAGCGACGAACAACTCGACCTGCTTCGGACGCTCCACGGGGAAGAGCCGTATCGAGTGAAACGTGACGAGGAACGGAGTCGCACCGTATTCGGTCAACGGGGGCTCGAAACGTTGCTGTACGAACGCGGCGACGAGGCCGCGTACGTGAGCCTCTCCCGCGAGAGTCGCGCCCGAATCATCGCCGAGTTCGGCGGTTCGGCGCGCGGGATAGAAGCCGTGTTGACTCACCTCTTCGAATCGTACGACATCGACACCCTCACCGCGATCGTTCCCCCGCGACACCCGCTCAATACGACGTTTCGCCGTCACAGCAGGACGTGGAGTCTACGGAACCACCGGAACCTCAAGGTTCTCGATCCGGCGACGATGCTCGACCGCTTCAGCGATCAGATACGACGTCGTTGGCGGTCCGCCGCGGAAACCGGCGACGGGTCGCTCACGCTCGGGGTCCGGGGAGCGGACGACGCGGTTCGGATATCGTACACCCCGGAAACCGTCGATGTGGCTTCGACCGACGACGAACCGGAACTGGAACTGGACGAGAACGATTTGGTTGCACTCCTCTTCGGATTTCACGACCGAAAGCGAGAACTCAAGGAACGCCATCCGATTCTGGCGGCGGTGTTGCCCCTCGATTTCTTCGTCTGGAAGACGGAACACGTCTGACGGAGATGCGTTCGGGGGTGCAGACCCGCCTCGAACGCGCGGGATCAGACGCACCCGAACGAACCGCCGAGGAACCGTTCGATTTTCGATAGGCGCGAATCGCGTCAGCAGGGGCACAGGAGATCACGACGTTGGTGGGAGGTGACAACTAGGGCGAACGACGTGAACGATGTATCCTGTATTCCGCCATTTACCGAAGGTCATCTTAAAACTATGGATACTAGTTTGGGGCGCATGCGATTCGACCGGTACCGGATTCGATTCGAACGAATCGACGGCCACTCGTCGCTTCATCGTCGAATCACCGAGGCGTTCGCGTCCTCGTCGTCCGTCAACCGACACCGTTTCCGCAGGTCACGTTCCGATAGTATTGAAAATTCTCGATGAACAGACGTTATTTTATATATTTAATTATATATCAAAATGTCCCTGCGTAGCAAATTATATAAGACATTGTGTGTAACGATTTATTGTAATGGCAAAGACTAGCAAGCGAGACAGCTCCCCGAGCGTCGCCGAAAGCCTCTCGCGGCGACGGCTGTTGACCGCCAGTTCGGCGGCTGTCGCCACCGGACTGGCCGGCTGTATGGGAGGAAAGAAAAAGAAGAAGCAGGGTTCGCTCAAGGAGGACACGATCAACACGTGGATCGAACGGCTGCCGACCCGGATGACGTGGAACCCGTGGGCGACGAACTACCCGTGGACGACGAGTTGGCTCGTCTGTGCGAGGGTCGTTCGGTTCTTCGCCGACGGAAGCGTGAAGACGACGATGCTCGACGATTGGTCGTACGACGCCGACAAACAGGTGACCACCATCAAGTTCCAGAAGGACTGGTACTGGTGGAACGGGAAGAAAGTGAAGGCGGCCGACAAATACTACTTCGAGGAGTTGGCCCGCCTCATGGACCCGGAAGGGAGCGACCTGAAGAAGTTGGAGATGCCCGACGACTACACCCTCAAGCGATACCACAAGGAACCCCAGAACCCGCAACTCCTGAAATACAGCCTCGGCGGCTACCTCGGCGCAAACGTCCGGGGATATCGTGAAACGTACAAACCGTGGGTCGAGAAGTTCCAGGACGTCTCGAAGCAGTCCGAACGCGAGAGTCTCAAGGAGAAACTCGGGAAGGAAGTCAAAATACCGACGAAGGACCTCATCGACAAGGGACTCGGGACCGGCGCGTTCAAGCTAACGAAAGCGGACAACCAGAAGATGGTGTTCGAGAAGTTCGACAAACACCCGTACGCCGACGAAATCGACATCCCGAAACTGCAACTCAACGTCGCCAAGGAGGAGACGCTCGCCAATCAGATCAAAAACGACAAGCTCGACCTCGGGTTCGGCCTGCGTTCGGAATGGATCGACGAAGGGGTCGGACCGGAGTACATCAAGAACGTCAACACGTACCGGGACACGTACATGACGAAGATCAACTTCGGATTGATCGGAAAGGCGGCGAAACACCTACGAAAGCGGCAGGTCCGTCAGGCCGTCGCGTGTGCCATCGATACGAACAAACTCATGTCGAACATCGGCGGGAAGAACTACACGCTATCCACGCAGAGCGGACTGCCGCCCGCCGTCGGGAAGAAATGGGTCGGCGAGGACCAACTGAACGAGTACATCGACTATCCGACGAAAAGCGACACCGACCGCGTGGCGAAACTGATGCGCGACGCCGGATACAAGAAGAAGGGCGGCACGTGGACGGATTCGAGCGGAAAGAAGGTCACGTTCGAACTGGCCGTCGAGACGCGGTTCGCCCCGCACGGAAAGACGTTGAAGGACCAACTGAAGCAGGCCGGATTCAACGTCAACTTCATGACCCTCTCGGCGAACAACTTCTCCTCGAAATATTCGGACACCCCGACGTTCGACATGACTATCGACGAACACGGCGCGCTGACGGCACATCCCTACTACTACTTCCGCAGCGACCATCAGTTCGGCAACGAACTCGGCGAACCCGGCGCGGTCAAACGCTGGCTCCAACAGGGAAAGAGCCGGTCCCAGTTCGACGGACGGGAACTGAAGCCGGAGATTCCGAAGAAAGTGGGTGCGGAGGACCTCTCCGGCGCTACCGAGAGACTCAACCTGTTCGAACTGACCCAGAAGTGGAAGAGCGCACAGACGAAACAGGAAAACCGCCGCCTCGCTCGGAAGTATTCGTGGTACTGGAACTTCCACCTGCCGCAGATCGACCTCTATCAGAGCGCCAGCGGTAGTTGGGGGGACACGGAGAACTTCACGTTCCAGAACACCGATTCGAACGATTGGAAGTCGTATCGGGCCTGCTACACCAACCTCAAGCGTGGCAACATCAAAGCGAAGAAGAACTGATCGGACGATGCTCGTCCGATCACGACGCGGGTTTCACCCGGAAGAACTAGCTACCGAGGTGGTCGGTGGGTCGTCACTGAACGTACGAGAGAACGAGATACCCGACCCCGCCAGCCAGTAGCGCCGAGAAGCCCCAGACGCCGAACATTCCCGCGAGAATGCCCTTACCGAGGACGTATTGGAGTACGAGACCCGTGAAGATACAGGCGACACCGACCGCCATCACGAAGAACAGGAACGACCCTCGAAGCGTTTTGAGCAGCGTTACGACCGACGGCGGGACGTGTCGAGTGACTGGTTGCGTGGACGACGCCATAGAGTATGCGAACGATTCACTATCCATCTATATAAATATTGACCGCGCTCCTGCAGAAGGCGTCTCCGTCCGGTCGAGCGATAGCCCGCTCCCGACGAGAACCGTCTTCCGTCCGGAGCGGCGGTCGATACGGTCCGATAGGGACAAAGATTATTAGCGTTTGTTCGGATTAGTTACTCGTGAAGTCGGACGGGGTCGTGCCGGAACCCGAAGCGGCGTGTGCGGACGAAACGACACGGTAACGAACACAAGTGAAACGATGACAGTAAGTGAATCCGAAATCAGCCGGAAACGATCGACGGATAACGACGTGATCCTGGAGCTTCGTAACGTCGAGGTCACGTTCGATATGGACCGCGGGACGTCGCGGGTGCTCGACGGGGTCGATATGGAGATTTACCGCGACGAGATCCTCGGCGTCATCGGGGAGAGCGGGAGCGGGAAATCGATGTTCGCCTCGGCGCTCCTCCACGCGGTCGTCGAACCGGGGCGGACGAGCGGGGAAATCATCTATCACCCGGAGGACGGGGACCCCGTCGACGTTCTCTCGTTGACCGAAAGCGAACTGGAATCGTTCCGCTGGGAGGAGATATCGATGGTGTTCCAGGGTGCGATGAGTTCGTTCAATCCGACGATGAAGATCGGCGAGCACTTCGAGGAGACCATCAAAGCGCACAACGCAGATCACGACGAGCGGATGGCACACGCCAGACGCATCCTCGACGACCTCTATCTCGACTCCGAGCGGGTGCTCGATTCGTATCCACACGAATTGAGCGGCGGGATGCAACAGCGGGTGCTCATCGCGCTGTCGCTCGTGCTCGAACCGGAGGTACTCGTCATGGACGAACCCACGGCGGCGCTGGACCTGTTGATGCAACGCTCCATCATTCGGCTCCTCGCGAAACTACAGGAGCGGTACGATCTGACCATCGTTTTCATCACCCACGACCTTCCACTCGTCGCCGGACTCTCGGACCGGTTGGCGGTGATGTACGCCTTCGAATTCGTCGAGTACGCCCCGAGCGAGGAACTCCTTCGACACGCGAGCCATCCGTACACACGAGCACTGCTGAAATCCGTCCCGAGCGTCGATGCACCCTTGGAGGAACTACACGCAATCGAGGGCGAAAGCCCGGACCCGGTCAACGTTCCGGAGGGGTGCTCGTACGCCCCCCGCTGTGCGCTCGCCGACGATCAGTGTACGACGGCGGAACCGGGATACCACACCGTCGATGATCCGGACGACGGGCATCGAGCGGCGTGTTTCCACTGGAAGGAGGCCGAGGATGCCGTGTCCTACTCGTTACAACAGGAGGTGGAATCTCAGCCCCAACGAGGGACGACTCGGTTCGGCAGAACGACGTCCGAGACGATCGTCTCGCTGGAGGACGTCAGCGTCACGTTCGATGAGTCGGGACTGTTGGACCGCCTGTTTTCGGACGAAATGGCGGTCGTCCAGGCCGTCAACGACGTGTCGCTCGACATCGAGGAAAACGAGGTGGTCGCCCTCGTCGGCGAGAGCGGTTGCGGGAAGACGACGCTCGGCAAGACGAGCATCGGTCTCCAGCGGCCGACCGAGGGAAGCGTCACCTACCGCGGACAGGATATCTGGGACGCGAAGGAAGGACGCGGGGACATCGACGTTCCCCACGACGAGATACGGCGCTCGCTGCAGATCATCCATCAGGACCCGGGTAGTTCGTTGAACCCGACGAGAACGGTTCTGACGAGCCTCGCAGCGCCGCTGAAGAAGTGGAAGCCGGAGATGAACGCCAACGAGCGCGAGGCGTACGTCTACAACCTGCTCGAACGGGTCGGGATGAAACCGGCGTCGGACTACGCGATGCGATTCCCCCACCAACTCAGCGGCGGCGAAAAGCAACGCGTCGCCCTGTTGCGTGCGCTGTTGATGAGTCCGGACCTCATTCTGGCCGACGAGGCGGTGAGCGCCCTCGACGTGTCGCTGCGCGTCGAGATGATGGACCTCATGCTCGAACTGCAGGACCTCTTCGACACGTCGTTCCTGTTCATCTCCCACGACTTCTCCAACGCGCGATACCTCGCGGAGAAATCGGGCGGACGCATCGGCATCATGTATCTCGGCGAACTCGTGGAAATCGGACCCGCCGAGGAGGTGCTCCGAAACCCGTCCCACCCGTACACCAAGGTGCTCAAATGGGCGACCCCCGCGATGGACCCCGACATCGCTGCGGCGGAGAGCCAGGAGGAACCGCCGATTCGAAAGATCGACGTTCCCGACCCGTTGAACCCGCCGAGCGGGTGCCGGTTCCACACCCGCTGTCCGAAGGCGCGGGAGGCATGTAAACGCGCCTCGCCGGAACTCCGGCAGTCGGATCACAACTCCCGTACGGCCTGTTTCAGGGAGGATAAAACGCACGAGTACTGGAACAGCGAACCGCTCGAAGGGGCCGAGGAAGCGGAGTAGTCGTCCTCGTCGACCGCACCGATTTCCCGTCGTTCCTGACCAACACTTATAGTGTGTGTTGTTGTATTATCGGTGAATGAGCGAACGATTTTCGAAGAGTCTGCTCGACCACATCTGCGATTACGAGGACCAACTGAAGACGATTTTCTACCTCAGCGCCGCCGTGTTGGTCCTTTCGGTCCTTTCGCTCTTCGGACTCGAACCGGGAACGGCCACGTACGTCGTGACGGTCCTCAATATCGTCGGTCTCTCCACGCTGACGCTCGTCACCGGTTTTTTCGTCGTCAAGTGTGGCTGATGACGAACGCCACGTTATGGTCGTTCGACCGTCTCGAATCACGACTCGAAATCCACCCCGGACCGGGATTCGCCGTTCGACTCACGTCCTCGTTCAGCATAAGTTATAATAGATCTTGAGTCATACTAACACACACCGAAATGGGATACTATTTGAGACGGACAGCACAGGCAGTTCTGACTTTAGTCGTCGCGGTAACGCTCGCGTTCGTTCTCTTCCGACTCATGCCGGGAGGACCGATAGAGGCCATGAGAAACCGGATGATACAGCAGGCAGCAGCGAGCGGTGCCGGTATCAACACCGAACGTATCGACGACATGGTCCAGTTGTACACCGGTATCGAACCGAATCAGCCGATATACATCCAGTACATAAACTATCTCCGCGACATCATCCTGTATCAGGACTTCGGCGAATCCATCCGATACAGTCGTCCGGTGTTCGACATCCTCTTCGAGGCGATGCCGTGGTCGGTGTTCATCAGCGTCTACGGCCTCGCGCTGGGATACACGGCGAACATCCTGCTCGGTGCCGTGATGGCGTACAAGGAGGGAACGCGCTTCGACCAATCGTCGACGGTCGGGGCCATCCTCCTCAATTCGATTCCGTACTACGTCGGTGCCATCGTGCTGCTGGCTATCTTCGCCTACAACCTCGAATGGTTTCCGACGGGTGGGCGGTACAACACCGACCTCATCGCGGGGTTCAACGTCGCGTTCATGGTGAGTATCCTTCGGCACGCGGCGTTACCGATCCTTTCGAGTTTCATCATCGGGTTCGGCGGTCGGGCGCTCGCGATGCGCGGCAACAGTATCCGCATCCTCGGCGAGGACTACCTCCGGGTCGCCCGACTTCGGGGGATCAGTTCGACGCGCATCGCGACGCGATACGTCGCGCGGAACGCGATTCTCCCGATGTACACCCAACTCATGATCGGTATCTCGGCCGTGTTCAGCAGCAGCGTCATTTTGGAGTACATCTTCACGTATCCCGGGGTCGGGTGGTACACGTACGGTGCGCTGAAAGCGCGGGACTACCCGTTGTTGATGGGATCGTTCATCTTCTTCACGACCGTCACCATCATCGGTATCCTCGTCGCGGACGTCACGTACGGAATCGTCGACCCGCGCGCCAGTACAGGAGACAAAAATGAAGCGTTCTAACGAAAAGACGGCGACCGACGGCGGCCACCCGAGCGACGAGGAACTGTTCGGTATGATGGACGGCGACATCGGGTCCCAACCGATTTCCCGAAACGACCGCATCCGTCGAGTCCTCGACGCGTACGTATTCGCGCCGGGTCGCGTCGCGTGGCACGATTGGCGGGCGCGTATCGGGACGACGATAATCCTCGTCTTCCTGTTGGTTGGCACGGTCGGCGTCAAACTCGTCGACAAGCCGATGGCGAACGATGCGCCGAACTACCTCCCTCCCATGTCTCACTTCGATCCCAACGAGGGACCGACCGTCATTCCCGGTCTCCACGTGAGCGCCGCGGATTTTGCCGATCCCTTGGGAACCGGTAAGTTCGGCGAACCCATCGGCAAACAACTCGTTCACGCGACACCGGCGATGATCAAGATGATCTTCGCCGGGGCCATCGTCTCCATCGCCCTCGCGACGATCATCGGCGTCACGGCGGGGTATAAGGGCGGGAAGGTCGACGCGGTCCTGATGTTCGTCACGGACATCGTGTTGACCATTCCGGGCTTGCCGCTCATCATCGTCATCGCGGCCGTCTATCCGCCGAAGAATCCGTATCTCGTGGGGATACTCCTCGCTATCGACAACTGGCCCGGACTCGCGCGGGCGCTCCGCTCGCAGGTGCTCACCATCCGCGAGGAGTCCTACGTCGAGGCGTCCCGAACGATGGGTCTCTCCTCCGGTACCATTCTCGGGAAGGACATCGTTCCGCAACTCATGCCGTACGTCATGATCAACTCGGCGTCGGCGGCACGGCGCGTCGTCTTCGAGTCCGTCGCGCTCTACTTCCTCGGCATCCTCCCGTTCACCACGTTCAATTGGGGCGTCGTGATGAACCTCGCGTACAAGGAGGGACACGCGCTGGTGAACTTGAACCACTTCTACTGGCTGTTCTGGCCCATGCTCGTCATCATCATCCTGTCGTTCGGGCTGATCATGTTCACGCAGGGGATGGACCGCGTGTTCAACCCCCGCATCCGCGCCCGACACGCCAAAACCGTCGGCGGCGACTCGGACGACCCGCAACACGACTGAGCGGCAGTCCGACCACGAATTTTTGGAAGTTCAGAATCAGCGATACCGAGACGGCTCCGCACCCGTCCAGCGGATTTCCCGGTCGTGCAACGCCGGGAGGAGTTGAGGGATATCGACCGTCCCGACGACGCCGTGGGCGGTCAACCCGTGGTCGATGGTCGTGTCGGGGGAGGTGGCCATCTCGTGGAACGACGGCACGGGATTCACGAGCGAAACCGTCCGGATGGACGGTGTGGCGACGGCGGTCAGTAACGCGTGAAGTGCCATCGAACCGTGTCCTTCGACGGCGACGTCGACCCCGTCACCGAGGCGGTCGCGGAGGTACTCACATCCCCGCGTGACGTCGAACACCTGCATCGCCAGGAGCGAGGTTCCCAGCATCGTCGCGTCGGCGGCCAACTTGTTCTTCGTCCCGTGGTAGTCGTCGTAGTCCCCGCCGTTCATCAGCGGCGTGTTCACGTTACGTGCGCGCACCGCGCCGACGCCTCGTGGGTCGAACGCGAGCACGAAGCCGTGTTCGGCGACGAGGTCGCGGATATCCGGCGTTCGGTTCTCGACGTCGTCGGTGCCGCGTTCGTACAGGAGGAGCAGAGGATCGCCGCTCGCTTCGAGGCCGTCGTCCGCCCGAGCGACGATTCCCGTCACGACCACCGTCGGGTCGCGTTCGGTCGGGAAGAACACCTTCTCCCACGTGATGCCGTCCATCCGTTCCGTCTCGTAGCGGCGAGGGTGGAGGGCCGGTCTCCGGCGGTCGAGGTCGAACCGCTGTCGGACTCGTTCGCGCATCTCCTTCACGTATCGGTCGGCGTCCGAAACCTCGGGACGGGTCGCCGCGTCGGGCGCGTTCGCGGCGATGTACGCACGGTTCAGCGCGGTGACCGTCGTCTCGTCCGAAAATGCGGCTCTGACCTCTCCCGCCGCCGTACAGTGGAGTTCTTCCGGATCGATCGGTTCGGGGGAGTCGGTTCGGAAGTCAACCGGTTCGTCCCGGAGATGCTCCCTGAACCAGTTGACTGTCGCCTCGCGCAGCGTCGGACTGAAGCCGTGCGTATCGTCCGCGACTACGATGTCGATGGCGTCCTCGCGGTCGTACTGCTCGTACACGGACCGCGCGCGTTCGTAGGACCGCCGCGTTCCCTCGATGGGCAGGAAGTCGGACCGTGCGGCCCCCACGAGTACCGGCTTGGGTGCGAACGCCGAGAGGAAGTCGTCGTAGCGCGGTCCGCGGTCGATGGCTCGGTGGATGATCTGCTCCCCGTCCTGTCCCTGTCCCGTGTCCATGTACGCTCGCTTCGAGGTGATGAAACAGCACGGGACCGCCGCATCGATGCGGTCCTCGACCAACGCGAGGTAGGCCGTCTGTAGCCCCCCGCCCGAGTTCCCCGTCACGCCGATCCGATCCGAATCCACGTCCGATCTGCGTTCGAGGTAGTCGAGCGCGCGAATTCCATCCCAGACCATGTATCGGGCGACGTTCGCCCCGGCGAACGTACACTGCTGGTTGAGAAACGTGTGTTCAGTGGTGTTCCGTCGCGGGAGTTCCCCGGTCTCCGGGTCGTAGAACTGGTGGCGTTCCCCCTGTCCGAGAGGGTCGATGGCGAGCACGACGAACCCGTTGCGAACGAGATCGATGCAGACCTGCTGATAGACGGCCGCTCCCTTTCCGAGGTCGGAGTGGCCACAGCAAAAGAGGACACCGGGGAACGGTCGATTCTCGTCTTCCTTCTCGCCGCTACTCTCGTCCGTTCCTTCGTCTCTGGCTTCGCGCGGGACGTAGACGTTCGCGGTCACGTGGAAATCCGGGAGGCTCTCGAAGACGACGTTCTCCACGTCGTAGCCGTCCCGTCTCAGTCTCCCCGTCCGTTCGGCCCGCAACTCGCACCGTTCGTCGGGGAGTCCGCCGATGGCGTCGAGGAAGTACGCGCGTTTCCGGTCGGCGTCCGCCATCGCCGCCTGCCGACCGTCGATTTCCCGCCGCTCGGTTCGCGCCCGTTCGAACCCTTCTTCGGCGACGGCCCGGAGATATCGAGGAAGCTGATTCTCGACGTCGTAGAACCCGTCTACGTTTCGTTGAAAGCGTTTCATCGATTGTCACAACGGACGGTACGGCTCGGCATAATTCTAGCGGAGCTACCTCCCCAACCCCGTCTCCCGCACCAGTTCCGCGAGTCGCCTGCTCTCCGCTACGGACGGACACCGGTCGTACAGTCGAACTTCCTCGACACGCCCCCGGAATCCGCTCCCCATGAGGTACGCGTCCCGCAGGAGCGTCCAGTCCGCCGGTTCGGTGCCGAATTCGAGCGGACCCTCGAACGGTCGCGTATCGACCGTCTCGCCGTCGATGAGCAACCGCATCTCCGCCCCGTCCCACTTCCCTTCGACGAAGCGCCGGACACCCCCGTCGTCCCACTCCCAGCACGCGGTCCGCTCGTCGTCTCCGCCATCCGACAGCGTGAACTCGATACTGCCCTCCGTTTCCCGCGAAAACCCGAGCCGAATCGCGCCGCCAAAATTCGCGACGACCCCTTCGTCCGCCGGGTCGGACGGGGACACCAGCGCTGAAACGGACACCCCGTCGCGGAAGACGTGATTTCGGAACCGATGCGGGCCGAGCGAGACGCCTCGCGTTCCGTCGCCGACGAGGGCGCTCCCTTCGATCCCGCCGTTCTCATCGTCCATCTCGTCGTCCCCGTCGCCCGGAAGGCCGCGAAGGACCGTCCCCGAGGAGTGCATGTTCCGGTACGTTCCGGCGAGCCAGAGGACTGGGACCTCGGCCGCCGCGTTCAACGGAACGACGGGACGGAGGACGGTTCCGGCGGATCGAGTGGCGACGTCTCGCGCCGCCCACGTTCGTCCGCCGGTGTCCGTCTCCAACCGTTTCAGTCCGCGGTAGCCGTCCCGGTGGAAACAGGCGTAGACGACGTCCGGGTCCGATGGGTCCATCGCGATACCGGCCGAGTAGTGCAGTTCGACGCCGTCCTCCTCGATGTACCGCCCCGCAGTGGTGATGTGATGGTCGAGCCAACTGTCACCGTCCCATCGCGCGTAACGATACTCGTGATCGAGCGTCGAGGGAAACGTGGCGTAGACGACGGCCGGATTTCCGTCGGCATCGACCCCGCAATCCCACACCCACGCGTACTCGTTGTTCTCGTTCGCGGAGTCGTACACGACCTCCAAATCGGAACGCGTCAACGGCAGTTCCGCCTCACACGCTATCCGACTGCCGTCGGCGCGGTAGAACGCGCCGTCGCGGTAAGCACAGTGCAGCACGTGCCACTTCGGGGCGTCGCCGCCGCGCTCGGCGTCCGTGAGGAAGAAGTGAACCGTCCCGTCGTCGCCCTGCGCGTGGACGAAGTACATCGAATAGTGGCCGTCCGGCGCGGCGACCATCTCGTGCTGGTCCGTCCACTTCGAACCGCCGTCGAACGACCGCCGATAGTAGACGTTGCCGTCGCCGATGTAGCCGTACTCGTCGTCGGTGGCGTCCGCGGTTACCTCCCGATCCCGATAGAAGAGGTACAGCGTGGATCGGCCGTTCTCCGGTACCAGCACCGGGTTCGGGTACGTGACGACGTGCTGTGAGATGGTTCGACGCCGACCGAATTCGGACGCCGACTCCGGTTCCTCGGATATCGCGTAGAAAATCGTCTCCCCGTTGTGACCGGTCCAGAACACGAGCAGATGGCCGTCCTCTCGAACGACGAGCGACGGGTTGGTGTGGTCGTCCGCCGAGAACGACGCGTGGAGCGTCGTCCCTTCCCACTCGTTCGCCCGGTGGTCGTACGCGCCGACCCGAATGTCCGTCCCGGTCGGCCCGCCGAGATAGCCGACGTACGTTCGATCCTCGTTCCCGACGTAGCGCACCGCTCGCGGGTTCGTAAACCAGATCCAGCGGGCGTCGAAGCCGACGATACCGTGGTTCGATTCGGGCGAGTAATCCCGAAGGAAGCCGTCGGGGGAGCACGTTCCGGGCCAGTAGCCGAACAATCCGATTCGGAGCGTATCCCCTGCTGGGGGCGTCATACGCGTTATTCCAGCGCCGAGCCCTTTGAATCTTCCTCCCTTCAGCGACGAAGTCGCCTGACTGCCGTCGCAGCGACGTCCCGCACGTCCGGGTCGGGGTCGTTCTCCGCCACTTCGCGGAGGTCGGCGGGGGAAACCGCGTTCGCGGTTCGAAGCGTCCGAACCGCGTTCGCGCGGATGAGCGGGTTCTCGTCGGTGAGGAGCGTCCGGAGGGGTCCGCTCGCTCGTTCGACCGCCTCGGGGTGATACTCCGCGAGATACGAGAGGAACGCGACGCCCAGTCCGCGAACATCCGGGTCGGGGTCGTCGAGGAAGAGCGCGAGTTCGTCCGCGTCGCCAACGACGGCGTCCGCGAACGCTTCCGGATACTCGTCGGTGAGTTCGGCGAGCGCCGACGCGGCCTTCCACGGAACTGGGTGTTCCGGGTCGCTGACGAGCAGTTCGACCAGTTTTCCCAACTGCGGACGGACGGCGGGAGTCCGCTCCTCGGCGACGACGGCGAACACCTCGCACGCCGTCGCCCGTACGTCGGCGTTTCGGTCGTCCAGCAACGGCCCGAAGTGGGCGACCGCCTCCACCGCCGTTTCCGGTCGCTCCGTCGCCACGTTGCGTAGCGTCCGTGCTGCGGCGAACCTGACGACGTCGTTCTCCGCCCTCGCGTGGCCGAACTCCCGTCCGGAGGGGTTCGGTTCCCGTCCGGGGATGTGCGGTTCCCGTTCGACGGGTTCCGTTTCCGCTTCGAGGAGGCGAAGCAACGCCGAAAATCCGGGTTCGACATCGATTGGAAATCGCCGTGAGAGCGCGAGAACGGCGAACACCGCCTGCTCGCGCCCCAACTCCACCGGCGATTCGAGCATCGGGAGCAACGGTTCGACCGTCTCCCGGAACGGTTCCGGGTCGTCGTCGGCGAGGTGAGCGACGGTTCGTGCCGCCCCAGCGCGGACGTCCTCATCCCCGTCGGCGATGGAGTCACGAAGTTCCGAGGCGACCGACGCGGCGACGGTCGGACGGGCCGCGACCACGACCGCGTACGCTTCGGCGGCGACCGTCCGTGCCTCCGGAGTGCCACGAACCATGACTTCGACTAACTCCGCTACCGAGACCGCGTGAGGGTCGCTCCTCGTGGTTTCGAGGAGCGAATCCGCGCGGGCCCGGTCGGGTTTTTCCGAAGAGGTCATTCAATGATCTATCCCAAACGTCGTCGCCACTTAACTGTATCCCGCCCGCCGACGGTCGTTCGAAATGCCCAACTTCGCGATGTCCAGCACCGAGAGTTCGGTTGGTCGTAACGACCGCGTTGGTTTCGTGGCTCCACCGATTTCACGACGGTGTCGGTCACGAGGTCGGACGGAGGCGTGTCACGAAGACGGTTTCCTCGCCCGCCTCGAACTCGCATCGCGGGGCGAGGCAGTTGCGTGCGGCGTAGCTCCGCTTCCAAATCCGTTTGTATTCGGTCGTCGGGAAGTCGTTGTAACTCTCCTCGTAGACCGGCGGGTACGACGGTTGGACGACCGTCGTCGAGCAGTTCGTGGCCGAAACGTCGACCGCTAGCTCCCCCGGTGGGTTATGACTCACGACGTTGCCGAGCGAGCGGAGTTGGTTCGTTCGGAGGCGGTAGGTGCCGTCCGACAGTTCGTCGATGGTCTCGGCGTGGAACAGCGGTCCGCCGCAGTAGCCGTCCTCGCGCGCTCGGACCCTGTCGACGAGCGTCACCTCCCCGGCGTCGTCGAGCAGCAGTTCACGGGTCACCCGGACGGGCATCCCGTGGAACCGCTCGAACGTCACCCGACAGTGAGCCGTCTCCCCGCCCGTCCGGAGTTCCTCGATGGAGCCACGACAGTTTCCGTCGCCGGAGAGTATTCGCTCCGGGTCGTCCTCCGGATACCGGCCCCAGTCGCTCGGTTGAACGTAGAACGCGTTGTGGTACAACAGTTCGCGTTGGAGGTAGCCGTTCGTGCCGAGGAGGACGGAGGAATCACGGCTGAGGACCTGGATGGCGCTCGCGTCCGCGTGGTCGTGGACGAGTTCCGGGCCGACCGAAAGCAGGAGGTAGGTGTGTTCGTCCGAGCCTGGCTCTCCCCCGGTGAGCGCGACCTGTCCGTCCACCATTCGACGGTCGGGGAGCAACCGCGTATCCGCGTCGTTCAGGACGTAGCCGTAGGGAAGCCGCCGAATGCGACCCGCCGGTTCGGGGCGGCCCCGCGAATCGACGGTCGAATCGTGCCACAGCGCCGCGAGGCTCAGCCATGCCAGTTCGTGCAGGTGATTCTTGAAGATGAGTCGGCCGTTGTAAACCGACTCCTCCGCCGGTAGGTCCCCGACCGTGTCGAGAAATCGCTCGAAGACGTGGGTCCGAAAGTACGAGAAGACGTCCGCCGCGGCGTCCTGAAAGCGACCGTCGGAACGGTCGCGCGCGACCCGTTCGAAGAGCGCGATCCATTTGCACTGATGTTGGTGATACCCCGTGTCGCCGTACGGGGTCACGATGCCGCCGGGCGTGATCACCTTCAGGTTTCGTTCCAGCATGTTGACCACGCTGGGGGTTCCGTAGAACGCGTCCGTCCGTCCCCTGATGTCCGCCCACGCCGAAAGGAAGGTCTCGGCGAACCCCTCGTAGTTCGACGCCTGTTCGTGGAACTCCCGACGGTCCCACCACGCGTCCCACACGGCGTCCGTCCGTCTCCCGTAGTCGTGTTTCGCGCCCTCCTCCGGAAAGAGGTGACACGCGTAATCCGCGTAGAAACAGGCACCGATGGCGTGGTTGCTCACTTGGTCCCACGATTCGATTTCCTCGCGGTCGCCGACGTATCGGTCCAGCGAATCCTCGGCTTCCGCGGCCCATTCGGCACCGAACGTCGCGCGCTCGTCCGGCGACAGTTCGTCGGCGAGCAGTTCGTACGCCGTCCCGCAGAGGATGGACGCGAAGTGGTCCCCCTGTCCGAAATCGAGCAGATGCTCCGCTGCTCT
This sequence comes from Haladaptatus sp. AB643, assembly GCF_024136975.1. NCBI lineage: Archaea > Methanobacteriati > Methanobacteriota > Halobacteria > Halobacteriales > Haladaptataceae > Haladaptatus > Haladaptatus sp. AB643. The sequence continues at coordinate 203,108 of NZ_JAMYJW010000002.1, forward strand.
GTCGCGGTACTCCTCCGTCCCGGTCAGTTCGTAGAGGACGGCGTAGATGAGCGCGAAGTCCTGAACGATTCGGTGACGACCACCCCATTCGTCGTCCCGGTACTCGCCGTCCCAGTACTCGGACAGTTCCGGCCGACGGAGGGTGGCCAGCCCTGACTCGATAACGGCTTGGTACTCCCGTTTGCTGACGACCATTCGTTCCATGGTTGTCGGTTACCGCTAATAAACCTCGGTGTCCGTTAGCTGGGAAACAACCGCGCGAGCGACGTCCGAGTTGTTTACTAATACCAAACGTAGATCCTCGTCGATATCGGCCGACTCACGGTGTCCGTCGGTCCGAAGCGTCAGCACATCGAGCGGTTTGAGCCGTGCTGAAGCCGTTTCCCCCTCCCAAACAGCCGTCGGAAATTTGGGTAAACCGTCCGCGAGTACTGCGAAATCTATTACATCACTATGACTGTAATCGTGATTGAGCCAACAGGGATGGAACGACCGTCCGAAGGAGTTCGTCCGTCCGCGCGTTTGGAAAGGCCAAACGGCGGTTACGTTGTCACGTGGTTTTCCCGGAAAAGGAGCCTCGGTACGCGTTGAAACCGGCGGGACCGTCGCGGGCGATGACGTGGAGTGGATCCTCCCTCGAACCGAGGTGTCGGTCCGCCCACGACAGCCGTCGTCGGTCGAGGTCGGAGACGAGTTCCGGACGGTCCTTCGCCCGGTCGTCCTGCTCCCACGGGTCCGCGACCATGTCGTACAGTTGGTAGTCGGGGACGGACTCGCCCCACATCCCCGGATGATACGTCCTGATGAGCTTCCACCGTTCGGTTCGAATCGTCCGCTGTGCGGTGTACAGTCCGTGGTCGAAGACGACGTGCGACCGCCAATCGGCGTCCGGGTCCCGAAGGAGCGGAACGAGCGATTCGCCCTGCCACCGGGACGGCGGTTCGATACCTGCAAACGCCGCGAGCGTCGGTGCCATATCGACGTTGGTCACCAACTGCTCCCTCGCGCCGGGTTCCGCGGCGGACGAGGCGGGCGGTTTGACGAGGAGCGGGACGCGTTGGGTCCCGTCGTGAGTACTCCAATGTTCGCGGTACAGCCCGTGTTCCCCGAACTCCTCGCCGTGATCGGCCGTTAACACGATGAGCGTCTCGTCGTACAACCCCTCGGCTTTGAGATGCTCGATGATGCGACCGATGTGTCGGTCCGCGTAGCGGATTTCGGCGCGGTATTGAGCGAGTTCTTCGGCGAGGTCGTCCCTGCTTTCGACCTCCATGTGTGACGCCGACCGCCACGCGTCCCACGTTCGGTGCTCGGCTATCTGCTCCGCGGTCGGGTACGGCGGCAGTGAACACCCACGGAACTCCTCTATCTCCGATTCCGACCGGTTGTACGGGCCGTGCGGGTCCCAGAACTGCGCGTAGAGGAAGAACTCCTCGGCGTCGAGGTTGTCGATAAAATCGATGGCTTCGTCCGCAACCGTCTCCGCACGCGGCGTCTGGAAATACTCACCCTCCCCGTCCGGTTCCTGTGGCTGTCGAAACTCGTGCCACACGTGGTAAAACCACGGCGCGGGGTGTCTCGGGAACGACGATATCCCTCCCGTGATGATCCGATTTTGAAAGAACAGTTCCGGCAGGTGCCACCAGTCGTGTTCGTTTTCGGTGCTCTCGGCCCAACTCCCCGCCCAGTCGGTCCAGTGTCGCGGATTGTGTACCTGCTGGGAGTGTCTCCCGTGCGTCTCCACGCCGTTGTGGATACCGTATCGGCCGGTCATCAGCGCGGCGCGGGACGGCATACAGGGCGAGTTCGCGACGTAGGCGGCATCGAAGCGAACCGAATCTGCGGCGAGCGCGTCGATGTTCGGCGTCGTCGGCGCGGACTGGCCGTAGGCACCGACGTGGTCGGCGCGGAGCGAATCGACGTCCAGATACAGGATTCGTACCATTTCGTTCGACCGTTCGCAGGTCGTGCAACTATACTTTTCCCCGATTCGACGGCGGTCCGCGTCGGCCCGTTGCACGCACATCCGAATACAAAATAGCAGGGAATACGGGAGGAAATTATATCCCCACTCCGTGTGAAACTTCTCACATGCCCGACCGGCCGAACGTTCTGTTCATCATGACGGATCAACACCGAGGCGATGCGCTCGGAATCGATCCGAACTGTCCGCGCGACGAAGACGGCTTTCCGCTCGTACACACGCCGAACCTTAACCGGTTCGTCGAGCGAGGGGCGCTCTTCTCCCGCGCATACACGCCCGCCCCCTCCTCGATACCCGCTCGCCGGTGTCTCTGGACCGGACAGACGCCCGCGACGAACGGGTGTACGAACTGGACGACCGCCGAGTGGTCGTTCCCGCACACGCTCCCCGGAGAACTCTCGAAAGCCGGGTATCAGACCCGACTGACGGGAAAGACCCATTCGCTCCCCCCTCGCAATCATTTCGGGTTCGAGCATATCGTCCTCCACGCGGGGCTCAACGGGTTGGACGACGACTATTCGGAGTGGCTTGCCGAGCGGAGCGACGGCGACTTCGATGAAATTTCCCACGGGTGCGGGAGAAATTCGTGGGACCCCCGCCCGTCACATCTCCCGGAGCACCTCCACCCGACGAACTGGACGACGAACCGCGCGCTCGAATTCTTCGAGAAACGCGACCCGACGCGACCGTTCTTCCACGCCGTCTCGTACGTCCGACCGCACCAACCGTTCGACCCGCCACAGACGTACTGGGACCAGTACATCGACCGGGAGATTCCGGCACCCGCCGTGGGCGACTGGGCGGAGGAAACGTACCGCCAACACGTCCCCGACGTTCCGGCGACCGACGCGTGGTGTGCCGACCTGTCACCGACCACGATTCACCGGGCGCGCGCCGGATACTACGCTTCCATCACCCACATCGACCACCAGATCAACCGACTGCTCGGCAAACTACGGACGACCGGGGGGTTGGATAACACGGTCGTCGTCTTCACCGCCGACCACGGGGAGATGCTGGGCGACCACCTGCTCTGGCGGAAGACGTACGCCTACGAGGGGTCCGCTCGGGTGCCGCTGCTCGTTCGGTTTCCGGAGGGGATGGAACCGCCGACGGACGAGCGAATCGATGACCCCGTCGGCCTCGAAGACATCATGCCGACCGTTCTCGACCTCGCGGGTGCACCGATTCCGGAGACGGTCGAAGGGCGGAGTCTCCTCCCACTCATCGAGGGGAGTTCGGAGTGGCGCGAGTGCTATCACGGCGAACACGGCCCGATATACCACGACGAGAACGCGATGCAGTACGTGGTCACCGACGAGCACAAATATATCTGGAACTCCGTGACGGGGGAGGAGTTGCTGTTCGACCTGGCGGAGGACCCCGACGAAATCTCGGACGAATCGACCAACCCGGCGTACGAAGGAACGCTCTCGTCGCTTCGTAACCGTCTCATCGAGCAGTTGGAGGACCATCCGTTCGACTACACCGACGGCGAGCAATTGACTCCACGGGAGGTCGACCGGCCGCCGGTATAGCTGTCGACGAACGGTGTAGCTGTTGACTCAATTCGTCGATTTCGGCGCTGTAATCCTCTCTCACAACTATTCACAACATGGATCGTCGAAATATTTATCAGCTATTACGTTAGATAATAACACGCAATGGAGAGAGAACACGATCTCTCGGACGACCAGCGGCAGCGCTGGTCACCCGAGAGCATAGCTGACGACGTATCGACATCCTTCGAACTGGAACGACGGGACTTCCTCAAGGTCGCGAGTGCGAGTGCCGTGCTCTCCGCGCTTGGGACGGGGGCCGCCGCATCGAGCACCGACGCGTCCAACGCGAAGACGCGCCCCACTATCTGGACGACCGAAGATCGACAGAACGCGAGGGAGAACATTCAGCAGTACGATTGGGCGAAATCCCAGCGTGACGATGCCGTTGTGACCGCCGACGAGTTTCTCGACAGGTTCGATACGCTCGACGAATTGTGGCACTTCATCCCGGCACAGACGGTGCCGCGGTCCTCGTTTCTCAGTCCGGACTACCACTGGGACAACCCGTTCTATGACAGTTGGGACCAGTACGACGACCCGTGGAAGATAACCGACGGCGAGTACGTGTTCCCGACGAACGACTTCGCGTCGTATCGCCGGAGCGGCCTGGACGACAAGGGGATGTTCGATCCGGAACTGGCCGACGATCAGTACCTCGTCAACGAGGAACACCCCGAGATGGGCGAAGGCTGGGGCGTCGACGACGGATACGGGTGGCAGGACACGAACGACGACCTCGGCGAGGGAGAGGGTGCGTGGTGGGACTTCGTCGCGTACTACAACCACTGGGGCGTCTGGCGACCCGGCGGCGTCGTTCGCATGATGCGATCATTCACCGACGCGTTCCTCCTCACGGGCGACCAGAAGTACTCGCGTCCCTGTGCGATCCTGCTCGACCGCATCGCGGACGTGTACCCGGACATGGACGTCTCGGCGTACTGCGACCCGCGAGCGGGCGGTCACTACCACAACAACACCGGCGGCCGCCAGACCGGGAAGATAATCGGTTCCCACTGGGAACCCAATCTCATCCGCCCCGTGATGCGGGCGTACGACGCCATCTTCCCGGGCATGGAGGGAGACCAACAGTTGGTGGACTTCCTCCAGGGGAAAGTCGAGGAGTTTCCAGGACTGGAGACGAAGGACAGCGTCGGGAAAATCCGGAAGAACATCGAGGACGGCCTGCTCAGGGAGATCCTTCCGGCCGCGAAGCAATCCCAACTCGCCCCCGCCCGTGGACAGTTGCCCGCGGTCACCATCTCGGCGCGGATACTCGACGAGCCGAACGGCTACACGCGGGATGCGCTCCACTGGGTGTTCCAACCCGGTCGGGAGATATTCACGGGCGACGTCTGGTACAAGGAGCCGGAGAAGTGGGCGACGACGGGCGGGAACGTCATGGCAAAACTCGTCGACACGGAGGGGCGCGACGGCTATTTCGACGAATCGTCCCCGCTGTACAATCCCATCGCGCAAGCGGCGGTGCTCGACATCGGCGACCTCCTGCGTGGCTACGACGGGTTCGACGGGGCGGACCTCTACGAGCACGTCAAATTCCACCGTATCATGCACACGCACATCCCGCTCATCATGCTGGATAAACACACGCCGCTGATCGGGGACGCGCATCCGAACCGGTTGTACCTGGACGAGAACTCGAAACGAAACGCCTTCGAGGTGTACGGCGAGGACATCTTCGGACAGACGCTTCACTTCATCAACGGCTTCTCGACGGAAGGGCTTCGCGGCGACATCTTCTCCGAGGATCCCACGCAACTTCGCGAGGACGTCGAAGCGATCATCGCGGCGGACGGGCCGCTGGACCTGGGAAGCACCATTCAGCCGTCCTACGGGTTTACGGCACTGCGCGACGGGAAGAATTACAAGGCCCTGAACGACGGCGGGACGAAGTATCGCTTCCTCTCGCTGGAGGTCATCGAGCGTTCGACCGGCGTCTGGCGGCCGTCCGAGGTCGATGCGCTCTCACTCGAATCCAAGGACGCGTTCGGGGAAAACACCCTCCAACTGGAAGCGAACGAGCCCGGTCAGCACATCACGTTCGCGTTCGAGATAACCGACGCGGGCACGTATCATTTCACCCTTCGCCCGTTCGAATCGTCCGTCTACGGGATTTACGACATCGAAATCGACGGAACGGTGGTCGATACCTACGACTTCTACGACGAGACGACCGGTGCGAAGGGTGACTTCGTCGCGCTGGACGGTACCGCCGAACTCTCCGAGGGAACGCACGAAATCACCTTCCGGAACGTCGGCAAGAACGACGACGCGTCGAACTACAAGATGGGTATCATCCAGTTCGAAACCTATGACCGCGACGACTGGTACCGGCGACAGAACGCGGTCGAGAAGGGCAACGCCAAACGCGGTATCTGGACGTACTACGGCCGGACAGGGGACTACGGCAATCACACCCACCGCGACACGCTGAACCTCGGCGTGATGGCGTACGAACTCGACCTCGCACCCGACAACGGCTACCCGACCCTCACGGGGAGCTGGCCGCGGCGGCGCTACTGGCACAAGAACACCATCGCCCACAACACGGTCATGGTGGACGAACGTCGGCAGGAGGGACAGCGCGTCGCCGTCCCGAAGCACTTCGACGACACCGACATGGTTCAGTTGTCGGAGGTGGCCGCGCCGCAGGTGTATCCCCAAACGGACGACTATCGCCGCACCACCGCGATGATCCACGTCGACGACGTGAACTCCTACGGCGTCGACTTCTTCCACATCGACGGCGGCGACGACCACCGCTTCAGTTTCCACGGCTGGGTCGGTGACGTGGCCACGGGCGGGTTGAACCTCGTGGAACAGGACGGCGGCACGTACGCCGGACCCGACGTTCCGAAGCCCGAGAACGTGGCGAATCCCGACTCCCAGTACAACCAGGAGGTTGGCAACGGGTTCAACTACCTCGACAACGTCGCTCGCGACGACGACCCGTCGACTCACGCCAGCATCGACTGGGATATCGAGGACTACTGGGGAACCCGGGACGACGACGCCGACATCCACCTCCGGTTGACGATGCTCGGTGAACACGACGAAATCGCCGTCATGGACGGCCACCCGCCGGATACGGACAACCAACCGGACACCATCAAGTACGTCATCGCTCGACGTACCGGAACCGACATCGAGAGCACGTTCACGTCCGTGGTCGAACCGTACATGAGCGATCGATTCATCGAGTCGACGGAAGCGGTTCCGATAACCACGGATGGCGACGGTACCGCCGCCCGCGCGGTCAAGGTCGAACTGACGAACGGGCGAACGGACTACGTCGCCTACGGAGGCGACTCCGACCGAACGTACGACGTCGGAGACGTGTTCTCGTTCGAGGGGTTCTTCGCCGTCTACAGCGAGCGGGACGGGGAACCCGTCCACGCGTACCTCAACGACGGACGGTCGCTCACCCCGATGGGAGCGAACTTACCGCTCATCGACGCGTCCCACGGCCAGTTCACCGGGACCGTCGAGGACTTCACCCGCGAAATGACGATCCAGAACGAACTCGACGTCACCGTCGACGAACACGTCAGCGACATCGACCGGGCGCAAGGCGGTCAGATATACGTCCAAACGGACGGGTTAGTCAACGGCGTCTACCCTGTTCACGGGACCTCGAAGTCAGGAAACCACACGACCGTCGATGTCGGCGAGCGGACGACGATAGAGTCGTTCACGAATCCCGACCAACTCGACGATGGGGGATACGAATACTACCTCTCCGAGGGCGACGAGTTCTACATTCCGCTCAGTAACACGTGGAAACTGCTGTTCGCCAGCATCGATCCCAGTTCCACGACTGCAACGGTCGGCGAACGTCTCGAATTCGACGCCGACGATACGACGGGCAACGACCGTTGGGTCGAGTCGCTGGAGTGGGACTTCGGCGACGGAACGTCGGCGACGGGGTGGTGGAACGACCATCGGTACGATGACCGCGGCGAATACACCGTCGAACTGACCGCGACGGCCAACGACGGACGGACGACTACCGACGAGATCACGATTTCCGTCTCCGACCTCAGCGAACCGATCGCACGGATTCAGCCGAGTACGACCGAACCGTCGACCGGTGAAGACGTCGAGTTCTTCGCCAAGGACACGACGAGTAACGACCGTTGGATCGAGTCGCTGGAGTGGGACTTCGGCGACGGAACGTCGGCGACGGGATGGTGGACGGAACATCAGTACGGCGGGACGGGCGAACACACCGTGGTGCTGACCGCCACCGACAACACCGGCCACTCGACGACCGACGAGGTGACTATCACGGTCGGATGAGCGATGTGATCCGGGACGACGGTGCGGATACCGAAGTCGGAGACGGTCGTCTTCGAGTCCCGAACGACGGTCCGGATCACCGAACGGAACCGCGCATGACGCTCGGATTCACCTTCCACAGGGACGTACGGTCGGTGTTTGGTAATACGGAACGGAGACCGCCGAACGTGACCGAGAGAAAGGCAGCACCTAGCGGACGGGGAGAAATCGATCGAAGCACGCTTTGACTCGGTAGTCGGGTAGTCGAGAGAGGTGTTCAGCGGAGGATAGACTTTTTTTCTGCAGCGTGAGCGGGTGAGAGACGGCTCTGCGTAACGGGGCTTACGGTCGAACGACGCGCTCGGATATTCGTACTGATGGAGTCTGCTCCGATATCGTCGGAGAGTACTCCCCCACCCGAATGCAAAATACCTCCCGTGATACTGTAGAGATGTTGATCTTGTTTTGTTCTTTGGGTCTTTTCCCCTGATAATTGAATTCGATCGGCACTCGTGTCGGATTCCAACCGGAGTGAGGAGGGTACGTATCTGGTAGTATCGTATCGAGGCGGAAAGGGAAACCAGCGTACTGCTTACGTGTGGATACTCATCAAAGAACGTATTTTTTCTACCCGTCCGCGGACTTTGGCTGTGGAGAGACGGTGACCACCCTATCGTATGACTGCGTGATAGTTCGAAGCGAGAACACCAATCGGAACAGGGGCGAATAGTGTTATATGGCTGATACCGTTTCCAAAGACGACTTCTGTTCATACTTTGTCTTCGATATAATCGGAAATATGATGGCACTGAAGTGCTCGGACGAGCATCTAACGGCCACTGATCGTACACCCACGTCGACGGTCGTACCCTTCAAGATCAAAAAACGGCTCGCTCAATCCCTCAATGGTGGTGATCTTACTCGGTAAGGAAACAGCATAGACGATTCGATAAACCGTCAAGTCCGCCAGCAAATCACACGTCACAGAGATATATAACAATTTTAATACACGATATATCTATTGGGAATTGGCCGTTGTGTTTTATAATTGATGGGAATTTTTATGTAGGGGTTGATGCTATCAATTACCATGCCTGGTGTAAATCGCAGGCAGATTATCAAGACCGTCGGTACAGCGAGTATCGCCGGGTTAGCAGGCTGTAGTTCGAACGGAAGTTCCGGGAATAACGAGGGTGGTGGTAAGCAAACCATCACGTACCGTGACCGCGAGGACCCCTTCACCTCGATGGCGAAGGCGTACAACAGTTCTCAAAGCAAGGTCCACGTCAACCCCAGTATCAAACCCGAGAAGTCGAAATATCGGTCGTTGATCGCCCAGATCACGGCCGGTAATGCGCCGCAAGTCATCGGACTCGACGTCGTCTATCTCCCGCGGTTCGTCCAACTCGGGGCACTCGCAGACCTCACGTCGTACTACAACAAGAAGAGTTACACCGACGAGATATTCCAGCCGTTGACCCGCGATTTCATCCGCTGGAACGACAAGGTGTATGCGATGCCGTACTGGATCGACTGCAGTCTCTACCTGTACAACAAGCAACATTACAAGAAGGCCGGACTCGACCCCGAAAAGCCCCCGGAAACGTGGGATGAGTTCCTCAACGCCTGTAAAAAGCTCAAAGCGGCAGGCTACACGCCACTCTCGAACACGCTCGGCATGCTGGGTCTCGAGATATTCTTTTTCATGCCGTTCGTCTGGGCCGGTGGCGGAAAGCTGTTCAACGATGAGATGAGCAAGAGCCTCATCGACCAACAACCCGCCGTAGACGCGCTGAAGTTCTTCAAAAAGCTGCAGGACAAGGGCTACACGACCGACCAGACTCAGAACGAACACTTCACCTATCCGCCCTTCGAGAGCGGCAAGGCGTCGATGGCGTTCTCGGGTGCTGGCGTCGGGGAAATCAAAGATCAGTCCCCCGACGTGTACAAGAATATGGGAACGGCGATGTTTCCGAAGCCCGAGGGCGGGCAACATTCGAGTTTCCTCGGAGGAGACTGCGTCGTCATCACGAAACAGACCACACAGAACCAGGGGGCGTTCGACGCCTCCGAGAAATTCGTCGACTGGATCCACAGCGAGGACGGCATGAACACGATGGCCAGTTCGACCGGCTATCTCCCGTCACTGAAGTCGGGGTTCGACGGCGAGTACATCACACAGCACAAATCCCTGTACGAACCGTACAAGAAAGCCCTGGAGAACGGTCACGCGCCGCCGATGCATCCGAAGCTGATTCAGATGCAACAGCCGCTCAACGACGCGCTCGTCCGTGCTCTGCAGGGCAAACAATCCCCCGAGAAGGCGCTGTCGCAGGCGGCCGACTCGATAACGAAGGTGCTTCAATCGTCCCAATGACCCGAATCAGTCTTCGGCAGGAGGTGTTCACACGGTGAGCCTACGCGAGGAAAGCGATCGCTCGGTATCGTTCGGTCGTCGTGTCGCCACGATCGACTGGCGACCCTACGTGTACTTACTGCCAGCACTGGTGTTGTACATCGTCTTTCTCATCTATCCGTTGGCCGAGACGTTCATCTTGAGCTTCCAGCACGTCAGAATCCTCGGTGGTGCGCACACGTGGGTGGGATTGCAGAACTACTCCGCGGTGCTGTCCGATCCGCTGTTCTGGAAGTCGGCGGTCAACACCCTGGTCTTCAGCGTTGGAATGGTACTGATACCGCTCGTTCTCGGCCTCTTTTTCGCCATGCTCATCGATACCGGGATCGAGTACAGCGGATTGTTCCGATTGGTGTTGTTCTTGCCGGTCGTCATCCCTATCGTCGTCGCCGGGATGACCTTCGGTTGGCTACTCGGGTCGAGCGGTCTGGTCAACGGGATTCTGGTCTCGACCGGCATCGTGGCACAGCCAGTGCGGTTTCTGAACTCCTCGACGTTCGCGCTTCCGAGCGTGATGTTCATGGTGATCTGGAAACGCACCGGCTACTACATGGTCATTCTACTGGCCGGGTTACAAGCCATTCCGGACGACGTGTACGAAGCGGCGATGATCATGGGCAAATCGCGGTGGAAGATGTTCCGACACATCACGCTTCCCCTGCTCAAGCCCGCCGTCCTCGTCACGCTCGTCATCGGTATCGTCGACTCGGTGAAAGCGTTCGGACAGGTGTACGTGATGACTGGGGGCGGCCCGTCACACGCGAGCGAAATCCTCTCGACGTACTTCTACAAGATCGCGTTCAGCTACTTCCAGTTCGGAAAGGGAGCGGCCTTCGGGTTCGTCCTGTTCGCGATCGCGCTCGTTCTTTCGATGATCGTCATCCGACTATCGGGAGGGACGGAGATATGAGCGTCATCGACCGTCTCATCGAGGAGGACGTCGAAAGCACGAGTGCGGAACACGTCGGTGCCCCTATCCGGCGGCGTGTCGCGACGTTCGTCGTCCTCGCAGCCGGTTCGGTGGCGATTCTCGTTCCGCTCTACTGGATGGTCGCAACGTCGTTGAAACCGGCCAAGGAGGTGGGACGGTTCCCTCCGAGCATCGTTCCAATCCACTTTACCATCGCGCCGTACGTCGAAGCGCTTCAACAGGGTATGTGGGGAACGTGGCTCTTCAACACCGCGATAATCAGCGCCGGAACGACCATCCTGACGCTCGCCATCGCGATTCCAGCGGCGTATTCGCTCGCTCGCAAGGACTTTCCGGGGGCGAAACCGTTGTACGTGATGTTCCTCGGCATCCTGATGGTCCCGGCACAGATTCTGCTCATACCCCTGTACGTACTGTTCGTCAAGCTTCACCTCGTGAACACGCGAATCGGACTGATGCTCGCCTACGCCACGTTCTTCCTCGGGTTCTCGGTGTTCCTGTTGCACAGTTTCTTCACGAACCTTCCGAAGAACCTCGAAGACGCCGCACGCATCGGTGGCATCAGCGAGTGGAAGATATTCCTTCGAGTCATCCTTCCCCTCGCAAAGCCTGGCCTCGCCACGACGGGTGTGTTCCTGTTCGTGTTCACGTGGAACGAGTTCCTCTTTGCCCTCACCTTCCTGCAAGGGAAATCGCTGTACACCATCAGCGTCGGGCTACAGACGTTCCAGGGCAATCACGGATCGGTCGTGTACAACCAACTGTTCGCGATGAGCACGCTCTCGACGATTCCGGTCATCCTCGTTTTCGCGTTCTTCTCGGAGCAGTTCATTCAAGGAATCGCAGGATTGGAGATGCAATGATATGAAAGTCGAAATTCGAAACCTCACGAAACAGTTCGGCGACATGGTCGCCGTTGACGACGTTTCGTTCACAGTCGAAGATGGAGAGTTCGTCACGCTCGTCGGCCCGAGTGGGTGCGGGAAGACGACGACGCTACGATGTATCGCCGGTCTCGAACGTCCCACGAGCGGACGGATACTGTTCGGCGGCGAGGACGTAACCGAACAGACGCCACAGGAGCGCGACATCGCATTCGTGTTCCAAGACTACGCGTTGTACCCTCACATGACGGTACGGCGGAACATGACCTTCGCGCTCGAAGACGCCGGACTTTCCTCGGACGAGATTCGACGCAAGGTCGAAGATACCGCCGAGATGCTGGGAATCGAGGAGCAACTCGAAAAGAAACCCTCGTCGCTGTCGGGCGGACAACAACAGCGCGTCGCGCTCGGTCGAAGTATCGTCCGCGATCCGGACATCTTTCTGCTCGACGAACCGCTCGCGAACCTCGACGCGAAACTGCGCGTTCAGATGCGGACGGAGCTTCAGGAGCTCCACCAGCGACTCGACACCACGACGGTATACGTCACGCACGACCAGGAAGAAGCCATGACGATGTCCGATCGTATCGCCATCCTCAACGACGGAGAACTGCAGCAGATATCCTCGCCCGCGGAGGCCTACACCCGTCCACGCAACGAGTTCGTGGGGAATTTCATCGGTAGTCCGTCGATGAACCTTCTTCCCTGCAATCACTCGAACGGTCTCCTCTCGACCGCGACGTTCACGCTCGAAGCACCCGACGAGATGGACGAGGGTGCGAGTATCGCCACCCTCGGCATACGCCCCGAAGACGTCCGACTCGTCGACATCGGAACCGGTCACGTAGACGCCACCGTTCAGGTGTTCGAGCAGGTCGGTGCGTTCAACATCGTCTACCTGGATATCGACGGAGTCGACGGGGAGTTCGTCACCCAGGTACCGCGGTCCCAGCAGTTGAGTCCCGGTCGAACCGTCGGCGTCTCGCTAGACGGAAAACAGCTACACGTCTTCGACACCGACGGGAGTGCGGCGTACAATCCAAAACTGTACACCGAAGCACCGACGGAAGGAATCCAGTAGGTGCGCCCGATATCGGTTGACCCCTTCGACGTCGATGAACGGAAGAAGGAGTAAAGCGGTGTCTCACCGATTTACGTCGTCGGAAGCCAGACGAGCATGGCCCCCGGATCACGATTGTCCCACGAGTAGTACGGGACCGCTCTGAATTCGACGTCGGCGAGATCATCGCCGGTGTGTTCGCGGTAGAGCGTGTCTTCCCACCCGTCGGTGGTCACCACCCGTGCGTCACCGTCGAGGGCGACGACACCATCCAGGAGGTCCGCTTCGTAGGTGGCCACAACCGAACCGTCCTCGGGGATTCGAAGGTGGAAGACCGACCGGTCGATGTCGACGTCCTCGACACAGTAGACGATGGGACCGCGCTGGAAAGCCAGTCGTCCGGCGTCGTCGGAGACGTTCGGATGGGATTCCATGCGCACGATCGGTTGGTCGAACGTGAGCGTCACCTCGTCGCCGTCGCTCCAGGTACGTTCGACGGCGACGTATCCATCGTCAGTACCGACTTTGGTCGCTTCACCGTTGACCGTGACACCTGCGTTCGTACACCACTCCGGGACGCGGAGATGCAGGGTCGTCTCAACGGCTTCGTCGGCGGATACGGAGAGTGTCACGGAATCGTCCCACGGGTACTCGGTGCGCTGGGAGAGCGTCAGGGGCGCTCCGTCCACCGACACCGACGCTTCGCTGCCGACGTAGAGGTTCACGTACACCTCGTCTTCGGGACCCTGCGCGTAGATGTACTCGCCGAGGTCGGTGAACAGGCGTGCGGCGTTGGGCGGACAGCAGGCACAGGTAAACCAGCCTTTCCGGTGGTGATCCCCCCGGCTTTCGAGCGGATTCTCGTAGAAGAACTCCGTACCGGACAGGGAAACACCCGCCAAAAAGCCGTTGTACAGCGCGCGTTCGAGGACGTCGTAAAAGCGGGCCTCGCCAGTCAACTGGAACATCCGATGGTTCCAGAAGATGCTCCCGATGGCGGCGCATGTTTCGGCGTACGCCGTCCGGTTCCGCAGGTCATAATCCTCGGTGAACCCCTCGTGTCTCGCTTCGGGACCGATACCGCCGGTGAGGTACATCCGCTTTTTCGTCATGTTCTCCCAAAGCGTTTCCAGCGTCCCGTACAGTTCCTCGTCGCCGGTTTCCGCGACGACGTCGGCGACGCCGCTGAAAAAGTACATCGCCCTGACGGCGTGTCCCTCGACGGTCGTCTGTTCACGGAAGGGGAGGTGTGCCTGTGCGTAGCTTCCATCGTACTCGCCGTCGTCGAGGAAGAGGTTTCGGTGTGCCTCCGACTCGTCGCCCGCGATTTCGTCCAGGTGGTCGAACTCCCACTCCAGTCGGGAGTCCTCGCGTCCGCGACGATCGATGAAGTATTCGGCGAGGTCGAGATACCGCGACTCGTCGGTCACACGGTACAGATCGACCAGCGCGAGTTCGATCTCCTCGTGGCCCGGAACACCGTCCAGGGCACCCGCTTCGGTCCCGAACACGTCGTCGATGTGATCCGCGAGATTCCGTGCGACGGTCAGTAACCCCGATTCGTCCGTCGCACGGTGGTGCGCGACGGCCGCTTCGATGAGATGCCCCGCGCAGTACAACTCGTGCATCATGTGGAGGTTCGTCCACTTCGCGTCGGGTTCCTTGAGAATGAAGTAGGTGTTCAGGTAACCGTCCGCCTCCTGTGCGTCGGCGAGGAGGTCCACCACCTCGTCCACACGCGATTTCAGCGTCGGATCGGGGTCCGTCGCCAGCGCATAGGAGGCCGCTTCCAGCCACTTGTAGGCGTCCGAGTCGATGAACCAGATTCCCTCGAATCCGCCCTTCTCCCGTCCCGAGGCCCGTCGGAAGTTGCCGAGACACCCGCTGGTTTCGAGTTGTTCGTACTGGTGTTCGAGAGTGACCTCGCGGTTGGTTTCGAGACGATGATTCCAGAATTCGTCGTGAATACTGACGTTGGTGAGCGATACCGGTGTGAGCCGATGTTCCGGAGGTTTCAGTGGCACGGTTTGCGATAGCATGGATCAATATTAAATTTATCGAAAGTCCCACTTATCGGCGAGTAGTTCGACTTGACGCGATCGGTCGTTAATCACCAGCGGGAGAACTGACCCCCACGACGACGCGGTGGACGCCGTGTGCGTAGCCGAACCGCCCCGTCGTTGCCGATCCGTTCGTCAAACACAAACGATGAAACGGGACCAGTCTTCACTTGACGATGTCGATCTTCTCGCGGTCCATGGACATGGCGACGGCCAGGACCACGACGATACCGAGGATGATCTGCTGGACGAACGACCCGATACCGATGAGGTTCATACCGTTTGCCAGAACCCCGATGACGAGGACGCCGATGAGCGTTCGATGCGGACCGCCGACGCCACCCGTCAGAGCGGTACCGCCCATGACGACGCCAGCGATGCTCTGCAGAAGGAGTCCTTGACCCATTCCGGCGGCGGCCGACGAGATGCGTGCGGTGAGGAGCGCACCGGCGATACCACAGAGCAAGCCGGAGACGACGAAGACACCGATTTGTACCGGTCGACCGGGACGCCGGAGAGTTCGGTCACTTTCTCGCTTTCACCGAGGGCATAGCAGTAGCGCCCGAACGGCGTGAAGAAGGCGACGAACACCGTGATGACGTAGAACACCAGCCCCAACACGACGAGGTTGGGTATCCGAGGGACGACGTTTCCGATGGCCAGTTGTTGAACCGCCGGATTACGATACGGTTGGGAACTCCCGTTCGTGAGCAACAGTGCCCCGCCCATGAGGACGGACTGCGTTCCGAGCGTCACCAGGAACGAGGGTATCTTCCCTTTGGCGAAGACGACACCGTTCACCAATCCGGCGGCTAGCCCCACGAACGGGCCGACGAAGATGCCGACGAAACCGAATTGATTGATCGCCATGGCGGTCAGGACGCCGGAGAGACCGAGGTTCGCGGCGACGGAGAGATCGATGCTCTGTTGGAGAATGGGAAACGTCCCGGCGAGCGCCACCAACAACAGGATGGTGGAGTTCATCAGAATGCTGTTCACGAGGTTGTTGAACGTCAGGAACACCGGCGAGAGCGCGGTGAACAGGGCCAGCAGGATGACGAGCATCGCCACCGGACCGGCGTCTCGAATCCAGTCCTGGATCGAGCGCTTCTCGTACAGTTCGCCGACGATCGTTCGTTCGGATTGTTCGCTACTCATAGTTGTAACATCTCCTGGATGAGGTCTTCTTCCTCGGGTTTCTCTGCTACTGGTGCGGAGACGACGGTCTCCAGGTTACCGTGTCTCATGACTCCGATACGATTCGACATGCCGATCACTTCCGGTAGTTCGTCGCCGATGAGGACGATAGAAACACCGTTCGCGGCTAGCTGACGAATGACGCGATACACTTCTTCTTTCGCTCCGACGTCGATACCGCGCGTCACGTTGTCCACGACCAGCACGTCGACGTTACGTTGGAGCCACTTCGCGATGACGACCTTCTGCTGGTTTCCACCGCTGAGGGTGTGAGCGAGCGCCTCGATTCCCGGCGTCTTGATGGCCAGGTCCTCGACGGCATCCTCGGCGATCGATCGTTCCGACTCGAAGTCGATTATCGGGAGGAACCGTCCGACGATGGGGAGGCCGCGTCGAAGCTTCTCCGTGTCGATGGAGGGGAGGGAAACGTTCTCACGAAGACTCTGATAAAGGAGGATTCCATCGCTCTTTCGTTCCTTCGGGATGTAACCGATCCCCGCGTCCACGAACGCGGGAACCGACCCCGACCGAACGGGGTCGCCATCGAACCGAATCGTCCCCGAATCGACGTCCGTGGCTCCCGTAAGCGCCCGCCCGAGATCCTGTTTCCCGCTCCCCTCGACGCCGACGATACCGAATATCTCCCCTTCTCTGAGATCCATCGAAACGTCGTGAATACGGTCTTCTACGGTGAGATCCTCCACGGAGAGGACGGTCGGCGCGTCGGCGTCGATCGACTCCTGTTCGTTGGTTCGGTAGTACTCATCGGACGTACTCCGGCCGACCATCGTCTGTTGAAGGAGCGACTCGGTCGCGTCGTCGGCCGACATCTCGTCGACGACAGCACCGTCCTTCAGCACGTAGATTCGGTCGCTGACCTCCAGTACTTCGTCGAGTTCGTGGGAGACGAAGACGAAGGAAGCGCGGTCGCGCAAGTCGTCGATACGGTCGAAGAGGACGTCACGCCCGGACTGTTCGAGGGCGGCCGTCGGTTCGTCGAGGAACAGGATGGGGTGGTCGGCGTCCCGGGCACTGTTGAACGCCCGAGCGATTTCCAACATCTGCCGTTCGTTGAACCGGTACGTCCGAACGGGCGATCCGAGATCGAGGTCGATACCGAGGTCGTCGATGACCGTGTTCGCACGTTCGCGGAGCGCGTCCCGATTCAGTTTCGGACCGGTCGTGTAGCGACCGAGGCGTCCGAGAAACAGGTTCTCATAGCCGGTGAGGTTCGGGACGATGCTCTGTTCTTGCTGGACGATGGAGATGCCGTGTCTGGCCGCCTCGGTCGGACTCCCGAACGCCACCGTCTCGCCGTCGAGGACGATACGACCCTCGTCGGCCGAGTAAATCCCGGAAAGGACGTTCAGCAGCGTACTCTTCCCGGCCCCGTTCTCGCCGACGAGTCCGACGACCTCGTTCTTTCGAACCTCGAACGTGACGTGGTCCAGTGCCGTCGTGTTCTTGAACCGTTTCGTGAGATCGTCGACGTGCAGGAGTGGTGTATCGGTGTCCTGCGGAACGGGGGTCGTACTGATTTCTGTTTTGCTCATTGATCAGGTAATGGACTACTGGTAGGGGTCCGTCTCGTGATGTTTCCGGTACGTCTTTTCGACCTCGTCGAACTTGCTCCCGTCGTCGTAAACGTCGGGGAGCGAATAGCCGTTCGGCTTGTTGGATTCGGTCCAGTTGAGCTGATCGAGTTCGTCCTTTCGGATTGGAATGAGCCTGTTCTGTGGATCCCAGCTATCCGGATTGTGATGTCGGGACATCTTCTTCCAATCGTACGGCGATTTCTCGTCCGAGTACGCGACATCGAGATAGGGATCGGGTTTCGACCACGAGACGTCGAACTTCGTCTTCGTCTTCCCCTCGTACCGACTCGGCTTCTTCGTGACGAGGACGCCGCCGCCCCACATCATCCGCTCGGGTGGCTTTGGCTTCCAGCCGTTGAGCCAGTCGAATCCTTCGACGACCGCGTAGCCGCCCTGCCAGAACGTTTTGGCGGAAAACGACGCCACCCAATTCGGACCGTCTCCGTCCGGGCTGGTTTGTTTGATGTTCCTGATGGCGTCCGACGGACCGTCGTAGCCGACCAGCGGGACGCTCAAATCGTTGTTTTTGAGGACGGTGAATGCGCCGAGTCCCATCGCATCGTTCTGACAGTAGACCCCGTCGATCTTGTCACCGAACTTGGAGACGAACGACGACATGACCTTTCGTCCCGATGGCCGGTCCCATTTTCCGGGGAGCATGCCGAGTCGGTTGACGTTCGAATACTTCTTCATCGCCCGCTCGACTCCGATGTTTCGGTTACGCCCGGTCGCACCGTGTGGACCGGTGATGTGAACGAAGTTGCCCTTCTTTCCCATCGCCTCGAAGAGGATTTCGGCGGTGAGTTGACCCGTCTTCGCAACGGCCGGGATCTGATACTGGATGAAGTTGTCACCGGCATCGATCGGCGTGTACCACTTCGCGATGTTCCAGTAGTCGACGAATCCGGCGTCATTCTGTTTGCACTTGCGCACGACGGTAGGAACACCGGAGGCCTGATACGGCGTTCCACCGATGACGTTGTAATCCTTGGTGAACGCGGTCGAAAGTTGGGTGAGCATCTGCTGTTGTTGACCCTGGTTCTGCTTGTAGTCGGACGTCGGCGCACCGAGGGCTTTTGCCGCCTCCTGTACGCCGGAGGCGAATGCTTTCCACTGATCGTTTTGGAGGTTCGTCACCATCCCGAACGGTTTGAGCGTTTTCTTCCCGCCGTTACCGTTTTTCGACCCGCTTCCACTCGAGTTGCTGCTACAACCCGAAAGACCGACCAACGCTGCACTGCCGAGAGCGCCGGAGGTTTTGACGAACTGTCGCCTGCTATGGTTGGACATAGTTTGACACAATTAACCGTGTTTTCTACCCATCTTATTTCTATCGGTGCGATGAATGGAATTTCGTGATAACGATACGTCTTAGAAAGACGTCGTACACGGATGGTCCTCCGCTTCCGAACAGGGTGACCGGCGGGAAAACAGGTGTGTCGGTCGGAAAACCGCGTCAGTTCGTCCTTCGAGGTCGGAACTTCGGCCGCGATAGGCGTTTCCACCGTCCATCGGCTTCGAAAACGCAGAAGTAGACGAAGACGAGTGCGACGGAACGGAGGACACCGTACAGCCAAAACGTCATCCCTCGACCGTACCGATCCGCGAAGCCAGGGAAGTTCGCCGTCCGGACGGAATCGTTCGACGATATCGCAACCATCGTCGCATTCTTACATGGTGTCCGATAACGACGATTTCCCGTCTCAGCCCTTCATAGGGGTACTGTCGGTTCGAGGAACGAATCGAAAGATCGTCGCGGGTAGTCCGATAATACCATACCGTTGATCGGGACGTATCCCGTATCGTTACGCAACTATACGTGTAATCAACGCTCGGAAACCGGTACCGTATTGCAAAAAACCTCCCAAGCCAGTTTGTCCGATACTACCGGATGTCAGATGTCGAACGTCGACGTTGATCGTGTTCGGCGTCCAGAGTAGCTGTGAGGGAATTCCGTCGCGGAATCGCTCTCCGAGGAGCCTGTTTCGAGGCCCCGAAGTTCTCACGTCCCCTGGCACGCTCTTCCCCTCGTGACGATCGGAATCCAGGGTTCCCGCGGGAAAACGACGCTCCGAGAGGGGTCCCGTCACAGAATCCGAAACACTCGGACGGTATCGCGGTTGGTCGGCTCACGGACGAGTTGGGCGAGGCCCAACTCCGAGAACACCCGTTTCCAATCCCGGAAGTAGAGGGGGAAGTCGTCGTTGACGTAACTCACTTTCTCGTCGCCGCGACCGCGCTGCGGGCTGTTACCCTCGTTTTCGGCGGTTATCAACAGATCGCTCGTGACGCGGATCAACTCCTCGAACACCCACGTATTCTCGGGGTGGATGTGCTGTAAGGTCTCGACGGAGTAGACGACGTCGAACTCGTCGTCGGGGAATTCGGGGATCACGTCCTCGATCGCACCCGTGTGGAACGTCCCCGTCGCGGTGAGGCGTGGATGTCGTTCTGCCATCACGTCGAACGAGTCTTCGTTGATGTCGATGCCGGACAGGTTTTTGAATCCGTTGTCGCGGAGATGGGCGAGGTGACGGCCGGAGCCACAGCCGACTTCGAGGATGGCGGCGTCTTCGTGTGCGTAGTAGTCGAGTACGGTGGCGAGCGTCTCGCTCACCTCGTTCGGCCCGATCTTCGCGTAGTATTCGGGCGAGTAGTCACCCGACCGTTCGGCCCAACCGCGGCGATTGTCGTCCGGTTCCATACGCTTTATTTCGAGGCCGGGAAGTTAAACTTCCCTCAACGAGTTCGCCAGCGGTCGGCGCTCCTCACACCGCCTCCCGTGCCGAACCGGACACCGACGTGGACGAAACAGACGTACGTAATGCATATTCACTCCGTCGAGACACGGAGTATGATTCGTATTCCCGTCTTCATTACGAGCATAGCGCTGTAACGGAGGACGCCGACGTCCATCGTCAACTCCTCCCGTATCAACCCCTCCCGTAGAGTTGATCCCGAAATACGGGAACAATCTCTCACAGCACGAAAACGATCAAACGCGTGCTACTGTGGCCACCATGAAACCGTCTTATAGAGGTGTGAAACCCCGATTCGTAATCCATTCCTCCACGGCGATTCTTTTTCGACAGTGATCCCATAATTTGGGATTTGAGCTCGAAAAAGTTCGAGTTCCGAGATGGGAACCTTCGACGGGCGCGCCACGCTCACTACCGGAGATTTTCGCCCGTAAAGGAGCTAAGAAGACGAGGTGAGATGGTTTCGTTTTCCGCGGGGAAGGTTTCCTCGACGGGTGGAAATCGAGAAATCCGAATATTCGGGAATTTTATGCCGAATGGCGACAATAAGGAGGTACGATGGGAAAATACACATCGCGGGTCCGGACGACCGAAACGTCCCTCGACGTCCTGGACGTCCTCTTCGAACGGGAAGCGGCGACCGTCGAGGAACTCGAAACGGAACTCGACCTGACGAACAGTACGGTTCACAGACACCTTTCGACGCTCCAAGAGAGGGGGTACGTGGTCAGGGACGAGGGGTCGTACCGCTTGAGTTTCAAACTTCTCACGATGGGTGG
The DNA here is from genome assembly GCF_024136975.1 of Haladaptatus sp. AB643. Classification (NCBI taxonomy): domain Archaea; kingdom Methanobacteriati; phylum Methanobacteriota; class Halobacteria; order Halobacteriales; family Haladaptataceae; genus Haladaptatus; species Haladaptatus sp. AB643. The sequence continues at coordinate 224,631 of NZ_JAMYJW010000002.1, forward strand.
ACGCCTCCGGCGGAACGTGACGGCGTATCCGGTCATCAAGACGAAAGTGGACGATCTCGCGGCAGAGACGAACGAACGGGTCCAGTTCATCGTCCGGGAACAGGACGAACGGATCTACCTGTACACGCAGACCGGCGATAGTCTGGTACAGACGGGAGCGTACACGGGTCGCCGCGGTCCGATCTATTCGAGCGCCGCCGGGAAAGCGATCATCGCCAACCTTCCGAACCCCGAGCGGGATCGACTCATCGACTCCCTCGACCTGCGACGGACCGGACCGAACACCATCACCGACCGCGACGCCCTCCGTGAAGACCTCCGGACGATTCGGGAACGGGGATACTCGCTCAACCTCGAAGAATCGACGGGCGGGGTGCACGCCGTCGGTGCCGCCGTCAGAGGAAAGGACGACGGCATCGTCGGGGCACTGAGCGTTTCAGGCCCGGCGACGAGGCTGAAGGACGAACGGTTGGAACGGGAACTTCCCGACGCCGTCCTCGCCGCGACCAACGAACTCGAACTGCACATCGCACACACGTGAAGCGGTCTCGGCCCCGATTTTTCGTTCCCGTATTTCGGGATCCACGGGGATGCCGAACGGGAGCGATGCGGGCAGGTTCGTCGTTTCGCCGCTCCGGGTGACCCTCCCTAGCGATTTAATAGTAAGAACGGAGAATTATTCGGTCGTATGTCGTTGTTAATTGGCACCGACGAGGGACTGTACCTCGTTCGAGCGCTTCCGTTCGAACGGGACGATGCGGAACTCGTCCTCGACTGTGGAATGGTCACGGGCATCGAAACGTACGAACACACGGACGACGTCTTCGTCTCGTCGTCGAGTGGGGCGTACCGGTCGTCGGACGGCGGTGAGACTTGGGTGGACCTCGGCGTCCCGGTCGGCAGTCGGTACTGGCATGCGGGGGAGAGCGAAGTGTGGTCCGTCCTCTCGACGCCCGACGCGCTGTACGCAGGGACGAACGACCCCTACGTGTACCGCTCCGTCGACGACGGGGAGACGTGGATGGAGATGAAGGGATTTCGCGATCTCCCTTCGCGTGGCCACTGGGAGTCCCCGATCGATCCCCACTACGCACGACTCAGGTCGCTGGAATCCGTCCCCGGACGGCCCGAACAACTCATCGCGGGCGTCGAGGCCGGTGGCATCCACCTCAGCCGCGACGGCGGCCAGACGTGGCACGACCGACGGGACACCATCGTCGACGACGTCCACGAAGTCGTTCCGATCACGGAAGACGTCTGGCTGGCGGCGACCGGTTATCTCGACCACACCATCGAGAAAATCGGCCTCGGCCACGCCGTCGGGACGGGAGGACTCCATCGAACCGTCGACGGCGGGGATTCCTGGACGCGAATCGACGTCGGAAACCCGTTTTCGTACATCCGGAACGTGTTCGTCCACGACGGGACCCTCTTCTTCGGCGGCGGCGAGGAAGCGCCGCCGGAGTGGGTCCACGACGACCACGGCGCTGCGCTCTTCGAATCGACGAACTTCGGCCGGACGCTCGACCGGGTGTCGTACCCGACGGAGGAGACGCAAGTCATCGATACGTGGGACGTGTACGATGGCGACGTCATCTGTGGTTCCGGTCTGTTCGACGTCCCCGACCCGCGAGAAGACGTCGAGGGCCGCGTCATGCGGCGTGACGACGACGGGACGTACCACGATGTGGGACGCGTCCCGGCCAATATCGGGACCATCGCGACGGTCTGACCCGAACGATCGACGCGGGCGGTCCAAACGAGGCGATTCGTAATCCGGGTCGATCCTAAATCCCCGATAAAGATATATGGTTTCGAGGTAGTTCTGAACACGTACAATGGCAACAGTGTGTACGACGCTCCGAACCAAACGCGGCAGAACCGTCCCGAATCCATGAGCGACTCCTCGTCCTCGAACGCGCCGCCGCGGTCCGCTCGACTGCTGTACAGCGGTGTGTTGCTGTACATGGCCGTCGATGGATTCCAACACAACGAAGCGCGGGTCGATCTCGCCCGGTCGAAAGGCGTCCCGGTCCCCGAAACTCTCGTTCCGATGACGACCGGTATGCTACTGGTGTCGAACCTCTGCCTCCTCGTCTGGCGATTTCCGAGGGCGGCGGCCGGTGCCGTGATCCTCTTCTTCGTCGGCACCACGCCGATGATTCACAACTTCTGGGAACTCGAAGGTGAGGAACGGCACGGTAACAAGATCGATTTCTGCAAGAATCTCGCCCTCATGGGTGGTGCGCTCGTCCTCCTCGACAACGCCGCGAACGACGACTGACCGACGAGAACGCTACTTTCCGAAGCCTCGTCCTTTCGAATCCCCGCCCGCTTCGGCCACCTGCTGTGACGCTCGGTCGGACCCGCGAGAGCGACCGAGCGACGGCGCATCGCGAAGGGGCCTACCGATGCGAACACCCGATACTTTTACCATCTGGTAATCGATAGTACCGGTACGGCGATAGCGATGTGTTGTGAGCATTCGCCACTCCGCAACGAGGCAATTAGCATGTCAGAAACCACCACGTCATCGGCACAGCAGGGAAAAATCCTGGACGGCATTACCGTCCTCGACCTCTCGACGTTCGTCACGGGAGGGTTCAGTTCGGCGATGTTGGCGAACCTGGGCGCAGAGGTAGTCAAAATCGAACAACCCGGCTACGGGGACGCGATCCGCCACTCGGGTCCACCGTTCATCCGCGGTGAGTCGCCCTACTACTGGACCGTCAACTACGGGAAACGAAGCGTCGAACTCGACCTGAAAAACGAGCGGGCGAGGGAGGCCCTGTACGAGTTGGCCGAGCACGCCGACATCTTCGTTCAGAACTATCGACCCGGGACGGCGGAGCGCCTCAGTGTCGACTACGCGACGATCAAGGAACACAACGAGGAGATCATTTACCTCGCCATCTCGGCGTTCGGACAGACCGGACCGTGGGCGAAGCGGTCGGGATACGACCTGTTGATTCAGGGGATGAGCGGAATCATGAGCGTGACGGGAGAGGAGGGTCGGCAACCGGTCAAGGTCGGTCTCCCGATAACGGACCTGATTACGGCCATGTGGGCGGCGTTCGGCGCGACATCGGCCCTCTATCGACGCGAACTGACCGGCGAAGGGGAGTACATCGACCTCGGCATGCTCGAAGCGACGCTGCCGTGGCTCACGAAGCAGGCCGGACAGGTGTTCGCCGACGAGACGCCGACGCGGATGGGGACGAAAGATCCGGTGTTGGCGCCGTACCAGACGTTCGAAACGGCAGACAGCTACCTCAACGTCTGCATCCTGAACGAGAAGCTCTGGCACGAGTTGTGTGCGGTCATCGACCGGCCCGACCTGCCCGCCGACGACCGGTTCGAGACGAACGCGGACCGGGTCGCCCATCAGGACGAACTGGAAGCCGAAATCGAGGCGACGCTTGGCGAGAAGACGACGGACGAATGGATCGAGATAATCGCCGACGAGGGAGGCGTGCCCGCCGGGCCCGTTTACGACGTGGACGAAGCGCTGACCAATCCGCAGGTGGAAGCGCGCGGGGCGATCACCGAGATCGAGCACCCGGAACTCGGGACGATTCCGGTCATCGAACACCCGCTCACGTTCGAACACACCGAAAGCGGGTTCGAGATGCCGCCGCCGCTCCTCGGAGAGCACAACCGCGAGGTGTTCTCCGACCTGGGATACACGGAGGATGAAATCGACGAACTCGAAACGAGGGGCGTGTTCGGAGCGCAAGACGGTGGTACCGACGAATGACCGGCGTGACGATTCCCGGCGTCGGGATGACCAGATTCACGGGCGCGTCGGACCGCTCCCTCGTGGAGTTGGCGGCGACGGCGGCGAACCGATCCCTCGCCGACGCCGGTTACGATCCAGACGACGTCTCCTCGCTCCACGTCGGGAACGTCCTCGGAGATGCCCTCGGATTACAGGCCGGTCTCGGGAACGCGCTCACGTCGTCGCTCGGGCTTGAGGGCGTCACCGCCGACAGGGTGGAGAATACCAGCGCGACGGGCGCGAGCGCGTTTCACCGGGGAGTCGAGGCGCTCCAGAGCGGCCACTCCGAAGTCGCGTTGGTCGTGGGCGCGGAGAAGATGTCCGTCGGCGACACGAGCAGGGTGACGGAAGCGATCAGCCGTCTCACCCACGAGCGTGAGTACGTGCAGGGCCTCACGCTTCCCTCGTTCGGTGGCCTCGCGGCGAGTACCTACCTCGCCCGGCACGACGCCCCCCGCGAGGCGCTCGCCGAAATCGCGGCGAAGAACCACCGGAACGCGGCAGCGAATCCGGTCGCGCAGTTCCAAACGGAGATCACCGTCGCGGACGCCCTCGACTCGCCCGTCGTCGCCGACCCGCTCCGCCTCTACGATTGCTGTCCGATGACGGACGGCGCGGCCGCCGTGGTTCTGGCCCGGGAAACGCCCGAGGACGTGCGCGTGACGAGTATCGGAAGCGCGACCGGAACCCACGCCGTCGCCGACCGCCGGGACCCGTTGGAAATCGAGAGCGTCCGCGTCGCGGGGGAACGGACCTTCGAGCGAGGTGGGGTGACGCCTGACGACGTCGACCTCGCGTGTATCCACGACGCGTTCACGATTCTGGAACTCCTTGAACTGGAGGAGTTGGGGTTCTACGAGTCGGGCACCGCCTGGAAAGCGACTCTGGATGGAGAGACGCGACTCGACGGGCGACTCCCGGTTAATCCCGGCGGCGGGTTGAAGGCGCGGGGACATCCGCTCGGCGCGACCGGACTCTCACAACTCATCGAGTTGGTCTGGCAACTTCGGGGTGACCTCCCTACCGAGCGGCAGGTCTCGTCGGCCACCACGGGCTTCGCGGTCAACGTCGCGGGGTTCGGCAACAACAGCGTCTGCACGGTACTGGAAGCATGAGGGACCGACAGTCCACGACACGAACGGATCGGATAGCGGTGGACGAAGCCTTCGTCTGCGAGCACTGCGGACACCGCTGGTACTACACGCGGAGCAACTGCCCGAACTGTCGTCGAGACCGGATTGAGACGTACACGCTCGGCGAGGGGACGCTGATAGCGGTGACGAGCGTCGCGATGACGCCGCCCGACGTTCGAAGCCCGAATCCGCTCGGCTTCGCCCGATTCGACGAGGTGCAGGTCGTCGGTCAGTTGGCACAGGAGGCCGCCGTGGGTGACCGCGTGGCGTTCGTCGGTGCGTACCGTCTCCGGGACGGAGACGAGGGGACGAACCCCCGCCTGACCGTCGTTACGGATTGATTCGACCGCGGATCAGCTGAAAACGTGCGAGAAAAAGGGAGCCACTTACTCCTCGATGCGGAGTGAGTCGAGGATGAACTCGTCGATGGCGGCGCGGGCCTCCTCGGGAGCGTCGTCGTGGCCGAGCGAGAGTTTGCGGCCCCGGGCGGCGTGAATGACGTCCGTGATGAGTTGACCCATCCGCTCGGTATCGACGTCGCGGAAGACGCCCTGATCGATTCCCGCTTCGATCACGGTGGTGATGCTCGACCGAATGCGGACGTAGTGCTGGTTGAATATTTCGCGGTGGCGTTCGTCGTTCCCCGCGTACGTGAACAGTTCGTGGTAGACCTTCATCCGGTCCCAGTGGCCGAAGTCGTCGAACGCCGGGCCGAACAGACACTGGTCGATGCGGGCGTCGAGTTCCTCACGCGGGGACGTGTCCGCCTCGACTTCGACGCTTCCCTCGTACTGGTCGATGATGTACTCCAGAAAGTGGGACATGAGGTCGTACTTCCCGTCGAAGTGGTAGTGGATGACCTGCCGGGTCATCTCCATCTCCTCGCCGATGTCGCGCATCCGGAGGTTCGTGTACCCGTGCTTGCTCAGGGCGCGGAACGTGGCTTCCATGATGGCCTCCCGCGTGTCGGAGGGGACGCGTTCGTTGTCGGGGGTGCTCATACGGCGTATTTTTCCCGGGAACATATAGGGGTTTTCCGCGCACCCCGGAAGGTGGTTTACCGCACGGTAAATTATTTAGTGTCATGGTTCATCAGTTCGAGTGACTATGTCACGAATAGTCATTCGGAGTGGGACAGTGGTCTCACTCGACACAGACATCGGAGATGTAGAAGACGCCGATATCCTCATCGAGGATGGCGAAATAGTCGAAATCGGGCACGGGCTCTCGACGGAGAACGCCGAGGTCATCGACGCGAGCGACCACATCGTACTGCCCGGGTTCGTCGACTCACACATTCACATCGCACAGACCCAAGTCAGGGGTATCGCCGGGGACTGGTCGCTCATGGGTGAATACTTCGAGCACATGCTCGGCAATATCACCGGGCTCTACCAGCCCGAAGACATGTACCTCGGCGGCCTCTTCGGCGCGCTGGAGAAGCTCCATACAGGAACGACCACGGCCCTGGACTGGTCTTACCCCAACACGCTTGAACACGGCGAACGGGCCGTCGACGCGCTCAAGGATGCTGGACTGCGTGCGGTGTACACCTACGGCCCACCGGGTGACGACGCGCCGAAGTGGTGGTACGAGAGCGATGTCGGTCTCCCCGAGCAGAACATCCGCGAGCTCTACGACGAGAAGATCCGCGACGACAACTTGCTCAGTCTGGCGCTCGGGCTCCGGGGACCCGACTTCTGTACCGATGAAATCTCCCGCAGCGACATGGAACTGGCGCGAGAGCTAGGGGCTCTCGCGACGATCCACATGGGTGCGGCACAGTGGACGTCGTCGGAGTACAACGACGACTACCAGGGCTTCGGCGCCATCCACGACATGCTCGGACCTGACGTCAACATCGCCCACGGTAACCACTTCACGCAGGAGGACATCCAGCACGCGGTCGACGCGGGCGCGTCCTTTTCGTCGACACCTGAGGTGGAGATGCAGATGGGCCACGGCATCCCCGTCACCGGGAAAGTGCTCGAAGCGGGTGGCCGCCCGACATGGGGCGTCGACGTCTGTTCGAACATCAGCGGGGACATGGGAACGCAGATGCGCATCGGACTCCAAGTCCAACGGATGCTCGAAAATCAAAACCTCCTCGAAAACGGCGAGGAGGTTTTGGAAGTGGGACTGACGGCCCGCGACACGCTCGAAATGGCGACCATCGAGGGGGCGAGAGCGCTCGGCATGGAGGACGAAATCGGGACACTCACACCCGGCAAACGGGCCGACATCATCATGATCGACACCGACGACTTCGCGACGGCCCCGGCTCATTCGCCGGTCCAGACCGTCGTCTTCCAGTCCGACCCGTCGCACATCGACACGGTGCTCGTCGACGGGAAACCCGTCAAACGCGATGGAGCACTCCTGAACCCCGCGGTGGACGAGGAGTTCGACCGATTCGTCGATTCGGGATACCGCCTCGTCGAGGAGGCCGGTATCGACCTATGAGGACAGATTCAATACCGCCCCGGTCGACTACACGCGATACCGAACGATGCGACTAGGACAATACACAGCCACCGACGACGAAGCACCGTGGACGGGAGCGCGACTCGACGAGCGGACGGTCGTAAACCTCGCGGAAGCCGGAGCCGCGGCGGGAGTCGACCTTCCCGAAACGAGCACCGACCTCCTCGCCACCTGGGAGTGGGAAGCGAAAGCCGACCTCGCTCTGGAACGTGCCGCCGCGTCCGGGGAAGGGACGTACGAATTCGACGAGCTAACCAGATACGCCCCGATCACGAACCCGGACAAGGTCGTCTGCGTGGGTCTGAACTACCGCGATCACGCGGAGGAAGGGGACAATCCGATCCCAGAGACCCCCGTCCTGTTCTCGAAGTTTCCGACCGCGGTTACCGGCCCGGACGACGAGATTCGCTGGGACCCCGACCTCACCGAGAAGGTCGACTACGAGGCCGAGTTCGTCGCCGTCATCGGGCGCGAGACACGGCGTGTGAGCCGAGCGGACGCGCTCGACCACGTCGCGGGGTTCCTCGTCGGCAACGACGTCTCCGCCCGGGACTTACAGCACGGGGACGGACAGTGGGTACGCGGAAAGAGTCTCGACTCCTTTGCACCCATCGGGCCGGAACTCGTGACGACAGACGAGGTGTCCGACCCGCACGATTTGGACATCTGGGCGGAAGTCAACGGCGAGCGACTCCAGGATTCCTCGACGTCGAACCTCATCTTCGGCATCGACGAACTCGTCTCCTTCTGTAGTCAGGCGTTCACGCTCGAACCGGGCGACCTGCTCTTCACCGGAACGCCGCCCGGTGTCGGCGTGTATCGGGAGCCGCCGGTGTTGTTGTCGGACGGCGACGAGGTCACCGTCGGCGTGGAAGAACTCGGTGAGCTCACGAACACCTGCGCGTTCGACTGACGCGTTTGTGGGGGACGTTCGTGTGCTCCCTCGTCATCGAACGCGGCAAAGAATATCGAATCGGAACCGTCAGTCGGAGAAGCCGAACACGTCGCGGGGGTTTTCGAACACGACTTTTCGAATCGACTCCGTGTCGATGCCGTACCGGTACAGCTCGAACATCGCTCGTTTTATCGCGTCCGGGTCGGTGCGAAGGACGTTGGCGCAGTCGGTGTCGATCATGATCCGCTCCGGTCCGTACTCGTCGATGGCGTTCGCGACGTCCGCCGGTCCGACGCCGACGAGCCACGAGTGACCGATGGTGAAACTGAGGTAGCAGTCGGTTTCGCGCATGAGGTAGTCGACGTTGTTCCGGTCGGCGTGAGACGCGACGACTTGCTCCTCGGGCAGTCCGGCGTCGCGCGCCGCCTCGATATCCATCTCGACGGCCCGTAACGCCGGGTTCTCTCCCGTGATGACGGGGTCCTGTCCCAACGAGGTGTTCTTCTCGTATCCCGGGATGCCGAATTCCGGACGATAGGACCGCCCGGACGAACCGGACTGGTTCGGCGTGTGGAGGATGATGGGCAGGTTGTGACGTTCAGCGAGTTCCATCTGGGCGCGAACGATGGCACGCTGTTCGTCCACGTCCCAGGCTTCGACGTGTTGGGCGGGAGTGACTCCCGTCTCCCCGACGGCGACGACTTCGTCCAACTCGCAGTACCGGTCCATCGCCTCGATGAGTTCGTCCGGGTTTTCTATCCGGACCCCGGTGTGGATACCCAGGCCGAGTCGCGCCTCGAAGAAGTGGTTGCGTTCTATCGCCGCCCGGCGGTTGATAGCGTCGTCCCAGAGAAACCGTACGTCCTCGGCACGAACCGGTTTGTAGGGAGTCCAGTGATATCCGGACGCAACCATGACCATCCCCTCGCACCCCGAGAGCGCGTAGCGTTCCCTGTCGTCCCAGGAGAGGGTGTGTGCGTGGTTGTGGCCGTCGAACCAGGGTAAGTTGAGGAGTTCCCGCGGGTACGAGCGGTCATCTTCGTCCAGATACTCCGCGTCAGTCGGTCTCTTCGTTGGATTCGTCGAATTCATGTATAGGCTCGGAAGCGTCAACTGGCCGCGCTGCGACGTCCAGGTTCCACCTAGTACGCCGTTCGTACGGTACCCACTTAGCGTTTGACAATATGGTAAAACGAACTCCGTAACGAGGAGTTCCGATGAAGGGTTGGTCGCTTATTGCCCACCTGACCGCGAACGACGGACGCTGGCCGCACGAATATGTGTCGACGCTCGTCGGACTGCTATTCGGCCACGTCCACGCGACAGCAGGTTCGGGTCGAAGGACGAGGTCGTTCTTCGGCGGAGATATCTGAAAGTAGACAGAAACGCTGGGTCGCCAAATCGGGCCCTGAGTTCTGGGCTGCCGCCCGTTTCACCGACCATAATATTGCATGAATATTAGAATACTATTTGGATAGATTCGGCTATTGACCAGACGTCAAACACGTGTGGTCGGCTACGATGACTCCTTTGTGAATGGTGTTTATAGTGATATTTGTCTGCCGGTTTTTACGATAGTAACCCTGTTTTCTCGCTACTAAATCCATGTTTTTAATTTTCATCACACAACAGAGTTCCGTAAAGGGCCACCAGTAGATCGGAAGTGGAAGGAGAACGTGCTGTCTTTATCCGGGTCGAAATAGACGAGAACCGACGATTGTATTGTTTTATAATTGCAATATTATAGCAGTATCTGGCCCTCCCGCGAGGGGGAATCGAAGGAAACGGAAACCCACTTCGGTCGGAACGGTTATACGTCGTCCCCTTCGGTCGCGAGCGTTCGAGGGTCGCCTCCGATTCCGGTTCGCCGAAACAGTTTAACCCGGATTGTTCGAATCACGTCGTAGACGATGGGACAAACCATTTCGCTTGCCGAGGAATCGATGATCGAGGACCGACCCCGTCGCGGCCGGACGGGCGATGATCACGAGATGGTCGGGCACAGGACGACCGAACGTCCCGTGGGTGACCGGTAGATGGTCGGAGAAGCCCGCCATCCGGATACCGATACCGGTCCTCTCGACGGTGTCACGGTTCTCGATGCGTCTCGCGTCCTCGTCGGTCCGTTCTGCACCATGCAGTTGGGGGACCTCGGCGCGGACGTCATCAAGATAGAACAACCGGACGTCGGTGATCAGACGCGCGGGTGGCATCCACCGACGTACGGCGAATCGGACGAGAGCGCATACTACCTCAGCGTGAACCGTAACAAGCGTTCGATGACGCTTGACCTCGCGAGCGACGACGGCCGTGCGCTCTTCCGCGACCTCGCGAGCGAAGCCGACGTCGTCGTCTCGAACTTCCGTGTCGGCACGATGGAGGAGTGGGGACTCGATTACGCGACGCTCCGGGAGGACAATCCCGGCCTCGTCTACTGTGCCCTCTCGGGATACGGTGAGTGGGGACCGGACAAGGATCGTCCCGCCTACGACCTCATCATGCAGGCGGAAGGGGGACTGATGAGCATCACCGGCGAAGCCGACGGTGCCCCCGTTCGGGTAGGTGTCGCCATCGCCGACATCGGCGCGGGGATGTACGCCACACAGGCCATCCTCGCCGCGCTCCTCGAACGCGAACTCGGCGACGGGACCGGCCAAAAAATCGACGTTTCGCTGCTCGACGGGCAGGTCGCGTGGATGAGTTACATGGCCTCCAACTACTTCGCGACGGGGGCACCGCCGGGTCGGATGGGCAGCAAACATCCGACCCTCGCGCCGTATCAAGCGTTTCCGACGATGGACGGATACGTCGTCGTCGCGGTTCCCTCACCGAATCTCTGGCCGAAGTTCTGCGCCGCCATCGACCGCGAGGACCTCGTCGATGACGACCGGTTCGCGACGAACGCGGACCGCGTCGAGAACCGCGATGCGCTCGATGCGGCGCTCGAACCGGCGTTCGCGGCCATTACGACCGAGGAAGTTCTCGACCTGATGGACGAGTACGGCGTTCCGGCGAGCGACGTCAAGGACATGGAGGACGTCTTCGAGAACCCGCAGGTCGCCGCACGGAACATGCACCGATCGATATCCCATCCGACCGCAGGCGAGGTCGAAATGGCGGGAAGCCCGATGCACCTCTCGAAGACACCTGCGAGGGTCCGTACGCATCCGCCGCTCCTCGGCGAGCACACGGAAGAAATCCTTTCCGAATACGGATATACCGAGGCGGATATCGAGCGACTGTCCGATAAGGATGTTCTCTGATCGGCCGCCACATCTCGTCGGGTAAAATGAAGATACCGCTCCCGACCATCGCACCGATGCTGATGGACGTCGTCGATACCAGACTGAGGTCACGTTCGAGGTCCTTGGGCACGGCTTATGCCATTAACGCGGGAAGGCGCTGTACCGTTACCGACCCACCGAGACGGGACCCACGTGCCACCCGACATCGAGTCGAAGGCGGTCACTCTCACCGAAGACCACGAAAAAACAAATGCGGCGTCGTGTCGCACGACATCGCCGCTACATCGTCGTCGTGGTCGTCGTCATCTCGCTTGGAGCATCAACCGTCGGCAGGAGATCGAAGGCCTGTGCCTTGTCGTTCGTCTGCAGGAGCCCGACGGCGAACGCCGAAACCACCGTCCCGCTTTCGAGGGTCACGTCGAACGTGGCGGCGGCCTCGTTCGTACCTGCGGGTCGGATTTCGATGGTGTACGACCCCGCGGGTACCTCGACGTAATCGCTGGCGCTGCCGAACTCCAATCCTTTGACGAGGACGTCGCCGTCCGCTGCAATATCGACCGCCGGTGCGTCGGGCGAGAGGTGGACCGCCCGCAAGCGCGTCTGGTCTCCGGACGGCACTTGGTTCTCGTCGACGAACACGAACGCCTGCGGACTGTCGAGTGTTCCCCCGGCAGCGATCGTGTAATCGGTGTTCGCGTCGAGGGCGACCTGCTCGTCGATGACCGCGCTCCCCCGCCCTTGCCCCGCTGGCGCGACCTGTATGGTGTGCTTCCCCGCGTCGAGTTCGAGATAATCGCTCACGTCTTTGAACGCGACGTTCTCCAGGACTCGATTTCCGTCGACGTAAACGTCCACTTCCGGGGCGTCCGGAATCGCGTGGATGACCCGAACGCGACTCGTGTTCCCGTTTTGACTGCTAGTCATCTCCTGGGCGCTCGAAATCCCCCCAAGAATGGGTATGCTGCTCACGCCGATGATCTTGAGTACCTTACGTCTGGTTTGCTTCATTTTGGTTCCCCCAACCGACACTCGACTTATTAGCTGAAAATGATATTCCCGGACCAGTTTGGTCGGGTCACCGTCATACGAACATCTATCCGGCACTCGGACGGGATCGCCCAAGTGAATATATTTAAACAGATCATTCCGATAGATTTCATCAGGTTCACCGATGAAAGCAATTTACTCCGAAGTTGATCCATTGTCGTCCCTTTTGGAGTCCCTACGCCGTTATACCGCACGTGAGGTCGAGATGGCGGGAAGCCCGATGCATCCCTCGAAGACACCGACGGGGTCCGTACGCATCCGCCGTTACTCGGCGAGCACACCGAGGAAATCCTCTCCGAGTACGGCTATTCCGAACGCGATATCGAGCGACTGTCCGATGACGGCATACTCTGACGCCGCGTACGCTTCGAACTGGATGAGTTGCGAAACTTCGACCACCGTTATCGACGCCGTAGAACGCCGGTCGAGGACGGTTTACAGTCTGACCACGAGACCGTCGCCATCCCGTTCGTACGTCGTGTCGAACTGATCCGAGCGGTCACGCATCGTCTTCCGGAGCCACGCCGCCTGGTCCTCGGTTGCGGGGGAGACGCCGTCGTCGATATGGAACGGAACGAGCCGGATTTTCTCGAAACTCCCGCCGTCGAGCGTGAGTTCGAACAGATAGCTGTCGTGATTTCCCAGGTCGTCCTTGATGCCGAAGTCATCGACGAGGTCGCCGGTGTCGTGGAGGATAACGCCGTCGCCGTACCGCTCGACGGCTTGGACGACGTGCGCGCTGTGGCCGTGAACGAGGTCCGCGCCCTGATCGACGAGCCAGTGGCCGAACGCGACGAGTCGGTCGGTGGGTTTCTCGATCCAGTTCTCCCCCCAATGGAGCGAGACGACGAGGAGGTCCGGGTCCCCGGATTTGGCGCGTTCGATGGCGTTCCCGACGAGTCGTCTGGTTCGCCGGTTCCGGGGGTCGGTCTCGGCCCACGCGATTCCCGGTCGGTCGCTGGTGGCGGCGTATACCTCGTACTCGTCCGAGAACGAAACGACGGCGACGTCGATGTCCCCCACGGTAAACGTGGCTGGCTTCCACGCGGCCGACGGGGTTGCGCCGGTGCCCGCGTTCTCGATACCGCCGTCATCGAGCGCGCCTATCGTGTCGGTCAAGGCCACCGCACCGAAATCCATCGCGTGATTGTTCGCCAGGTTCGTGAACCGAACGTTCCCGGCGTCGAGCGCAGGGACTGCCCACTCGGGATTTCCCCGGAAGTAGTACACTCGGTCGGGAAACCGTTCACCGCGCTTCGAGAGACAGCATTCGAGGTTACAGAAGACGCCGTCGAGGGCGTCGAGTCGTGGCTGAAAGTCGCCCCAGATCGTTGCGGGATCGACACCCGAATCGCCGTAAATTCGGTTGAGGCTGCGTCCGACCATCGCGTCCCCGGCGAATCCGATGGTCGTTTCGTGCGTTCCGCGACCGTCGGACGAGTCGTCGGTCGTGGGACGGACCCCGGATGAATCGGTAGCGTCGGTCGTCTCCTGACCGGTGGCCCCGGTGTCGCTAGACGAACTGCTCCCATTAGCAGTGGTCGAACCGGCATAGTTCCCGAGACACCCTCCAACTACCACGGTTCCGATGGTCGAGAGGTATGCCCGCCTAGTATCAGTCATCGATGGTAGATCGTATCAGTAGGACAGTGATAAACTTCGTGGGAGCGGACCACCGTTCCCACGGTCACCGGCGGCGCGAACGGGTTGGCCGTCCCGTCCGACCGACGGTTAACTTCGAACGAACTACCAAATATTTCTATGAATTATAACGTGAAATAGAAGATAGATATGCGAATGTCCCACAGATTCAATCCCTGACACCTCCCTCGGCCAGTTCGTGGTTACCCGTGGACCGTGTGGCTATCGCCCGTCGTTCCTGACCGAGGAACCATCCGTCGAGAATTCCGAATTGCATTTCGTGAGAGACGTTTCATAATTGTATCTACCATCGAAAGACGTATGTCTTATTGTCGTATCTTCATAACCGGGAAAAATTAAGATAATATGACGTTTAGAGTTTATAGATATTTGAGATAGGTGAGATTTGCGGTAAATGTGCAGCCGATTGTCGATTCAAATAGAGATAGAACGCAGTAAACGACCAACTATGGCAAGATATCCAAAATCCGTTCGTGCAGCAGCAATCAAATGTATTTCGTGTAATGCGCCCGTCGTCGAAACTGTCGAAGGCTCGTATGCCTGTGTCGGCTGTGGCGATTCACCGATAACTGTCGCAGCGATGGACGCGACGGCCCGAATTGCGGACGACTGATGGCGACCGTGACAAGCTATCGGCGACGGTACTAGCTACGAACCAGACACGTGACGTTGCGGGGAGGTTCGAAGGACGAGGTCCGAACACGAGCGACTGCTGGACCGCTTAGCTCCCAACTGCTCCGTTTCGAATCACGCCGCCAACCGCGAAGAGCACCATGCCGACGATGATAGTGGCGGTCCCGGCGGTCAGAAGTCGAAGACCGACGATCGTCGGCGTGAAGAACACGAGACCGTAGGGGACCCGCCCGACGCTGATGAGGCCGTACCCGAGGAGCATCGTCAACACTGCCGGGGTCTCCGCACCGCTCTCCTGGATGCGCTTGATGACCGGGTACGTCGCGTACGGACCGCCGGGAATGAGACCGGCGATGAGTCCGGCGGCGGCGACTTCGCCGAAGCCTGCCGATTCGCCGAGCAATTCGCTCAGTCGGTCCTCGGGCAGCAACGTCCCGATGGCACTCGAAAGGAAGAGGGCGGCGACGATGAGCGTCGCGAGATGGACGACGGTCGTCGCACCGTGTTGGGCACCCGTCCACGCATCCGCCGGGCGTCGAACCACGAGGTACGCGTAGACGGCGAGCGTCCCGAGGATGACGACGCGCTGACCACACGATTCGCCGATCAGGAGGTCGAGTCGGCTCATATACCGAGCACCCCCGCGGCGACGAGTCCGACGAGCACCGTCACCACGACGCCCACGGCGACCCGGGCGGCGACGATTCTCGTTTCGAAGAAG
This sequence comes from Haladaptatus sp. AB643, assembly GCF_024136975.1. NCBI lineage: Archaea > Methanobacteriati > Methanobacteriota > Halobacteria > Halobacteriales > Haladaptataceae > Haladaptatus > Haladaptatus sp. AB643. The sequence continues at coordinate 240,229 of NZ_JAMYJW010000002.1, forward strand.
ACGAGGCCGTACGACACCCGACCCAACCCGATCGCGCCGTAGCCGACGAGCATCGCCAGCACCGACGCGGTTCGTGCACCGTTGTCGGCGACCCCGCTGATGATGGGATAGACCGCGTACGGGCCACCGGGAAGAACCCCACCGAGCACACCGGCGAGCAACACGCCGGTCGTCCCCGCCGACCCACCGACGAGTCCGTTGATGGCGCTCGCGGGGACGAGTGTCTCGATCGCACTGGCGAGCAACAACGCCGCGAGGACGAGGGTTGCCAGTCCGACTAGCATCCGAGCACCGCTTTCGAAACTCTCACGGGCGGCGTCGGGACGGCGAACCGAGAGATACACGTAGAGGACGATCGTGCCCAGGATGACGATTCGCTGTCCGGGGCCGGAACCGATCAGGATATCGACGATCGACATGTGAAAACCAAGTCAGTGCATGCATTATACCTGTCCATCTAGTGTACTGCGCGCCAAAACGAGGCGTGAGATCGAGTACGAATCATCGGCCGCCGCGGCGGTCGACGATGCTGACGGCGCACCGAACGTCACGGACTGGGATGAATTCGTGGCGGCGGACGAAGCGTTCGATTAGATGGCAAGTATGGTCGTCAGTGGACGACCTCGTCGAACCCGATCGTTCGTACCGACTCGACGTGAGACGGGTGAGAAACGGGTATCCAATCTCGGATCGTGAGAAACCATAGCGATTTCCGGATCCGACGAGTTGGAAAGTTCGACGCCAAAAAGGTAAACAATATCTCGCTATACTCAATGCGCATCGGTCGTGGGGGGCGGTCCGAGGCGACATGTGCCAGGAGGTCCGGACTCGTCCCCTCATCCGTTCGATGTTACGGCCGGTGTCCGGGGGATGGAACACGATGACCGAGTGAAAGGGCACACGGTACGGGACTGGTATCGTCGCGGCGACGTTGTGCCGTAGCTACGTCACCACATGTGGATGTGAGAACACGGATGGTAGAGCGTTCCCTACCACCGCAATAGTGTACGTGTTGGAATCACCACTGTCGGTACCGAAGTCCCCGAGGCGACCGGTCACACTCGATAGCCTGGTCAACGTAGCGATACCACTCGCCGTAATGGAGTTGCGCCATAAGTACCGTCACAGCCAGAAGAACGATGCACCACCCCCTTCCTACCGAGTGAAATCATGGGTTCCACAGCGGTCATCAACCCCACCGTTGGTATGCGATTCTCGCTCGACGTCCGTGAGTACATTCGTACGATTCATCGTTGATACTGCCGAATTTGCCTCCGACGAGACGTTTGCCAGGAGGAAACCCGACGGAGATAGAAAACAGTCGCGTACGGGGATGACAGGATCGAGCCTGATCCGAAAATCGGCGGGTGGAACTCCAAACGGTAGAGGTGGCAACCCATTGACTACGGGCAATAGGAGGGAGACAACAATTACAGGGTTAGCAGTGTAACACCAATTGCCAGTAAACACCATCCGTTATCGAGGATAACACCCAGTTATATTGTGATTACTCTGCAATCATACTTGGAAGGGAGAGATCATCAGCATTGATATTATCTCTCTATGAAACATAATTCCGACGCCGTGTCTATGTCAATCGATAGAGAATGAATGTATTTCACGAATCCAGCTTTGCCCCGATCCGATAGGGATTCGAAGTAAAGTAGATTATCTTCCGAATATGGACAGGAATCCGAGAACATCGAGCAAATAGGGAAGTGATTCTTCAACGAGATGTTCGAATCCATTGTACCCATGTCTATCTATGGAGGGGTATCCGTATCGACCATATAATATTGTACCTTTTTTGACTTTCCAATGGTTGGTGACCCCCGAAATCGCGGAGTCACATGAGTTACAGGAACTGACGGCGACCGGACAGATTCGTTTCCACACGAACGGGAGAAGGACAAACGAGGTGTGCTGGGGTCAGTTCGGACGTGAACCGCGGTGGTCCCGCGACCGTTTCACAGTCAATTCATCGGAAACGGGGTTCACTGTTCGGTACGAACAGTTCCGAGGAGGGCGGTCGCCGTGGAATTAGAGCGTTCGAAAAAGGGAAATCGAACGCCGCCAGTTCCGATGGATCAGCGGATTTCGACGTTGTGCCACCGGCCGGTTTCGTGGCGTCCGGTGGTAGCTGCAGCCTCGCGGACGCGACTCACGCGTTCGTCCGTCGGCGGATGGCTCGCAAACGCCCGTTCGAGCGGCGTCTGCTCCGTCCGCCGGTCACGGTTCTGGAACACCCACGAAAACAATCCCCAACCGGGTTCGCTCGCACGTTGGAGCTTTTCGAGTGCACGAGCAAACGCCAGCGGGTCGTCGAGTACCGCAACGGCTCGCCGGTCGGCGGCGTACTCCCGCCGGCGGGAGTACGCTTGGAGCGTCAGCGTCGGAGCGACGAACAGCCCCATCACGAGCCCAGCCAGCCCACGTCGTAGGCCGCTACCGACGCTGGATGGACCTCGCACCGGCCGACCCATGATCAGCGACAGCCCCCAGCAACTCACGGAGACGAGTACCACGAACGGGAGGACTACAACGAGAGCGAGGCTCGCCATCGTCCGTAGGAGACTCATGGCCAGCGTTTGGAGGAGGCTATCGTGACCCTCGAGATGAGCGAGTTCGTGAGCGAGGACGCCTTCGAGTTCCGCGGGCGTCAGTAACCGGACGAGCGAGTGGTCGATCACGAGCGTCCGCCGCCCGAGGGCGAACGCGTTCGGGTGACCGAGCCGAGCGATGTAGACGTCCGGTCGGTCGATACGCATCCGCCGAACCAACCGGTCGATACTCGCGTCGATTCCCGGAGTACGGGTAGCGACGAGCGGAACCGCGTCGAGACGCAGGAGGAGACGCTTGGCGCTCGTTCGATAGTTCACGTAGCTGAAAACGAGCACTCCCACGCCCGTAGCGAGAAGCAGGAACGGGAGATCGGTACTGGTGAGGAGGGCACCGACGATTCGGGTACCGAAGAGGAGGCCGACGCCAGCGAGAGCGAGCAGCCACGCTCCAACCAGAATCGCGAGCCCGCGCGGCCGGCCGAATGTTGCTGACATAACTTTCATAGGGATCGTACACGGAAAACGGTTACCGAAGATCGAAGACGGTCGTCGAAACCCGTCTTCGAGGCAGAATGTTTCAGTTCTCGAACGATTCGAACGCGTCTTTCGCGTCTTCCATCGTAACGTCCTCCGAAGAGCCACTCGAAAAGTGATAGAAGAGCACTCCAAGTACACACCACGCGAAGACGATCAGCCACTCGAACGGCCAGGCGAGAGCGGACGGGGCACCGGGCAGATACAGACCGACGAAGAACGCGGTTAGCACGAGGCCGAGAACGCCGATAGCGTACCCGCCGGGAAGTTTGAACGGACGCTCCAATTTCGGTTCGCGGTATCGCAGCACGAGGAACGAGATCACGACGAAGAACCACGCGAGAACGATGCCGAAACTGCCCGCATCGACGATCCAGACGAGCATCTGCTCACCGAACAGCGGTGCGAGCACCGAGATACCTCCGATGAGAGCGATGGCGGCCGATGGCGTGCCGTGCTGTGGGTGAAGGGTCGCAAGCCGACTCGGTAACATGTCGGCTTCGGCGAGCGCGTACATGGCGCGACTGCCGCCGATGATGAACGAGTTCCAACTCGTGAGTATCCCGGCAATCCCCGCGAGCGCCATTATTCGACCGATAACCGTACTGTTGAACAGCGAGGTCAGCGCGGCGGCCGCGGGCAACGAACTGTCCACGAGCGTGGAACCGGAAAGCGATTGCCCGGAGGCCCAGATGACCGCGATGTAAAACGCCGCGGCCATCACAACCGAGAGGACGATCAGACGGCCGAGGGACCGATATGAAACGTCGGCTTCACCGGCGGCTTGCGGAATCACGTCGAATCCAACGAACATGAACGGCGTCATGACGACGACCGTGAACAGCCCCGACCACCCCGCATCGGTGAACGACGGCGTCGCAGTCGAGTGTCCGTTGAAAATCGCACCGATAACGAGGGTGACCCCTGCGAGGCCGATGATGAGCGTGAGGATGGTTTGGAACTGCGCCGCGGGACGGACGCCACGGTAGTTGAGCATCGTCATCACGACCGCACCGATTCCGCCCGTCAGTACCCACGTCGCATAGACGGGTTCTCCGGCAATCGTCCATAGGTGGAGGACGTTGAAGCCCGGGACGAGGTAAGCGAGTGCGGACGGCAGCGCGACCGCTTCGAAGATGACGACGCTGACGTACCCGAGGATGATCGCCCACGTACAGACGAACGACCCCGCAGGCCCGAGCGCTCGTAAACTGTAGACGTGTTCGCCACCGACGAAGGGCATCGCCGACGCCAATTCGCCGTAGATCAGGCCGACGGTCGTCACCATTACGCTCCCGATGGCGAACGCGAGAATCGCCCCGGTCGTTCCCCCCTCGTCGATCCAGTATCCCGTCTGAATGATCCACCCCCAACCGATCATCGCACCGAACGCGAGGACGAAGATATCGACTTTCGACAGGACACGTGTTAACTCATCGCTATTGTGATCTGCTCCCATGGTAGCTTTGGTTCCACCGCGTGGGTAAATAATTTATCCAGCAGCGAATACACATTACGGACGTGCTATTTTCGAATCGCACGAACGACGTCGGTACAAATCGTACGACTCGGTCGCCAAACGATGACGTCCAAACGTGGTTTCGAGAGGGTTCCCCGCAACTCGGACGGGGGAACGTGGGGACGTCGGCTTCCCGTCGAAAACGGTACAGCGGCACGTTCAAGTCGCTATCCGGCGTATAGTGGATGGGCGTGACAGTCGGTCAGGTGGGGGAGATACGATCGAATTGGACATCGGTCAGTTTCGTCGTGGCCACCGTTTTCTTGGTCGCACGTCTTCGGCCGGTCTCCCGCGTACGTTCGTCGAGACGCCCGAGACAACGGAGACCGAACCATGCCGGACAAGACTAAGAGAGCCACCGACGGAGAACCACAACCGATTCAAGCCGACCGAGGTGCCTCCATCCTCGGTCCACGGAACGTACCGCTTGAGCGGGAGAATCCGGATCTGTTGGCCTCGCCCGACACCGATGCCGGGACGATTCCCAACCTCAAGTTCCCGTTCGCGGAGGCAAGAAACCGACTGACGACGGGTGGGTGGGCACGCGAAGTGACCAAGCGGGAACTGCCAGTCGCAACCGACCTCGCCGGGGTGAATATGCGTCTCAAACCGGGCGGGATTCGCGAACTCCACTGGCACACGGAGGCCGAGTGGGCGTACATGCTCGCCGGTCGTGCGCGGGTCACTGCCGTCGATGCAGACGGCCACAACTTCATCGACGACGTCGGCGAAGGTGACCTGTGGAACTTCCCGGCGGGCGTCCCACACTCGATTCAGGGATTGGAGGAGGGCTGTGAGTTCCTGTTGGTGTTCGACGATGGGGATTTCTCTGAGAACGAGACGTTCCTCATTACGGACTGGTTCGAACACACGCCGCGTGACGTGCTCGCCAAGAACTTCGGCGTTCCCGAGGAAGCCTTCGACGACTTGCCGCACGACATCGATCACACGCGGTACGTTTTCGACGGAGAAGTCCCCCCGCCGTTGGACGAGGACGAGGTCGATTCACCGGAGGGGACGGTTCCGGAGAGCTACACGTACCGCTTGCTAGACCGAGAACCGAAGGAGGTGGAAGGGGGGCAGGTTCGCATCGTGGACTCGTCCGATTTCCCCGCAGCGACCACCATCGCGGCGGCGCTCGTCGAAATCGAACCGGGAGCGATGCGTGAACTGCACTGGCACCCCAACGCCGACGAGTGGCAGTACTACATCGGTGGGAAGGGACGGATGACCGTCTTCGCGTCGAGCGGGATGGCACGGACCTTCGATTACCAAGCAGGGGACGTCGGCTACGTCCCCTTTGCGATGGGCCACTACGTCGAGAACACCGGCGACGAAACGTTGCGGTTCCTCGAAATGTTCCGCAGTGATCACTTCGCCGACGTGTCGCTCAATCAGTGGATGGCCCTGACGCCTCCCGAACTGGTGCAGGCGCATCTGAACATCGACGAGGAGACGATAGCCGCGCTGCGGAAGGACAAACCCGTCATCGTGTAGCGGCACCGGGATCCGCCCGACTGCACTTGTTTCCCTTCCGTATGGAGACCTCCGGAGAACGATTCTCGAACATATTTTACTCCGCCCCAATTCGAAGGATAAGTGTATACCACGTTTCGACCATGGACGAATCGCGATGAGTGATGACACACGACACGGGAAGAGCACAGGACACGACGACGGCGCGGAGGATCGGTCACCGGCCCGGAGTACACGACGCGGGTTCTTGGGAGCAATGGGACTCGGAAGCGCCGCACTCTGGCCCACCTCACGCCGTGAGGGACGTGGTTGGAATCCCAACCACGGGGGCACACAACCGTGGGCACCGCGCGACCACGATCACAGCGGACGAAACGGATCGACGAGCCATCTCGGACGGGCGTCGCCAGTGGGATCGATCACGGTGGACGAACTCACCGCAACACAACGGTCGAACACCGTCGTCGTGTCGGCGCTTCCCTCCGTCTCCGGGAGCGGCACCCCCGACGACCCGTACGTTTCCCCCTCGGAGACCGGTGGAATGCGGGAAGCCTTCGAACGCTTGAACGAAATCGAGGGCGGCGTCGTCTACTACCCGAGCGGGTACTATGGGACGGGAACGACCGCGTGGGAGATCGACCTCGCCGAATACGACGGTTTGCGGAACAACTGGTCGATCCACGGCGACGGATTGGAATCCTCACGGATCAGATGCGGTTCCGACGACGGAAACGGAATCAGGATTCATGATTCGACAGGGACGGCCATGTTCTACACCGAAATCGTCGGTGTCCGATTCGAGGGGGATTGTGCCGGATTTTCCTTCGTCTGGGGGTCCGACGATTTGGGTGACGCGTACAACAGTTGCTGGTCGCGGTTCTCGACGTCCAACAGCAACCCGGACGGAGCGGGGGCCTGTCAATTGAACTTCGCCCTGAATTCCTACCATTACGGCGTCCACAACGCGGCAGGGGGCGTCGGAGTGGAACTACGCCGCGTCCAATTCTCCGGCATCGAAGGGAGCGTCAGTTCCGGCGAGAACGCCGGTGACACCGCGTTGCGGGTTCGGGAGTACTCGTTCGCAAATCACTTCCGCTACTTGGACGTCGAAGCGACGTACGACGGGATCCACATCGCGGACTCGCGGGCGATATACAACGTCTTCCAGAACGCCTACTTTGCCAACGTTCGCGGGACGGCGGTAATCCAGGATATCGACGAGGACGGCCCCCGATTTCCCGCCTCGGCCGAACAGGGGACGTACTTCCACAACCCGTTCGTCGCGGGAGCCGTCGAGAACATCGTCGAACACGGCGGCGGAACCCTGTACGTGGACGGGTCAACCAGGAAGTGGCCAGCCGCCACACAGCAAACCTTCGAAGGGGAGCGATACGGGGGGAGTTACCGCGACGCGTCGTACTTCGAATTCGAACCACGCTCCGCCGCCCCCGAACACCGACTCGGTCGCGTCGCGCTCGCCGATGGCCGCTCGTGGGACCCCGATTCCGATGGCCATCCGGAGCTTGTCATCTCGAACGGGACGGAGTGGATCGAACTGACAGACCTCTCGCCGACGACGCCGTAGAAACGGCGCTCGTTTTCACGCCTCCGAATCCACCGACCGCGTCGTTTCCGAGATGGGTTCTGGCTCGGAATCGGTGTGGAAGGCCTCCTCGCCGAGTCCTGCGGATTTGAGCGTGGTTCCGTCGTCCGCGAAGAGGTGGAGGTCGGTTTCCTCGAAGACGTAGGAGATTGACTCTCCCTCCGTGGCCTCCACGTCGTCATCGACGCGGGCGGTCCACGAGTCGGAAGCGACGAGAAGGTGGAGGAAATCGTCGCTCCCCATCGGTTCGACGACGTCGAGCATCGCGGTCTGACGACGGTCGTTCGTCGTCCCGTCGTCCGTCACCGAGATGTCCTCCGGTCGGACGCCGATCGTCAGTCGCTGGCCCACCGTCAACTCGCAGCGCCGGACCGTCGTCTCGTCGATCGGATAGGCGAACGGAGCGTCGGCGTCGTCGGCCGTCAAAACGTACCGGCCGTCCGTCTCGTCCAGTTCGACTTCGAGGAAGTTCATCGACGGTTCGCCGAGGAAGCCCGCGACGAACCGGTTCACGGGATGGTGATAGACGTACTCCGGTGTACCGATCTGTTGAAGCTCTCCGTTGTTCAACACGGCGATACGGTCGGACATGGTCATCGCTTCCGTTTGGTCGTGGGTGACGTAGATCGTCGTCACACCGAGTTTCCGGTGAAGCCGCTGGATCTCGGTCCGCATCTGTGCCCGAAGCTTCGCGTCGAGGTTCGACAACGGTTCGTCCATCAGGAACACCTCCGGGTCGCGGACGATGGCGCGGCCGAGTGCGATCCGTTGTTTCTGCCCTCCCGAGACCTGTGCCGGTTTTTTGTCGAGGATGTCCTCGATATCCATGATGGATGCCGCATCGTCGACGCGTTTCGACCGTTCGTCGTCCGACAGGTCGGTCGTCATCTTCAACCCGAAACTCATGTTTTCAGCGGCGGTCATGTGCGGATAGAGCGCGAAGTCCTGGAACACCATCGCCATATCCCGTTGCTGTGGCGAATCGTCCGTGATATCCGTTTCGTCGAGACGTATCGCACCGGTCGTCGGTGTTTCGAGACCCGCGATGCAGCGGAGCGTCGTCGATTTCCCGCACCCGCTCGGTCCGAGAAGGACGAGGAACTCCCCCTCTTCGACGGTGATATCCAACGTATCGACCGCGACGACTTCGCCCGTACTGTCCGCCGTAGTGAACGACTTGACCAATCGATCGATCCGAAGCGTACCCATACTAATTCTGTAGTCTGTGAAGGGATACCAAAACGATTGGCCTCGAAGTGGCCCGGAGACGAACATCTTCGAAAATATTCAAACTACGACGGGGAACGGTCGATTCCGCCTAGCGCCTGCTCGCCGGACCGTATTCCCTGTCGAAGTAATCGAGTTCGTCGAACATCTCGGTCGCGGTGTCCCACTGATCAGCGGTTAACCGGCCGATGTTCGCCCCGTCCGAGAAGAGCGAAACGCCGTGTGCGCCGCCGTGTAACGCGAGTTGAATCGCGCTGACCAGTTCGTCCTCCTCCAACCGATTGAACGGTCGTTCGCCCCGCCCGGTTCGAATGGAGGGTGTGATCGGGCAGTTCGTCTCCTCCCGAAGCGAGCGGACGACTTCACGGATCCACACCGGATGCATGTCGAGGTCGATGTGTGCCGTCCGTGGGGTGAGCATGTCGGCATACTGCGCAACGTCGCGTTGATCGACGCCGAGAATCCTCCGACTGTCGTCGATGGCCGTTTCGAGGTCCGAGAACGCTTCCAGTTCTATGTTGACGAGGAAATCGGATCGGTCGCGGAACGGATCGCTCAGTTTCCGAAGGAGCGAGTCGGTCTGCTTACACCGTCGGTCGACCCATTCCGTCGATCGGTCCGGGACGTCACCGAGTTCGTACTGCTCCCGGCAGTTATCACAGTAACAGGAGAGGTAGCTGGATTCGCCGTTGACTATCGGCTGAAATTCGAAGTGGGTGAACTGAATCCCATCGACGTCGTACTCGGCTATCTCGCGGGTGATCGCTTGGAGATGCTCCGAGACGACATCGTGACTCGGGCACGCCCAGTGCATGTGCTCGGCCGAGACGTTCGGATACCTGATTTCCGTCCCCTCCTTCGCTATCTGGACCGTTTCGGGGTACTGTTCGAGGAGGAATTTGTCACAGAGGACGAAGAGCGTCGGAACGATGTTGATGTCGTGGACCGCTGCGGCATCGGCGAGTTCGCCGAGCAGATCGCGACCAGGGACCTCGTTCGGCGCGACGTCGGAATCGTAGAAGACCCGCCCGTCGCTCTCCTTGGTCACGACGAAGACCGTGTTCACGCCGTTGTTGGCGAGTCGTTTCAATTCCGCGTCGGGTCGCATCGTCGCCCATGGGTAGAGGGTTACTGCCCGTAGTAACTGCGTGTTCCACCATGACTCGGCTGTGTTCCCTCCGGACATCGCAATGTTCTATTCGAATACATGCGGAAGTTTAACTCTATGGCTCCTATCGACCGAATTCTTCTATCTTTGGGCTCTATCAAACATCTTCGGATATTATCGAATATCACCCCTAATTTCAATACACCCCGATAGAGAGTCTCTCACGAGGCGAACCAGCCACCACTCACCATGAACAATTCACGCTTTACTCGGCAAGTTCCCAACGCACGGTCCCACCCGCGTCCGCGACGGACGCTCGAACCCGACGGGTCCGAAATCCTGTCCGTTGCGACGGCGATGGGGTCGGACACCAGGTGGGAGATCATAAAGGCGTTATCGACCGAAACGCGAACGATTCACGAACTCACCGAACTGGTCGGTCTCTCGAAGGGGACGGTTTCCGTACACGTGAAACAACTCGAAGAGGCTGGACTCGCCGCCTCGCGGTTCAACGTGAGTGACAACGGCGGCGTCGAGAAGGAGATATCGCTCGCGGTCGACGAGATTACGGTCGATCTGAGCGACATCTGATCTGAGCGACACCTGACGTTCTTTTACGCGTGGGGCGGGTTCCCATCGGTCCGAAAGAGGACGAACAAACGTCCATCGGCCCACACCGCTACGGTGTTTCCGTCGGGAGGTTCCACACCGCTACGATGCTCCTGTCGAGAGATATCGCGTTGCGAGCGTCAGGACCGTCGCGACCACGCCGGGGGCGAGGAGGACGAAACCAGCGACGGTAAACCCGAAGAGGAGACCGATCGAGAGACAGAACGCGACCAGTCCGACGGTCGGAACGAACCGCTCGAACGCGAGTTCCGCGGAGCGTCGTGCCGTCTCCCGAGCCGAACGGTCGGCATCGACCAGGAGGGGGTAGTAGTACAGCAACAGCACGAGGAGCACGACCAGCGTATCGACCGCGAAAAACGCGAGAACGCCGTATGCAAACTCGCCGGTCCGTCGGAACTGCAGCCACGAAAACACCACGACGTCGATGAGAACGAACGTCGGTACGAGCGGGAACTGACTTCGCCAGAAATACCGTCGGAACGTGGTCGTCGCGGCACCGAGTCGAAACCGGTCGCCGCGGAGCACGGCACCGGCGGCGGCGACGGCGGTGGCGGTCGCCGGACCGAGGAGAACGATAGTCGGTGCCAAAAGACACCAACAGACGCTCACGGCGACGATGACGGGGAGTGACCGATACGCTGCGGCGACGGCCTCCTTCGAGAGTCCGATGAAGTTGACTCGATTTCGGTGAGTGTCGTAAACCATTGATGGTATTCTCCTTTTTCGGTCTGCTATACTTTGAGCCCGGACATCGTGACACCCCTGATGAAATACCGCCGTAACAGGAGGAACAGCAGTATCGTTGGCACCGAAAGGAGCGTCGCACCGGCCATCAACGGCCCCAAACTGTTGCCGTAGAGGCCCGTTTTGGCGAACAGGGTGATACTCACCGGGAGCGTGTACAGGTTCTCGTTTTTGATGACGATGAGGTCCCAGAGCATCTGATTCCAGCGGTTCATGAAGGTGAAGATAGCGACCGTCGCGATGGCTGGCATCGAGTTGGGGAGCACGATACGGAAGACGATATCGAGTTCGTTACAGCCGTCCATCCGTGCGGCATCGATGAGGCTGTCCGGGAACTGCTTGAAGAACTGGGTCAGGAGGAAGATTCCGAACGAACTGATCGCGAAGGGGGCGATCATCGCCTGATACGTGTTGACCCAGCCGAGTTTGACGATGATGACGAACTGCGGGATCAACAGCAGGATGCCGGGGATCATCATGGTCGCGAGGATGAAGTTGTACGTGACGCCGCGTCCGTACCAATCCAGTTTCGCGAGGGAGTAGGCGACGATACACGACGTGATGACCACCGAGACGACGACGGCCCCCGTGACGATGATGCTGTTGATGAACTGCCGAACGATCGGAACGTTGTGCAGGAGGAACCGATAGTTCTCCAGCGTGAACGACGACGGAATCACGTGTAACGAGTAGATGTCGCTCGCCGGTTTGAACGACATCGAGACCATCAGCGCGAACGGAAACACCGGGAGGATGACGCCGAGCGTCAGGACGATATACACCAGTATTTTCCTGCCCGAGAGTCCGGACAACCGTTCGTGGCCGTCCGCGAACACGCCGGAATCGTCGGTTTCGATGCTCATTACATCGACACCTCCTGATCGACGTAGTTCCGCTCGACGTAGCTGATGACGAAGATCATCGCCGCGAGAATGACGCCGATGGTGCTCGCATAGCCCATGTCCAGATACGAGAAGGCGTTACGATAGATGACGAGGACGAACGTTTTGGTCGCGCCGTTCGGCCCGCCGCTCGTCATGATGAACGGTTCGGTGAAGATCTGAAACGCCGTGATCGTCGAGAGGATCACGACGACCAGAATGCTCGGGTTCAACAACGGCAGGGTGATGTACCGGAACTGTTGCCACTCGCTGGCACCGTCGAGCGAGGCGGATTCGTAGATCGTTTCCGGAAGCGACTGGAGGTTCGCGAGGAAGATGATCGCGTAGTAACCCACGAACTTCCAGGAAACCATCAGCGCGATGGCGGGCATCGCCCACGAGGTGCTGCCGAGGAAATCGATCTTCGTACCGGCGACGGCCAACAACTGATTGATGTAGCCGTCGGGCGCGTAAATCCACTTGAAGACGACGGCGACGACGACGCCGCTCGTGACGTACGGGACGAAGTACCCCGCCATGTACAGCGCCCGGCCGCGAACGATGCGGTCCAACAACACCGCGACGCCGAGAGCGAGCACTATCTGCGTCGGCACGTTCACGACGAAGAAGTACAGCGTGTTTTCGAGCAGTTTCCAGAAGAGGTCGCTCGTCAGTAACTGCACGTAATGGTCGAGGCCGACGAACGGCGTTTCGGGGCTGATGATGGACCACTTGTGGAAACTCAGGTAGAGTGCGAAGAGAAACGGGACGATGAGGAACACCGACGCCCAGAGGAACCACGGGATGAGGAGCGCCCATCCCATCAGGTTGTCGTCGTGGTCGCCGAGGCGTTCCGTTGCGGTGCCGAGAAGGGGCAGGGATGCTAACCGCCGCCGAAATCCACCCCTCGTGGTCGCCGTGTCCGTCTTCCTCGTTCCTGGTTCGGTTGTCGCGTCTGGCATAGATTGTGTCCGTTACTGTCCGTTGAGTGCTTGGTTGATGTCGCTCTCGGCGTCGTCGAGCCCTTTTTGCGGTGGTTTCTTCCCCAGCGCGACGGGCACGAAACACTGTTCGCCGAAGATGTTCATGACCTTCGAATACTCCGGCGTGTACGCAGGCGGATGTGACGTTTCGAGGGCCTGTGCGTACGGTTTGACATCGGGGTTCTTATCGAAGAAGCCGCTTGCCGAATCGACGAGATTCTTTCTGAGCGGCAGTTGGAGCGTCTTTTTCAGGAGTTTCGTATCCCACTTCGAGCCCTGTTCGAAACTCACGAACTCCCACGCCTGCTTCGGCTGTTTCGCCGACGCGAAGATCGAGGTGTTCTTCGGATCGGCGTACGTGTGGCCGTTCGGCGTCGTTCCCTCCGGGACAGGCGGAGTCAAGTGTGACATCGAGACGTCCTTGTTGACGCCTTCGAAGTACGGGATGACCCACGGTCCACCGGAATTGATAACCGCCTCGTCGTGCGGGAATTTCGGCTTCTCGCTTCCCTGTGTCGGGGCGAGGTCGGCACCGTAGAGGTCGGTGAAGAACTGGAGAACCGTCTTCGCCGTCTCGTTGTTGAACGCGGGTTCGACGCTGTCACCCTTTTGGGTGAACATCGACTCCTTCCCCTCCGACGCGGCGAGGTACAGCGGGATGAAGTCGAACCACCGCTCGTACCACGTCGGTTTGGGTGCTCGATCCCACAGGACCTTCGCATCGCCGTTGCCGACGATCTTTTTCCCGGCCTCGATCAATCCGGACAACGTCGTCGGATACTCATCCTTGCTTTTGAATCCGGCTTTCTCGAGAACGGTATCGTTGTATTGGAACAACACCGGATTCGCCTTCCACGGCGCTTGATACAGGCCCCCGTCGGGCGCCTCGTAGCGTTTCAAAATGGTCTCGCCGCACCGCTCGGTCACGGACTTCTCCGCGCCCTCGATGTCGTACAGGTTCTTCGCGGCACCGTTCTCCTGCAGTTGGGCGGCGAACCCGGGAAACACGTTCGCGAACACGTCCGGTTCGGTACCGGAGGCGAGCGCCGAGAGGACGACTTGTTCGGAGCTATCCCCCTCGGGGACCGGTTTCACTTTCAGTTTCGAGTCGTGGGATTCGAGGAACGCTTTCTTTGCGTTCTTGTGAAACGCCAGTTCCTCTTTGTTCGGCGACGACCAAAACTCGGTCTTGCCGCTTTTCGATCCGTCCGACCCACCCAATCCACCCGTACAACCGGCGAGGGATAGCATGGCTGCCGTACCCGCCCCGGCCGTGGCTCTCATGAATCGTCGACGCCGTAGTGTGTTTTGCCTCGTCATAGGACTGCTCCACAACTGTGCAATCAATTGTGATGTATAAACCTCGCTCTCGGATTTGATTTGCGTCAAACGGATTTGAGAGAGACCGATACTATACCGCCAGCAAGTAATGTGTTCGCCGAAGAAAAGAGGAATAACTGAACGAAAAGGGCAGTAGATTGTCGATTACTAACATTCCCAACCGAGGGACGAATGGCGACGTACCGACCCACATCGAGCGGGGAAAATCGTCGATTTGGACGTCGTCGAAGCGCTACAGACAGCTACGAAGATAGTCGATGGCCTGCGGTACGGCCTCGAAGTCGTCCGCTTCGCCCTCGTATTCGAGCGTCACGAAGTCGTCGTAGCCGCGCTCGGAAAGCGCCGTCAGCGATTCGTCGTAGTACGGGTAGTTCGGTTCGGAGCCGTCCGCCGCGAGGTCGTCGTAGGCGGCGTGGACGTGGTCCGCCAAGTGCAGCGTCCGGTCGATAGACGGTTTCCCGTCGACGTAGTTCGCCAAATCCAGAACGAGACCGAGGTCGCCGTTCACGAGGCTTCGAATCCGGAAGATGTCGTCGGCGGTTCGAATGAGACCATCGTGGTTGTGGTTTTCGACCGCGAGCGTCGTCTCCACGGTTTCACCGTAGTCGATACACTCCTGCAGGCACGTCGAGACGTCCGTCCACACCTGCGGGTCGTCGTGTTCGCGGTCGTGGAGCCCCGGAAATCCGGTGAACGCTCGAAGTACCGGCGCGCCGAGTTGATCGCCGTGGTCCAGCCACGTCTTGACCACCTCGACGTCTTCACGTCGCTCTTCGGGCGTCCCCTTGGCGAAGTCGTTGTAGAAGACCGACAGGCACGCGAGTTCCAGATCATACTCGGAGAGGAGGTCGCCGACCTCCGCGATGGTCTCCTCGTCGTCGCCCGGAAGGTGGCCGTCGAGCAGTTCGACCCCCGAAATTTCGAGTTCCGTGCTACAGATTTCGAGGAACTCCTCCAGGGACATTCCGTCTTCGAGTTCGTCGTGGTAGGAGTACGAACTGCAGGCGAGCTTCATTCCTCCGCCTCCGTTTCGAGCGGGAAGTGAACCCGGTTCTCGGACTCCGACGACCGATAGATGGCCATGACCACTTCGAGTGCACGCTTGCCGTCCCGTCCCGTCACGGTTGGCTCGCTGTCGTCCTTCGCCGACTGAATGAAGTGTTCCACCGGACCGTCGTACTTGGATCGGTCCGGAATCGGAACGTCGACGGTCCCACAGTCGTTGCCCAATTCGAGCCTGAGCGATGGTGCGACTTTGTCGACGTAGATGACGCCCTCTTCGCCGACGATTTGCATCTCGATGGACTCGGGGTCCGTTCGCCACGCCGTCTCGAAGGTTCCCAGGGCACCGTTTTCGAAGCGGAGAGCGGCGACGGCCGTATCCTCGACGTCAGCATCCATCGACAGCGTGTCGCTGTACCCGGAGAGGGAGGAAACCGAGCCGAACAGATAGTTGACGAGGTCGGCGTTGTGGACGCCGATGTCGATGAGCGCGCCGCCACCGGACGTCGCCGCGTCGGTGAACCACGTCGAACGGGGTGACCAACCCTCCGGGCCGGGGTGGCTAAACCGACTTCGCACCGACAGTAAGTCGCCGATAACGCCCTTTTCGAGTATCTCCTTGGTCTTCTCGTACACCGGGTTGAACCGTTCGGTCTGGTCGATCATCAGGAACGCGTCGCTGGCGTCCGCCGCGTCGATCATCGCGTCCGCTTCCGTCAGGGAGGTGCTGATCGGCTTCTCACAGAGAACGTGGACATCGTGTTCGAGCGCGGTGCAGACGACTTCCTTGTGCAGATGGTTCGGAAGACAGACGCTCACGGCATCGACGGCACCGGATTCGAGCATTTCGACGTAATCCGTGTAGTACGATCCGATCCCGAACTCCGCCGCGACGGTCGCGGCTTTCTTCTCCTCGACGTCACAGACGGCGACCAGGTCGACTTGTTCGCTCTTTCGATATGCCGGGAGGTGAAGTCGCTGCGCGATCGCTCCGGTGCCGATAACTGCTGCTCGGAGGTTCTCGGTGTCGAGACCTTCCGTCTCGGAGGAGATCATTATCTCTTGTTCCATATTCACGCGACTCTCGTTCGACACCCCCAATTAATGTCTTCCTCAAATTTGATCGAATCAGTCGATATTCGATACTCATCGAATATCTATGGACACAGGGGAACGTCGCCGGGTTCGAACTTCGAAGACGGGAACCTTCACCAGCGGCTACAAATCTTTATTATGATTGTGAGCGTATATGTACTAGTGGAGGAAGGAGGAGTCGAATCTCCTCGTTTACGCGGGCGATAGAAACAGTCGAGTGGGGGACACGTAGTCGAGCGGGAGACACGCCCGTCGCGGACCGATACCGACGAACCACGGGAGTGTGGGATACGTCACGGCGGACGCGATGCAGTCGATGACCATGTAGGGGGGTGATACTCCGAGTCGGAGGAACGAGTCCTTGCGCCCACGACGTGACGCATCTCATCGACGTTCGTTCTCCGTTCAGCGATGGAGCACGGAGTTCGTACCGGACAGTCTCCACGGGGGTAGTAATAATGACGGATAAGCAACAGGGGAGAGGAACAGAATACGACCGTGGCTACGACGAAGGATACGAGGACGCCCGGCGTCGTACTCGCCGGTCGAACCGTCGGGGAATCGTCGGCACCGTTCTCGGGGTCGTCGTCACCCTGGCCGTGGTGGTCGGTCTCCTCTTTGCAGTGTTCCTCGGTGGAATTTGGCTCGGTTCACTCGTTACCGACAGTCCCACCGACGCGCCGGTGACGCCAGTCGTTCCCGCTCATGCGGGTGCGGATGGTGACGTGACAATCGTCGAGGGCGATACGACGGTGACGGTCGCCGGAACCGGTGCGGCGACGGTACCGACACCGATGGGCGATATTACGATTATCGTCGAACCGACGACGATAGTCCTCCCGACGAACGGTGATCTCACGGAACTCGGAGTGCACATCGGTGGGGTCACCGTCGGTCACTGACGGCGTTTCAGTGCACCCGGCGGGCCACAAGCCACGGGCCCATTTTCCGGGTGCCCTCATCCTTTGACCCATCTCGCGACGAACCCCAGCACAATTGTTGGACATACTGCATCCATACAGCAATATATCGATATTTATTCCTGGATGCGTGGACAATTATTTTATAACTTTCCGAGAATGAAGAACTATATACGAGTCACCTGTATCCCCTACCAACCC
Source organism: Haladaptatus sp. AB643 (assembly GCF_024136975.1). Taxonomy (NCBI): domain Archaea; kingdom Methanobacteriati; phylum Methanobacteriota; class Halobacteria; order Halobacteriales; family Haladaptataceae; genus Haladaptatus; species Haladaptatus sp. AB643. The sequence goes on from NZ_JAMYJW010000002.1 coordinate 258,054, forward strand.
ATGGAAATCCTTCACCAGTTACGAGACGCATTCAGCTCGAAAGAACCCTCCCAACAAGTGGACGAGAATTCGTCAAGATTCGGAGATATATTCGAATGTCAGGAGTGCGGTACGACGTTTATTTCGAATCCGACCCAGTGTTCGAAGTGTGACAGCGACGAGTTCCGGAATCACGGAAGCTGTTGAGGTTTCGACCGACCCGAACACCCTCAACTGAAGGAAATTCGAAAATCGAAACGCGAGTGATTCCCACGAACCGAGACGGGGTTCCTGTGAGAACGATCCGTACCGTTCGAGACGTCCGGATTCCGCGTCCATATCGGCTCCGACTTTCGACTACCAGTCACTGTCAGCGATTCATCCCGGAAGCGTGATCGATCCCACTACCGAAGCCCGCACCGATGATGACGAGCAGAATGAAAAGGACCAAAATCAGTACGAATCCCCCTGCGTACCCGTCGGAGTCCGTCTCGGTTCGGACACCGCTCCGAAGGCGGCGTTCGAGCGCATCCGCACCACCTTCGTTCTCCAAAGTCGCTCGAAGACGCTCGAACTCCCGGGTATCGATCCGATCGAGATATGCATGGACCGCCGCTGGAGGGGTATCGAATTCGTCGGGAACGTCTCCTTCCGCGAGGGAGTCGAGTACCCCCGCGATGGCGTCGAGGAAGTCGTGGTGAATTTCGACGGAACCGACGTCCATCCGGATCACCTTCCCGTTCGTGACTGTCGCCACGAACCCTTCGATGGCGAATAACTCCTCCATCTCACCATCGAGAGTCGGTGCGAACCGCAACCTGTCGAGGCGGAATTCGTCATCGGAGAGGGAGAGACCGGTCACCTCGAAGCGATCATTGCGTTTCCCCTCGTGACCGGTGTCCGTGCAGTAGGTGTCGTGGGTGCCACTACCGGTAACGGACCCGGAAAAGGCCCCCATGGCGACCGCCGAGCCGAGGAGCTGAACGAGTGCGCGTCGCGTTCGTTGGGTTGGTGAACCGTCCGCGTCCGTTTTCGGAGAAGTTTCGTCGGTCATTCGTTGTCGCCGAACTAACGACAAACAGTAGTTTAGTTATTCATCTCCTGACTTCGGTAACAAAGAACTCCCTTCACGCCGCCCGATCACAAGAGTCGCCTACGAAGCCGTATTTGTCCACCTGACAGCGACGGGACGAGCCCTAATGGGTTTTTTCTGATGTATGTTGTGAGAGATAGGTGCAAGAATAGCTGGTTTCGAGGACCAGCAACAGATACTGCCTCGATGCCGAGGTCAAAGCCAATCGGGGTGTTTAGATAGTGCGCTAGAAGTTAGCAGCCACTCGTTTGGCATCCGACGCGGACGGATGCCGAGGAGAACACACAACATGAATACAGTCGAACGCTGGAAACAGGAGAAACACCCGCTCGACGTCATCGACGACGTGTACGCGTATGCCGAAGAAGGATTGTCCTTCGACGAAATCGAAGCGCGCGCCGGGGACGGCGAGTGGGAACGATTGAAATGGGCCGGGCTATACGCGCACGGACAACACGAGGATTACTTCATGCTTCGCACGAAGGCCCCGGGCGGTCGCCTCACCACGGAGCAAGCCGAAGTCATCGGCGAAGTCGCCGAGGAGTTCGCCACCGCACCCGCGGAACACGGTGGCGACGAGCAGAATCCCGTGTGGGGAGACGCCTATCTGGACATCACGACACGGCAGGACATTCAGATGCACTGGATCGAGATCGAGGATCTGCCGGAGATTTGGCGGCGCTACGACGAGGTCGGTCTCACTACCGTCCAGGGCTGCGGTGACGGTGCTCGGAACGTGCTTGGATGTCCGGCCGCTGGGCTGTCGGAGCACGAATGTTTCGACGCACAACCCGTCATCGACGCGGTTTCGGGCTTCTTCACGGGCAACCGCGAGTACGCGAACCTGCCGCGGAAGTTCAAGATGACCATCACCGGCTGTCAGGAGGACTGTGCCCAGTCACAGATCAACGACGTCGGACTGACGCCCGCCCGGAAGCGGATCGACGGCGAGGAGTACTACGGCTTCCACGTGAAGGTCGGCGGCGGCCTCTCCGACGGGCCACGGATGGCGTCCCCGCTCGACGTCTTCATCCAACCGGAGGACGCCGTCGAGTTCTGCCGTGCCGTCGCGCAGGTGTTCAAGGAACTCGGCGACCGGAACAACCGCGGCGTCTGTCGGATGCGCTATCTCGTGGAACAACTCGGTCCCGGGAACTTCGAAGCGGCGGTTCGCGAGCGATGCGACGTCCCCCTCGAATCCCGTGGTACCGACCTCAGCGAGAGCTACACGGGTGATCACGTCGGCGTCCACGACCAGAAACAGGATGGACTGCAGTACGTCGGGTTCAACGTCATCGCGGGACGCATGGGCGGGGACGAGTTCGCCGAAGCGGCCCGGGCCGCGCGGGAGTACGGGACGGACGAGGCGACGATTCGTCTCGCCACGGATCAGAACTTCCTGATCTCCCACGTGCCCGCCGACCGTACCGCCGAGTTGCTCGACGAACCGTTCGCACGCGATTACCAACCCGACCCCGGCCCGTTCTCGCGCGGTGCCGTCGGCTGTACCGGGTCGGAGTTCTGCAATTACGGCATCATCGAGACGAAAAAGCGCGTCCGACGGTGGGCCAAGGAACTGGACGAGCGGGTCGAGACGCCGGACGGGTTGGACGTCGTTCGGATGCACATGAGTGGCTGTTCGGCGTCGTGCGCCCAACCACAAATCGCGGACATCGGCTTCCGCGGCGAGACGGTGAAGGTCGAAGGCTCCGAGGAGACCACGAACGAGGAGGGCGACGCGGTGGTCGAAGGGATGGACGTCGGCCTCGGCGGCTCGTTGGGTGCTGACAACGAGTTCATCGACTGGGTCGAAACAGCGGTTCCCGCGAACGCGGTCATCCCCGCGCTCGAACGGCTCTTCGAGGTGTACGTCGAGGACCGAGTCGAGGGCGAACGCTTCTACGAGTGGCATCGCCGGGTCGGCAACGACCGCCTCCGCGACATCATGCGCCGTGCAGACGCCCCCGTCTCGAAGGGGGTGGCGCAGGATGACTGAGCGGCGATTCCCGGGCGTCCCGGGCGAATCCGGTTCGGCCGATTCGACGGACGACTGCTGTGAGAACGGCCAATGTACGTGTGCCGTGGGTGAAGACGGGGCGGGTTCGTCTCCGCCACGGCTCCGCTCGGACGGCGGGAGCACCCCCAGCAACGTCGATGCCGACGGGAGCCTCGGCGAGATCCAGTTCACCGAACCCACGGTGGGAACGAGTCAGGACGTCGAGGGCTCCGACGCGAATCCGACGGCCAGACCCGGCGTCCCGGAGGGCGTCGAACTGGACACGCCGGGGTACTCCATCCGGAGCGAGATGAACGACATCGACACGCCCGACGAGAAGACGTGGTTCATGGAGTTGGACGAGGCGGTCATCGAGGAGGACCGGTGTATCCAGTGTGGGACGTGTGTCGCGGCGTGTCCGTCCGATTCTATCGGCATCGGCGACGACGGCCTGCCGGAACTGGTGAAGATGTGTACGGGGTGTTCGCTCTGTTGGGACTTCTGTCCTCGGGGCGGCCTCCGGTACGAACGACAGTGGAAGATCACCGGCGGCGACGACAACGTGTCGGGTGCGGGTGATCCGATCACCGAGTTCTCGGCAAAAGTTTCCGATAGCTGGCGGGCGAACGCACAGGACGGCGGGATCGTGACATCCGTCCTCGTGCATCTCCTCGAAGCGGGTGAAATCGACGGGGCGCTCGTCGCCACGGAATCCGACGAGGAGCCGTGGAAGGCCGAGAGTTTCCTCGCGACGAGCCGCGAGGAGTTGATCGAGAACGCCGGGAGCTTCTACAACCAGACGATGGCGCTCGGCAACCTCGACATGGAGCAGTGGGAGGAACAGCTTCCGGACAAGGACCCGGAGGACCTCTCGCTTGCGCTCGTCGGGACGCCGTGTGAGATCGAAGGGATCCGTGCACTCCAGGATTTCGCGTGGGACCACCAGTCCCACGAGGATGGTGTTCGCGCCATCGAGTACACCATCGCGCTGATGTGCACGAAGAACTTCAACTACGAGCGGCTTATCGGGGACCAACTGCAGGAAAAGCGGGACATTCAGCCCGAGGAGATCGGCAAACTCGACGTTCTCGACGGGGAGTTTCGAGTGTACGACCACGACGAGGAACTCATCGTCGAGGAATCCATCAAGAACTTCCACGGTGCCACACTCAAGGGTTGTGACGAATGTGCGGACTTCACCGGCTACTGTGCCGACCTCACCGTCGGTTCGGTCGGCAGCCCGAACGAGTATTCGAGCGTCATCGTCCGGACCGAAACCGGACTGAAAGCGTGGGAGTTGGCCGAACCCGACCTCGAATACGAGGACCTCTACAGTCGGAAAGCGATCGGTAAACTACAGAGCTGGGACAAGAAAAACGCGTTCTCGTCGTTGGAACGGCAGTTCGATCCGGACGCGCCGCGGTTCATCGAGTACACGGATCACGCCGAGCAGTACGGCACCGAACCCAATCCGCACGAGGCGGACCACTAACTCGGTTTCGTCCCCGTCACCCTCCTCAAACGCTGGACCGGAACGAGGATGGTTCTCAGTTGACCGGCGTCGTTCGGGAGGATTGACCGATGACGACCTGTCCGGCGACCAGAACCAACATCGCGATACCGACGCCGAGGATGGTCGCTGGCACGCCCAGTAGTGTGCCTCCCGTTAGCTTAGTACTGATCCCGAACACCGCTCCGAGCACCATCGAGGAGAGGATGACTCGGCCGTCGATTCCCCGCCAGTACAGCGCGACGTACACTGGAACCAGAAGTCCGGTGGTCAGCAGTACCGCCCTGAAATCGTACAGGTCGAAGATAGATCCGGGCGGGGACGCGCTGATGGCCGTCGCGAGAAGTCCGAATCCGATGGTGGCGGCCCTCGAAATTTTCAGTTGGTGGGCGTCGGACGTGTCCGGGTTGAAGTAGTCGTAGATGTCCCGCGTGAGCGTGACCCCGATGGAGTGTAACCGCGTGTCGGTCGTCGAGAGGATTGCGCTCATGATCCCGAGGATGACGATGGTTCCCAGCGTGGTGGGGAGGACCCGCATGATGAGGACGGGAAACGCCCGGTCCGTATTCGAGACGGTTATCCCGGCGTTGTGGAGCGCGACGCCGGTTGCGGCACCGAGGAGCGACGTGACGACGAGAAACATCGCGATGATGACGCCACCGGCGGCGATGTGGAATTTCGTCGTTTCGATGTCCTTCGTCGCGTTGATGCGGATGATGACGTTCTGGCCCGTGAAGATGGTCCCGAAGAAGGCGACGATGGAACTCACGATGGTGATCAGGGTGTACGATCCACCGCCGAGCGGCGTAACGTTGGAGGGGTCGATGGCGGCGAACTGTTGGTTCATGGCCGTGAGGCCGCCCAAATCCGTGACGAGGTACACCACCGCGATCGTCATCAGCGCGACCATGACGGTTCCCTGAAGGAGGTCGGTCCACGCGACGCTCACCAACCCGCCGAGCACCGTGTAGACGATGAAGACGAGACCGATCACCCACACCATGTACTCGTACGGAACGCCGGTGATTTCGGTCACCAACACGCTCGCGCCGACGAGTTGAATGACGAGATACACCCACGCGTTACTCAATAGGAGAAGGCCAGTGACGGGACGGGCATACTGCCGACCGGTAACGTTCGCGACGATGTCCGAGAGGGTCACCTTGTTCAACTCCCGTATCTTGTGCGAGACGAAATAGAGGCCGCTCATGCCGAGTGCGAGTCCGAAGTTCACGCCGACCATGATGGCGTAGCCGGTCTTCGAAAATTCGCCGATGACGCCGATAGCGGCGACGGCGCTGAAGAAGTTCGCGACGAGCGACCAGGTCGCGAGCCACTTCCCGAGGTTTCGGCCGTACACCCAGAAATCGTCCTTCGTGTTCGTTTTCAGGTATCCCCACGCGCCGATAGCGAGGACAATGAGGAGGTAGAGAACGAACGCGGCGAGATACGTTCGATTCACCATCAGTCAGTCCCCCCGCGAGCGGTGTCCGAGAACGGTTTCCCCATCACTTTGTGGACGACAACGTAATGGATCGCTCCCAAACTACCCGCGAGGAGCGTCGCGATGATCATTACAAACGTCGTGGTTGGAAGGCCGATTACAGTCATGATTTCGTCCTATTTTCACGTCTCCTTGCGTTTTTCCGCCGAATCGTCGTCAAGGAGTGCTACTCGTTAGCGAGTATCCCAGAGATACTTATTGATGTTGGCTGATTAAAAATAAAGTCGTCCAAGTATGGATTTGGTCGTGAAATCTCCACAGGGCTGTCACACGGAACGTGGGAACCGTCCCTTCTCGTAAGAATCTAGAGTCGGTGACCACGGCGGTTACTGACGTCACCTATCTTCGGTGAAAGGTTATTAGTAGATATTGGGACATTTTCGTGACGACGATATCGAATCCCGTCGTGCCGTGCAGGGACCCGAGTGTCGCTACGGACAGCAGCAATCGGAGACGATTAATCGACAGATCAATTACCGTTCTACGATCAGATCGCTGTTGTTCATAAAGCGATTTTTCGATAATCTATCGGAATCCCAATCGGACACAAAGTATTTGCCGGAATACTACAACCGATTGACTGGATTATGGATAGCAATCGTCGAAAGGTACTGGCAGGAGTAGGAACGCTGACGGCACTCGGTCTCGGTACGACGCAGGTGTTGGGCCAATCGGGAGCGGGAACATCGGAGGATCAAAACGAGGGCGACGGCCACGACGATGCGCTCGGTCCGGCGGTGAGTTTCAAACATTCGGACCCCGAGTACGAGTTCGTCGTCTTCGGCAACGACGGCAGCGAGACCTACGACGCGTCCGGGTACTGGGTCGACTTCGAATACGGGAACGACGACGTCGATCAACGTCGGCAACTCCCGGAGGGGAGCACCATCGATCCCGGTATGTACCTCTACGTGGCGACCGGTGCCGTCGATGACGAGAAGATCAATCCCGGCGATAACAACTTCGTGGAGTTCGATTACGACCACGACGTGATCGCCGATGACGATTCGGACGTGATCGCGTTACTCGATGAGGACGGGACGGTGGTGGCGTCGTCGGACTACGACGTCGCCCCTATCGGATCGAATTCCGAAGATGGGTCGAGTGACGATTCGTCCGACGACACGCAATCCGGTGACGATAATCAGTCGGGAGACGACGAGCAGTCGGGTGACGACGGTGGATCCGATGGAAGCGAAGACACCGAAGATAACGGATCCGATGAATCCAGCGGTTCCGATTCGAAGGACTCGTCCTCGGAAGACGATTCCGAAGACGGCTGCTGAGCCGACCTACGATCGACCTTTTGTTTCGCTCGTAACCGAGCAGGTGTGCGTATCGAATCCCGATGAGGGAGGAAAGCGGATAGCCGGACGTCAGTCGGACGAGGAGGGTTGGTCGATCAACTCGCCTTCGACCGGGAAGAGACACGCCGCGGAGTGGTCGTCGTCTCCCGTCGTATCGACGTCGGGGTCCGTGGCTCGGCACTCCTCGCGGGCTTTCGGACACCGTGGCGCGAAGACGCACCCCGACGGGAGGTCGATGGGGTTTGGCGGTTCCCCGTCGAGCGTGACCCGGTCGCGGTCGGTGGACGGGTCCTTCTCCGGCGTCGCCGAGAGCAACCGTTCCGTGTAGGGGTGCAGCGGTTCATCGACGACGCGTTCGGTGTCGCCGATTTCGACGATTCGACCCAGATACATGATCGCCAGTTGGTCCGACACCTGGGCGAGACTCGCCAAGTCGTGTGAGATGTAGATGATTCCGATGTCCTCCTCGTCCGCGAGCGAGCGGAGGAGGTTGAGCAGGTTGACTTTCAACGAGACGTCGAGCATCGACGCCGGTTCGTCACAGACCAGGAAGTCTGGGTCGAGCACCAACGCCCGAGCGATGGCCACGCGTTGGCGCTGTCCTCCCGAGAGTTCGTGCGGATACTGATCGAGGAACTTCGAGGGGGGCGTCAGTCCGACCCGTTCCAACGTCTCCCGGACCACGGACTCGCGGTCGGCCGGGTTTCGGTCGTGGATCGTGAGCGGTTCGCTCACGAGCTTCCAGACGGTCATCCGCGGATTGAGCGAGTCGAAGGGGTCCTGAAAGACGATCTGTGCCTTTTCCCGGAACTGCTTCATTTCGCCGCTCTGATACTCCGACGCCGACTTGCCATCGAACAGTATCTCGCCGCCGGTCGGCTCTTCGAGGAGCGCGACCGTCTCGCCGAGCGTCGATTTCCCACAGCCGCTCTCACCGGCGATGCCGAGGATTTCCGACCGGGAGACCGAGAACGAAACGCCGTCCACCGCCCGGACTTTGGGCGGTTCGTTCCCCCGGAATTTATCCATCAGCGGCTGACTCTGTGCGTAGTGTTTCTCCAGATCTGAAACCGAGAGGATGACGTCCCGCTCCGTCCGTATCTCATCCTCGGCCGTTTCGACGCCCCACGTCTCTGGTTTCCGGGCTTCACGTCGGATCTGTGCGGCGCGCTCGACGTGGTGACAGGCCGAGCGTTGGTTTCGATTCGGCAGGTCCACGAACTCCGGATGGGACGCTTCGCAGGTCTCGTCGGCGAACGGGCACCGCTCGACGAACGCACAGCCGGTCTGCGGCGTGGCCAAGTCGGGCGGTGACCCGGGGATGGACACCGCGTCCTCCGTCCCGGATTCGATCTCCGGGAAGGAGTTCTTCAGCCCCATCGTGTACGGGTTCGTCGGATTGATGAGCACGTTGCCCGTGCTCCCCTGTTCCATCACCTTCCCCCCGTAGAGTATCGAGAGTTCGTCGCAGGTCTCGGCGATGACGCCGATTTCGTGCGTGATGAGCAACAACGAGCTATCGACGCGCTCCTGAATGTCGAGAATCGTCTCGATGATCTTGTCCTGGACGATGACGTCCAACCCGGTCGTTGGCTCGTCGGCGATGATGAGGTCCGGTTCGAGCGCGAGCGCCATCGCGATGGTCACCCGCTGTCGCATCCCGCCCGAGAACTCGTGCGGGTAATCGTCGATTCGGTTCGGGTCGAGACCGACCAGATCGAACAGTTCTCGCACCCTCTCGCGGGCGTTCGGCTTCGAGACGTTCCGATGTTTCTGAATCGCCTGCCGGATCTGTGCGCCGGTCGTCATGACGGGATCGAGGGCGTCCATCGCGCTCTGTGGGATGTACGCTATCTCCTCCCAGAGGATGTCCCGCCGTTCCTGTTCGGAGAGCGAAAGCAAGTCCCGGCCTTTGTACAGGACTTCGCCACCGGTGACGGAGCCGTTATCGGGAAGCAAGCCGAGGACGGCTTCCGCCGCCGTCGACTTTCCGGACCCGCTTTCGCCCGCGAGGCCGTAGTTGACACCTTCGTCAACGGTGAACGAGACGCCGTTGACGGCGTGGATCGATCCCTTCTGCGTTCGGTACTCGACTTCGAGGTCGGTTATCTCCAAGAGCGTCATTTGTCTGATTGAATTTCGGGGTTGATGACTTCCTCGTACGCGCGGCCGATGAGGAACACTGCGGTCGTGACGGCGGCGATACCGACGGCCGGTGGGACGACCCACCACCAGGCGACTCGGATCGCGCCGGATTCGAACACCATCCTGAGCATCCGCCCCCAACTCGTTGAGGTCGGGTCGCCGAAGCCCAGGAACGCCAGACTCGCCTGCGAGGCAATCGCCCACGCGACGCCGTAGGCCACGTAGAGGAACCCGATGGGGAGGACGTTCGGCGCGACGTGGACGAACATCGTCCGCAGGTGACCGGCACCGCTCGCCCGCGCCGAGCGAACGAACGTCTGCTCGCGGACCGAGAGGACTTCCGCCCGAACGACGCGAGCGGGCATCTTCCAGAGGAAGAGGACGATGATCGCCGTGATGAGCCAAATCGAGGGCGTCACGAACGTCAACAGCAACAACGCCATCGGCATGAACGGGAGCGAGAACGTGAGGTCGGTCAACCGCATCAGGAGTTCGTCGACCCACCCGCCGAAGTAGCCGCTCACGAGGCCGATCAGAAACCCGAGCGCGCCGGTTCCGACGCCGCCGATCAGACCCACGATGAGCGTCGGTCGTGCGCCCGCCAGGAACTGGCTGAGCACGTCCTTGCCGAACTCGGTAGTGCCGAACGGGGCCGCCGCGTTCGGCGACGCCAACCGCATGATCTCGCCGTTCTTCGTGTGCACGTCCGAGATGATCGGGTCGTGCGGTGCGAGATACGGTCCGAACAGACCCAGGAAGACGAACGCGCCGAGGATTAACATTCCCGCGAGCGCGAGGCGGTCCCGGGCGAGGAACAGGAGTTGGGACTGGATTTGGCTGGCTCGGTCCGAAAGGCGAGTGCGGTACGAGACGGATTCGGTGCTCATCAGGCGGCACCTCCGGTGGCCGAAACCGTCGGGTCGAAGTAGGCGTAGAGGAGGTCAGCGACGAGGTTCATGACGATGACCGCGAGCGCCATGATGAACACGGCCGCCTGAACCAACGGATAGTCCTGTTGCTGGATGGCGAGCACGAGTTCCCGTCCGATACCCGGCCACCCGAAGACGACTTCGAGGAGGATGAGCCCCTGAAAGATCATCCCGAGTCGAAGCGCGAAGTAGGTCAGTATCGGAAGCATCGAGTTCCGACCGGCGCGGAGGAGTTGTTCGAACTCGGACAACCCCTTCGCCCGGTGCAGTTTGAGGAACTCGGACCCCTGTTTCTCGACGACGCCGTTTCGCGCCAGGAGAAGGAAATCGCCGCTGTAGTAGAGGACGGCGACGGTGAACGGGAGGACGTAGTGGTGAAGGAAATCGACGGAGAGATAGGTCGCGCCCAACCCGTCGGGCGTCGCCGTGATGTCGCGCATGCCGAACGCGGGGGTGAGGTCCAACGTGTAGGAAAAGAGGATGATGAAGAGGATGGCGGTGATGAACACCGGGGTCGAGCGGAGCGCCGTCGTCGTGAGGATACTCCCCGTTTCGAGCGCCGAACCGCGGTTCCACCCGGCGACCATTCCCAAGAGGGAACTCAGGACGGCCGTCGTTATCAGCGCCGGAACGAGCAGGACGAGCGTGTTCGCCAGTTTCGGGGCGAGGATATCCCACACCGGCCGACTCTGCAGGATGGAGTAGCCGAACTGGAACGTGAGCAGGTTCCGAAGGTAGAGCAGATACTGCTGCCAGAGCGGCTTGTCGAGGCCGTACAACGCCATGATCCGGTGAGCCTGTGCCTCGTTCAGATTGCCGGTGGTGATCAGCGACTCGAACGGACTACCCGGGAGCATTCGCAGGACGACGAAAATCACCGTGACGGCGACGAGCGTGAGCACCGCCGCGATGCCGATTCGCTTCAGGAACACCCGTCGGAAGTCACTCATCGCGCTGCCTCCGATGCGAAGCGGCCCGCCGGTCGTGCGGTCGGTTCACGTCACGCTCGGGCATCGAAACCCGAGTCGAGACGGGGTGGAAACGGTCGATTGTCACCGTCGTCGTGGTCGAAAGGGTTCGTGTCATGTGTTTTTATGTTGTGGTCGTGTTCGTTTCGTCCGAGAAGTCGGGTTGGCCGAGTTCCGTCCGGCGTTCGTGCGTCTTTCCGGGTTTGGTTCGTTCGACGAACGCTTTCCATGCCTTCCCGTTCGGGAAGTGCATTACGCCGTCGTCGTCCCAGATGTAACCCGCCCGTTCCAGGATTCTCCGCGCGCGTTTCGGCTCGTACTCGTAGTGTTTGACGCCCGTTGCGTGCCACTTCGTCAGTTCCGAGATGTAGTTCTCGCCGTCCGGAACCGTCGCCTCGCCGAGCAGCACGTCGTCGACGAACTGTTGCTTTGGCAGCGATTTGGCGAGGGCAACGCGGAACTCCTTGTCCCGAATCAGCGGGTTCGAGTGCATGAGCTTCACCGCGACGGGGGCGAAGTTCTTCGTCGACATCCGTTCGATGTGGGCCGAGTTCGCGGCCCGGTCGGCTTGCGTGTTCGAGAGCGTCGTCCCGATGGCGTCGAGTTCCTCGTTTTTCAGCGCCCCGATCATCGCGTCGATGTTCCCGACGTTGATCCAGACCACGCGCTCGATTCCCGGACCGCTCACGGCGGCGTCACCGAGGTGGTTCCGTCGCCACTCGTCGTCGAACATCCAGTGGCCGTCGTTGCGCGAGACGGCGAATCGGGTTCCTTGGTCCCAATCCTCGAACCGGAACGGACCGGTTCCGACGGGGGAGCCCGGATTGTGTTGCGACGGCGTTTCGACGTCCTTCCAGCGGTGTTTCGGAACGATGATGCTCCGGACCATGCGCTGGGTCGTGAACGAAGCGTCGGGGCGTTTCAGTTCGAACCGGACCCGCGAGTCCGAGAGTTTCTCCACCGACTCGATTGGCTCGTAAAACGTCCCCTGACTCGTCGACGTCTTCTCGATGTAGAGGTTCGTCGAGAAAACGACGTCGTCGGCGCTGAACGGTTTCCCGTCGTGCCACTCGACGCCGTCTCGAAGCGAGACTTCGACGGTGGTGTCGCCGGTGAACTCGGCGCTCGTCGCCAATCCGGGGATCACTTCGAGCGACGGGGACGCGTCGAACAGTCCGTCGTAGATGAACTTGAGACGCGCCTCCTCGGCCCCACCGGCGGACCAGGGGAGGTTGAGCGAGTTCATCGAGGTCGAAACCCCCTTCACGTACGTCCGCTCGTTCGTCTTCGGTTGGAGGTTCACCTCCGTCCACTGGAACGAATCGCCCGTCGGCCCGTTTCCGGGCGTCGGAACGTATCCCTTCCATTTGTCGGTGTTGACAGCCGTGATCACGTTCGGAAACAGCGTGATTATGTCGCCGACGTCCTCGCCGAACAGCCGCTGAACCTTCGAAACCAGCTTCTTGCGCTTTTCCTCTTCGCCGGTCATCTGGCGCTGTTTTTCGAGGAGCCGATTGATCCGGTCGTCCCAGTAGTTCGTGTAGTTCGAGGAGTTCTCCTCGTACAACCGCATCAGGAACGGGTTCGGGTCGAGTCCACGCTGCGGGTCCGGACCCTGCGAACTCATCGAAATCATGTTTTCGAGGCCGCCGGTCTCCCAACTCTGTGCGTACAACTGGTTGAGCGGCCGGTCGATGAGCTTCATCGGAGCCCCCAAGTCGCCGAGTGCGCGCCGAAACATCAGCGCGTGTTCGCGCATCCAGGGGTCGTCCTCGCTCGAATATTCGACCGTGATCGGATCGAGCCGTGCACCTGCCGATGCCGTGTACTCCATTCCAGGTGCGTCGGCGTCGATGGTCGGCCAATCGTGCCAGTACCGTGTTTCTACCGAGTGCGGGACGCCCGAAGGGACGTTCGCCGCGATGGATTCTCCGGCGTTGCCGTTACACCCAGCTAACGACCCGACTGCGGCCGTCGTAGCGAGAGCGGTGGAGAGATATCTCCTGCGTGAGAGCGTCCCCTCCTGACCGTTTGCCTCTGTTGATCTCCCATGTTCTTCCATGGACATTGGTGCTCTATATACTCTTGATTCATGGTCCTATGTCCGAAGGGGTCCGATATGGATTTTTCTTTAAATGGGGTATGAAGTTATGGCAAGGTTTCGAGCACGATATTCAGCCGTCGGCCTCCGACGAGGTCGGACCGAAGAGAAGTGAAACGAGGTTCCGTTCGGCTCGTCGGAGCCGTTCGCTGAAACTCGATTGGCTGACGCCGATGCGGTCCGCGACGTCCGTCGCGGAGGTCCGTCGCGGGACGTCGAAATACCCCATCTCGTACGCGGTTTCGAGCGTCTGGAGCTGTTCGTCGGAGAGTTTCGAGAGGACGGTAGCCGTCAATCGGCCGCTGTCGAGCGGTTCGCCGATGGTATCGACCTGCGTGACGCTCTCCAAGCCGAACGTGCCGAGTTTGTGCTCGATATCGTCACCCAACTCCCTGAACTGCTCCCAATCGCGGACGGTCGCGACGACCGTGATTTGATCGTTGGCGAGGACGATTCGGTTCGGAATCGCTTCGTTCCTGAGGACGAGTCCGAGTATCGATGGATACGGTTCCCTCGCGGTGATGATCGCCCGCTCGGATTGAATTCCCATCGGTCCGGTCGGGAGCGGGGAACGGTTGAAGATACTGACGCCGGAGATGGCTTCACAGATACTCGAAAAATCGAACGAATCGGTCGCCGAGACGGTGAGCGACTCGATCCACGTTCCGTCCTCGATGTAAAATGCGTTGTCGAGTTCGACGCTCCGAACACCGTCGATCAGATCCCCGAGGTGTTCTATGACACCGGTCGGTCGTGTTCGGAATTCCACTCGCAGCATCGTATCCGGCATCCAGTGCGCGAGAATATAAGTTACTATCATTCGCGGATTTGTCTTCTCCTCGACACCGTCGAACTATTGCCGGTGTCTGATCGGTACGACCGGTGGAAAATCGGTATCGGACGACGGGTGTGGTCGGCTGATTGGGTGGCACACGACGGAAACGACGTCCACCGAAAACGGATTTACTTCTCAGTCACCCGACGACGCCGTTCCGGCGATCATCAGTTCGGTAAGCGTCTCGACGTCCGTTTCGGTCGTGGATTCGACTTCGACCAGTTCGCCCTGATAGAGAACCGCGATACGGTCCGCGTACTCCATGACCGTCTCCAAGCTATGGCTGACGATGATGATGGTGTGACCGTCCTGTTGCAATCGCCGAATCGTTTCGTAAACGAGTTCGGTCGCATCGACCGAGAGAGCGCTGGTCGGTTCGTCGAGAATGATGACGTCGGGGTCGAACGCGAGCGCGCGTCCCACCGCGACGAGTTGCCGCTGCCCGCCGGAGAGGAACTCCACTTCGGTTTCCGCGTCGATGTTGCGGCCGAGCAGGTCCGACATGATGTGGTCGGCGCGTTCGTACGTTTCCTCCCAATCGATGACGCTGAGCGGTCCGACGCCACGCTTCGGGAACTGTCCCATGAAGATGTTCGTGGCGACGTCGAGGTCGTTCATCAGGGCCAGATCCTGATACACGGTTTCGATCCCGGTCTCCCGAGCGTCGTTCGGGTTGGAGAACGACACCGGTTCGCCGTCGAAGTACAACTGACCGGCCGTCGGTTCGTGCACGCCGCACAGCACGTTCATCATGGTCGACTTTCCGGCACCGTTGTCGCCGACGAGCGCGAAGATTTGGTCCTCGTACACGTCGAGGTCGATGTTTTCGAGCGCGACGATGCGGCCGAAGCGCTTCTCCACGCCTTCCAACCGCATTTTCACGTCCGGTTCCGCCGTCGTTCGGGTCGTTTCGTTGGGGTTCGCGTTCATAATCAGGCGCTTGCCGCGAGAATGCGGTTTCGAATGCTTTCTTGCGTGTTGTACAGGAGGATGGCGACGAGCAGGACGAAACCGTTGACGACCTGCACTTGCGTCGCCGGAACGCCGCTGATGTTCAGGGCCGCCTGAATCACGCCGAGCAGGAGGACGCCGCCGAGCGCGCCCGAAATCTTCCCTCGGCCACCGAACAGGCTGATACCGCCGATCACCGCCGCGGCGAACGCGGGGAATACCTGCCCTTCCCCGATGAGCGGTGGAACGACACCGGTGTAGCCGGTGCTCATCAATCCGGCGAGTCCGGCGAGAACTCCGCTGATCGCGTAAACGGCGATGGTGATGTGGTCGGTGTTGACGCCGACGGCACGCGCCGAATCCTTGTCGCTTCCCAGTGCGTACACCTCCTGCCCGAACTCGGTGTACTTCATCGCGTAGCCGACGATGACGAAGGCGACGAGGGTGAGCAGGATGGCGAGGTTGGGAATCGAACCGGGAACGAGGTAGCCCTTGGGAACGGGAACGGGCTGTGTGTTGAGCGCGGTTTTCGCCCCCTCTAGGATGATGAGCGTCGAGAGGGTCTGCAGGAACGGGTTGATGCCGAGTTTGCTGATCATCGCGCCGTTGAAAACGCCGATCAGTCCCCCGACGACGAGGATGATGACGAAGCCGAGCGCCGGACTCCCGATGACGCCCCAGCAACTCGGGCAGTTGCCGAGCAACATCCCGGTGAACATGGCCGAGAAACCCATTATCGCCCCGACCGAGAGGTCGAAGTGACCCGAGAGGAGACAGATGCTCTCCCCGAGGACGAGCAGTCCGATGGGAACCGCCTGCCACAGGATCAACTGGACCGAGATGATGTTCCGGAACGTGTTCGGGACGAGCACCGCCACGCAGACGACGACGAGGAGGAGGATCGGCCAGATCATGTACTCCAGCAACGTGAGGACGAGGTCCTCAGAATCGTCGGCGAACCGCCCGAGAATCCCACTAGTTGATGTGCTCATGGATCTCGATCAGCCCCAAATGTTCCCCCAAAGGTAGGGTTTGTCGGCGTTTTCCTGCGTGATGACGATGCTGTTCGTCTGGAACCACGGGTGACCGTTCTGCTTTTTGATGGACGCCGGACTCCAGATGGCCTTCTTCCACAGGTCCACGCCCTTGTGCTTATGCGCTTTGACACTGAGGTCGCTCTTCGAGACTTGCTTTCCGACCTTCGGTATCGCATCGTCGCCGTTCTCGATGTACTTGCGCATGTACTCGATGGCGATGGGCATGTAGAAGTAGTTGGGTTGGTCGACGGCGGCGTCGATGTACCCCTTTTTGACGAGCGGGTTGACCTGCGGGCTTCCGTCCATCTGCGTGAGGACGATGTGTCCCTTCTCCCCTTTCTTCTTCAGTTTTCCCACCTGTTCGACGGCCGTCTTCGTCCCGAGCCCCATTGAAAGGTTGGCTGAGTAGATGCCGTCGACGTTACCGTTGGAGTTGAGCCACTGGCTCACCTTGCTCTTGGCCTCGTCCTGAGCGAACTCCGCGTTGATGGTGTCCGCCACTTCGATCTTGTCGTTTTTCTTCACGGCGTCGAGGAACCCCTGACTGCGCTGGTTCGCGGATTGGTTCCCCTGCGGACCGCGGACGTTCAGCACGCGCCATTTGTCCTTGCCG
This sequence comes from Haladaptatus sp. AB643, assembly GCF_024136975.1. Lineage (NCBI taxonomy): Archaea > Methanobacteriati > Methanobacteriota > Halobacteria > Halobacteriales > Haladaptataceae > Haladaptatus > Haladaptatus sp. AB643. Next base: position 275,022 of record NZ_JAMYJW010000002.1, read on the forward strand.
CCTTTCTGTTCTTTCAGCGACTTGATCATCTGCTCGCCGGATTTCTGCCCGCCTGCGGTGTTACTGAATCCGACGTACATTTTGGCCTTCGAACTCGCCGTGTCCGCGTTGGCAGTGAACACCGGAACGCCCTGTTTCTCCGAGGAGTCGATGGCGGATTTGATAGCACCGGTCGACCAGATGCTCGCGAGGATACCGTCGTATCCCTGATTCGCGAATTGACGGATGTCCGATGCCTGCTTGTTGGCACTCTGTTGGTTCGGGACGATATCGACTTTGATCCCTTGATCCTTGCAGTAGAACTCCGCGGCTTCCTTGAACGCGGTAATCCAGGAACCGCCGCGAACGTACATCGAGATACCGAGTTTGTTCAATTCACCGCTCCGGGGGCCGCTACTGGTACTGAAAAATCCCGAACAGCCAGCGAGGCCCGAGAGCGTGACCGCACCGGTGCCGGCGAGATATCGTCTTCTGGTAACGGATGGCATCATTAACGATGTGGGAGGGATGGTTATAACCTTAATTATAAATATATGAATAGTATAATATACAATATAATATCTAGAAGTAAAGTGCGATTTAAACTGAGAGAAGATCCGGACGGTCGAAGACCGCCGGTCACGCCGATAGAACGGCGAGATAACGGCGAGGAAACGGCGTCGGTGGGGTGGCGTGCTGGTTGGCGGTCGATATGGTCCCACGGGGGGTATCATCGTTCTTTCCACACGACCGTGATTCTCACCAAACGAGTGTTTTAGGCTGGCCAAAAAATCGAAACTGCTTTAGTGGTTTAGGCGAGCCTAAAACGTATGCCACAAGGCGGCGACACGCGCGATGCACCGACACGACGGGACTACCTCAAAGGCGGCGGCGCAGTCATCGGCGGCGGCCTGCTCGCCGGTTGTTCCGGCAATAAATCCGAAACGACCACGACGCAGGCGACCGACACCGACTCCACGACGACAACCGAAACGGAATCGGAGACGAAGACGTCCGGGGACGGTTCGTACTCAGTGACGATGTCCCCCGTGGGGACCGTCGAGTTCGATGCCGTCCCGAAGAAGATATTCACTCGGTTGTCACATCACACCGGTATGGCGTTCGCGCTCGGCCGCGGCGACGACGTCAACGCCGTCAACGGGCCGGAGTACTACGACACGACGTGGAACCAGTTCACACCTCGTCTCCCGGGCGTTTCGGTGGACTGGTCGGATTTGTACCCGTCGTGGGAAGTGAGCAAGGAGAAACTCTACGCACTCGACAGCGACGTTCACTTGGCCGACCCCGCGTCGGTGATTCAACTCGACAATTGGAACATGAAGGACATCGACGAAATCGCCGACAACATCGCGCCGTGGTTCGGCAATTCGTTGAGCGCGCGCGAGCAGAAGGTGACTTCCGAGTGGACCGGCGATTATCAGTACTACACCCTGTGGGAGCAGTTCGAGAAGGTCGCAAAGGTGTTCCGCGAGGAGAAGCGCTACGAGGCGCTCGCCAGCGTTCACGACGACCTTCTCGCAACGATACGAGACGGTCTCCCGCCGAAGGACGAGCGTCCGAGCGTGGCGATGATCACCGCCGGCGACGTGACGAAGCAGATCTGGGCGTATCCGGTCGTCAGTCCGGGATTCCTGACGGCACACACGCGACCGCTACGGCCCAAGGATGCGTTCGGTGGATCGGTCGATTCCGGGGCGACGGTCGACTTGGAAGCGATGTTGGAGGCGAATCCGGACGTGATACTGTTCCTCGGCGGGATGCAACCGGACGTGAGCATGAACGACCTCCGCTCGACGCTCGAATCCGATCCCGTCGCCGCGAAGATTTCCGCGGTCGAGAACGGCCACGTCTACCCGCAAGGGGCGCGTTATCAGGGGCCGATCCTGAACCTCTTCCAGTTGGAGATGAGCGCCAAGCAGTTCTACCCCGACCAGTTCGGCGAGTGGTCCACCTCCGACGGCGGACCGTACCCCGAGTTCCCGGCGGACGAACAACTGTTCGACCGTCAAGAAGTCGCGGATATCATCAAGGGGGACTTCTAACGATGGTCGACGAAACCGTCCGGATCGCCGAAAAGATGAATCGAAACCTTCGTCGGAGTGACGTCGGGACCTCCCCGGCGTCACCGTACGACGAGTGGTCCGACGAACGATTGGTCGATGGGTACCGACGCAATAGCCTCCTCCTCCGGGAGTACGGTATCGACGACCGGACGATACAGGCCCTTTGTGCCATCGAGGAACGCCTTCGCGCTCGCGACATCGACCCGGACAGAATCGTCGAAGGGTTGGATACCTGACGGGAGCGCTCGCATCAAATTTTATCTGGCACACAGACGAAACGGAACGCATGCCCGAACCGACACGCGTCGCGGATACCCACAATCACACCGGCGAAGGACCGCTCTGGCACCCGGACGAAAAGCGCCTCTACTGGCTCGACATCCCGAACGGCGAGTTGCTTCGATACGACCCGGCGACGGACGAGCACGAACGTTGCTACGAGGCGGACGCCATCGGCGGGTTCACCATCCAGAAGGACGGATCGCTGCTGCTGTTCGAGGACGCCGGGAAGGTCGAAATCTGGCGCGACGGAACGACGGAGACCGTCATCGAGGAGATTCCGGAAGAACGCGACACGCGCTTCAACGACGTGATCGCCGACCCGGAAGGACGGGTGTTCTGCGGCACGATGCCGAGCGACGACCACCTCGGTAGTCTGTATCGACTCGACCCCGACGGGACGATCACGAAGGTGCTCGACGGGTTGCAGATCCCGAACGGGATGGGGTTCACCCCGAACCGCTCCGGATTCTACTTCAACGAGACCGAGGCGGAGTCGGTGTATCGATTCGAGTACGACGCGGAGACGGGGGAGATTTCGAACCGGGACGTGTTCGTCGATACGGAAGACGAGGAGGGAAGTCCCGACGGGATGACCGTCGATGCGGACGGGTACGTTTGGACCGCCTACTGGAACGGGGGGTGTCTCGTCCGCTACACGCCGGACGGCGAAGAGGATCGACGCATCGACTTTCCCGCGCGGAAGGTCTCCTGCGTGACGTTCGGCGGCGAGGGATACGAGGACGCGTACGTCACGACCGCTCTCGGTCCGGGTGAGGGCGAACCGAGATCGCGGGAGGAAGAAGGCGACGGTGCGGGTGCCCTGTTTCGGTTCTCGCCGGGCGTCGCCGGTCGTCCGGAGTTCCGCTCGGACGTCTCCCCGTGAGCGGTTACGGTGGACAGTCACCGTAAGTACGGTCAGTGCCCCCAGAGCGTGTCATCGTCCTTGTATCGGGCGTCCATGATACGGTCCCACTGTTCCCCGGAGAGGTCGATGTCACATGCCGCGACATTCTCGTCCAACTGCTCGGGCGTGCGTGCGCCGATGATCGGAACACAGGTGAAGTCGTCGTGGTCCATCAACCACCGAAGCGACACCTGTGCAGGCGTCGCATCCACCTCGTCCGCGACCGATCGAATCGCGTCGAGCACTTTCCACCCGCGCTCGGAGACGTAATAGTCGCCGAACATGTCGTCGAAATCCCCGCGGGCATCGTCGGGGCCTTTCACCGCCTTCGGGTCGTCCGGGTCCGCGCGTTCGTATTTCCCGGTCAGGAAGCCCCCCGCGAGCGGGGAGTACGGACAGACCGCGATATCCTGATCCGCACAGACGTCGAGGAAATCGGCGACGTCCGTGTAGTAGCCCGCGTGGTGGAGCGGTTGGGTTACGTCGAAGCGCTCGAAGCCGTTCACGTCGGATTTCCAGAGCGCCTTCGTGAGTTGCCACGCCGCCATCGTGGACGCGCCGAGGTAGTTCACTTTCCCGTCCTCTACGAGTTCCGTCAGCGTCGCCAGCGTCTCCTCTATCGGGGTTTCGTCGTCCCAGCGGTGGATGTAGTACAGGTCGAGGTAGTCCGTACCGAGGCGGTCGAGCGTCCCCTCTATCTGGGCGCGGATATGTTTACGCGAGAGTCCCGAGTCGTTGGGACCGGGTTCGCCCCAACCGTCGAACGGGAAGTACACCTTCGAGGCGATGACGAAGTCCTCGCGGTCGTGGTCGTCTAGCCATTCCCCGATGTACTCCTCGCTCCTGCCGTTCGGGGTGCCGTACACGTTTGCGGTATCGATGAAGTTGATACCGTTCTCCCACGCGGCGTCGAGCAGTTCGTGTGCTTCCTCGCGGTCCGTTTCGAGGACGTCACCGGTGCGTTTCCCGAATCGCCACGTGCCGAAACAGAGTTCCGAGACTTTCGTACCCGTCGAGCCGAGCGTTCGATAGTTCATCTACTTCTCGATACGGATAGCGACGGAAAATAACTTACCGGCCACAAGATGTCCACTCTCCTCACGTTTTTACACGACCGCGGTGTGTGAGAGTCATGGTCGTACGGATGGGAGGGATAGGAATCGGGGGAATCGGCCAACTGGAGTTGAATTTGGCAGCGGAGATGGACGATGTCACCATCGTTGCTGGCGCGGATACAGCGACGGGGGCGCGTGCCGTGTTCGAATCCGAGTTCGATGCGCCCGGGTACGAGGACTATCGGACGCTTCTCGACGAGCATGGCGGGGAGTTGGACGGGATGGTGATCGCGACGCCGCACGCCTATCACTACGAGCAAGCGACCGCTTGCTTGGAAGCGGGAATCGACGTTTTGTTGGAAAAACCGATGACGACCGACGTACGGGATGCCGTCGATCTGGTCGAAACGGCACGACGACACGACCGTGTCCTCAAAATCGGGTACCAGCGCCATTTTCATCCAGTCTTTCAGATGATTCGGCACCTCATCGCCAGCGATCGTATCGGGAATGTCCACACCGTTGCCTGTTACATTGGACAGAATTGGTTCTCCTCACATCGGGGGTCGTGGCGGGTCGACCCGTCGATATCGGGTGGCGGCCAACTGTACGACACCGGTTCACACCTCCTCGATGCGCTCCTGTGGGTGACGAACGGGGTTCCGGAGACGGCAACTGCGTCCATCGAGTTCGCCAAGCCGGACATCGACGTGAGTGCGGCGCTCACGACACGACTGCGACTGGACGGGAGGGCGGCAATCGCGAGTATCACCGTGACGGGGGATGGTGTCGAGATGGATCCACGCGAGGGGTACGTCGTGTGGGGGACACGCGGCGGTGTGGTGTACACCGGTGACTACCTGTACATCGAACACAAGGGAGCGACCAGATACACGGTACCGACGGGGACGAAGTCGAACTTCGATATCGCGACGAGACGGAAGGTGGCGGATTTCGTCACCGCCATCGACGACGGCGAACGGCCGATCGTCCCGGACGAAGCCGTCCACGTCACTGCGCTGACGGAGGCGGCATACATGGCCGCCGCCGAAGAGCGAACCGTCGATGTCCAGCGTCTGGTTTCCGAGGCGAAACAAGCGTGAACCGGGGGGAAAGCGGTTCTGGAGAGCCGAACAGGAATCGCCGTTCCCTTCAATCGCCCTCCAGTTCGGCGACCCGAAGCATCGTTTCGAGCGCGACGTCGGGGGTGACCGAGATCGAGTCGATGTCCGCGTCGAGGAGGAACTCGACGAACCCGGGGACGGTCGATGGGGCATCGCCACAGATACCGACGCGACGGTCGTGGCGATGTGCCGTTTCGATCAGCGAACGGATGGAGCGTTCGACGGCTTCGTCGTCCTCGTGAAACAACGGTGCGAGCCGTGCGGAGTTCCGGTCGATGCCGAGCGTGAGTTGCGTGAGGTCGTTCGAGCCGATGGAAAAGCCGTCGAAGACGTCGCTGAACCGATCCGCCGAAACGACGTTCGATGGGAGTTCGGCCATCACGTACACGTCGAGGTCGTCCATCGCCAACCCGAACTCCGCCATGAGTCGCTTCACCTTCCGACCCTCGTCCGGCGTTCGACAGAACGGTACCATCACGATCACGTTGTCGAGACCGACGTCCTCCCGAACGCGACGAAGCGCTTCGCATTCGAGGCGAAACGCCTCCCGAAACCGCGAGTCGTAGTATCGGGAGGCACCGCGCCAACCGAGCATCGGGTTCGCCTCCGTGGGTTCGTACCGACGGCCGCCGCGGAGGTTTCGATACTCGTCCGTCTTGAAGTCGCTGAGACGGACGATCACGTCCCGGGGGTGGAACGCGGCGGCGATCATCGCGATGCCGGTTCGAAGCTGTTCGATGAACAGCTCCGACGCGTCGTGTTCGATGGCGTACAGCGGGTGGTCGCCGATGGCGGACGTGATGATGAACTCCTCGCGGGCGAGTCCGATCCCATCGACCGGAAGATCGGAAAGCGAGAACGCACGGGACGGGTCCCCGAGGGTCAGCATCACGTCCGTTTCCGTCTCGGGGATCTCGTCGATCCGCTCCTCGTGAACGTCGTAGACGAGCGTTCCGGCGTACACGCGACCCGTCGTTTCGGTACAATCGACCGTCACCTCGTCGCCGTCGCGGAGCGTTTTCATCGCGTCGTCGGCACCGACGATGGCGGGCAGTCCGAGTTCCCGCGAGACGATGGCCGCGTGCGACGTTTTCCCGCCGTGCTCCGTGATGATTCCCGCCGCCTTCCGCATCACCGGTTCCCAGTCGGGGTCGGTCGTCTCGGTGACGAGAACGTCCCCCGCTTCGAACCGATCCATCTCGCGGACATCGGAGAGGATTCGAACCGGTCCGGTGCCGATTGCAGTCCCGACCGAAACGCCTTCCAGTAGAACGTCGCCTTCCTCGGTTCGGCGGTAGGTTCGGACGGTTCGTTCCGTCGTCGCCGCGTGCACCGTTTCCGGTCGCGCTTGGACGATGAACAGTTCGTCCCGCTCGCCGTCGAGCAACCACTCGATATCCATCGGTCGGTCGAAGTGGTCCTCGATGCGTTTCGCGTACGTCGTGAGCAATGTGACCTGCTCGTCAGTGAGCGTCAAGCGATCCCGTTCGTTGTCAGGCACCGCTTCGATGGCGGTGTCGGTTCCCCGCCTGATCATCCGTCGTTCTTTCGTCCCGAGTTCCCGCTCGATGATGCCGTTCGTCGGTTTGAAGGCGACGTATCGGTCCGGATCGACCTGCCCTTGGACGAGTAGTTCCCCCAACCCGTAGGTCGCCTCGATGACGACGGCGTTCTCGAACCCCGTATCGGGGTCGAGGGTGAACGCCACTCCGGAACAACCGATGTCCGCCCGGCCCATCGCCTGAACGATGCAGGCGAGTTTGACCGCGAGGTGGTCGAACCCGTGGTCGAAGCGGTAGGTGATGGCACGGTCGGTGAACAGCGACGCATAACAGCCTTCGATCGCCTCGATTAGCTCCGTCTCCCCGGAGACGTTGAGAAACGTCTCCTGTTGGCCCGCGAACGACGCGGTCGGTAAATCCTCCGCCGTCGCGGAACTCCGAACGGCGACGGTGGGGTTCTCGACGCCCAGTCGTCCGCCCAGCAGACGATACTCCTCGACGATTGCCCGTTCGAGGTCTGCAGGTATCGTCGCCGGTTCGATGTCGGCTCGGATCTCCGATCCTCGCCGCTGCAACGTATCGATATCGTCCGGGTCGAGGCCAACGAGTCGAGCGGCGATCGATTCTTCGAGGCCCGTTTCCGACAAGTAGTGGTCGTACCCCGCCGCGGTGGTCGTGAATCCCGGAAGTACGGGTACGTTGAGCGTGGTAAGCTCTCCGAGGTTCGCGCTTTTGCCCCCGACTATATCGACGTTGGCACTCCCTACGTCCGCAAGCTGTCGTACGAACTGATCGTTCCCCACGATAATTCCCCCCGTCAGCACACTCGTCGCGCACCACAGTGAAACTACCCCCGTCGAGTTGAACTGCGTCTCTCCAACTCCCCCTACCGCACCGTAGGCTGGTCTTTCGAGGCCACCCGTCGAGGCAAACGATCACCGTTTCTTATTGAGTCGTTCGGTGTTTGGAACACGTACATGAGGTGCTGTCGTCTATCCGTTACGAGCGCCTGCGGGCGTCGTGACGACTCTGTAAAACGAGCACGGCGGGTGTCGAGCAGCCGAAGCGGTGAGAAACCGTCGTTCACCACCGGTCCGATCGAACGATGAGGAACATCCGTCTCGGGTCGTTGTTCGGGATTCCCATCCAACTGAACCTGAGCTTTCTCATCGTCCTCCCGTTAGTCGCGTATCTGATCGGCATTCAAATCGCCCCGCTCGCCGACGTCCTCAATCAGTTGTGGAACGCTCGGATCGAGACGGGCACGCTCGTCGGCGGGTGGATGCCGTGGATACTCGGGGTTCTGTCGGCGGTCGGGTTGTTCGTCTGCGTGATCCTTCACGAACTGGGTCATTCGCTCGTCGCACGACGGTTCGGGTTCGGCACCGAATCGATCACGCTCTGGTTTTTGGGTGGTGTTTCCGCCCTCGAAGAAATCCCGGAGGATTGGCGTCAGGAGTTTCTGGTCGCCATCGCCGGTCCGCTCGTGAGTATCGTTCTCGGCGTGATCTGTTACGGGGCTCTCGTGGTCGTCCCGGCCGGTCTCGATGCGGTTCGGTTCATCGTCGCCTATCTCGGTCTGCTCAACTTCGTTCTCGCGCTGTTCAACCTGTTACCCGGGTTTCCGATGGACGGTGGCCGAATCCTCCGTGCGCTCCTCTCCCGAACCCGCTCTCACGCCCGTGCCACGCAAATCGCCGCGACCGTCGGGAAGGGCGTGGCGGTCGTCTTCGGTATCGTCGGACTCCTGTCGCTCAACATCTTTCTCATCGGTGTCGCCTTCTTCGTGTATCTCAGCGCCACCAGCGAAGTGGTCCAAGAGACGCTATCCGGGGTCGAGGACATCCCGGTGAGCGACATCATGACTCCGGTCGCCGACTGGGATACCGTCGAACCCGAATCGACCGTCTCGGAGCTGTTCGAACGGATGTTGGACCAGCGACACGTCGGCTATCCCGTGATCGAGGACGGCCAGGTGGTCGGCATCGTCACACTGGACGACGCCGCTCGCGTTCCGGTCGAAAAGCGCGACGAGAACACGATTCGATCCGTGATGAGCAGTGACCTCGAAACCGTGTCCGCCGACGAGAGCGTCGAGGAGTTCATGACGGATTTCCAACGCAGTAACGTCGGCCGCATGTTCGTGGTCGATCCTTACGGGGAGATCATCGGCTTGGTCACACGGACCGACCTGATGACGGTTCTCGAAATCACGAGGCAGTGAGCGGATGCTGCAAAGTGCCTCGCTTCCCCTTCTCTCGGTGGTGTTCCTCGGCGCGGCCGCGGTCGTGTACGTCGCCAGCATCTACGTCTCGGACACGACCGACGTCCTCTCGATACGGTGGAAACTGGGACAGGCGCTGAGTGGGCTCGTCCTGCTCGCGGTCGTCACGAACCTCCCGGAACTCGTCATCACGGTGAGTGCCGCGCTCGCCGACAACGTGGACTTGGCGGTGGGGAACGTTCTCGGCGGAATCGCGATTCAAACGGTCGTTCTGGTCGTGTTCGACGTCTTCGGTACCGGACGGTCGAAGGGACTCACGTACTGGGCATCATCACTACAGTTGGTCATCGAGGCGAGCGTCGTGGTCGCGGTCCTCTCCGTGACGGTGATGGGGAGCCAACTGTCATCGGCGTTTCTCGTGTTTCGCGTGACACCACCGGAGATACTGATCGTGTGCCTCTGGCTCGGCGGCGTGTGGATCATCGCGAAGGCCCGCACGGGGTTGCCGTGGGAACGGGAGGGTGCGGCCCCCGGCGGGCAGCAAGCGCCGCGGGGAACCGCCAAACGGAAGAAACATCGCCGAATGAAAGCAGCCGGTAATTCGACGCGGTACGTCGTGGGCGTCTTCCTGCTCGCCGCGCTTGCGACGCTCGTCGGTGGCGTGGTGCTCGAACGCACCAGCGACCTGATCGCACGCAGGACTGGGGTCAGTGGCGCAATCTTCGGAGCGACAGCGTTGGCGGCGGTCACCTCGCTGCCTGAGGTCGCGACGGGAATGGCGGCGATCAAACTCGGCGACTGCGAACTCGCCATCAGCGACATCTTCGGCGGCAACGGGTTTCTGCCGACGCTGTTCCTCGTAGCCTCGCTCCTTTCCGGTCGGGCCGTACTCGCCACGATGCCGCCGAGCACCCTCTATCTCACCGCCCTCGGCATTCTCCTCACGAGCATTTACAGCATCGGCCTCATCGTCCGACCGCGTCGGCAACGGTTCCGGATGGGAATCGACTCACTGCTGGTACTCTCCCTCTACTGTCTCGGCGTTTTGGGTCTCGCCACGATGTAGCTAGTCGGATAGACGACCGAGGAGGACCACCTATCGGAGGACGGACCGAGTCTACTGCACGTTTCGGGAAGGCTACGAAAACGAACCGTTCCGGTAGGCACGGGCTGTGAGGGGTAGGCATCGATTATCCGCGTTGAGCGGTTCTCATCACGGGGGAGAGATCGGAATGACGACTACGGCGTTACGACGAGCTTACCGACGCTCTCACGGTCCTGCATCGTCGCGAACGCGGCGTCGGTTCGTTCGAGCGAGTAGGTTTCGTCGATCTCCGGTGTGAACGCGCCGTCGGCGACGAGTTCGACGAGCGTCTCCAGATCGCCCTGTGTCCCCATCGTGCTGCCGATGACGTGTTTGTGACCGAGGAAGAGGTCAGGTATGTCGATCTCGGACGTTCCACCGGCCGTCCGCCCACAGACCGCCATTCGGCCACCGCGTCGCAGAACGTCCAAGCCGAGTTGGGTATACGCGCCGCCGAGGTGGTTGAGGACGCCATCGACCGGTCCGATGTCGGCGACCAAATCCCGGATGTCGTTCGGGTCGGTTCCCTCGACCGGGTGGTCGAGGCCGAGCGATTCGAGGCGGTCGAGTTTCGCCCGCGAGGAGGACGTCCCGACGCTCCGTGCATCGAGGACGGCCACGAGTTGCACGCCAGCGACGCCGACACCGCCGGTCACGCCGGGGATGAACACCACGTCGGTCGGACCGGCTTCGACCCGACGGAGCATGTGATACGCGGTCATGTAGGCCGTCGGGAGCGCGGCCGCTTCGACCATACCCACGGAATCCGGGAGCGGAACGAGGCGGTCAGCTTGGACGCGAGCGGCCTCGGCGAGGCCGCCGTGGTAGAGGGAGAAGTTCTCACAGAGGTTCTCCGGACCCTCCCGACAGTAGCGACACGTCCCGCACGTCTCGTTCGGGCAGAGTACAACGCGGTCACCGGGTTCGATATCGGGGACGTCATCGCCAACGTCCCGGACGGTTCCGGCGACATCGAGACCGCTGACGAACGGCAGATCGTCCGTATCGACCATCGCGGAGTCGCCTTCGAGAATCCAGAGGTCGTGACGGTTGATCGAACACGCCTCGACCGAAACCACCGCCTCTCGACGTCCCGGTTCGGGAATCGGTCGGTTGATTATCGAGACGCCATCCGGGCCGGAAAGATCATTGAAAGCTGCGACACGCATCGAATGGGCGTTCGCTCCCCTCGTAGTTAGTGATAAGGGGAGGATAACGGGGTAGAAGCACATAACTAGAGGTCATCGATACGTTCAATGATCGACAACGTCGGACGTGAACGATCGTTCGTCGGGAGGAGGAGCACGCTCGTACCGTCGGATTTCACGAGGTTTGGCGGTAGGACGGGCAGTATCGTTCTTCCCAGCATCTCCGAGATTTCCTCCGAATCGGACACGATTCGACTTCGTACAAACTCGTGGCAAAACGGCTTTTCGGCTCGAAATTCATGGAGTTACTCCGTTCCATCTCCTATTTTTAGGAACGACCTTCGAGTAGTAATGTGCGTAGAACAATGGAAGCACTACTCGTTTGAAAAAGTATGTCCGCAGATGCAACAGTCATGGACCAGGAATTCGCCGATATGATCGATTCGTTCTTCGAAGACGCAGACACGGTGCTCATCGTCAATCCAGCGCCGAACGTCTTCCAAACGGTGATGTTGACGGCAGCCTCGTTCGACGGTGATCTGCCGCACATGCAGGTACTTGCCGATCCGGACGTGCTGAAAGCGTCGCTGGATGATTTCATCCTCGCGAGCCAGGTTTCGGATTTGATCGACCAGGACTCCCTCGAACTCCGGACGACGGGCGATATCGCACGTAGTTCGTTGCTCGTCAGCGATGACGAGGTCGTAACCGTCATCACGTTGGATGGGGAGTTGACGGGGCTTCGCTCGACGGATGGCGATTTGGTCGAAAACGTCCAATCGACGTTTTCGGACGACTGGGAGGACGGGGATGTGTATTCCCTGCGAACGCCACCGCTGTCGCGCATCCAGGAAACGCTCAGTGAGGACTTCGGCGACGACGTCGAAGAGGACTTCATGATGGTCGTCGACTCGGTCGATACGATTCCCGGCGAAGACGACGAGTTGGATGAAGTGGCCATCGCCTTGTTGGTGGCGGCGAACAACGAGGTGCTCCTCTACGACATCAGCAAATGGGGTGAGGACACCGGTGTCGCGAGTAAAGCAACCTTCTCGCGGACGAAGACACGGCTCGAAGACCGTGGCCTCATCGATACGGAAAAGGTCCCGATCGATGTCGGTCGGCCACGACTTCGGTTGATCTTGGTACCGGACGATTTGGGTGACGTCGAGGGTCTCGCTGGCCAAGTGAGCGGCTAGGTTCGTGTGAACGCGACCCCGTCGAAGGGTTCGAGAGCGAGCGTCACTGTCGAGAATAGATGATAGATCGACCGACCGTTCGAGAGCCAGTTACGAGTGCGTTCGTGTACTCGGTGTCCGGTTCACGTTCTATGTTGTGGACACGCTCTCCCAGGAAACGGGACGACACATTGACACGGCTCGTCGGCGATGGGATTAGCGCGACCACAGATCGGCTGACCCAGAGAATTTATTGGAGGGTTACTACGGAACATAATATCCATATATTGGAGAATTAATATATGTGTTTTCGAATTTTCTCGATGTATGTCTGACGCTCGTCTAACAATGGCCGATGAATCAAGACGTGTTACAGACACCACTCCACGGCGGTGTTCGCACTCGTCCCGGAGAACAGACAGCAGTGACTGTCAGATCGGCAGGTTTAGATCGGAATCGGTAGTATCGTAATTTGTCTCGAGAGAGACACAGATGTCCGTCGATCGCTATGATACGTCTGAAGACAGTGTGTGCTGAGATTGATAACTCTCCCCACTGTCTTCGCCATACGGCGAGCGTTCGCCGCTCGATTGGTCGCTGACCGATTCGGTTATTATTCTCCCCGAGAGTGTCTGTTTATATAATGAGTTCAGTAGTCGTTCGAGCGTGGGGAATCACGCTCGGACTACTAACCGCCACACTCCTCGCGGTTGCGGCCGTCGTTCGGACGGGGGCTCCGCTTCCGATCGTCGGCTTCGGGCTTCTCGTGTTCGTCGTCATCGCGTATCTGTCCTATCGCTCCGGCGGGCGCTACGAGTTCGAACACGAACACGCCAGACCGTTCGACCCCAGCGAGTTTCCGGACGTCCAACGGGCGGTCCTCGACGTCTGCGAGCGTGCCGGTCGGCCCCTCCCTCGGGTCGTCGTCATGGAGATGGACGCACCAGGTGCCGTCGTCGGCTACGACGATGGCGAACCAGTCGTCGCTCTCGATCCGCTGCTCCCGCAGATCGTCGGGCGGGCGGGAATCGAGGCGCTGTTCGCACACGAACTCGGCCACCTCGGGAACGATATTCACACGGACGCGGTCCGTGCGTACATCCCGCAGATACTGGGGTTCTGCACGTTCTGGCTCGTCTTTCTCGCGGGACGGGGTCCGTTCGTAGCCGCCGTCGGCTCGCTGCTGTTCAGTGCAGTGACGTTCATCGATGATCGACGTATCCGCCGTCTCCGCTACGTTTGCAGTCTCGGTATCGAACCGCTCGCGCTCGCGCTGAGTCGGTACGCGAATCGACTGGAGGAGTACCGCGCGGATGCGTACGCCGCCCACGTCGTCGACCCCGAGACGCTCGCCGCCGCGCTCTACCGGGTCGCCGCAATCGCAACCGGCGACAACACGGAGGACATCGCCGGACCGATACCGTGGAACGCGGATCGTTCGTTCCGCTTTTCGGTGTTCGCCACCCATCCGTCCATGGAAAACCGCGTCGCCCGACTCGATTGTGAGATCCCCACGTGGGCGAGTCCATATCGACCGCGGCAGGTCGCATGACACCGCTCGGGAGTCTTCAGCCACCGATGAGGTGACCGCGTTTCGGATCATTTCCTTCCGCCGGAAAAAAGCGAGTGCCAAAGACTCGTATCCGATGGAAACTCCGAAACGATCCCCTCGACGGTCACGAATACCCGTTCGCTCGTGTGCAATTCGTCGTGGAACGTCGATGAGACCAGTTCCATGAACGTTTCCATCTTTTCGATTGCCGTCGTCGTGTCGTCGTATTCGTCGACGACGTAGTCGTGCCGATGAATCAACGCCGTACTATCGACGACCGAAACGCGGAGTTGGATGTCGCCGGACGCGTCCGAGGAACGAAACACGAGACCGACGACGACCTGTGCGGAATCGGTTACGTCGTACGCGTAGGTCGCCCGAGGATCGGTGACGCTACTGGCTGTTTCGTACCATCCGTCAGGAAGATCGACTGACCGATCAACCGCATCCGAGTCACTGGGATTTTCTAACATGACTAGGTATCACCACGCTGTTGGAAGACGCTCGCCGAGATTCGATCCCTGCAGGGGATTCACTCCACCACCCCTGACGTCCAGCCAAGCCACAGTTCGGGATACGTTCCGACGACACGCCCCGTCGCCCGCAGTATCTCCATGGACGTTCTCGTCTTCATCCTCCCTTGAACGTACTAGCCGGTCGGACAAAAGAGCTTTGATTGAACGTTCAATAAACGTGCCTCGGAGCACGTAGGTTGACGCGAGGATTGGTTTCGACGGACGCCAGATTATTGTTAGGTTATCTACACTAATTTTGGCGGTAAGCACATGTTACTCAAATAGATAGAGTACGAATAGAAACTATGTCTAATGGCACGAGAATCACCGAGACGACGAACTGGTTCGAAAACGGGCACACGCCCACGGACCCAGCCGATCCACCGCAGTACGCGTTGGTCGCCGTTCGTTCGATCGATCCGTGCCAGCCGCTAACCGTGAGCCTGATCGAAACGATCGTCGATGTTTTGGAACCGCCGAACGGTCAGACCTCGCTCAGTTTGTACCAGTACGTGAACCCGGACGCGCTCGAAGACCTCGTCGAGACGAGCGGAACGAAAAAGAGCGGCGTCGAAGTTCGATTCGTGATCGAGAACCATCTCGTCACCGTTCGGAGTAACAACACCGTCCTCATCTACGAACCGCTCGGCGCACGACGCGACAGCGACAGAAACCCCATACTCAACTAGGGACCAGCACGGGTAGGGACCGTGCGAGATGTCGTATCCGAGATGCGATTCGATGAACATAGTGGAAGGGGGTAGTTTCCATGAACGGTGACGGTCGAGGATGTCGTGGTATCGAGAATGCCGAACGACGAATCGTATCACTTGGATCACCGGAATCAGTCGGTTAATGGGCCTGGACGAATCAGTACTTCACCATGCAAACGAAACCCACGGTTAATCATCGACGATATCGACCGTTCGGCCAGCGTACATGGAGGACGCTATGAAGATAGACACGGTCGAGTACAACGAGGTCAGGCCCGGCGAGATGACGGGTACCGCTGTTCAGCGTCGAGAAGACCGACATCTTCTGACGGGGGATGCTCGGTACACCGACGACATTCAATATCCGGGGATGGGCTACCTCGCGCTGCTCGGCAGCCAGTACGCTCACGCCCGAATCGAGTCGATCGACGTGAGCGACGCCGAAGCTCGCAGCGACGTGATCGCCGTCTATACGTACCACGATTTACTCGAATCCGGCCTCGATGGCGCGATGCCGGCCGCCGAACTCGACGCCGAGGACCTCCAAGAGGACGGCACCAATGAGGAGGACACGTCCGTCAAACGGCCGCTCCTCGCCGACGATCGGGTCCGATATCAGGGCCAACCCGTCGCGGCGGTCGTCGCCGAAGAGCGCTACGCCGCCTTCGACGCACTCGATGCGATCGACGTGGAGTACGAACGACTCGATGCGGCCCCGGAACTCGACGACGCTGTATCGTCGGACGCGCCGACGATTCACGACCCCGCACCGAACAACGTCGCCTTCGAGTGGGAGACCGGCGAACGCGAGGAGACCGAGGAGGCGTTTTCGGGGGCCGCACACACGGTCTCGCTCGATCCGTCGAACAACCGCGTGATTCCGACGGCGATCGAACCCCGAGCGGCGGTCGCCCAGTACCAACCATCGGACGACAAACTGACCGTCGAGCTATCGAGTCAGAACCCGCATGCAGTACAGAACCGACTCGGCGACGTTCTCGGATTACCTCGTCACCGCATCACCGTCCGCGTGCCGGACGTCGGCGGCGGCTTCGGCGCGAAACTTCAACCGTACGCCGGTCATCTCCTGACGGCGTGGTGTTCGATGCAACTCGAACGGCCGATCAAGTGGCAAGCCCGCCGGACCGACGACTTCCAATCGATGGTTCACGCTCGCCGACAGCGAACCACCATCGAGGCTGCGCTGGACGAATCGGGACACATAGTGGCACTTCGAGGGGATATCGACGCGGACCTCGGCGGCTATCCCACGGTCGGTGGCGTCGGCATTCCGAAGGGAACCGCCGGGATGCTCTGTGGGGCCTACGACATCGACGTCGGACACGTCACCGTTCGCGGGGTGATGACCAACACGGCCCCGATATCGGCCTACCGCGGTGCCGGTCGACCGGAGGCGGCGTACATCATCGAACGACTGGCGAGTGCCTGCGCCCGCGAACTCGACATGGACCCGGTCGAATTCCGTCGCCGAAACTTCATTCCGCCGGAGGCGTTCCCGGTCGAGACCGGCCTCGGGATGAACTACGATAGCGGCGAGTACGAGAAGACCCTCGACCGAGCCCTCGAACTCGTCGAGTACGACGCGTTCCTCGAACGGCAGGAACGTGCCCGGGACGACGGACGGTATCTGGGTATCGGGATTTCGTCGTACGTTGAGATCTGTGGCGGGTCCGCGGGGAGCATCGAGAGCGGCCAAGTGAGGGTCAACGCCGACGGGCAAGTCGTCGTTCACACCGGCACCCAAGATACGGGGCAGGGTCACGCGACGAGCTACGCACAGATCGTGAGCGACGAACTGGGCGTCGATTACGACACCATCGAAATCGTCGAGGGGGACACCGACAAGGTCACCGAAGGGGGAGGAACCGCCGGTAGCCGCAGTTTGCCGATGGCGGGGAACGCCATTCGGAAGGCGTCCCGAGGGATAGAGGAGAAGGCCCGTACGATCGCCGCCCATCAGCTCGAAGCGTCCGAGGCGGATATCGAGTTCTCGGACGGCGAGTTCCACGTCCGAGGCGCACCGGAGTACGGCGTTACGTTCCAAGACGTCGCTAACGCCGCGTATAATCCGCGGAAACTCCCGGACGACGTCGATCCCGGCTTAGAGACGTCGGTGTACTTCGAACCGGAGGGATCGACGGCACCGTTCGGTACCCACGTCGCGATTGTGGAAGTCGATCCGGAGACCGGCGAAATCTCGTTCCAGCGGTACCTCGCCGTCGACGACGTCGGCCCGCAGGTCAATCCGAAACTGGTCGAGGGGCAGATCGTCGGCGGGATCGTCCAGGGAATCGGTCAGGCGTTGTACGAGGACGGTCACTACGATTCGAACGGGAACCTCGCGACGTCTTCCTTGCAGGACTACGCGATCCCGAAGACGATCAGCGTCCCCGACATCGAGTGGGACAGCACCGTGACGCCGTCGCCGAACAACGCCCTCGGCGTGAAGGGCGTGGGCGAGGCGGGCACCATCGGCTCGATGCCCGCAGTCGTCAACGCGGTACTCGACGCGCTGGAACCGTTCGGGGTTGAGACGCTCGACATGCCGTTGACCAACGAGACGGTGTGGTCGGCGATAGAAACGGCGAACGGAGGATAGTGCTACCGATTATCTAAATCTAGATTTTACTAATCACGATTTTACTAACGGAGGTTTTGCTAATCCGGTGACGGCTACCGAATTCGGGCAGATAGTCACAATTCGGACGGTCTCCACCTATCGCGTCACGAATCAGTCGAAACAACGCCTCACGCCGTGTTCACCATCCCGCCATCGACGATGATCGATTCGCCCGTCACGTAACTTGCGAGGTCGCTCGCCAAGTACAGCGCCGTGTCGGCGATGTCGTCGGGAGTTCCAAATCGCCCCAGTGGAATCGATTGGCGCATCTGCTCGCCGGATTCCGTGCCGATGGTCGGAACGTCCTCGGTCGTCATCGCCGTCTCGATGACGCCCGGGTGGATGGCGTTCACCCGAATCCCGTCCGCTCCGAGTTCCGCGGCGAGCGAGTACGTGAGCAGTCTGATACCGCCTTTCGACGCACAGTAGGGCGAGAGGTCGCTGTAGCCCTGAATCCCCGCGATGCTGGAGACGTTCACGATGCTGCCGCCGTCGTCCTCGCGCATCCGCCGTGCCGCCGCCTGTGAGCCGAAAAACACGCCGTTCAGGTTGATATCCAGCAGTCGCTGGTACGCGTCCGGGTCGATGTCGGTCACCGGAGCGGTCGGGCCGACGATACCCGCGTTGTTCACCATCACGTCGATGCCGCCGAACTCGTCCACGGCCGTGTCGACGGCCGCCGTCACGGCAGCGGGGTCGCTGACGTCACACGGAACGAAGACGGCGTGCGCGTCGGTCTCCTCCTCGATCCGTTCGTGGGTCTTCGCCCCGTCCTCACGAGGGTCGTCCCGTACGTCCGCGACGACGACGTCGGCCCCCTGTTCGGCGAACGTTCGTGCGATGGCTCGACCGATTCCACTTGCAGCACCCGTTACGACCGCTGACCGTCCCCCAAGTATCCCATCCATACGAGGCTAGATGATGTCATTCGTTGTCAATGTTGCTGCGGCCTGCTTGGCGGCGTCGAATCGTCATTTCGTATCATCGAACGAGCCGTATCCATTATATGACGTGCGCCGATATGTACTGTCAATGGTACCGTCGTCTCCGACCATCGGGTTCCTGCACTGTGACGACCTCTCTTTCGAGCAACAGTCGGCGCTCGATTGGGCGACGACCGAACTGGGTGCCGTCGAGCGTGTCCCGGTTACGGACCGCCACGACGGTGATTTCGAGGAATACGACGTCCTCTGGTGGCACCGTGATACACCGGTGAACCCGCAAACTATCGCCGAGGCGGCCGACGTGTTTGCCGCCTATTTCGAGCGCGGGGGCACCCTGCTGTTGACCGGCCAGGCGTTGACCGCGGTCGAAGCGCTCGGGGTCGACCCGGTAGCACCGGACGCCGTGGGAACGGAACCGGTCGAGACGCCCGTCGGTCCGCTGTGGAAGACCCAGTACGCCGACCATCCGGCGGTCGCCGCCTTCGACGACGTTCGGTTCCACACCCGTGGCGGTGGCGACACGCAGTCGTTTGCGCGATACGACAAGGTCCTCCCGGAACGCGCGGACGTCCTCGCGGGGACCGTCCGAGGGGACATCGACCGCCCGGACGAGGTGTCCGTCGTCGAATGGAAACCAGGAACGGGGACGGTTCTCGGCGTCGGTGCGAACGTCGAATTCGACGCTCACGGCGCGGACGGCGGCCGCGAAACCTTCCTCGCAGGATGTCTTCGTTTTCTCGGGGAAAATGCCGACGACGGTCTCGTCGGGCGGCCGAAGGCCGCCGCGGACCTCGCCGCGATGCGGACCGACTTTCGTGACGACTACGACCGTCCGAGCTACCACCTCACACCACCCGCGAATTGGTTGAACGACCCGAACGGCCTCATCGAGTGGAACGGCACGTATCACGCGTTCTATCAGTATAATCCGGGCGGACCCTACCACGACACGATTCACTGGGGGCACGCGACGAGCGAGGACCTCGTCCACTGGGAGGACCGTCCCGTCGCGCTCACGCCCAACCCCGACGGTCCCGACCGCGACGGTTGCTGGTCGGGATGTGCAATCGACGACGACGGGACGGTTCACATGCTCTACACGGGCGGGCGCGACGGACGCCAACTCCCGTGTCTCGCGACGGCGGTCGATGAAACGCTCGACGTGTGGAAAAAGGACCCCGAGAACCCGGTCGTGGCCGAGCCACCGGTCGAACTCGATATCCTCTCGACCGACCACTGGGACGCCGAGTTCCGCGACCACTCCGTTTGGCGCGAAAACGGCTCGTGGTATCAGCTCATCGGCTCTGGTATCGCGGGTGTGGGTGGGACGGCACTCCTCTACCGCTCGGACGACCTCCTCGACTGGACGTATCTCGGGCCACTGTACACGGCCGAGTCGGAAGCGGAAGGCCACATGTGGGAGTGCCCCGAACTCCTCGACTTCGGCGAGAAGCGCCTGCTCCACGTCTCGAACTACGAGCACGTGCGCTACTTCCTCGGGACCGTGCGCGATGCGCGCTTCGAACGCGAAACGTCCGGGATACTCGATTACGGCGACTTTTATGCCCCACAAACGCTACGGGACGGTTCGGGACGGCTGCTCACGTTCGGATGGCTGAAGGAAGCCCGGAGCGAGCGCGCACAGTGGGACGCGGGGTGGTCCGGAGCGCTTTCGCTCCCGCGAGTCCTCGACATCGAGGACGGCGAACTGCGCCAACGACCCGCCGCCGAGGTCGAATCGCTTCGTGGCGGCCATCACGGGTTCGAATCCCGGGGACTCTCCGACGGCCACCGTGAGGTGCTCCAAACACGCGGCAAGGCGCTCGAACTCGCTGTCTCACTGGACCTCGGTACCGCCGACGAGGTGGGCATCGTTCTCCGGGAAACCGTGGACGGCGAGGAGCGGACGCCGTTGCACGTCCGCCGGGACGAACTCATCCTCGAACGCTCCACGTCGAGCCTCCACCCGGAGACGGCCGACGACCCGATACGGATGCCGCTCGACGGGGAGGGAAGGGTCGACCTCAGGGTGTTCATCGACGGGTCAGTCATCGAAGTGTTCGCGAACGAACGGCGCTGTCTCACGGGACGGATCTATCCGACTCGCGCGGACGCCGACGGCGTTTCGCTCTACGCCGCGGGCGGGGATGCCCGCATCGTGACCCTCGACGCGTGGGAACTCGACGCTTCCGCCACCTCGTCGGCGGGTGTCGGGTCGACCGTCGAGGTGGGCGACGACTGAATCAGTAGTTGCCGTCCTCGTCCTCACCGTCGCCTCCCGACCCGCGATAGCGAATGTGATCGGGAGGGGTCAGCGACTCGCGTTCGAGAGGGATTTGCCCGTAGTCGAGTTCGCCCCAGATTCGGGTTCGGTCGCCCCCGACCTGCAATCGGAGCGTCGGCGCGTACGTCCCGCCGAATCGGCGGAACTGCTCGGGTTCGGGGAGGAGCGCCACGTCGTCGAGCGAGAGGCCGTTAAGGTCGAAGTAGTTGAAAAAGGACGTGACGAGGATTTCGTCGCCGTGGGAGAAAGCCAACCACGAGTACGCCTGAAACGGGGCGTTCTCGGGGTTCGCCACGACGAGACCGGTCTCGTTGAGGGGTTCGTACGGTCCGAAGACGGAGTCGGCGACGAAGCCGTAGAGCGCGTCGAAGCCGCTCAGCCCGGGCGCGAACGTGTGGAGATGGCTCGGGGTGAAGAGGTAGTAGCGCCCGTTCCGGACGACGATGTGTGGCCGTTCGAGTTCCTGATTCACGCGTTCGGCGTCGAGGATCGGATCGAGCGGTTGCCAGTCGGTCGGGTCGCCCGTTTCCGAGCGTGCGATGCCGATACAGCCGTTGTACGTCCGTTCCGGGTCGGGGTCGTCTATCGGGGTGTTGCCCTCGAAGAGGAGATACGACTCTCCCGTCGCGGGGTCCTCGAAGAACCAGGGATCGCGAAACGTGTAGATGGGACCGTTCTGGCGATTCGACTGTTCCTGTGTCTGGTACCGTACCCCGTCCGGTTCGAAGAGAACCGACTGCTCCCACGGGCCGTCGATGGCCAGTCCGTGTTCGTCCGTCGAAACGGTGCCACCCGCTCCGACGCAGATCCGTTGTTCGTACGTGAGTTCGGGTTCGTCACGGTGACCAGCGGCGGTGTAGTAGGCGTACACGGTGCCGTCATCGTCCAGCAGGGCCGACCCCGCCCACTGTCGGGAGCCGAACGCCTCCCCCTCGGGGAAAATCGGTCCGCCGTAAGTCCACTCGCGCCCGTCCGTCGAGTAGAAGTACCGGATGCGCGCTTCGTCGTGCCGTTTTCCGGGAAGGAGCGACGACGAAGCGGAGAGCGAGAACGCCACTCGATAGCCGTCCACCTCGGCGATCGAGCCGTCGCGCTCGCGGAGAAACCACGTGTCCCAGAGGTGGTACTCCTCGGAGATAGCCCGTTCGGGCGGGTAGATGATCGGTGCCACGGTGTCGGGCGTACGACGAAGTCGGGACGCGTGGTCACGCGTCCACTTTGACCGCCTGTACTCGTCCGGACGGGACATGGATATCCTCTCCTTCTTACTTCACCGACTAAAGCTTCCCTCCTCTTTCGGATCGGAAGTCCGTTCGGGAGGGTCTTTACCGCAGACGTGGGACGGAGGTTACGTGTCCCCGTCCGTATCGATGGCCTCCCGTATCTCCTCCCGAACGAGACGACGAAGGGCCGACTCACTCCACGTCCCTTCGTCGTGTCGAAGCGCGGCGAGTTCCTCGTTCAGCGACGCGACCTCCGTGTGGAGCGTCTTCACTTGATTTCGGAGGCGGTCGGGACCGCGTTCGAACTGTTCGGGCGTCAACGTCGGCGTGTCGAGTTCGATATCGCGAGAGACCGGAATCGGGGTAAGGAGCCGTGATCTGGTCACCTGCTTCGCGCTATCGAGGTTCTTTCCGAAGTGACGGGCGAGGTGATCCTGTGCGTAGTCGGGACCGTGAACCATGGCCACCGTCGACGGTTCGACGGCCCGGGCGAACTTCAACAAGCCGGATTGTGCGGCATGGGCGCTGAGGCCGTCCACCGTTTCGATCCATTCCGTCGGAACGGTCGCTCGGGTGGTCCGCTCGAACCCGTCGTCGGTCTCGACGCGCGTCCACGCCACGGAATCGGAACTCGGCCAGTCCGTCCCGAACGGCGTCGCGTCCGTCGTGATCGTCACTTCGTCCTCGCCTGCGTCGAGGTAGTTCTGGAGCGTCCGCCCGGTCGTCCCCTTCGACTGATAGCCGGTGAGGAACACCTTCGCGTCCTCGAACCGGGCCGCGAACTCGACGAGATACCGCGGGGAATGCCCGCCGGTCAGCATCCCGGAAGGCGCGATGACGACGGGGACGGTCCCACCCGACAGCGGGTCCGTATCGGTGAGCAGTTCCCGTCGCTCCTCGTCGTTCCGCGGAAACCCGGCACCGTCCGGGAGGAAGG
Source organism: Haladaptatus sp. AB643 (assembly GCF_024136975.1). Classification (NCBI taxonomy): domain Archaea; kingdom Methanobacteriati; phylum Methanobacteriota; class Halobacteria; order Halobacteriales; family Haladaptataceae; genus Haladaptatus; species Haladaptatus sp. AB643. The sequence continues at coordinate 298,395 of NZ_JAMYJW010000002.1, forward strand.
GGCGGTCCTGCCCGCTGTTTTTCGCGCGGTTGACGATGGACTCGTCCATGTACGTGTCGTCCAGTACGTACTCGTGATAGATCTCGGTCGCGTCCTGGGCCATCCCGTCCACGACGAGTTGTACCCGTGAGCCGATGTCGCCCGGATGTGACGTAAACCGCTCCTTGAACAGCAGTTGGAGGAGTTGTGCCCGGCCGACCGCGAACGTCGGGATGAGAACGGGTTGGCGGTTTTCGACGGCCTGCGCGACGGCGGCGAACAGCCCCGACCGCGCGTCGTGCATCGACGTGTGACTGTGCTGGCTGCCGTACGTGGACTCCGTCAGGAGAACGTCCGCGCCGGGCGGTGACTGGACGTCCGGCAGATGAGTCGCACGCCCGCCGATATCCCCCGAGAAGACGACTCGGTAGCCGCCCGTCTGGAGCATGAGCCACGCCGAACCGAGGAGATGGCCCGCGTTCCCGTACTGGAAGACCAGCGGTTCCTCGTCGGGTGTCGGGGCGAACGGCTCGACGCGGCCGCCGCCGTAGTCCACCGGTTCGAAGCGTTCGAAGACCGCATCGACGTGTTGCCGGTCGAACCGCTGTTCGGTACCGGAACGCTGTGTCTCACGCCTGTGGATATGGAGCGAATCTTCGAGGAGGAGCTTTGCGAGGGCGATGGTCGGCGGCGTGGCCAGAATCGGCGCGTCGTCGTCCAACAGCCCGTTCGCTTCGAGGACGGGGAGCCCACCGCAGTGGTCGATGTGCGCGTGCGTGAGGAACACGGCGTCCACCCCTTCGAGCGACAGGCCCCGGAAGTCGGGAAACGTCTCGCCGGACCCTTGGCGCAAACCACAATCGACGAGGTACGTCGCGTGTTCCGTATCGACTTGGTAGCAACTCCGTCCGACTTCGCGTGCGCCGCCGCGCGGCGTGACGACCAGCGGGGTGTTCCCGTCCGGAAGAGCGTCGAAGTGTTCGAGCGGGTCGAACTCCGGTCCCGCGTCGGCCGGAAGCCACGGCGTGTCAGTGTCAAATTCGGTCATTGTTTCGCGCTCGTACGCCGAGCGTCGTTCGAAGTAAACGACGCTCGGCACCAAGCAGTAAAAAAAACGGAATGCCGCGATCATAAACCCGTCCATGGGATGCGCGGTCATTCCACGTCGTTCAGATCACGCTCCAGGTGGTCGAGTCGGTCTTCGAGGTCCTCGATCTGTCGTTGCTGTTCGAGGAGCATGGAGAACAGTGCGGGAATCTCCACGGGTTGGGGATGTTGGTGGGAGTGCTGGCGCCCGCTCGCGTCGGCGTGTGCGCGTGCGAACTCGAAAAGTCGGTCGAACACCAACTGGTCGTCGCGCCGGAGACCGCGTCGATACGCCGTCCAGCGGCTTTCCATCGCGCGGAGCAGGTCTCGGTACGTCGTGGTCGTTCGACTCATGGGCGCACCTCGATTCCGTGAGCCACCTCGTAGCGCGTGGTGTCGATTCCATTTTCGAGGGGCGAAACCGTCGATGCGTGCTGTGCTGTCATCACAATTACTCTATCCCCCGCCGGAACCATAGGCAAGACCGGGTCGTTTCCGACGCTTCCGAAACTCGATATCAGCGCAGTCGATAGGTCCGCGCTCGGTTCTTTCCCTCGGCGACGACGAGCCGATAATGTTCCATCTTCGAGAGGTGATTTCGAACCGTTCGGTTCGTCTTCGGGTTCTCGACGCGCTCCCGGTACGCATCGTACAGGTCGCCCGGCGCGAGTTCGCCGGTTTCGTCCAAAATGTCGTAGAGGGCGCGTTGATGGGAGTTGAGTTGGTCGATGGTTTTCTGCCGGACTTCGTGGCGTCCGTCCGGTATCGCTTCCCGGACGATATCGCACGTGATGTGGTCGGCGTCGCCCTGCTCGGCGCGACGTGCCGCATTCCTGAGGATCCCGATCGCGATCCGTGCGTCGCCCGCCGCCGCGTCGGCGATCAGTTCGAGTTGGCGGTTTCCGATTGCGTCTTCCGAAAGTCCCCACTGGGCGCGGGCACGGAGGATCGAGACGAGTTCGTCGAGGTGGTACTTCTCGAACGGAACCCGAACGCACGTCCGAAGCCGACTCGCCAAGCGACCGTCGAGGTGTGAAAACAGTTCGTCCTCGTGATTCGTGATGAGTACCATCGAAATCGTCGGCATTCGATACAGATCGTAGAGAACGCTTTTGTCTTCGAGTTGGTCGACTTCGTCCAGGATGACGACGAACTGCGGCCCGTCGTACCGCTGGAGGCGGTCGAGGAGTTCGTCCTTCGGCGTCGAGCGACGGTGGATGTTGACGGTTCGGCCGATGCCTTCGAGGATCCGATAGAGCACCTGAAACCGCGTGTAGTCCTGCCAACAGTTGACGTACTGTCGGTTGATGTCGAGGACGTTCTCGCGCAACCGGTCGGTGGTGAACTTGGCGATACAGGTCTTTCCCGCGCCCGACGGGCCCAACAGGAGCGAGGTTTCGCCGTTCTGCCCGTCCATGATGGGTTTGAGCGTGTTCGATAACGTGTTGATTTCCTCGTTTCGATGCTCGACCTCTTCGGGAACGAACTGTGGTTGCAGGACGCGAGCATCGTGAATCATATGAGAGTGTGTATTCCGGCCGTCATAATAAACGGAAGTGGGCGGTTTCCGATTCTTCCGAAAACGTCGTCGGGACTATTGGCCGCATCAGCGGCGTCCGGGACATCACCTGCGTCAGCAGTATCGACCATCAATCGGACCGTTCCTCACGATACGCCGCGACGATACGCTCGATACGTTCGGTCTCCCAGTCCGGGTGTTGCTCCCGTAGGTAGTCGACCATCGCCGATTCGGACAACGATGGGGTTGCATCGATCGACCGATTCGGCGACATCGTCGTCGTTCGGGCGTCGGACGTGGAAATTCGAGCGACGAGCGAGTTCCATCGGCGAGTCGCACTCTCCGGTCGCTGCGCCCAGAGGAGAACGAAGGAGAGACACCCGCACCCGACGAACAGTTGCCACAGCGCGGATTCCCGAAGCGTCAAGACGGCGAGCGCGAGCGGCGGGAGCCGGGCCGTGTGTGAGTAATCGAGCAGGACAGTCCGGTTCCCGTCGAGGATAGCACGGACGAACGCCCGGTTGTCCGACCGGCCGAGCATCGTGTTGATCATGATGCTGGAGTCGCTGACGACGAACACGCGCCCCTCGCCGACCCGTTCGACGGTTGCGACGGGCATCGAGGAAATCGTCTCGTCGTCGTCCAGTTTCCGGTTGCCGTTCGTGTCGAGATAGGCGTACTCGGACGTGCTGACGAGCACCGTCGCGTTTCCTGGGGTAACGACGGTACCGTGATTGAGCGTGAGCGCCGAGATGTTCGCCACGGGCGAGCGGTTCGACACGTTGTCCGCAACCGGTAACGCGGGGGAACGGTACTGTCGCTGGTCGTCGCGGACCGGGCGGCCGTCGAGGCGGGCGTCGGTCCCCAGCGCCGAGAGCAGCCGATTCGTCCGTCCCCCGTAATCACCCGCGACGAGCAGCGTTCCGCCCTGCCGCACGAATCGTCGAAGGCGAGCGCGGTCGGTAGCCGAGTAGTTCTCGTCCGGCGAGAGGATGATTCCGACGGTGCCGTTGGGAGTCACACGCGAATAGGCGGCGGTATCGTGGGCGATTTGCGAGGTCCCACTCGTCTCCGATGCGACGCCGCGGAGGTCGCTCGTGCCGTCCCACGCGTGATTGTACGCGCCGAACGAGGCGCTCGACGTGGAAGCTGTGACGAGCAGACCGACGACGACCACGAGGGCGAACGCGCCGAGGACGCGCGTCGGCATCGGGTAATCGGACGGTCGTTTCACTTAGAATACCCCCGACGGAAGGACCGCCAAGACATGACGGGCGAGGATGACGACGAAGACGACGAGTCCGACGAGGATGAACCACTTCAGCCGTCGTCGCCACGTCGGCGTTACGTTGAACGGTGCCGTGAGTTCGATGATGACGAGCAGTCCGACGAGCGAGAGAACGAAAAACAACTCCAACGAGAGGGCGTGCAGCACCGCCAACCCGAGGAGGGAGACGAGCATCCACGCGACCTGCCCGTGAACGAACCGTTGGCGGCGTCGAGTTGACATCTACTAATAACACAGGAAGCTGGCTTACCAAAGTATCGGTCGAACATAGTTCATCTTCGATAAATAGTGTAATTTATACGATCGTCGGTGGGCGTCGCCAGTTAACGCCACCGGCGATTATCGGTGGTCTGCATCCTCAATTGACGTCATCAGCGGTTATCGTTGGCCATCGATATCGCTCCCTCGGTCGCACCACACCGAACGTTCGGTTGGAAGCCGAAGTTCCTAACACGGTCGTCGAAAAAGGGGAAAGCATGTGGCCATGGGGACACCTCGCCGTCGGCTATCTCCTGTATTCGTTCTGGTGCCGAGCCGATGACCGTTCACCGTCCGCAGTCGGAACGGTCGCAGTCGCGTTCGGCACGCAGTTTCCGGATTTGGTCGACAAACCGCTCGCGTGGACGTTTGCCGTACTTCCGACCGGACGAACGTTAACGCACTCCTTGTTGACAGCCACACTGCTCCTCGGACTGCTGTGGATCGGCGCTCGTCGATCCGAAAGGCGGATTCCGCTGGGTGCGTTCGCCATCGGCTACCTGAGTCACCTCGCGATGGATTCCGTGCATCCGCTTCTGCAAGGGAGACTCGCGGACGTGAGCTTCCTGCTGTGGCCCGTCCTTTCCCCCCCCGTCGTACGAGACGTCAAAGAGCTTTTCCGCTCATTTCGCGAACTTCGGCCTGACCCCGTTCGTCCTCCTTCAGTTCGCGCTCGCCGGGATCGCGCTCGGCGTCTGGATCGCCGATGGCTCTCCGGGAATTGCCGAACTGCGTGACCTGTGGTCGGGAATGACGCAGGACCATTTCGGAGAACGGTGACGAACGTGAGACGGGAAAGGGGAAGCGCTGGCCGGAAGCGATGGGGTTCAAGCAGGTTGCTGGACAATCACGGGTATGGCGCTTCCAAACGGAGTGTACGATCTTCCGATAGATGTCTCGCTCGGCGACCGAGAGATGACGCTCACCCCGACGGCCGTCGAGACGCCGCGTGGCCTCCTCCTTCTCGACGTCGGGATGCCCGACGGTATCGATGACCTCACCGGTGCGCTCGATGACGAAGGGCTGGACCTCGACGACACGTGGGCGGTCGTCCTCACGCATCAGGATATCGACCACGCTGGCTGTCTCGCGGCGGTCGTCGAACGAACCGACGCCGTCGTGTTCGCACACGAAGCGGACGCGCCGTACATCGAGGGCGAAAAGGAACTGCTGAAATCGAGCGAGGAACGCCCCATGGCGATCGATCCGACGACGATCGATGTCCGTCTTACCGGTGACGAGACGTTCACGACCGACGCCGGGCCGATGGAGATCATCCACACGCCCGGACACACGCCGGGGCACGTCTCCTGTTACTTCCCCGAAGAGGAGTTGTTGATCACGGCAGACGCGCTCAACGCGCCCGAAGGCGAACTCGTCGGCCCACGCGAAGGCGCAACCCCCGAGATGGAAACGGCGTGGGGGAGCGTCGAAACGATTGCGACCCACGGCATCGACCACGCGGTCTGCTTTCACGGTGGCTACGTCGAGGACGGAACGGAGCGGATCGAGGCGCTGCTTGCGGATCGGTAACCGCTTCGACGGACGTTCCCCTCCAGCTAGACCGTGATCGGACCCCACCGTTTCCACTACTAGCCGGACATGAACTCGGCACGAACTCAACCGCGACATCGTGACCGTCGTCGATGCGTTTCAAACGACGATCAGCGAGGTCGGTGCTCATCGGGGTATCATCGAATACCTTCCCGACTCCGGTGAAGAGTTCACTACGATGTGAGTTCGAAAATTAATTACTCACAGAGGACAGGATTCGATACGCACTGGTGCGCGAATACGCGACGTCGAACTGCTCCGCCACGAGACGCTGGACGAGCGGGATGTTCCACTCCTCTGCGTCGTAACCGGCCGCTTTGGGGGAGTTCCGTAGCAACCGAAGGAGTTCGTCCCGTTCTTCCCCCCCCGAGCTTCGGCGGCCGACCGGAACGAGGCTTGTCGCTGGCCGCGTTCCGGATGGATTCCTCCTCGAATCGTTGCAGCCAGTTATAAATGGTCTTGCGGGAGAGGCCGTACCAGTCGGCCAACTCCGTCTGTGAGACGCCCTGTTTGTACGCGATCGCGACCATGATCCGTTTCGTGGTGGTGGCGTCGTCCGCGTCCTGCAGTGCCTCCCGAAGCGCGGCCGTCGAGACGTCCTCCAGTTGTGCCATCGTCCTGTACAACAGAGAGAGTGGGTAAATAGTTTTGGGATAGTTGATCTGGATATCGGGGAGAATCGCTGCGACATCATGATCGCACCGTATCGATCACCCGAGACAGTCATTACAATGATATCGATGTAACAGAGTGACGGTGGAGACCGGTGACGATCGTCGAAGAAACGGGGCGGGGAGTTCCGGAACGATCCGAGTCGGTCAATCGAACGAGTTCGTTTTCAATATGAAAATATATACCATGGGAATACATACTAGTACCATGGAAAAGCAAGCCAATCACCCGGTGCGGACGACCGAGAAGACGCTCGGTCTCGTCGATCATCTCGATGCCGTCGATCAGGCTAGCCTCGGAGAACTCGAAGCGGAGGTCGACATGAGCAAGAGTGGAATACACAATCACTTGAGCACGCTCCGGGAACACGGATACGTCGAAAAGGTGGGGGAAGAGTATCGGCTCACGCTGAAGTTCCTCTCGATCGGCGGGCACCGGCGAAACCAGTTTCCGCTGTATCAGCTAGGTCGGTCGAAGGTAAACCAGTTGGCGGCGGATACCGGTATGTTGGCGAACCTGATGACCGAAGAAGGCGGACGAGGCGTCTATCTGTTCCAATCGAGGGGGGATTACGCGGTCAATCTCGATACGTACGTCGGCTATCGGATTCGACTCCACAACATCGGCATCGGAAAGGCGATCCTCGCCTATCTCCCGCGCGAACGCGTCGAGGAAATACTCGACAAGTGGGGGCTCCCGAAAGCGACCGACCACACGATAACGGACCGGGAGGCCCTCTTCGAGGAACTCGAAGTGATCCGAGAGCGTGGCTATGCGACCGACCACGAGGAGCGGACGGAGGGACTCACCTGCATCGGCGCACCCGTTCGTCTCGACGGCGACGTTCTCGGCGCGGTCAGTATCTCCGCGCCGACGAAACGATTGGGAAACACCGGGTTCGACAACGAGATCATCGCGCAGGTCGAGAGTACGGCCAATCAACTGGCGCTGGACATCAAGTACAGCTGATTCGACCTGATTCGCGGGGGCAAAGAATTATCTCCCGTGCCCAAGTGGGGGGAAACGAACACACGATGCCGGAAATCATCGACGCGTACACGCACGTCCTCACCGAGTCGTTCTTCGACGAGTTGACCGACCGATACGGGTTCCAAGGCCTCTCCGGCCGTCCCGAGTTTCTCTGGGACATCGAACAGCGGAAAGCCGACATGGACGACTACGGTATCGACAAGCAAGTGATCACGTTGGCGCTGCCGACGCTGTTTCAGGGGATGGAACACGACTTGGCGCTAGAGATTACCCGCCTCGCGAACGACGAGATTCGACGACTCGCGGACGAACATCCCGATTCGTTCGTCCCCGTCGGGACGATACCGACGGCGAGCGAGGAGTTCCTTGCGGAGTTCGATCGGTGCATCGACGACCTCGACATGGCCGGCGTTCAGATCTTTTCGAACGTCGATGGACGGCCGCTCGACGACGACGAGTTTTGGCCCCTGTTCGAGCGCGCCGAGGCGACCAAAACGCCGCTCTGGATGCATCCGCAACTCTGGGAGTGGTACGACTGGGCGTCGGAGTACATGGAACACCGCCTGTTCGGGTGGCCGTTCGACACAACGCTGGCGCTCTCGCGGTTGGTGTTCGGCGGCGTCATGGAGGCGTATCCCGACCTCGAACTCGTCTCCCATCACGGCGGAGGGATGGTTCCGTACTTCGGGGAACGAATCGCGATGTTCTACGAACAGCGACAGGCGTACCCGGAGAACTACCCCGGGTTCCACGAACACGCCGCCGACCTCTCGAAACCCGCGGAGGAGTACTTCGAGCAGTTCTACGCCGATACGGCGGTGTCCGGGTCGGTTTCCGCACTGGAATGTGCCGACGACTTCTTCGGGTCGAGTAACCTGCTCTTCGGAACGGACTACCCGTTCAGCCCGGAACGAGGACGACGGACGGTCGAAGTGACGAGGGACGCAGTCGAGTCGATGGACGTCGAGTCGGACGTAAAAACCGACATCTTCGCCGGAAACCTCCGTACACTCCTCGACTGAGCGGACCTATTTTCAGCTTGAAAACGTAATTTCGCATTCACCCTCAGAGTCCGACGAACCTTCCGTGAAAGGGGCCTCCCGGACGGACATCGCGGTAGCAGGGATCACAGGTAGCTCGAACCGATCCGTGGACGCAGACCCCCATTACAGAGGTATGACCGTAACGGGTGTCGTTCTTATTGGTGACTTACGGAGATTCGATGAGTAAAACGAACCGCAATCGGGAATTATCCATTTTCATATCGAAAACAGACCTGATAGCCAGCGAAATGAACTCGCGATACCGGAGCGGTGGAAACCGGTACGAAGACCCGCGATCCGTCGTTTTCGCCCACGTTACTCCTCTCACGGATGGTAAATCGTCGGGAAGATGCCGGGAACGGAGGAAGAGTATTTTCGTATTGAAAACGTCTCTTCGAACGGTTCGAAACCTTCGAAACGGATCCGACGGGCGTTATTCCGCTCGCAGTTCGACCGAGCCGAGGTTCGCAAACTCGATGGAGTATACGTCTCCCGGTTCGATGTCGATAGCGGCGGTGATTCCGCCGCTCATCACGAGTTCTCCAGCCCTGAGTCCGTCGTCCAGGTCGTCGAGCCGGTTGGCGAGCCACGCGACGGCACGGGCGGGATGACCCATGATGTCGGCACCGACGCCCGACGCTTGGGTTTCGCCGTTGACCGAGATGACGATGCTCTCCATCCGCAGATCCACGTCCGTGACGTCCTTGAACGACTCCCCGACGACGACCTTTCCGGCGGAGGTCAGGTCGGCGATAACGTCCTGTGCCGAGGGGATCGACCACCCCTGATACCGGCTTTCGAGGATTTCGAGGACGGGGACGACGGCCCGTGTAGACGTGAGAACGTCGGTGGTCGAGACCGGTGCGGTGAGGTCTTCGTCGATGATGAAGCCGATTTCGGCCTCGATACGCGGCGCGATCATCTCGTCCGTCGGAACGGGTTCCCCTTCCAGCACCGTCTCCGGGGCGACGTAGCCGAAGATAGGTTCGGGAATGCCGAGTTGGTCCTGTTTCGCCTCGCTGACGAGGCCGAGTTTGTGGCCGACGGCGTTCTCGCGGTCCGCTTCCGTCAGACGGTCGAACACCTCGAACTGGATTCGATACGCGTCCGCCGTCGAAAACTCCGCCTCGTCCGTCAGCGGCGGAATGGGTTCTTTCGTCGAGTACGCGTCGTACAGCTTCGTTGCGAGAGTATCGATCTCGTCTTGGCTGAGAGCCATGTGAGTACCACATCGAACCGGATATATAATTATACTCCTCCGAGTTGCGGTGAAACCGTTCCGGGCGACATCACTTTATATCAGGTGTCCATACTGGGAGATACACATGGCAGAAGTAGTCGAATCAGAACCGGAGATTTCCATCGACGCCGACTGGGACGCGATGTACGTCGATGGGGAGTGGAACCGGGCCGAGGACCGAGACCGAATCGACGTGTTGAACCCATCGACCGGCGAAACGATCGGTTCGGTGCCGTCAGCCGCCACCGAAGACGTCGATGCCGCGTACGAGGCGGCGACGCGGGCACAATCGGAGTGGGCGAAGACGACGCCGGACAAGCGCGCGGCCGTCGTCCGTCGCGTCGCGGAACTGATCGAGGAGTACGAGGACGGGATTCGGGAGATACTCGCCGTCGAAGGCGGAAGCGCCCGTCCGAAACAGGACATCGAATACGGCGGTACGGTGACGTTCGTCCACGACGCCGCGTCGTTCGCGTTCAGGATGTCCGGGCGACACAACCAGTCGAAGATTCCGGGCAAGGAGAACATCATCCAACGCAAGCCCGCGGGCGTCGTCGGCGTCATCTCGCCGTGGAACGTACCGCTGAAACTCTCCATCCGCGCCGTCGCACCGGCGATTGCACTCGGGAACAGCGTCGTCCTGAAGCCAGCGGAGGACACGCCCATCGCGGGTGGTCTCCTTATCGCCCGCTTGTTCGAGATGGCCGGACTGCCCGACGGCGTCCTGAACGTCGTTCCGGGCGACGGAAAGACGGCGGGTGATCGGACGGCTTCGCATCCGGCAAGCGACGTCGTGGCGTTCACCGGTTCGACCGAAGCGGGGAAACTCGTCGGAAAGAACGCCGTGGAACACTTCGCCTTCCCGGCGCTGGAACTCGGTGGCAACAACCCACAGGTCGTTTTGGAGGACGCCGACCTCGACCAAGCGGTCGACGCCGGTGTCTTCGGAAGCTTCTGGCACCAGGGACAGGTGTGTATCTCCATCAACCGCCACCTCGTCCACGAGGACGTCTACGACGAGTACGCATCGCGGCTCGCGGAGCGTGCGTCCGAACTGAAAATCGGCGACCCGACCGACGACGATGACGTCATCATCGGACCGATCATCAACGAATCACAGCGCGATGGGATACTGGAGTACATCGAGCAGACCGTCGAGGCAGGTGCCACGCTCGAAACCGGCGGGAACGCCGACGGCCTCTTCGTGGAACCGACGGTGTTGACCGGCGTCGAAAACAGCATGCCAGCGGCGTGCAACGAACACTTCGGTCCGGTCGCCCCCATCATCCCGTTCGAGACCGAGGAGGAGGCCATCGAACTCGCCAACGATACCGACTACGGCCTGAGCGCGTCCGTCCACTCGGCCGACCGCGGGCGTGCCCGTGACGTGGCCGACCAAATCGAGGCCGGAATGATGCACATCAACGACCAGACCGTCAACGTCGAGCCACACACCCCGTTCGGTGGCACGAAATCCTCCGGCATCGGCAACTACAACGGCGATTGGATCATCGACGAGTTCACCGAAGTCCGCTGGACCTCCGTTCAGCGCGAACCGCGCGGATATCCGTTCTAAGCGCCCCGTATCGCTTTTTTCGTGGCCTCGGAGACTGCTTTTGCCGACGGTGGGGGTAGTCGCTGGACGGCGTGGACCCGCTATAAGACATGATTATCCCAGACGAATTCTTTTATACTATCGTTGTACAAGTAAGAGTCGCATGGCATTAGACGCAGCTATCGTCGGGCCGGGTAACATCGGCACCGACCTGATGTACAAGATACTCGACCGTAGCGAGAACATCGACCTGCAGCGGATGATCGGTATCTTCCCCGTCGAGGAGTCGGATGGGCTTCAAGCGGCCGTCGAGGAGGATGTCGACGTCGGGACGAACGGTATCGAGAGCGTGAAGGAGTACGCCGACGAGTTCGACGTCGTCTTCGAGGCGACCAGCGCGAAGGTCCACGCCGAGAACGCACCCGTGTACGACGACCTCGACCTGTTCGCGATCGATCTCACCCCGGCCGCCGTCGGCCCGTATACGGTCCCGGTCGTCAACTTCGACGACGTTGCGGGGGAGACACGCAACATCAACATGGTGACCTGTGGCGGCCAGGCAACCATCCCCATCGTCCACGCGGTCGACCGGACGGTGAACGTCGAATACGCGGAGATGATTTCGACCATCGCATCGAAGAGTGCCGGGCCGGGGACGAGGCAGAACATCGACGAGTTCACTCAATCCACGTCCGCGGGAATCGAACAAGTCGGCGGCGCGGACGACGGCAAGGCCATCATCGTCCTGAATCCCGCCGAACCGCCGATACTGATGCGAAACACCATCTACACGCAGGTTCCGGACACGGCCGACCTCGACGCAGTCCGTGACTCCGTCGCGGAGATGGAAGCCGAGATTCGGTCGTACGTCCCGGGCTACGAAGTGACGCTCGAACCCGAGTTGGTGGAACAGGACGGCGTGGCGTTCGACCTCGGGGACACGGTCGTCCTCACGACCATGATCGAAGTCGAGGGAGAGGGACAGTACCTCCCGCCCTACGCGGGTAACCTGGACATCATGACGAGCGCGGCGCTCGGTGCCGCCGAGCGACTCGCGACGCATCCGACCGCCACGGTCGTCGGAGGTGCGAGCGATGACTGATTCGGACGTCCGTCTGGTCGATATGACGCTCCGTGACGGGATGCACGCCGTCGATCACCAGTTCTCGCCCGAAGGGATGGCCGACGTCGCCCGTGCCCTGAACGACGCAAACATGGACGTCGTCGAAATGTCGCACGGCGACGGGATGGGCGGGTCGTCCATCAACTACGGTTTCGCCTCGGCGTCGACCGAGACGTACCTCGATGCGGTCGTCCCGGAGTTGACCGACTCCGAACTCTCGGTACTCCTCCTTCCCGGTATCGGGACCCGGGAACACATCGAAGTCGCGGCGTCGAAAGGGGCCGACATCTGTCGAATCGCGACCCACGTCACCGAAGCGGACATTTCCGCGCAGCATTTCGAGTTGGTCAAAGACCAAGGGATGGAGGCGGACGGACTGTTGATGCTCTCGCACATGGCTCCGCCGGAAACCGTGTTGGAGCAGGCACGGCTGATGGAGGAGTACGGGGCCGACACCGTCTACGTCATGGATTCCGCGGGGGCGTTGCTTCCGAGCGACGTTCGTGATCGGGTGGGGCTCCTGACCGACGAGTTGTCCATCGACGTTGGGTTCCACGCCCACGACAACTTGGGTCTCGGCATCGGTAACACGTTGGCGGCCCTCGAAGAAGGGGTTACGACCGTCGATGGCTGTCTCCGTGGACTCGGTGCCGGTGCGGGGAACGCCCAAATCGAGGTGTTGGTCGGGGTGCTCCGGAAGGCAGGCTACGACATCAACCCCGATCTCTACGGGGTGATGGACGCCGCGGAGGACGTTCTGGTGCCGATGCTCTCGGACGACACGATGCCGGAGATCGACAACGACACGCTCATCCTCGGCTACGCTGGCGTCTACTCCTCGTTCCTTCGCCACACGCGTCGTGCGAGCGACCGCTACGATCTGGACCCGCGCGACGTGCTGGTCGAACTCGGCGAGATGGGAGTCGTCGGCGGACAGGAGGACCTCATCACCGACGTGGCGGCGCGGATGGGCAACGGCGGGGGGTCAGAAACCGATGCCGAAGCCGAATCGGACGACTGAGACGACGCTACTCGCACGGAGATAGGACAGTCGAGAAGGTATGCCGGACGTTCGAGAGAAAGGATCGCCGTTCGAGACCGTTTCAGTCGAACTCCTCGACCAGTTCGATACCGTAGCCGTTGGGATCCTCGATGAACGCGACTCTGGCATTGGCACCATCCGACGTCAACGGGCCACGACGAAGGCGACAGTCGGTCTCCTCAACGAGGCGTTCGACCTCCGCGTCGGTATCGTCCACGCCGATCGCGACGTGGTCGTACACGGTCGGTGCCGGGAGCGGTTCTTCCCTGTCCGGATCGTATTTGAACTGGATTTCGGTGTCGCTCTCGCCGGCGACGAAGACGTTTCGTGCACCGTCGCCGCTAACGAACTCCCGTGTCTTCTCCAGACCGAGTTCGTCCACGTAGAACGCGAGCGTCGTTTCCATGTCCGATACCCACACTGCGCTGTGAAGCACGTCCATGGTGGAGCATCTCCGGAACGGCATATAAATTTCGGGGGGACGGGCCGGTCGGTTGATCGAAGTCGCGGGGGACACGAACTTATTTGTCCCTCGCCGCTTCCACTTCATGCATGGCTGTTCCAGCAGAGATGCGCGACGAACTCGCCGACTCGCTTTACACCGCACTGCAGACTGCCTCGCCGATCGACCGACTCACCGCGAACCACGAACTCACCATATCCGACGCGTACGACGTTCAGACGCGGCTCATCGACCACCGACTCGACGACGGTGCCGAGGTGACGGGGCACAAAATCGGATTGACCAGCGAAGGAATCCAGAACCAACTCGACGTCGACGAACCCGACTTCGGGCGGTTGCTCGATACGATGTTCGTCGACGGACGGGTCGTCCCGGCGGCGGAACTCATCGCCCCACGCGTCGAGCCGGAGGTCGGGTTTCTGATGAGCGACTCACTCGAACCGCCAGTGACCTATATCGACGTGTTACACGCGACGGCGTCGGTTCTCCCCATCATCGAGGTGATAGACAGTCGCGTTCGTGACTGGGACATCCGAATCGAGGACACCATCGCCGATAACGCATCCTCGGCGTGCTACCTCACGGGCGAACGGACGACGGTTACCGACGGCCTCGACCTGTCGTTGGAGGGCGTCAAACTCCACAAGAACGGAACGGTGGCGGAACACGGCGTCGGGGCCGCCGTGCTGGACCATCCCGCGCGTTCGGTCGCGTGGCTCGCGAACACGCTCGACGAACTCGACGAGCGTATCGAGGCGGGGGAACTCATCCTCAGCGGCTCCCTGACCCCCGCCGTGGACGTCAAACCCGGCGACGTTCTCACGGCTGAATTCGCATCGCTCGGTAGTATTTCGGCACGGATCGGCGAGTGATCGCTCGGCAGTCGATCCACCGGCGGTTCGCAAGCCGAGCTCCATCCCCCACCGAACCCTATTTGGGAAAAATATATAACGAAAGTATACAAAGTATCGGTGATGCCCGGTTTAGCCAAGCTTGGACACATAGCGTTCGTAACACCAGATTTGGAAGAATCCCTGTGGTTCTTCCGAGACCTGATGGGACTGAAAGTCGTCGAACGGGAGGGAGACACCGCGTATCTCTGTGCCTTGCAGGACATCGAACATCACACGATGAGCCTCACGGAAGGGCCCGAGGGAAGGGTAGATCACATCGGGTGGCGGGCGGCGGACCCGGAATCGGTGGACCAGTACGCCACTCGGATGGAACACCTCGGTCTGGACGTGACGCGGCACGAAGCCGGTCACGAGGCCGGTATCGGCGAGGCGATTCGGTTCGAGACGCCCAACGGCTATCCCTTCGAGATCTATTACGACGTCGAGAAACCGAAGGCCCCCGAGAACGTCCGGTCGAAGATCCCGATGCGACGATACAGCCCCGAATGCGCCAACCGCGTTTATCCCCAACGCATCGACCACGTTCACGTGCAAGGGATCAGGGGAGCGGAAACTGCCGCGTTCCTCCAGGAGGAGTTCGGCTTCGGCTTGAACGAAGTATTCGAGTCGGAGGACGGGACGAGATGGGGGTGGTGGTGCGCGGTGACGGCGTTACCGCACGACATCGCCGTCCACGAGTTGACCGAGGACAAACGGGAGTTCCACCACTTCTCCTATCACCTCGATAGTCTCCACGACCTCTGGCACGCCGCCGACATTATGTCGGAACACAACATCGAGATCGACGGTGGCCCCGGAAAACACGCGATCACGAACGCGGACTATCTGTACGTCAAGGACCCCGCCAGCGGAATTCGAATCGAACTGTTCGCCGGGCCGGGATACCTCAACTTCGAGCCGGACTGGGAGACGGTCGTTTGGAAGGATATCGGCTCCGAATCGGACCACCAGTGGTTCGGTACGCAGTACGAACTCGATGGTGTCCCGTTCGTCTAACCGTCGAGGGGACCGGGCATGCGATTCGAATACGAACTTCGTCGTCTCAAGACTATCCACGAATCGGATCGTATGAACCAGTAATTTTAATTATAATCATTTCGAACACCACCTACGGATGCCACTGTTAACGGGTAGCAAACTGACGAAACGGTTCGGTGGACTCGTCGCCGTCAGCGACGTGTCGTTCGAAGTCGAACGCGGCGAGACGGTCGGACTCATCGGGCCGAACGGTGCCGGGAAATCGACGCTGTTCAACATGCTCTCGGGGGCGTACGAGCCGACTGAAGGGACCGTGCACTTCGAAGGCGAGGACGTCACCGGGTGGGCGCCGTATCGGTTGTGTAACCGTGGTCTCGCCAAGACCCACCAGATCGTTCGGCCGTTCGAGGGACTCACGCTCCTCGAAAACGTCGCCGTCGGAGCCGAATTCGGTGGCGGCGTCGCGGACCCCTACGAACGCGCCCACGAGACGCTCTCGTTCGTCGGCCTCGACGGTTCGAAGGACAGACCGCCGAGCGAACTCAGCGTGGGTGCGTTGAAACGGCTCGAAATCGCTCGCGTGCTCGCGACGGACCCCGACCTCGTCCTGTTCGACGAAGTCGCCGGCGGACTCGACTACGAGGAAACCGAGGCCATCATCGAACTCATCGAGGGAATCTGCGACCGAGGGACGACAGTGTTCCTCATCGATCACGTCATGCGCGCACTGATGTCGGTGAGCGACCGGGTAATGGTGTTGAACAACGGCGAACTGATCGCCCGTGGAACGCCAACGGAGATTCAGAACGACCCCGAGGTCATCGAGGCGTATCTCGGGGAGGGGGCGAGCACACGGGAGGAGACGGTATGAGTCTCCTCTCGTTGGAACACATCGACGTGTCGTACGGCGACGTGCAGGTCATCTGGGACGTCTCACTGTCCGTCGACGAGGGGGAAACCGTCGCGCTCCTCGGGGCGAACGGTGCCGGAAAGACGACGGTCCTCAAGACGATCTGCGGGGGTCTGACGCCGACATCCGGCTCAGTCATTTATAAAGGCGAGGAGATCGGTCACTGCTCTCCCGACGCGGTCGTTCCCCGCGGTATCGCTCACGTTCCGGAAGGACGTGAGATATTCGTGGAGAGTAGCGTCGAGGAGAACGTCGTCCTTGGGGCACACACGAATCCCGACGCCGCCGAGGAGCGCAAAGAATGGGTGTACGACATCTTCCCCCGTCTCGAAGAGCGGCGCGAGCAGACCGCCGGGACGCTCAGCGGCGGAGAGCAACAGATGTTGGCCATCGGACGCGGCCTCATGAGCGACCCGGACCTCCTCCTCCTGGACGAGGCCAGTCTCGGCCTCGCACCCGTCCTCGTCGAGGACGTCTTCGACGCCATCGAGCAGATCACCGAGCAGGGTGTGACGGTGCTCCTCGTCGAGCAGGACCTCCACAACGCGTTCCGGGTGGCCGACCGTGGATACGTCCTCAAGAGCGGTCGAATCGAACTGTCCGGTGACGCGGACGAACTCGCTACCGACGAACGCGTCGAGGCGTCGTACCTCGGATGATTCACGATGCTATCCGCAGAACGACTCACGAACGAGTGCACCACGGTTCCGAAGTTCATCGACCGTTCGAAACGGAAACGACCACGACCGAGGCGAGAGGCAACAATGAAACATACAGCTGAACACGAAGCGGCAGAATTGACAGGCGTCGATCAGGTAACGAACGACCGAATAACGAACGATCGAATAGCGAACGACGGAATAACGAACGACCGAGCGGCGGACGAAGGGAGGCCGACGGCCGGTGGTGACCGATGTCGTCGCTAGGGCTCCTCCCCAACGCGGTCGCCAACGGCCTGCTGCTGGGCGGTATCTATGCGCTCGCCGCGCTCGGACTGACGCTCGTGTTCGGCATCATGGACATCGTCAATATCGCACACGGACACATGCTGATGATCGGTGGCTACGTCGCCGTCATTCTGGCCACGATGCTCGGGTTTTCACCCCTCATCGGGATGCTGGTTGCGATGGTCGTCCTCGTCGTCGTGGGTCTGGTGTTGCAAGAAGTTCTCCAGTACGTCATCGGTGAGGGTATCGAACAACCGATCCTGCTCCTGTTCGGCATCGCCCTGGTGATGCAGAACTCGTGGCAGTTCGTCCTCGACAACTACCTGTTCGGGAGCGACGCCCAGACGACCGATTTACACGTCGTCTCGGGGAGCTTCGGGTTCGCCGGAATCTCGCTGTCCTCCTCGCGGGCGGTGACCTTCGTCATCGCGGTCGTGCTCATCGTCGCGGTGTGGGCGTTCATGCAATATACGAAGACCGGCCGGTCGATCCGCGCGACTGCCCAGAATCCGACCGCCGCGAAGTATATGGGTATCGATACGGATTCCATCCACAGGATCACGATGGGAATCGGCGCGGCACTGGCCGGTGCCGCCGGTGCGCTCCTCTCGATACTCTTTCCGTTCGACCCCTACGTCGGTTGGTCGTACTTGTTGAAGGCGTTCGCCGTCGTCGTCCTCGGCGGTGTCGGGAGCATTCTCGGGACCCTCGCCGGGGGAGCCGTCATCGGCGTCTCCGAGAACGTCGGCGCACTGCTCATCGGCGGCAGCTATCGTGACGTGGTGAGCCTCACCATCTTCCTCATCGTACTCATCCTGCGGCCGCACGGCCTGTTCGGCAACGCGGAGGGAGGTGAGTGACGATGGGCATCCGTTCGAAATCGACGATGATCGGTCGTAACCGGTGGATCGTGGCCTTCTGTGTCGGTATCGTCGCGCTCCTCCTGGTCCCGCTCGTCGCGTCCAATTACGGGGAGGACCTCGTCCTCCAGGCGCTCGTGTTCGCGATCCTGGCTATCTCGTGGAACCTGCTCGCGGGGTACGCCGGACAGATCTCGCTCGGCCACGCCGCGTTCTTCGGTATCGGGGCGTACGTGAGCGCGTGGCTGACGACGCCGAGCGCCGCTGGGCTTCCGGAATGGTTGCTCGTTCCCGCAGTGCTCGCCATTCTCGTCGGCGGGGTGGCGGCGGCGGTCCTCGCGCTGCTCACGGGCCCCGCGATGTTCCGACTGCGCGGGCACTACTTCGCCATCGGGACGCTGGCGCTCGCGGCGATCATTCAACTACTGCTCAACAACGAGCGCTCGCTCAGCGGCGGGGCAACGGGGTTTTACGTGCACAACGAACTCGGCGAGGTCGGCGTCTACTACCTCGCCGTCCTCGCGTTGATCGTCATCTTCCTCGTGACGTACTATCTGAAGCGTGGCCGACTCGGGTTGGGAATGCAAGCGGTGCGGGACGACGAGGACGCGGCGAGCACGCTCGGGGTGAACCCGCTCCGATACAAGATGTGGGCGTTCCTGCTCTCGTCGTTCTTCGCGGGCATCGCGGGTGGCCTGTACGGCCAGTACACGCTGTATCTCAATGCATCGTCCACACTCGGGGTGGCGTGGACCATCGACACGCTGGTGATCGTCATCCTCGGCGGGATGGGAACCGTCTACGGGCCGCTGTTTGGCACGGCCGTCTTCATGCTCATCGACAAACTGTTCAGCCAGGTCGCTGGTGGGTTGGCGACGACGCTCGAAGGCGTGCTCATCATCCTCTTCGTCATCTTCCTTCCCCAGGGACTGTACGGCTACGTTCACGAGCAGTTCGTGGACGACGTCGGGACGGAGGCGGAACCCGTTACGGACACTGACCCGGATTCCCGTGTGGGAAGTGAAGTGAACAATTGAGTAGGAAACGGCGTCGACCGACGCTTTCGAGTCGTGACGAACGCCGGTCGCTCCGGAACCTGTCGAATTATTAATAATAAACATTATATATCCTTGGAGTAATTTTGGCTCGTGACATGAAGGATGACAGGCTCAGATAGACGTACCTTTATCAAGGCGAGCGGTACCGCTGGCGTCGCAGGGTTGACGAGCGTCGCAGGATGTCTCGGAGATCTAGGCAGTTCGGGTGGCGATTCGAACAAGTTCACCATCGCGACGACACTTCCGAAGACCGGCGCGTTCTCCGCCATCTGGAAGGATCTTCACCGTGGATACGAGTTGGGTATCGAGCGAATCAACGACAACGGTGGCCTCCACGGGAAGAACGTGGAGATGATCGTCAAAGACGACGAGAGCGACCCACAGATGGTGCGCGAGAAGCTCAAGCAGATCATCAGCAACAACGACGTGGACATGATCTGGGGAAGCTTTGCGGGCGTTCTCGTGACGGCAACGGCCGCCGTCGCCGAGCAGGAGGAGATTCCGATGCTCGCGGTGGCGTTTTCCGACGACAAACTCCACGAGGAACAGAACTACCAGTGGACGAACGTTCCGTTCCCGAAGAGCAGCGACCACGTCAAGGGAACGAAATCCGTTCTCGAACTCGTTCCCGAGAAGAAACGACCAACCAAAGTCGGACTGTGGGTTCCGAACACCGATTGGAGCATCGAGATGGCCGATATGTGGGACGAAACGCTCACGAAGGCGGGCTTCAAGACGGTACTTCGCAAGAAACACCAACTCCACGCCAGCGACTTCAGCACCCTCATCTCCCAATCGAAACAGGCGGGCGTTGAAATCCTCCTCGGAACACCTGCGCCGGACGGCGGCATCACGGCGATGAAGCAGATCAACCAGTCGTCGTTCAGCCCGAAGTTCGTCCAGCTCACCCGGGCAGCGGACACCGCAGGCTGGTGGAACGCGCTCGGAGAGGCAGGACGGAACGTCGTCATGGCTCCCGGGTGGGTTCCCGGCCTCACGGGGAACGGCAACGAGAAGATGGAGAACGACTACTACGACAAGTACGACGCGAAAAAGAGTAACCTCCCACCCGTCATGACCGGTGCGTGTTACAACCTGACGCAAGTCGCCGAGCAGGCGCTCGGCGCCGCCAACAGCACGAAGAAATCGGCCGTCCGGGATGCACTTCGAAACACCTCGTACAAGACCGTCTGCGGCGAGTTCAGCTTCGATGACGTCGGCCGTCCGAAAGGATGGACCAGTGCGATGGGACAGTGGATCGACGGCGACCAGCACCTGGTCTCTCCAAAAACGGACGGCAAAGCGTTCCGAAAACTCAACTACCCGCTCGGACATTAACGACGACCGTCATTCGGTTCGGTGACGGGCAGGCGAGCAGTGGCTACTAGCAGTTCACCACCCATTCTCTTCGACTTCACCGACCGTTGCTCTTCAGCAGTTCACAACTCGTTACTGTTGGCAGTTCACCGACCGTGGCCATCGGGAAAATCACTCTCGTAGTCGTATCCCGTCGATTTCGATTCTCCCGGGAGACGACAGTATCGAGCGAGAGCGGGAGCGATATCGTGCGAAAATACGTGATTCCGTTTGATTCCGTTGGAAAATAAAAAACGTCCAGCTGTGATTATCCGCGGTTAGAACGGGTATTCACGCGGTTCGTGTTGGAGCGATATCCACTTCGTTTCGGTCACCTCATCGAGGAAGTCGTCGGTGTTGTAACCGCCGACGCCCGACGCACCGGTCCCGCCGAAGGGGACGTGGGCCTCGTCGTTGATCGGTTGGTCGTTGACGTGTACCATTCCCGTTTCGAGCCGCCGCGCGATTCGGCTGCCGGTTCCCACGTCGCCAGCGTGGACGGATCCTGACAGCCCGTATTCGGTGGCGTTGGCGAGTTCGACCGCTTCGTCCACGTCGGCGAACGGAATGACCGGTGCGATCGGGCCGAAGTGCTCGTTACACGCGGTGGGCATGTCGTTCGTCACGCCGGAGAGAACCGTCGGTTCGACGACGAGCGACTCCTCGACATCGTCGAGTGCGACCGTTCCACCGCCGGTCTCGACGGTCGCCCCCGCTTCGACGGTTCGCTCGACGTACTCCAGCATCTCGTCGCGCTGTGATTCGTCGATGATGGGGCCGATGACCGTGTCGGGGTCGTGCGCGCTTCCCACGGGCAGTGCTTCGACGCGCTCGGTCAGTTTCTCCACGTACTCGTCGTACACGTCCTCGTGGACGAGGTGGCGGTTGATGGAGATACACACCTGTCCCTGGTGCGTGAACGAGCCGAATACGGCGGCGTCGATAGCGGCGTCGAGGTCCGCCTCGGCAGTGACGATGTGAGCGTTGTTGCCGCCGAGTTCCAACGCCATCTCCGCCAGGTTCTCCCCGGCGGCTGCGGCGACGCGACGACCGACGGCCGTCGAACCGGTGAACGACACCACGTCGCTGGCATCGTGGCTCGCGACGGCGTCCCCGATTTCCGACCCTCGGCCGGTGACGACGTTGAGGACGCCTGGCGGGAACCCGGCGTCTTCGAACAAGCGAGCGAACAGGAGTCCGCCGACGACGGGCGTGTTCGTCGCCGGTTTCAGCACGACGGTGTTACCGGCGGCGACCGCGGGGACGACCGCGCGAGCCGAAAGGTTCAGCGGATAGTTCCACGGCGAGATGACCGTCACGACGCCGCACGGTTTCCGTACGAGGAGGTTTTCCTTACCGGGGATGTTCGACGTGGCGTGATCGCCTTTCATTCGACGTGGCAGCGTCTGCGCCTCGGCGATCTGATCAACGGTGAGGTGAACAGAGGTTTGGCCCATACCTCGAGTCCCACCACCCTCCGTAGCGAGCAGTTCGACTATCGCTTGGCTGTGGTCCTCAAGCGTCCGAAGGAGGTTCCGAACCAACTCTTCGCGCCGCGCTGGCGAGGTGTCCCTCCATTCGTCCTGCGCTTCGACGGCCGCATCGTACGCCGCATTCACGTCGTCGTCCGTCCCCCGAGGGACGGTCGTGACCTTCTCCCTCGTCGATGGGTCTTCCACGGGAATCGTTTCGCCGCCAGCGCTCTCCCGCCACTCTCCGCCGATGTACAACCTGTCCCAGTCAGAGTCGATACTGTACCGTGACTGGCTTGCTTGTGCCATGTAATAGCATGGAACGATCGGAACATGAAGGTTTGGAAAACTGCCCGATTGTTTGAAGGAGATAGTACCACAGTTCGCTGTCGGACCGCTTTTCTTCGCCGTCGAGACGACCCGTACGGGTGACGATGAAAACGGGAATGACGATGAAAGTTAGTTCGCCCGGAACGGTTTTGATAGCTCGCCCGAAACTAGTCGAGAGCGGTGGCTTTATCCTTTATCTCTAGTCTTCTTCTCCGGACAGACTCTATATCGCGGAATACAGTTTATTCATTGGCAACAGCCGCAGTTGTCCGATTTCACTCGACGGAACCGTATCAGTCGTCCCGGTAGCGACCCGATTTCCATCTCCGTGCCGAAAATCTAGATCGGAAAATAGCAACCCGGTCCGTACCTCGGACAACCGGGCGTGTTTCCGCGGTACGGAAAGTCAGTAGCTCGACGGTGCCAAGGCGTCGATGGTCCGTTCGACCATTCCTTCGTCGGCGTTGCTCGGAATCGTCACTATCGGTCGCGTGATGCAGTCGATTTCGCTGACCGCTCGGAACTGCTCTCGAGCCCGTTCCGGTGTTCCCGCGACGCCGAGCGCCTCGACCATTTCGTCGGTGACGTTCGCGGCGGCGGCCTCGCGGTCACCGTTCCGCCACGCCTCGGCGACCGCCGTGGCGTCCGTCGGGAACCGCTGGGCGACCGCCTGCTCGTAGCCGCGACCGTTGCCGACGTAGTAGGCGACGTGACCCCGGATGGCGTCCTTGGCCGCCGCAACGTCGTCACTGACGGCGGCGGGTACGTACGGTGCAACGTCGATGGAATCGTCACGACCGGCCGCCTCGGCTTGGTCGGCGATGTACGCGAACGCCTCATCGAGGTCCGGAAATGGGATGTTGTGCGGAATCCAGCCGTCACAGAGCCGTGCGACGACCCGACGGTTCGCCCGTCCGAGCGCGGCGTGATAGATTGGTACGTCGGCGTCCAGTGACGGGAAATCCCGAACGGTGAAGATTTCCCCGTCGTATTCGACACGACCGTCCTCGCCGAGGAATTTCGAAGTCAATTCGATGGTTTCGTGCGCCCGTCGAACAGGATTGGGATCATCCCATTTCATCCCGTGAAGGTCCTCGATGGCTTTTTTGGTCGACGTCCCGACGCCGAGTCGAAATCGACCGTCAGAGACTTCGTCGAGCGTCGCCGCGGTCATCGCCAGTACGGCGGGCGTCCGCGAGAAGACGTTGACGATCGCCGTTCCAAGCTCGACGGTGTCGGTGTGGGCTGCGATGTCGGTGAGTTGGACGACCGAACTCGTTCCCCAGAGTTCGCCGAGCCAGAGGCCGTCGTAGCCGAGCGACTCGGCACGGACGCTAATCTCGGTATGATCGAGGGTGGTCACCTGGGGCAACAGTAGATCGGTTGGCATGGTCTATCGCACGCCGTGGCGTATGAAAAATCGGTAGGGTAGACTCGACCAAATCAGTCAGGCCCCACCCCTCAAACCGAGTGAATGGCAGACAACGGGGGGACACCGGACACCGAGTGAATTCGGAAATACACGAACGAATGGGAAGAACGAGCACCCCCACCCCTCAAACCGAGTGAAATGGTTCGAAGAGGTACCCCCCTCGAATGGCGTCAGACGTTTGGCTGACAAGCGGCGGACACCCCTCGAACCGAGTGAAAGACGACGGTAAACGGTATGGAGACAACGTGAAAGCGGAAGGTGAGAACGGTTCTCTAGCGGCGTCTTTCCCGCTCCTCTCTCGCGTATATTATATATTTTACTATATAGGTAAACAACACAACTAGGTTACTTCCTAAACAACTAGAAGAAGTGTTCTAGGAACAATTTACAAAGAGACGATGCTACCACCGCTCGCCTTTTATATACTCCTCCCCGTGCAACCGTCATTCCCCTTCACCCCTCCGAACCCCATTTCACTCGGTATGGGGGGTGGGGGGCTATACGATTACAATCCCTGAAAACACGTTCTCGTTCCGGACAAACGAGGATTTCACACAATTCACTCGGTCTGAGGTCGGTAGTTTTATCTTTATGCCACTCGGTCACATAACGTAATGACCGACGCGGAGAAGGACGAGGACTTGGACGGCGAATCGGACTCTCCCGACGCCGATAGGGAGGGTGACCTACGGGATTTCGGCGGCGAATCGGCGTCATCAAAGCGGTACGACCACGGTAACGACGACAGTCACGGCGAGGACGACTACGGGTTCGACAATAACAACGCTCACGACGCTCATGACGAGAGCGCCGAAAACGACGAAAACGACGCTCATGACGGAAACGACGACGATAACGGACTCGACGATTCCAGAAGTCCCAGTACCACCAACGAAGACGATTTCGGTGACCCCTTCGCTGTCGGTGATATCTTCGCGCGCGAGGAGTTATTACGAGTCGGCTACGTTCCGGACCGGGACCGAATCATCGGGCGTGACGACGAGATTCGAGCGGTCGGGAAAGCACTCGGCCCCGCCGTCCGTGGCGGACCTCCACGGAATCTGTTGTTGTACGGAAAAACTGGAACCGGGAAGTCGCTCGTCTCGAAACACATGGCTCGCGAGGCTCGGGACAGGGCACACCGCAACGACGTCAATCTCATCTATCAGTACATAGATTGCTCGAACGACGATACGGAAACCCGTGCCGCACGAGAACTTGCACTCGGGGTCCGTGATACGCTCGCGCCCGACTTCGATATCCCTCGCAAAGGAATCGGCGCCGCCGAGTACTTCCGCCACCTGTGGGATATGCTCGACGAACACGAGGTTCGCTCGCTCATCGTCATCCTCGACGAGGTGGACAAACTCGGTGGCGACGACGACATCCTCATGACGCTCTCTCGAGCGGAAGAGACGGGGAAGACGAACTCCTACGTCGGTATCATCGCCATCAGCAACAAGATTCAGTACCGTGAGACCATCGGCGAACGCGTCGATTCGTCGCTGCAGGACCGCGAGTTCGTCTTTCATCCGTACGATGCGAACCAACTCCGCCACATCCTCGAAAATCGCCGCGACGCGTTCTACGAAGACGTGCTGTCCGAGGACGTGATCCCGAAGGTTGCCGCCCTCGCTGCGCGGGAACACGGCGACGCTCGGAAAGCGATCGACATCCTCCGCTATGCTGGCGCGATCGCCGAGGAGTCGGGCACGTCGGAAGTGCTGGGCGAGCATATCGACAGCGCGATGGAGCGCGCCGAGGCGGACCGGTTCGCCGAACTGGTGTCCGGAAGCACCCCGCACGTGAAACACATCCTCGTCGCGCTCGCATCGCTGACGATGAACCGCGAGGAAGAGGAGTTCGCCAAACAGGACATCTACTCCGCGTACAAGACCGTCTGTAAGAACGAGGGCTCCGCCCCGATCTCGTGGGATCGGGTCTCCAGACTGCTGAAAGAGCAATCGTTCCTCGGCATCACGGAAAGCCGTCACACCGGCGGCGGCTACGAAAAAGGGAGCTATCGGGTGCACTCGCTAAACCGCGACCCCGCGATCGTGCTGAAGGCGCTGAACTCCGGCACGGACCCGATATAAAGCGTCGGATGCGTAGCCCGTGCGACCGACGTACGAACGTTTCCGCCCGCGAGGACGGGGAACGAGAGACCGGATTTTTCAGCCGTGACTTCCTACGGGAGTCGTATGCACTTCGATCAGCGAACCCAAGACGCCCTCCGCGAAACCGGTGGACTATCGACTTCCGAAATCGCGGCCGTCGCCGACACCATCGTCGAGACGACTCGAGAGGACGCCGACCGTCTGGAAGCGTTCTTCGACGGCGTCGATACGATTTACTCCGACATGGAGCAGGCACACTCGGCCAGCGAATTTCCGGAGCACGAGATACGATATCTGGACCTCTACACGCACGCCGACGCGATTCGTGGGTACCTCCGATTCGACACGTGGGGGGTTCCCGTCGAAGGCGGTCGAATCCTCGCCGAAACCTGCGTCGAACTGACGCTCGGAAAGCCGACGAACGCGCGGGTTCGGTTCGCGCTTGACCCCGACGACCTTTGAAATTCGACGCCACAACCCTTCAACATACACAATAGGTAGAATAGGTGTGATTTGTAAAATGGGTGCCTCTCCTACAATAGGCACAATTTTAACAAGAGGTGCAATAGGTGACTATCTGAAATAGCTCTGATCTGCATCCGCCCAAAAACGGGCCGAAGACGGGATTGGCTACGTGTTTTTCACGGTGCTCCGGCGAGGACGAACTTGGACTCGGTGTCGCCGTTGTGTATCTGGCGGGTCGCTTCCGGTGGTACCCGTAGCGCGTCGCCGCTTTCCATCGTCACGTCCTCGCCATCGATGGTCACGGTCGCTTCCCCGTCCAGTAGGAGGTACACTTCCTCGTGCTCGCGGTCGACGTGAGCGTGCTCCTTTCCGGTCCATCCCGGCTCGCATTCGAGGACCGTCATGCCGAACTGCTCGCACCCGAGCGGGTCCCGGAGGAAGTGCATTCCGTCGCCCACCGATTCCACGTCTCGATAGTTGACTTTCGTGTGTGCCATCCCAAACCACTACTCCCTCCTCCAGCAAAGTTCTCCCGCCCGACGAAGAGCTACCAATCGATGACGAGCCGTGATCAGTACTGTAGCCACTGGATGCGGTTGAAGTGGTAAGGAAAGCGGGGTGCCCTCACAATCAGCACGGGTGCAATGCCGGTGATGGCGCCGGACAGGCGGTTCGTGCCGGGTTTGTGAGAGCGTATCTTTACCAAGGACCGGAACGGTAAAACGCGTTCCGGAAGCTAAAAATCTCATTGTAGTAACCCGCACCCGCGTCTACTTTCGACCAATTCAGCGTCCTCCGTTCGGCGATTAGTACGTGGTGATGTGTGGTAATGGGGCCGAATCAGAGGTCGTACAACCGTTCCGCGTTCCCCCGCAGAATGTTCCGAGCGACCGTCGCGGCGTACGCTTCGTTCACGAACCCGTCGGCGACCAGGCTTTCGAGAACCGTCGCGAGCGCATCCCGCGTTCGTCGTTCGGCGAGGACGTATCGTTCGGGGACCGAGCAGGCGTCGCTACCGTACAGCACCTTCGTCATCGGTACCAGTTCGAACGCCGACTCGATGACCTGCTCACAGCCGTGCTGCACGAACGGGATGGCGAGCGAGAGGTCGAGATAAACGTTGTCGAACGTCGATGCGACGTATCCGGATTTGCGGACGTAGGGGTAGCCCGCGTGCAGAAGGACGACCTTCGCCGACGGATGCTGGGCGATAAAATCGGAGAGGAGCGTCGGATCGACCCGTCGCGGATGCGCATCCGAATCGCCGAATCCGGTGTGGAACTGTATCGGAACCGCTCGTTCCGCCGCCAGCGTACTCGCCCGATGGACGAAATAGTCGAGCACCGTCGGATCCGAAATCCGTCCCGACCAGCCGTCTCTGACGCTTGAAAACGCCGTCCTGGCTTCGCTACGATTCGGATTCCCGACCGCCAAGCCGCTTCGGTACGCGACGATGGTCTTCAATCCGACGTAATCGTCGGCGAGCGCGTCGTCTATCGCGTCCTCGAACGCCCGCTCGACGCCCGCGAACGAGTCGTGTCGATCCAGTAGCTCCTCCAATACGGGTTCGATTCGCAGGAGCGGGTGGACCGTCGCGGTCGTGTACGCGCGAAAGTCGTCCGGCGACGTGTCGGGAAACCCGTCATCGACGAGGATTTTCTCGGTGTTCGTTCCGTCGATGAGGTCGCGGCTGTACGATTCGAGGTCGACGGCGGCGCGTCGAGAGAGCAGTTCGTCTTCGGTCTCGCCTTCGAACAGTTCATCCAAAAGGTCGAGAGCGGCCCGATAGTTGAGCGTCTGTCGGGCGTGTCTCGGCGAGAGGTCGCCCTCGGTGAAGTACCCCGCGAACGATTCCTGAACCGTCTCCGCGGACAGCGCTTCGATGGGGTGGGCGTGGTTGTCGACGAGCGCGATGCCCTCGATTTGCTCCCGGAGGTCCATGGGAACTCATCCACCCCGCGATACAAGGCCGTTGCCACCGGAACGCCACCGTCGCTGACGGCATCGGTAAACGCCACCGTCGCAGACGGTCTCGGTGCTTCCACGCTCGACCGACTGCCCTCACGACTGGTAGAAACCATGACGTGTGCTGCCGTGGTAGATTGTATGGATCATGCCCACCGAATCGGAGGTCATCGACATCTGTGCGGGTGATGACGTGGAACTCGTCCGACTGCTTTGGGTCGACAACGCGGGCGTCGAACGCGGTCGGGTCGTCAACGCGGCGAACGTCGAGGACGTTTTCGCCTCCGGCGCGAACATCGCGCAGGCCCAACAGGCGTTCACCGACCTCGATTACCCCACCGAGGATGCGCCGTTGGGGCGCGTCGGGGAGGTCAGACTCGTCCCGGACCCCGACACCTTTCGAACTCTCCCGTACGCCGAACGCGCCGCGGCGATGATGTGCGACATCCATCGACTCGACCGGACGCCGTGGGAGATCGATCCCCGATCACGGCTTCGCGGCTTTCTCGACGGATTCGAATATCGGTCACGCGCCGCGTTCGAACCAGAGTGGTATCTCGTCCGGGAAACGGCGGCGGGAATCGAACCGTTCGACCGAAGCGGCTGTTACACGGCGGACGGGATTCAGAGCGCCCACGACATCGTCCTCGAAATCGTCGATGATCTCGCGGCCCAGGGGATCGAGATGGCGACGTACTACCCCGAGTACAGCCCAGGCCAGCAGGAGATCGCTATCGAACCCGGCGACGGCCTCACCCCGGCGGACGACCACGCGTTCTACAAACAGACGGTGAAGGCGGTGGCGAAAAACCACGATAGCAGAGCCACGTTCTCCCCGAAACCGTTTCCCGACCACGCGGGTAGCGGGTGCCATCTCCACCTCTCCCTCTGGAACGGGGAGGAGAACGCGTTTCACGACCCGGACGACGAGTCGCCGTACGGGATTTCGGAGACGTGTAAGCGGTTCGTCGGTGGCGTGCTCGCCCATGCGAGGGCGCTCGTCGCGCTGACGGCACCCTCGGTTGTCTCGTACAAGCGACTTCAACCGGGCTCGTGGGCGTCGGCGTACACGGCGTGGGGGCTCGACAATCGGGAGGCGATGGTGCGTATTCCATCCGCACAGTGGGAGAACGCCGCGGCGACCACTCGTCTGGAACTGAAAGCCGCCGACAACACCGCGAACCCGTATCTCTCGCTCCTCGGCGTCCTGGCCGCGGGGCGGGACGGCATCGAGCGCGACCTCGACCCGGGAGAACCGCTCGACATCGATCCGGGGAGCCTCTCCGAATCGGAGCGGGAACGTCGTGGTATCGAACGGCTCCCGCAGTCGCTCGGCGAGGCTATCGACGAACTCGAAGCCGACGCGGTTCTTTCGGACGCGATGGGCGACGACCTCCATCGGACGTACGTCGCGGTGAAGCGCGCGACGTGGACCGATGCGGCGACCGCAGTCACCGATTGGGACGTGGACACCTACACGCGGCTCTACTGAACGTCAATCCCTATCGTTTCCCGCCAGGAACGACCGGCCTCACGCGACCAGTTCGTCGATGATGGCGTTCGCGCTCGCGAGATTGGTCGCGAGGGGAACGTCGTGAACGTCGCACACTCGCAGGAGCGCGTTGATGTCCGGTTCGTGTGGCTGTGCGGTCAGCGGATCTCGGAGGAATATCACGGCGTGACAGTTTCCGGCGGCGACCGCGGCCCCGATCATCATGTCCCCGCCGAGCGGACCGGACTCCTTCGGTTCGACGACGAGGTCGGTTTCCTCATTGATTCGCTGGCCGGTCGTCCCGGTCGAGATGCAGTCGGCGGTCGAAAGCTGGTCGATGTTCCGCCGGACGAACTCCACCATCTCCGGTTTCTTCTCGTCGTGTGCGATGAGCGCAATCTGCATGTGAGCCGGTACAACCGGGAACATCTTCAAGCTACGTCGTCACCCGACCGGAAAGCGACGACGAAAACGAACGCGTCGCCGAGACGTGTCTCCGTCGTGTCTACAAAGCTTATATTCTCTCAATACAATATTTATTGTATGGCTGGACGATTTCGACGCGGACTTTCCATCGTTGACGACAGTGTCGACGTCTTCCGGGACAATCCCTCCCTCGCGATCCTTCCGCTCCTGAGCCTTCTTTCGGTCGGGAGCGCGTTCGCCGCCGTGGCCGGGGTGTTGCTCTACTACGGCATCCTCGGCGACGTGCTCGGAAGCGACTTCCTTCAGTACGTGGCCGTGTTCGTCGGGTTGGCCGTTTCGTCAAGCGTCGGCGTGTTCTTCAACGCCGCCGTCGTCCACTGTGCGGCGAAATACTTCGACGGCGAGGAAACGTCCGCCCGAGAAGGGCTCGCCGCCGCGTGGCGAGTTCGATGGCGGATCGCCCTGTGGTCGGTGGCCGCGGCGACGCTCGGGACCGTGCTGTACATCATCGACGACAAGCTCGGTCCCCTCGGGAGCCTCGCACGATTGATCTTCGACCTCGCGTGGTCGTTACTGACGTTCTTCGTCGTCCCCGTTATCGTGCTCGAAGATACGGACGCCCTTCGTCCGATGTTACGCCAAAGCGGGGCCGCGTTCCGCGACACGTGGGGCGAGAGCGTCAGCGCGTCGCTGGGCGTTTCGCTCGTGTTCCTTCCGGTCGCACTGGTCGGACTCGTCTGTCTCGGCTGGGCGTATTTCGTCGCCGCCGGACTCCTGGCGTACGCCCTCGGAACCGTCGGCTTCGTGTTGCTCGTCGCTTCGATGGTCGTCTCACAGGTCGTCGGCATGATCGCACGAACCGCACTCTATCGGTACGCCACGACCGGGGAACAGGTCGGGCCGTTCACGGGTCGAAAACCGGACAGCGTCTTCCCCTCGAAGTAACCACCCGACTCCCATCGACATCGCTCATACGACGAGGAGTGGCTGACTGCGAGAGAAACCGGTCGATACGGTTCGCTGTTTGTCGATGAGGCAGTTAGTCGTCGATACGCGCTTCCGTTCCCGCGAGGTCCTCGATGACCTGCATCACGCCGGAGTTGTCGTCACGGCCGCGTCCCGTGGTCTCCATCGATTTATACAGTTCGTGTGCGACCGACGTCTGTGGGAGCGGGACGCCGAACTCCTCACCGGCGTCGGTTGCGATTCGGAGGTCCTTGTACTGATACGAGGCGAAAAAGCCGGGATCGAAGTTGCCCTCGATCATTTGCGATGCGCGGTTGTCAAGCGTCCAACACCCCGCGGCACCGCCGCTGATCGCGTCGATCACGGCTTCGAGGTCCGCACCCGCTTTTTCCGCGAAGACGAGGGCTTCGCTGACGCCGACCATCTGTGCCGAGACGACGATCTGATTGCACGCCTTCGTCGTCTGGCCCGCGCCGTTCGGCCCGCAGTGGGTAACCGTCTCGCCCATGACCTCGAAGAGATCCATCTGCTCGTCGAACACCGCCTCGTCACCGCCCGCCATGATGGAGAGCGTTCCCTCGATCGCGCCGACTTCGCCGCCGCTGATCGGCGCGTCGAGCATGCTCGCGCCCTTCTCGGCGATGTCTGCGGCGAGTTCTTCGGTCGTCGTCGGCGAAATCGTGGACATGTCGATAACCGTCATGCCCTCGCTCACTCCCGCGAGGATACCGTCGTCGCTCCGGACGATTTTCTCGACGACCGCCGAATCCGGCAGACACGTGATGACGACGTCGACCCGTTCCGCGACATCGCGCGGGGAATCGCCCGCCGAACCGCCGTACTCGACGAGTTCGTCAACCGGTTCCTGTGAGCGATTGTACCCGACGACGTCGTATCCCTCGTCGATGAGGTTCTTCGCCATTGGTTTGCCCATGATTCCGAGTCCGATGAAGCCGATAGTCTTCCCTGTCATCGTTTGTTGGTTTGTGTGCGACAGCAAAATTATGGGGGTAACGGCGAATCGGATGGTTTCGGGTTTCGACCCCGTGGTG
Organism: Haladaptatus sp. AB643; assembly: GCF_024136975.1. Lineage (NCBI taxonomy): Archaea > Methanobacteriati > Methanobacteriota > Halobacteria > Halobacteriales > Haladaptataceae > Haladaptatus > Haladaptatus sp. AB643. Next base: position 330,947 of record NZ_JAMYJW010000002.1, read on the forward strand.
ATTTCCGGTACCGACGTTCGGTCGTCGGGCGGTCAGTCGTCGCTGGTAACGGACCGATTCGGCGACTGGCTCGATGCCGGTTTCGGGGAGATGTCCTTGCGCCAAGCGTCCAAACCGGAGAACGCGTACACCAGTGCGATCAGCGTCACGAGGCCGATGGGGAGCAGTACGAGCGGGCCGACGCTCGTAAGTCCGTACAGCAGGTAAAGGAACGCCGTCGCCGTGAGGACGGTGAACGCGTAGTACATCTGCGTGCGAACGTGATCGATGTGATCCGATCCGGCGAACGTCGATGCGAGGACGGTCGTGTCCGAGATGGGCGAGCAGTTGTCCCCGAAGATGGCACCGCTGAACATCGCGCCGACCGAGACGGCGATGAATCCGGGGGAATGGCCACCGATTTTCCACGCCAGCGGAATCACGATGGGAGTCATGATGGACATCGTTCCCCACGACGTGCCGATGGCGAGGGAGATGACGGCGGAGATGAGGAAGATGACGACGGGGAGCACCGTCGACGAGACCGTTCCCGATGCGTACTGCGTGACGTACTGGCCGGTCCCGAGCGCCGACGCCACCGACCCGATGGACCACGCCAACACGAGGATGCTGACCGCCGGAAGCATCGTGCCGAACCCGTCGAGGATGGTGTCCATCGTCTGGTCGAGCGTCATGATTCCCTCCCCGAGCGCCAACGCGATGGCCGTGGCGACCATGGCGAACGACCCCCAGACGAGTGCGGTGGCGATGTTCGTGTTGTTGACCATCTCTATCGTCGACCGACCGGGACTGTACCCCATTATCACCGCGCCACCGACGACGACGGCGACGAGCGCGAAGACGGGAAGGATGAACGTCCGAAGGGGAGCATCGTCGTCCAGCGGTTTGCCCAGATCATCCTTGATGTTCTGAAGCGGGTTCGCGTCGTCGCGGATGACGTTGCCGGTCCGCTGTGCGCGGTTTTCGGCGTCCAGCATCTCGCCGAAATCCCGGCCGCTGATGACGATGATGCCGACCATCGCCAGCGCCAGTATGGAGTACATGTTGTACGGAACGCTGTGAAGGAACGTCGCGGTCGCGGTGGGGGTCTGTTCGGCGATTCCGAGCTTTTTGTACTGGTCCGCTATCAATCCTATTTCGAACGCGACCCAACTGGAGATGCCGATGGTCGCCATCGGCGCGGCCGTCGAATCGAGGATGTAGGCTAGCTTCTCGCGCGACATCCGCTTCTCGTCGGCGATGCTCTTTAGCGAACTGCCGACGATGGCGTTGTTGGCGTAGTCGTCGAAGTTCCAGATGAGGCCGAGCAACCACCCCACGACCCCGACTTTTCGATGGGAGTCGATCCGTCTCGTGGCGAACCGCGTTATCGCCATCGCGCCGCCCAACCGCCAGATGAGCGCGATTCCGGCCCCCAAGAGCATCGTAAAGACGAGGATCTTCGCGTTGAACGTGCTGTTCCCGATGGAGTTGATTATCCAATCGAACGTTTTCGCGATGCCGACGTTTCCGCTGTAGATGATGCCGCCCGTCCAGACGCCGATGAAGAGCGACAGCATCGCCCGGCGCGTGATGACGGCGAGCACGATGGCCAAGACGGGTGGTACCAGTGATAGCGCTCCGAAATCCGATGGCATGCTATGCTCATTCACATCACGGGTTAATAGTGGTTTTTGCCGATGTTGATAAACCGGCCGGTTCTCTGAATTTTATGCTGAGCGGGAACTCGCGGTGGTGACGACGGGATACCTCCTATCATCCATCATCCATCTACCAACCACCAACCATCTACCAACCACCAACCATCCACCGACCACCCGGTTATATCGTCCGGAAATACGAACGTCGAGGCATGACCGTCACGGCCATGCTGGTTGTCGCACCGCTCGACGATTCGAACGCCGATTTCGACGCGGAAATCGCGAACGCGATAGACGCACTGGAGGAGTTCGACGTTCAGTACGAGACACATCCGATGGAGACGACGATTCAAGCCGACGAACTCTCGGAGGTGTTCGCCGCCGCACAGGCGGCCACGGAAGCGGTCGATGCGTCACGGACGCTGACGACGCTCAAAATCGACCACTTCCGCGAGGAGACGCTCGACGTGAGCGAGAAAGTCGAGCGTGTCGAACGTCATCTCGGGCGCTCGGCTCGAAATTCGGATGACGATGCGGAATAGGTACCGCAGATAAAACGTGAACGATCGGTGGAATCGGTACACTGTGTTCGAGGCAGTGTGCCGTGTTCCCTGCCGGTAGCCTCCCTGCGACTATTTCTCGCAGCAGCACGGGAGCGATTCGAGACCGTACAGGCCGCTCAGCGGTTGCAGCTCCGTCAAATCGGCTTCGACCGTTTCGAATCGGTCGAGAAGCGCTTCGAGCGCGATGTCCGCCTCCAGTCGAGCGAGCGGCGCGCCCAGACAGTAGTGAACCCCTTTTCCGAACGCGATGTGCCGATTCGGCCGTCGCTCCGGGCGGAACTCCTCGGGGTCGTCGAACAGTTCCGGGTCACGGTTGGCGGCACCTAACCATCCCGTGACGACGTCCCCGGCCTGGATCTGCTGTCCGTTCAGTTCCACGTCCTTCAGGGCGATTCGGTCCAGCGATTGGATCGGCGACCGATAGCGGAGTACCTCCTCTATCACCTTCTTGCGGTCTATTTCTCCCGTTCGGACCGCATCCATCATCCCTTTCTCTTCCAAACACCAGATGGCGTTCGTGAGGAGGTTCGTCGTCGTGATGTTACCCGCGAGAAGCAACAGCATGCAGAACCCGACCCGTTCTTTCTGGGTCAGTTCCTCTGTCGTCGCTGCGAGGGTGATGAGGTCGTCACCGTCGCCCCCTCGGCGCTCCTCCAGCAACTCCGCGAAATACCGACCCATCTCTTCCTGTGCCTGCCGACGCTCCCGTCTGATTCGGTCGATGTCGGTGCCGTCCGTGGAACGTGCGACGAGTGCATCCGACCACTCCTTGAACTGGTCGCGTCGGTCGGACGGGATGCCGAGCAGTTCGGCGATGACGATGACGGGCAGGGGGACGGCGAAGCTATCGACGAAATCGATTCGGTCGTCACCCTCGATGTCGTCCAGCAACTCCTCGGTCAGTTCCTCTATTCGGGGGCGATACTCCCGCAACGTTCCCGGCTGGAATCGTTCGTTGACGAACCCTCGCAGTCGCTCGTGTTCGGGCGGGTCCACGCTGATCATCGTCTGTAGTATCGATCCACCCTCGTCCGATGCGCGCGCGGAGTCGTCCGCGAGTACACTTCGATCCGAGGTAAACGCCTCGTGGTCGCCGAGTATGCGGTCTATCTCTTCATATCGGAAGAGGTCCCACCGCTGTCGCTCTTCGTTGAAATGAACGGGGGAGTCGCGCCGCATTTCGGCGTACCATTCGAACGGTTCCAGTTGTCCCTCTCGGCTGCGAATCGCTTTCGGAAGCGTTCCCTTTCCTACGGGTGAATCTGATGACGACACAAATTTACTGAACGTTCGGTAAATTATAGACCTTTTGGTGACTCCCCCACCGAGGGCTTCGGTTTTCACCCCCGTATCAGTTCGTTGTTGATGTACGACAACAACGAGACGCGAACCGCCGCGACCGCGGCGCTCCGGTCGGTCGTCGCCCGGTTGTACGTCGCTCCGCTCGTCGTGGCGAAGATATGCTCCGCAACGCGCCTGGAATCGACGTTTCGAAACACGTCTTCGTCGATTCCCCTATCGATTATCCGCTCGACCCGTTTCACGATCAGGCCGTCTATCTCCGTGAACTGCTCGCGGAACTTGTCGTTCATAACCGCCTGTGAGCGAAGTTCCACCATCACGGCCCGGTGCTGGCTCTCTTCGTCACTCAGTTGGAGGGGGAGAAGCGCTTCTACGAGCTGTTCGAGCTCCCGATTGGGGGCTTCGTCATCGGTATCGATATTGGCTTCGAGTCGATCGATCGTGAATTCGAGAAAGGACTGCAACAGGTCCTCCTTGGAATCGTAGTGGTAGTACAACGAGGCCTTCGATTGGTTCAGTTCGTCGGCGATCCGGGAAATCGAGAGCTGTGCATACCCGTGCTGGAGTAACGCCCTCCGTGTCGCCTCCATGATCTGTTCTTCGGACTCGCTCCATCTGTTTCCGATCGTATCTTCGGACATTGTCGTGTTCACGTTGCTGTCGGTGCGGGGTGATTCGGAACCGGAATTTTCACGCGGAAAGCGACGGTTGGCCACCGGGAGGGTCTCGTACGGACGTCCCCGCACCGTCTCCCCCGTATGGACGCATATCGATGTCGTCGTCGGATAAACTGCCACGATACACTCCGAGCAGCCCACATGTCGCGGAACGGTGGACTTCCGGAGATCACTGTTTCCCTATCCGCCGAATGGGTAGTTGGTGGCAAAAACGTTTCGTTGAACTGATACTGGCACGAGGGTCTTCTGATTTCGAGACTGCTAGAAGGACTATCGGCCACCAAAAGGACTTTTACTGAACGGTCGTTAAGCAAGTTATGGCGAATCAGAACCCCGAACTCGACAGGCGACTTCCGAAAGGACTCGAACCGTCCGAGCGACGGATGGACCCGTTCCCGTGGTACGAGACGATGCGTCGCACCGAACCCGTTCGGTACGACGAAGAGCGCGAGCGGTGGGACGTATTCGGCTACGACGACGTCAAACGCGTGCTCTCGGACTACGAAACCTTCTCCTCCGCGGAACTGTCGGATTTCGACCCGTTCGGCTCCCTCGGTACGGTTCTGGTGGACGAGAATCCACCCGAACACAGCCGCATCCGTGGCATCGTCGACGAGTACTTTCGTCCGGGGAACCTCGAATCCCTCCGCCCGTCGATTCGAGCCATCGCCGACGACCAACTCGACGAGGCGCTCGCCAGCGGTCCCGACATCGACGTAATCTCGGAACTCACCGCACCCGTCACGGCGCGTACCATCTCCCGTCTGCTCGGAATCCCGGCCGACCAGTGGGACATCATCAAACGATGGACCGGTGCGATGGAGGGGGCGAAGGGGGACCCACAAAAGCTGTTCGCGGAAGTGCGCGAGTACTTCGGGGAACTCATCGAGGAGCGTCGAGTGACGGGCGGAGACGACCTCATCTCGGTTATCACGGATACCGACTCGCACGACGTACCCCTTTCCAAGGAGGAACAGGTCTCGTTCTGCATCTTCCTCTTCCTGGCCGGTCACTCGACGACGACACACGCCGTCGGCAACGCGCTGTGGACGCTCGACGAGGAAGGGTACTACGCGGACCTGCGTGACGGGGCGATCGATCCGAAGATGACGTTCGAGGAGGTCCTCCGGTATCGCGGCCCCGTGCAATCGCTCTCCGGGCGGGTGACGACGGAGGAGGTGGAGTTGAGCGGGACGGTCATTCCCGCAGGAGAGCAGATAACCTCGTGGATCGGATCCGCGAACCGCGATTCGGCGGTGTTCGACGACCCCGAGGAGTTCCGCCCGGAGCGGCGAGCGAATCGGCCCATCGCGTTCGGGTTCGGACCGCACCACTGTCTGGGTGCCCCGCTCGCGAAATTGGAGGGGAACATCATTCTCGATGCCGTCACCGACCACGTCGAGGATATCGAAGTCCTCTCGGAGTCGGTCGACCCGGTGACCTCACCGGTCAGTTACGGATTCGACCGCCTCCCGATGAAGTTCTATACTTGAACCACACTTGCGCCATCGGTTCGTTCCGTCGAAACGGTCGATAACCACCAACCGAGCGGACGAAACCGGCTATGCGGTTCGAACGGCGTTACCCCGTTGGTCATAGCCCGTTCGTCATTCGGTTGTCTCGGGCGTCGTGCGCGTGTACCACCACGCCCAGAGGACGAGAACGCCCTGAAGCGGGAGGCGGACCCACACCCCGATCCGAGCGATGTCCTCGGCCCAGTCCGGAACCGCATCGGGGAGTTCGCCGCTCATCGCCATGTGAACGTTCGCCGGGAACACGGCGACCAGCAGTGCGATGATTCCCCACGCGGAGAGGCGACGCGTTCGTCGAATCATCACGCCGATTCCGAGGACGATTTCCGCGATTCCGGAGAGATACACCAGCGCGACAGGGTTCGGGAACTGTGGCGGCACGATTCGAGCGTACGCCTTCGGGACGACGAAATGCATCACCCCCGCGATGGTGTAGAACAGCCCCATCACGTAGAGCAGCGGTCGTTCGAGTCGAGACGGGTCGCCATCGCCATCGTCGTTCATACCGGGGGTACGGACCGACGGACAAAAATAGTGTTCCGTCTTCGACCCACGACGAGTTTCGTCGCGGTTCCCGACCGTCCCACGTCGATCAGTCTCCCAAGGTGAACGACCGATTCGGAGCGCTCAATACGGACAGTCCGCTACGGGAAACCAGTGGTTCAGGACATCCTCGGAACGCTGTTCGGCGGCCCGTTTGCGGTGATGAATACCATCGGACTCGTCGCCTTCGCACTGGTCGGCGCGACCAAGGCGATACGCGAGGAGTTCGACCTGTTCGGCATCACCGTCGTCGGCCTCGCCACCGCGTTTGCAGGCGGGATGACACGCGACGTGCTCGTGAATCGGGTGCCGCTTGCGCTCACGTCCCCGATAGAGATCGGTTTGGGTGTGTTCGGCGTCTGTCTGGCGGTCGGGCTGACCCTCGTGCTCGATTCCCCCGACGATCATCCCGTGACGCTCCTCTCCGACGCCGTCGGCCTCGCCGCGTTCGCCACGACCGGGGCCATCGTGGCGACCGACACCGGCGTTTCGGGCTTCGGTGTCGTCGCCATCGCGACCATCAACGCGGTCGGTGGCGGCGCGCTCGCGGACGTGCTATTGAATCGGTCACCGTTCATCCTGCTCGAAGATTTCTACGCGAGTTGCGCGGTGTTGGGCGGCGGCACGTATTGGCTCGTCACCGCCCTCGGCGGTGTCGGCGTCGGAAATACCGCCGCCGCGATGTGCGCCGCGGTGACCGTCGGAACGCGGGTGGCGGCGGTCACGTACGGGTGGTCGCTTCCGACGGTGCAGATACTCGGCGTGGAGAGGAAGGAAGGCCAGTAATTACGATCGCTATCCTCAGCTGATACGGTACCGTTCGATCTTGTCGTAATCGATTTCGATCCCGAGACCCGAACCCCGTGGCACGTCGAGCGTGCCACCGGTACAGTCGAACGGGTCCTCGATAACGTCGTCCTCCCAACCGTAGTAGACCGAATCGGGCGGGAGCGAAAAGCCCGGTATTCCGTAGACCGCGTGCAGAATCGCCGCCGTTCTGATCCCGAGGTCGAACGCGCAGTGGTGTGCCATCGGAAATCCGGCGTCCTCGGCGATGGACGCCTGCTGCCGCAATCCCGCTATGCCACCAGCGGGCGTCAAATCCAACACGGCGACGTCGATTGCCCCTGCGTCGATGAGTCGCCGCAGGTTGTGGGGAATGTAGGTGTCCTCGTTCGGCCCGATCGGTTGTCCGGTGCGCTTCAGTCCGGCCAAGGACTCGTGTGCATCGACTCGAATCGGTTGTTCCATGTACTGGAGATAGATCCCGGCGTCGGCGAGCATCGAACCGACGCGGATCGCTTGGTCGGTGGTCCACCCCTGATTGGGGTCGAGACGGAACTCCAGTTCGCCATCGACCGCATCGTGCATCGCCTCGATACGGGCGACGTCCTCCTTCCAGTCCCGCCCGGCTTTCGTCTTCAGCACGGAGTATCCCTCGTCGTGCACGGCGGCGGCGCGTTCACGGGACTGCTCGGGCGACAGGATTCCGAGACAGTACGCGATTTCAACCTCGTGATCCTCCCCGTACTCCCCCTGATGTTCCCGGTGTCTCGTCTCCGTCTGGTTCGGTGCCGTCCACCCGCCGAGCAGTTCGTAAATCGGTTTTTCGAGCGACTTGCCGACGATGTCCCAACAGGCGACTTCGACTGGTGCGAAAAACGGGTCGGCGTTGGCGTACTCGATGAACACTTGTCGCCGGAGTTTTTCCAGTTCGAACGGGGACTGGCCGACGACGAGCGGGCGAATTCCCTCCTCGATTATGGCGACGGTCGCTTCCGGCGTGAGGAACACGCGAACCTCTCCCCATCCGGAAATTCCCTCGTCGGTGTCCACCCGAACGAGGACGCGGTCCATGTCCGTCAGCGAGTTGTGATTCGTGACGTAGGGTCCGATGCCACCGTCTTCGAACGGGACGAGCGGGACGTTGACGGCGACCGCTTCGATATCCGTGATCTTCATGGAGAGGAAATCATCACCGCGTGAGTCTGTGAAAATTCGCTTCTAGATGCATCATTACCGTGCCCCGCTTTCGAGGACGTGACGGTCCAACCGACACATTCCGTATTCGGATACTGGTATGCCATAGAATATCTCTCATAGCCGGTGATGATAAATCCGCATCATCGAACTAGGCGTCGACAAGTATGGAAAACATATTAATATATAGCTAACAGCCGTTAATTTAATTAATTTCGGACTTCGAATCACAGCTGGATCATGAAACCCAATCGACGGCGGTTCCTGAAAGGTGCGAGTGTCGCCGGACTCACCACGGTGAGCGGTCTGGCGTTCAGCGGCACGACGACTGCCGCGTCCTACACGATAGACAGCGACCTTCGGCAGACCGTCGGAATCTCCGGTAGCCAACTCGACTCGGCGGTCGATTCGGTGTCGCCGGGGAGTCCGCTCGTCGGGCTTGGCGACACGTGGGTCAACGTCCAGAACAATCGAAACATCAACGCGGTGTACATGGCGGCCCACGCAGCGCTCGAATCAGCGTGGGGGCGGAGCAACATCGCACAGGAGAAGAACAACATCTACGGTTTCGACGCGCGGGACATCTGTCCGGCGGAGTGTGCTGACGGATACGCGTCGTTCGAACAGTGTGTCCGCCAAGTGATGGCGTACGTCGACGAGGAGTACCTCTCCACAGACGGGACGTACTACGAAGGTTCGACGCTGCGCGGGATGAACGTCCACTACGCGTCGGACGACCAGTGGGCGGAGAAGATCGCAGACATCATGAACGACATCGCCGCCGAACTTCCCTCGGGCGGCGACGGCGGAAGCGGCGGCTTCGCCGACGGTGATCAGGTGGCACCGACGACGGCGTTGCACACCCGAGAACAGCCCGGTACGGACCAGACCGTCGTCGCCACGATTTCGGCGGGCGAGGTCGGTGAAATCATGAACGGTCCCATCGACAAGGACGGCTATACCTGGTGGGGTGTCCACTGGCTCGACCGCGGCGTCTGGGGCTGGTCGGTCGAACGCTACCTCACCGACGCATAGTACTCACAACTCACCGGTTCTCATCCAACAACGGCAACAACGGCAACAACGATAACAATGACACGAAAACTCGATCGACGATCCGCGATCAAGACCCTCGGCACCGGCGCGGCAGGCATCGGCATCCCAATCGCACTGAGTGGTTCGGCGGCCGCATTCAGCGACGGCGAAGAGGTCGAAGCGACGACTGCATTGAACACCCGAGAACAACCAGGAACCGATCAGACCATCGTCGCCACCGTGAACGACGGCGAGGTCGGCGAGATCATGAACGGTCCCACCGACAAGGACGGGTACACCTGGTGGGGCGTCCACTGGCTCGACCGCGACGTGTGGGGCTGGTCGGTCGAACGCTACCTCACGTCCACCGGGGGCGGTGGTAGCGGTGGTTCCAAACCATCGGTGACGTTCGACCAAGCCGCGTCGGGCAACTACGCGGCGGCGAACCGAACGGCGAGCGACATCAACTGGATCATCATCCACACTATCCAAGGATCGTACGAGGGTGGCATCAGCGTGTTCAACGATCCGGATTCCGGCGTGAGTGCCCACTACGTCGTCGGCAACAGTTCGGGACAGATCACCCAGATGGTGTACGACGACGACATCTCCTACGCCGCCGGGAACTACGATTACAACAGCGCAGGCCTCAACTTCGAAAACGAGGGCTACGCGTCCGAAAGTCATCCCGACCAACTGTATCAAAACCTCGCCTCCATCGTGAGTTGGGCGTGTGAGGAGTACGGCATTCCGAAATCCCATCCGACGGGTGTCGCTCCGGCGGATCCGGCCAACGGATCGGGTATCATCGGCCACGAACAGGTTCCCGACCCCGACAACCCCAGCGTCGGCGGTGGCGCAAGCCATCACACCGACCCAGGCAGCGGGTGGGAGTGGGACTACTTTATGAGTCTCCTGTAAAATCGTCCCGCGAAAAACCCGGAGTTCGCTGATTTTTGCGACCGTCGTCGAAGATCACACTTATCGACATCCTTCGTCCATTGGAAACGACACCCTCCCGTGCAATAGGTGCCTCAGCTATAATTTCTACCGTTTTTATCTCTTTTATCTCACCTCGCTCACCTTGTCCACCTTTACCACCTCTCCTACCTCTTTCACCTATTTTAGCTACTCCAGCTACGTTCCCCCATCCATCCTTCTCTCGACCTGCGCTTTCCTCCCTCTTTGTCACCACCTGCATCACCTATTGTACCTTGACTACCTATCCCAACTATCCTAATTGGCCCACCTCTTCTTCTCTTCACCCTCATTTCGTTTGTCCATCCCTTGCCATTCCGCTGTGTTCTCCTTCACTGTCTCATCTGATGCCTCTCCAACCTATCCTACCTATTCCAATGCCTCATCCCGTCTACCCCTCCTATACTTCCGATACCGTGATGTCATTGACTCCTCGCGTGTCATCCATCCCCCGTGTCTTCTCTTCCCTGTTTCACCTATTGGTACTATTCTACGCAAACTACCTATTCCGACTATTCTGTCTATCTCGGCTCTCGTTCCTATCTCCCCTTCCCCACCTATCTCATGTGGCCTACTCTACCTGTGCTACCTATTCTACCTATCCAACCTATTTTATCGATTTCAGCTATCCCAACGGCTCCATCTATTTTATCTATCCTCCACATTTCATCTGTTCTACCTCGCCTATCCCAGATATTATTCCTATCCTCTCTTGCTCACCTGTCCTACCTATCCTACCTATTCTACCTTTCTCACCTGCTTTGCCTCTCGTCCGATTATTCGCGGTTGTTCGGTTCCCGATGGTTCGACCGTTATTTCGTCCACGTGTTGTCGATACGATTATGAGGCGTGCCCACGGATGGCACGCTGAATGATCCGTCCAGCGATTCAACTCTACACGCTCCGTGACCTCGACGAACCGCTCACGAAAACCATCTCCCGCGTCTCCGAGACGACGTACGACGGTGTCGAATTCGCCGGGTTCCACGACCAGTCACCGGAAACCATCGCCACGGCACTCGACGACTCCGGCCTCGAACCGGTCGGTGCGCACGTCGGCTTGGACGCGTTGGAGTCGGAGTACGACACCGTTGTCTCGGAGTACGGGACGGTCGGCTGTGACCGAATCGTCGTCCCGTCGTACGGAACGGACGGTTTCGATTCCACCTCGGCCATCGCCGAGACCGCGAACCACCTCTCGGAACTCGCCGACCGACTCGCGGACGACGGCTTCCGACTGTCCTACCACAACCACGCGTACGAGTTCGAGGCGATCGAGGGCGACTCCGCCACCGCGTACGACGAGTTCGTCGCGCGGAAAAGCGACAGCCTCGAACTGGAGTTCGACGTCGGACTCGCTCGGTTCGGCGGCGTCGACCCGCTTTCGTATCTCGATCGATACGCCGACGACATCTCGCTCGTCCACCTAACCGACACGGTTCCCGGCGACGATGGCACGCTGCACGTCGATCTCGGGGAGGGTGTCCTCGACCTCGATGCGTGTGTTCGGGCGGCCGACGATACCGGTGCCGAGTGGCTCATCCACGAAAACGGGTTGACGGAGAACCCCGCAGCAACGTTGGAATCGAGCGCGATTCGCGTCGGTGAACTGCTCGATAGCGCGTAATCGTCCGGCGCGATTCGATACCGCGGACGTGCATTTCGTCGTTCGTCAGTTTGGACTTTCCCCCGTCCAAATCCTTATCACAACGCGGTAGGACGTAGCCATATGCGACGCATCGTCCTCGTCGGAAGGAACGGCTCGATACGAGCACATGCCGAGCGATACGCTCGCTTCGAGGATACGACCGTCGCCGGGGTCGTTCTCGACTCCGACTCCGGCACAGATTCCGACTCCGGCACCGACCCCCTCGACGGAATCGACGCGCCACGATACGACTCGCTGGCAACCGCACTCGATACGGTCGGCGCTCACGGCGTCGATATCTGCGGGTCGGGCGTCGGACGTACCGACACGATAGATACCGCGCTTTCCGCCGACGTCCCGGTTCGGTGTGACCCGCCGCTCTCGCTCGACGACGCGGCGACCGAACGGCTCGTTTCGCGCGCATCGACCGGAACCGGATGGGTTCTCGTCCGTTCCCCACATCGCTTCTCCCGGCTGTACGACCGACTCCGAGCGGGCGTCGAAACGGGGAGCATCGGAACGATCGGCGTCGCTCGAATCAAGCGAACCGCACCGTTCGACGGTCCCGGTTGGAACGTCTCGTATGCCGGTGTGCAACGCGAAAATCCCGTCGAAGACGTGCTCTGTGAGGTTCTCGCCCACGACTTCGACGTCTTGGACTGGACGTTCGACGCCGTCGAGCGGGTCTTCGTTCGCACTCGGTCCCGGGAGGGATACGCTCACGCGCACGCGCTCCTGACCTTTCGGGGTGGCGGCCGAGCGACTGTCGAAACGACGTGGGGACGGGACGACGCTCCCGCCCCACGACTCCACGTCGAGTACAGCGGCAATCACGGTCGGCTCGACTTCCACGAGCGCGATGCATCTACCGCACTCTCGGACGGAAGGCGGTGTCTCACCGTCGATCCCATCGAAGACGATTGCCGCGGTCGCTCGCTCCGAACGTTCGTGGATTCGGTTCGCGGCGAGAAACGGCACCCCGAAACCGTCTCCGACCGCGCTGCGACACGGATTGCGGCCGCCACCCGCCGGTCGGCGGACCGCGGGAAACCGGTCACGCTCACGGGGGACGACACGTGACGATTCGACTCGGCATCTGTTCGACGGCCCACGTCAACTCCGGAGTGTACGCGTCCCTCATCTCACAGCTTCAGGGGGTCGAACTCGTCGGTATCTCCGACGAAAACCGCGAACGTGCGCGCCGACAGGCCAACGCGGTCGGAACGTCCGTGCTGTCACAGCACCAGTTGATGGGGGAAACCGACGGGATCGTTCTCTGTTCGCCGACCTCCCGTCACGGCGAACTCATCGACCTCGCGCTCCAGTACGACGTGGCGATCCTCTGTGAGAAACCCCTCGCCACGTCGGTCTCGGACGCCGCTGCGATTCGGGACCGGTGCGCGGAAAGCGACGTGGTCGCCGGGATGGCCATGCCGATCCGATGTAGCCGCCCGATGCGACGGCTGAAGGAACGGTACGAGGCGGGTGAACTCGGCGATCTCGTCGCCGTCTCGGGCATCAATCGCGGTCGAATGCCCGGCGGTTGGTTCGTCAACCCGGACCTCGCGGGCGGTGGCGCGGCCGCCGACCACACCGACCACATCGTGGACATCGTTCGGTGGCTCACCGGCGAGGAAGTCACCGAGGTGTACGCCGAGATGGATACCAGATTCTACGACATCGCCGTCGAAGACGTGAACCTGCTGTCGATGGAACTGTCGAACGGCGCGCCGTTCGTCCTCGACGGGTCCTGGAGCACCCCACAGGAAAGTTCGTTTTGGGGTGACGCGGAGGTCGAACTCGTCGGGTCGAACGGAACCCTCTCGGCCGACTGTTTCGGCCAGCGATATACCAGTATCTGCGATACAAATCACGGCAACCACAACGAAACCCTGTACTGGGGTGCCGACCCGAACAACGAACTCCTGAACGACTTCGTCGAGGCGATTCGTACCGGCCGGGAGCCCGTGACGCCGATGGACGAAGCCGTCAAGACGACCGCCGTTATGGAAGCGGCCTACGAATCCATCGAGCGGGACGAATCGGTCGAAGTCGGGTACTGACGACGAAGCGAAAGCGAGTCGCGATCAGTCCAACGCGGCCGTCTCGGTCGTCTCGACCGCGACGGACTCGCCCCGTTTCGCGGATTCGTACGCGGCTTCCACGACGGCGACGTCGCGTACGGCGTCCGCACCGGTTTTGAGCGGCGGTCGGTTCTCCGCGACGCTCTCGACGAAATCGGCCACGAGTCCCTCGTCCGGGTTCGACCCCCAGTACAGCGACCGAATACCGGCATCGTCGGTATCGCGCGTCTGCTTTATCTTCTGGTCGAAGCAGTCGATGGAGACGACTCCTTCCGTACCGACGAGCCTGAGCGTCGCGTCGCCCCAGAAATCCCACTCGTCGGGTTTGCTCCAGGAGCCGTCGAGGACGAACTCCGTCCCGTCGGTGAGCTTCATCGACAGCAGGTTCACGTCCTCCACCGGGATATCGTGGAATCGCGTTCCGATTTCGGCGTACACTTCGCTCACCTCCTCACCGGTGAGCCACCGAACGATGTCCACGATGTGAACCGAGTGGTCGGTCGTCGCCCCGCCGCCGGAGGCCTCCGGATCGACGAACCAGCCGCCGGGCATCTGGCCGCGGTTCGTCCCGCTCAGGAACTGGAGGGTGCCGAGGACGCCGTTTTCGAGCGCCGTCTTCGCGTTTCGTACCGGCTGGTTGAACCGGAGCGGCATGGCGACGCCGAGGTTCACACCCGCGGTCTCACACACGCTCACGATTTCGCGCGCCTCGGAGACGGTCGGCGCGAGCGGCTTCTCACAGAGGATATCGACGCCCGCCGCGGCGGCGTCCTGCACCCACGTCGCGTGGTCCATATTCGTCGAACAGACGATGACGCCGTCCACCGAGGCCAGCAGTTCGGTCGGCTCCATGAACTCGACGTCGTACTCGTCGGCTTTCGCGCGGGTCGCGGTGACCCCGTCGCCGGTCTCCGTGACGCCGACCAGTTCGGCGTCCGAGAGGTCGTTCAGACAGGCGGCGTACGAGTCGGCGTGGAGGTGGGCCGTCGAACAGATGCCGATGCGGACGGTCATGTGTGCACCTCCGCGGGGGAAACGGCTTCACCGCGCTCGCTCGATTCGATGGCGGCGAGGGCGATTCTGACGGCTTGACGGGCGTCGTCGGGCGAGATGTCCGGCTCGGTGCCGTTGCTCACACAATCGACGAAGTGTTCGAGTTCCAGCGTGTACGGGCTCGTCGCCAGCGGACTGGACGGCGCGTTGGTTCCCTCGGCACCGCCGGAGACGCGGACGGAGTTCTCGTCGCGTGAATCGAACTCCAACAGCCCCTCGTCGCCCGCGAACTCGTAGCTCGTGGTGAACGGCGTCCCCTCAGGATAGCCCCACGATGCTTCGACGTGGCCGACGACGCCGTTCTCGAACCGCAGCGTCACCGACGAGTGTTGGTTCAGGTGGCCGTCGTTCCACGACGCCGTTCGGGCGAAGACACGGTCCACGTCACCGGCAATCCAGCGGAGATAATCGAAGTCGTGAATCGCCATGTCGAGGAGGACACCCCCGCTTTGCTCGGTATCGCCGAACCACGAGTTGGTGCCGTATCGCGGCGGCGAGGAGAGCCGCTCGGTGTGAAGCGTTCCCAGCGAACCGACATCTCCGGCGTCGATACGGCGCTTGGCTTCGACGTATTCTGGGAAGTACCGCAGCACGTGCCCCGTCATGAAGGTGATATCCGCGTCGGTCACCGCCTCGACGATGGCGTCCGCATCCGTCGTCGTTCGGGCGAGCGGTTTCTCGCAGAACACGTCGAGACCGCACTCGGCGGCAGCCTCGACGAGTGGCCGGTGTGTCGGCGTCGGCGTGCAGATATCGACGGCCGTGATGTCGGCGTCGCTCATCATCTCCGCCGCGTCCCTGTACACGTCGGCGTTCGCCGTCTGCTTCTCGGCGAACGTGAAACGCTCCTCGTCGAGCGACGCGACGGCCGCGATCTCCGCCCCGTCTATCTCCTGATAACTGTTAGCATGTGTCGTGCCCATGAATCCAGTTCCCACTAATCCGATTCGTTCCATCATTCTATACTGTGGAAGTAGTGGTCTTAAACCTTCTGTCGCCCCGGATAAATTTCAGATGTTCGACCACGTCGTCGCGGTCGCTCCCGATGTCGGACCGACCCCGGCGAACCGACTGCTCTCGTCGAACACCGGCCGGATGACGGACGGGTCTTCGATGAGGTGCAGACGCAGGTAACTGCCCCGAGCGCGTCCGTCCCCGGTTCGCGTGATATCGAGCACTTCGAGGAACTCCCACTCCCGGAGCAGGTCGTGGACGCGCCGCTTCGAGAGGACCGTGAGACCGGCGTCGGCACAGACGTCCTCGTAGGCCGCGTACACGTCCGTCGTCTTGAACGTCCGCGACCGCTCGACGAGAGCCAGCGAGACGATGGCGAGGAGTGTCGCCTTCTGTTGGGCCGTCGCCCCAGTGAACAGCGTTTGGAACCGGTCGCGCTCGGCGAGCGTGTCGGCGCTTTGGACGTGGTCGATGGTGATGGTTTCGGACTCCTCCCCGACCGCGAGTTCCCCGGCGTGACGGATCAGATTGATGGCCTTCCGTGCGTCGCCGTGTTCCTCCGACGCGAGCGACGCACAGGTCGAGAGCACCTCGTCCGAAAGCACCCCACGACGGAACGCCTCGGAGCGGCTTCGAATGATTTCACGGAGGTCATCCCGACTGTACGGGGCGAATATGATCTCACGTTCCTGCAGGCTACTCTTGACGCGTTCCTGCAATCGTTCGCGGTATCGCACCTTGTTACTGATTCCGACGATACCCACCGAACAACGGGAGAGCTTCCCGGTTTCCTCGGCGCGCGACAACTGCAGGAGCAGTTCGTCGTTTTCGAGTCGGTCTATCTCGTCCAGTACCACGAGCGCGACGTCGTATCGCGAATCGAGGACGTCCCAGAGCAGACGATAGTACCGCGACCGTCCGAAGCCGGTCTCGGGAACGTCAATGCCCGTTTCGTCCGGGTCGTTTATCTCCCGAGCGAGCGCCCTGACCGCGCGCGTCTCGGTGTCCTCCTGCGAACAGTCGATGGTTGCACGGGCGATGGAAACCCCGTTCTCCCTCGAGGCATCCACGATACGACCCGTCGCGTATCGGGCACAGAGGGACTTTCCAGTCCCCGTCTTTCCGTACAGGAACGTGTTGTTCGGCGCACCCCCGCCGATGGCGGGATTCAACGCGGTCGCGAGGCGTCTGATCTCCTCGTTGCGGGCTACGATGTGCCGTGGCTCCGGCGCGTATCCGATTTCGAGAAGGCCCTTTCTGGCGAAAACGTCCTCCTGTAACCGAAACACTCCGTCGAGGGCGTCCGCGTTCTCCGGTGGGATGTCACGCCGTGTCATGACACAGTACTGCGGCTACTTCCTCATAAATTCGTCGGGGAAATCGACCGTTGAATTTTGGAATTTCGAGGGATGTCGTCCCGGCCGTCGGCCTCGATTCGTGCGACGGGGCCGACTTCCGTACGGTTTTTTGCCCGCCTCCACAGCCCCCTCCCCCCTCGTTTCACCTGTATTCCATTACGACCATATTCCTGTAATGGTATGTGTGTCTTTCACACCCCTGATCTGTCAGTTTGGATTCGTACTCGAGGTCCGTCCCGGCGGCGAGACTCACCGTCGACTCGTTTTCCTTCACGACGAAAAGATGCGGTCGGTATCAGTCGAGGAACTCGGACGCCCGCTCGTGTAGCGGGACGAATCCCTCGGCGAACCCTGCGCCGCGCGTCCGTCCGAGAACGCGCGCTTGCGCCCTCACATCCGCCAGTATGTCCTCGAACTCGGAATCGACGCCGCCGTGTTCGTTCAACCACTCGACCTGTGATTCGTGTTCGAGGATGGCCTCCTCCTTGGTCGATTGCTGTTCGCTGATGTCGATGTACACCTCCGGTTCGAACGACGACGTCGCCTTGCCGAAGTAGTAGACGTTGTCGGGTTCCCATGGTTCGTCGTCCGTTTCCAACAGCGGCAGTGCGGCCATGTAGTACGCGTCCGTCACCAACCGCGAGGTGGCTCGATGGTCCGGATGCATGTCGTCGCTGAAATGCGTGAGAACGACGTCGGGCCGGTGCTCGCGGAGCGCTTCGACGAGTCGGAGCCTGTTTTCCATCGAGTACGTGATTCGACCGTCTTCGAAGCCGAGGAACGCCGTTTCCGCGCCGAGCGTCTCCGCCGCCGCCTCGGCTTCCTTCTCACGAGTCGCGGCGACGGCCGACTCGGTGGTGTCGAACCCGCCGTACTCGCCGCGCGTCATGTAGACGACGGTCACGTCGTCGCCGCGTTCGGCGTGCTTTGCGAGGGTACCGCCACAGAAGATGTCGGCATCGTCCGGATGTGCAACTACTGCTACGAGATGCATACACACGAACCTACTCCAAGCGGGTAATAAATATTGTGTCGCCGGTGTGCTACGAAAAGAGGTGATCTGCTACGAAAAGAGGTGCTCGAGGTCCGCGCGCAACCGGGGCGGCAGTCGCTCGGGTGCGGTCCGATACGGGGACACCTCCGCCGTTATCCACCCGTCGTAGCCGATTTCCGCCAACGTCTCGTCGACCGCGGTCCAGTCGATATCACCCTCCAGCGGATAGGTGAACCCTTCCATCGTGTCGATATCCGTCCGATAGTCCTTGACGTGAACCCGCTCGACGTGCTCCCCGAGGATCCGAATCCACTGGGCCGGATAGCCGAACCGCTTGACGTTCCCGACGTCGAAGTACGCGCCCACCGGTCCGGCGTCGGACGCCGCCTCGACGAACCGAGCGAACTCCAGCGGGGACAGCAGAAAGTCGTTCCACACGTTTTCGACACAGACCGTCACGCCGCGGTCGGCACCGCTCGCCGCCAACGCCCGAACCGAGTCGAGCGCGCGGTCGTACGCCTCGTCGTAGGGCGTCCGCTCGTCAACGACTGCCGGGACGATGAGCACCGCACCCGCACCGAGTTCCTCGGCGACTTCGAGCATTCGCTCGCCCGCTTCGAGACCCGCGGTGCGCGTTTCGTCGTCCGCGGCGGACAACCGGCGCTCCCAGTGAAGCGTGGTCGAAATCGCCGGAACGTCGAGTCCGAGTCGCTCCAGTTCGTCGGCCAATTCCTCCACGAACTCGTCGTCCCACAGCGGACCGTCGGCCGTGAGGTTCGGTTCGATACCGTCGTATCCGGCGTACGCGAGGAGTCGTGCGTTTTCCAGCAACCCCTCCTCGGGGAACCCCATCTGATTGAGTGCAAACCGCATCACTCCTAGCCTCTCGTTTGCGGTGATTTATACGTTTGTGCCGGTCTTGGTGTTGTTTTATCGAAGTTAACTTTAACACACCCCGCACCAGACACGGTGGCACATGACACACAGTGTCGGATTCATCGGTGCCGGTGGCATCGCGTCGATCCACCTGGAAACGCTCGACGCGGTGGTCGAGTCGGGGACGGTCGGGGAAGACGGAGCGCCGTGCGATATCGAACTGGCGGCGATAGCGGACATCGACGGAGAAACGGCGCGCGCCGCCGCCGGTCCACGAGGAGCGACCGTGTACACCGACGGCGTCGAACTGATCGAGTCGGAACCGCTCGACGCGCTCGTCATCGCCGTTCCGCCGTTCGCCCACGGCGAGTACGAGCAGGCCGCCGCCGACCGGGACCTCGACCTGTTCATCGAGAAACCCGTGGCCCTCTCGATGGGGGACGCACGCGAGACGGCCCGACGTCTAGCGGACAGCGAGGGCCTCTCGCACGTCGGCTACGTCTGTCGATACGCACGGATTACGGAGCACGCACGGGAACTCCTCGACGGTCGGCGAATCGGCCATATCGACAGCACCTACTGGGTCCCGGTTCCCGAATCCGATTGGTGGCGGGAACGGCGCTACTCCGGCGGACAGATCGTCGAACAATCCACCCACGTCTACGACCTCCACCGATATCTGGCGGGCGACGTCGTGGCGGCGACGGGCAGCGGAACCGACGGCTTGCTCGTCGGGACCGTCGACTTTCAGGACGCGACCTCGGTCACGCTTGACCACTATTCCGGTGCCGTCTCGCACGTCTCGTCGACCTGTGCGTCGCCGACACCACGGTTCGAGGTGCGTATCGCGGCCGAAGACGCCGTCCTCGAACTGGATTACATGGATCACTCGCTCACGGGGACCGTCGATGGCGAACCCGTGGCGTTCGACGGCGACGGGGAGTGGTACCGACGGGAGTTCGAGGCGTTCCTTCGTGCGTCGGCGACCGATCGCGGCGAACGACGGACGAACGACGCGGAATCGGTCGATATCCGTTCGGACTTCGACGACGCCGCTGCGACGCTCGACGTGACGCTCGCCGCCCGCGAGGCGGCGGAAACGGGTGAAAAGGTCCGTACAACGGTCGAGACGGCCGTCGACGTTTCGAACGCCGGTACCACCCTATGAATTTATTACGGCTGGTTACAAAGGCCATCAGTAGTGCCTCAGTATGGGTAAGTTAGACATACGCAACCTCCGGAAGGAGTTTCTCGACGGGGACCGGTCGATCGTCGCGGTCGAGGATCTGAATATCGACATCGACGACGGGGAGTTCCTCATCTTTGTCGGTCCGTCGGGGTGCGGCAAATCGACGACGCTTCGCTGTATCGCCGGACTCGAATCGCCGACTGGCGGCAACATCCTGTTGAACGAAACCGATATCACGAACAAACCCCCCACCGAGCGCGACATCGCGATGGTGTTCCAGAACTACGCGCTGTACCCGCACCTCACCGCGCGCAAGAACATCGGATTCGGTCTCAAGATGTCCACCGACATGGGGGCCGACGAAATCGAACGTCGGGTCGATGACGTCGCCGAGATGATGGGCATCGAGGAGATACTCGAAAAGAAACCGGGCGAACTCTCCGGCGGGCAACAACAGCGCGTCGCGCTCGGCCGCGCCATCGTCCGTGAACCGGAGGTGTTCCTGATGGACGAACCGCTCTCGAACTTGGACGCGAAGCTCCGGACGACGATGCGGACGGAGCTACAGAACCTTCAGCAGGACCTGAACATCACGACCATCTACGTGACCCACGACCAGACGGAAGCGATGACGATGGGCGACCGGATCGCCATCCTGAACGACGGGAAACTCCAGCAGCTCGGAACGCCGCTCGAATGTTACTACGAACCCGCGAATCGGTTCGTCGCCGGGTTCATCGGCTCCCCCTCGATGAACTTCTTCGAGGTCGACTACGTCGACGGCGCACTCGTCCACGACACGTTCCGGTACGACCTCTCGCCGAAGGCGCGCGAGCAACTCGTCGGCTACGAGGGACGGATGACGCTCGGTATCCGCCCGGAGAGTATCGAAACCGTCCCGGCCGACGAGCCGGGAGCGATTTCGACGACCGTCTCGGTGACCGAGCCGATGGGCGAGCTCACGTACGCCTACGTCGATATCGGCGACCAGACGTGTACGGTGACGCTTTCCGGGGAGCGGATGGTGGAATCCGGAACGACGCTCACCATCGATTTCCCCGAGGACAAGATACACCTCTTCGACCCCGACACCGGCGAAACCGTCAAGACGAGGAGCGTCTCGACCGCGACCGACACCAACGTCGACGCTCGCGCATAATTTCCGAAAAACAACTCGACTCCGGGTAAAACACTCGGATCGTCTCGACTTCCCTCCGATTACTGGCTAGATTGGAATGGTATTTGGTACCCCATGGCAAATATTTATTACGGAGTAGCATCGTTCTTCGGTCAGAGCGGTATGAGCAACAGAAACCTCACTCGACGTAACGTTCTCACTCTGACCGGTTCGGTCGGCGCAGCAAGCCTCGCCGGTTGTTCAGGCA
Source organism: Haladaptatus sp. AB643 (assembly GCF_024136975.1). Lineage (NCBI taxonomy): Archaea > Methanobacteriati > Methanobacteriota > Halobacteria > Halobacteriales > Haladaptataceae > Haladaptatus > Haladaptatus sp. AB643. The sequence goes on from NZ_JAMYJW010000002.1 coordinate 352,738, forward strand.
TGATGCCCGGCAGTTCCGGTGACGGCGACGGCGGCGCAAAGTCCGGAACGCTGTGGGCGTGGAACGACCCCGGGCTTTCGCCGATTCGCAAAAAGCAGGCGAAAGCCCTCGCGAAGCAGAGCGACAAGATATCCGACCTCAGTTGGGAGTACTACCCGTTCGAGAACTACCTCGCCAAGGCGACGACCGCGATTCCCGCAGGTAACGCGCCGGACAGCCTCGCGTTGTCCGTCCTGTGGGTGCCGCGGTTCGCCGACAAGGGCGTCGCACTCAACCTCGAAAAGAACGGTTTCAACCCGGACGACTACGTCTCGGCCGCACGACGCAACGCAAGCTACGACGGCAACCTGTGGGCGGTCCCGTGGTACGCCGACTGTCGTCTGGTGGCGATAAACAAGAAGAAGTTCAAGGAGGCGGGCTTGGAGGTTCCCGAACCGACCCACCGTCCGAGTTGGGACGAGTTCGGTTCGTGGATCGACGAGTTGGGCAAGAAGAACAAGGCGGCGTTCTCCATGTCCGCCGGTGAGGGCTTCGACTGCTTCGCGCTCTCGAACGGGAGCGGTTACCTCAACGACGACGGGACGAAGGCGATAATCAACGACGACGCGGCGGTCCAAGCGGCGAAATACCTTCAGCCGAAGGTCGTCGAGGACGAAACCGTCATCACCCGAAACTCCGGCAGTAGCCAAGCAATCGAGGACTTCCTCGCCGGGGAAGTGGCGATGTGTTTCGCCGGGTCGTGGAACTACCCGCGACTGCGCAAGAGCGGTCTCGACTGGCAGTACATTCCGTACCCCAGCGGTCCGAAGATCGATAAAAGCCACACGTGGAGCGCGGGCGTGTTCTACACCGTTCCGAACCGCGGCGGCGCGGACAAGGAAGTCGGCCTCGAATGGCTGAACTACGTGAACTCCATGGAGGTTCAAAAGAAGGTCACCAAATCGATGGGTGGGTTCCCGGGGCGGAAGGAGGCCTACGATTCGGACGAGTTCAAGAACTTCATCGACAACAACCCGAAGTTGAAACCCGTTGAACAGGAGATGGAGAACACCGTTCCCTTCCCGAGCCACCCCGACGTGTCGAAGATGTGGGATTCCGTCCACAAGCAGGCACAGGCGATGTGGCAGGGAACGGACCCGAAAAAGGCACTCGACAAGGCCGCTAGCGACATCAACAAACTCCTCTAACCATGTCACAATCTCAGGGAACCACGGGCGTTCGGGAGCGTCTCAGCGGAGTCGTTTCCGGCTTCACCGTCGGCAACGCCGATACGGACCTATCGTGGTACGCCATCGTCCTCCCGAAGGTGTTCATCTTCGCCGCCGTCCTGCTGATCCCGTTCCTCGGTGCGTTTTACGTGAGCCTTCATCAGTGGGAGCCGTTGGCTCGATCCCATCCGTTCGTCGGGATCGATAACTACGTTCGGCTGGTGCAAGACCCGATATTCTGGGACGCGCTGATAAACACCGCTGGCTACAGTCTGGCCCTCCTCGTCTTCGACGTTCCCATCGCGCTTGGGTTGGCGCTGCTGTTGAACATGAACATGCGCGGGACGAAGTTCTACTCGGCGGCCATCTTCCTCCCGGTCGTGACCTCGTGGGTCGTCGTCTCGCTCATCTGGTCGTGGATCTACAACCCGCAGTACGGGCTGTTGAACACGATGTTGGGGACCATCGGTCTCCCGCAGCTTTCGTGGCTCCAGAGTTCCAAGACGGCGCTGGCGTCCATCGCCCTCATGAGCATCTGGAAGCACATCGGGTTCAACATGGTCATCTTCCTCGCCGGGCTGAAGGGAATCCCGGACGACCTGTACGAGGCGGCCATCATCGACGGCGCGAACCGCTGGGAGCGGTTCCGCTACGTCACCCTGCCGCTGCTGAAGCCGACGACGTTCTTCGTGTTCGTCGTGACGCTCGTCTTCTCGTTCCGCGTTTACACGCAGGTGTACGTGATGACCAACGGCGGCCCCGTCCACTCCACCTACACCATCGTCTACTACTTCTGGCAGACCGGCTTCCAGCAGTTCGAGATGGGCTATGCGAGCGCCATCGCGGTCGTGTTGTTCCTCCTGGTGTTCGGGTTGAGCGTTCTCCAACAGCGCACGTGGGGTGACGACGTTGGCTACTAAGGACCTCGACTTCGAGGACGACCAGCCGAGCGTCGAGTACGAGGGTTCGCGGTACGACAAGCTCGCGAAATGGGTCGCCCACGGCATCCTCATCGTCATGAGCGCCATCATGACGATTCCGTTCCTCTGGGCGTTTCTCACGTCGCTGAAACCCGAGAACAAGATATTCACGACGATTCACCAAATCATCCCGTCGCATCCGACGTTCGCCAACTACGTGAACGTCTGGCTGCAGAACCCGCTCGACCGTTGGGTGCTCAACAGCCTCGTCCTGACGGTCGGCGTGGTGTTTTTCACCCTATTGCTCGACACGCTCGCGGGCTACGCGCTGGCGAAGGGTGATTTCAAGGGGAAATCGTTCGTCTACACGCTGGTCATCGGGACGCTCGTCATCCCGCCGCAGGTCGTGCTCGTCCCGCTGTATTTGGAGATGAACGCCCTCAACTGGTCGAACACCTACTGGGCCATCATCGTGCTGTACGTCGCCAACCCGTTCGGGACGTTCATGATGCGACAGTTCTTCCTCGGCGTCCCCGACTCGCTCATCGAGGCGGCCAGAATGGACGGCTGTAGCACGATTCAGATCTACACGCGGGTCATGTTGCCGCTGGCGAAACCCGCCCTGTCGTCGCTGGGCGTGTTCACGTTCATCTTCGTCTGGGGCGCGTTCCTGTGGCCGCTGGTCATCCTCAACGATTCGGCGATGTACCCGCTTCAGGTCGGCATCGGCCTGCTTACGGGTAAGTACAGCTCACAGTGGGGTCAGCTCCTCGCGGCGGTCGTGCTCGCCGCGCTGCCCGTCATCGCGGCCTACCTGCTCGCACAGCGTACCTTCATGGAGGGAATCGCGCTGACCGGAGGGAAGGGATGACCACCCTTTCCGCCGCCCCCCTGTTCACCGTCCTGTTGCGTCTCGGCTACTCCGGGCGCAACGAACCGGTAGTCGGCGGCGCGCTCGTCTTCTTCGTCGCCGCGGTGGGACTGCTGTATCTCTCGTTCGTCCGCGACGAGATGGACGCGGGGCCGTTGATGAAGGTGGGCGGGTTCCTCCTGCTCGGAATGGCGTTTCTCGCGTTCTTCTGGCCGTGGCGGCCGTGGCCGCACTGACCTGACCGCTTTTTATTCTAGGGGTATCACTCAAGAGGCTTCCCGAGAGATTGGGAACATGCAAGTTGCCGTCGGTGCCATCAGCCACGAAACGAACACGTTCGCGGACGGGCGGACCGGACTCGAAACGTTCTCGACCACGACGGGTGCCGACCTCCTGACGACGGAGCACGTCGGCCGCTCGATTCGCGGCATCGTGGACGAACTCGAACGCGCGGGCGTCGATATCCTCCCGACGGTGGGCGCGAGCGCGCTTCCTGCCCCGACCGTCGAGGCGAGCGCGTTCGAGTGGATGCGGTACGAACTCGTCTCCAGACTCGACGGCGAACCCGTGGACGGCGTCTGTCTCGACCTGCACGGGTCGATGTACGTCGAGGGGGAACCCGACCCCGAGGGCGCGCTGCTCGAAGCGGTCCGCGCGGTGGTCGGCGAGGACGTTCCGATCACGGCGGCGCTCGACATGCACGCCACCATCACCGAGCGAATGGTCTCCAACCTCGACGGTGTCGCGGGATATCGCACCGCGCCGCACACCGACGTCACGGAGACTGGAACGCGGGCCGCGAACCTCCTTCTCGCCGACCTGCGCGGGGACGCCTCGCTCACGCTCGGCTGGGAACGGCTGCCGATGCTCCTCGCCGGGGAGCAGTCCGAATCGGAATTCGAACCGATGCGCTCGCTTGTCGCGGCGCTCCGCGACGCCGACGAGCGGGACGGCATCCACGACGCGAACTTCTTCCTTGGGTTTCCGTGGGCCGACTCCCCGAACGCTGGCTGCCACGCGCTCGTGACCGGCGACGCCGCCGCGCCCGAAACCGTCGCGGAGACGGCGGTCGAACTCGCACGGGCGTTCTGGCTGAAACGCCGCGAGTTCGACTTCTCGACCGACGCCTACGACCCGTCCGTCGCCCTCGAATCGGCAACGCACGACCGACGCCGACCGGTCGTGATCTCCGACACGGGCGATATCCCCGGCGCGGGCGCGTCCGAGGACACGACGAACGTCCTGTCGAAGATGCGCGAGCGCTCGGACCTCGGACCGTCGCTGTTCGCCGTCGTCGCGGACGATGCGAGCTACGAGCAATGCTACACCGCTGGCGAAGGCCGATCAGTCCGACTCGACCTCGGCCGGAACGTTCCCGAAAACACGCCGCTCACGGCGGACGGAACCGTGTCGAAACTGGTCGAATTTGACGGAGGCGGAACCGCCCTCGTTTCGCTCGACGGCGGCGTGGACGTGGTCGTGGCTGACACGCGGACGAACCTGCACCGCGACCCCACGTTCCTCCACCGCTTCGACGCCGCCCCGGACGACTACGACTGCGTCGTCCTGAAAAGCGGTTACTTGAGTCCCGCGTGGAAAGCCGTCGCGGCGCGGGAACTGTTCGCGCTCACGCCCGGCGACACGAACCAGTTGCTCACCGATCTGCCGTACGAAGACATCCCGCGTCCGACGTTCCCGCTGGACGAGGACGTGGAGTGGGAATCGAAAAACGGCGCGAACTGACCCGCTTCGCGGGCCGTTCTCGCTCTGTCGTCCGCTCTTTCTCTCCCTGTTCGTTTTCGCTCGCCTATCCGCTCTTTCGCTCTTCCCCGCTCAGTCCTCGTCGTCCTCGAACTGGTGGAACACGTCGGCGTACGCCGCCGCGTTCGATTTGTGCAGCGCCCAGAAGCTCAGCAGGCCGATGTCCTTGCTCTCGGCCCAATCGAGAACCTGCTGGGCGGTGTCGGTCGTGAACCCTGATTCGGCCACGTTCGGCGTCACGCCGAGCATCTCCCACCGTTCGGCTTCGGACTTGTTCGGGTAGATTCCCGCGAGCCAATCGACGGTTCCCTGCCCCGCCGACGCCACGATGTCCGCCGTCGTCGGGTTGAAGTCCATCGTCATGATGTTCACGTACTCCAGTTCGACGCCCTGCTGGATTGCATCCGAGACCATGTCCCGCGCGGGAGCGTAGTTCCGGTTCTCGATGCCGTTCTGTCCCGCCGGAACGGTGTAGCTGACCGTCACCTCGGGCCGTTCTGACTGGAGCATCGCCAGCGCCTCGTTGCGGAGTTGGTAGACGCTCCCGTCGCGTCCGGATTCGTCCGCGTTCTCGTCGTCGATGTCGAGGTGGGTGACGCCCAACGTGTCGAGGATACCCGCGTAGGCCTCCTTCAGTTCGGTGGCGTCCGTCGCGTCGCGGGCGACCACGCGGCCGTCCCAGCCGCCGATGGAGACCCACACGTCGATACCCTGGTTCTGGAGCGTCGAAATCTCGTCCGAGAAGTCCGACACCGGGCGCTGTCCGCTCGACGTGAGCCAGCCGGGGTTCACGCCGTCGCCGGACGTCCCGTCGCCGAGGAACGACACGACGATGCGGTCGGTGTTCGCGCCGGTCGTGTCCCCGACGACGTCGCCCCACGTCCCCTCGTACGGGGCGAACGCGTCGTCATCCTTTGTGGTGCCGCCCCCCGAATCGCCGACCGAGACGGTACTGCTGGCCGACCCGGTCGCCCCGGCGTCGTCGGTCACGGTCAGCGTGACGGTGTAGCTACCGGCGTTGCCGTAGCTGTGTGTGGTCGTTTGCCCGCTCGCGCTGGTGCCGTCGCCGAATGCCCACGAGTAGGACGCGATGCTTCCGTCGGAATCCGAGGAGCCACTCGCGTCGAAGCTCACCGACTCGCCCGGCGAGACGGACGACGATGAAGTGCTGAACGTTGCCGTCGGAGCCGCGTTGCCGCCACCGCTCCCGTCGCAGGGTCCGACCTTCACCCAGACCGAATCGCTCGGTTCCGGTTCGTTGGCTTGCGTCCACCACTGGGCTTCCCAGAGCGCCCCGTCGTACACGACCCGGTCGCCGTCCGTGTACGAGGTGTCCGAGCGCCAGTCCGGATAGCCGCTGCAGTCCGCCGCCGCCGCGAGGCCGCTCGCGCCGAGTCCCAGTGCTGTCAGTGCCGATACGTCGCGTAGTACGTTGCGTCGTGTGTATTTCATGATCGTGTTGTCGTGTTCGTTCTTCGTTTTACTCTTCGCGCTATACGTTCGCCACGATGGTGTCGAGGAGCGTCTCGTTCCAGTCCTGTGCGAGTTCCCAGAACATCACTCCCCCCATGCCGCGGTCCTTTGCGAATTGGACTTTTTCGGCGATGGACTGCTCGTCGTCGTAGCTGATGATCGTCTCCTCCTCTTCGTTGACGATGTACGGGACCGCGCCGGGGTCGTGATACTGCTTCGTCCAACCCGACTCGCCCTCGTAGTTCTCCTCCAGGTCGCCGAAGTCGAACGCCCCGGTCATGTCGGCACCGCCGCTTTCCGAGTCGTCCCACGTTCCCGCCGGGAGGCCCTGATAACTGCCGTACAGTTCCGTACCGTTGAAGCCGCGGCCGTAGAACGGCAACCCGAGCACCAGTTCTCCGTGGTCGGCCGGTGGCGACGGCGGATACTTCCACTGACCGGGCCAGTAGCCCGTCTCGTCGGGGTCCCCGGCCCACAGCGTGTCCACGGCGTACTCGACGTAGTACTGCGTGTCGTACGTCTCGCCGTACTGGGTGTTGTCGGTCGGGTGGCCGTCGCCGTACAGCGGCGCGTTCTGCCCCACGGAGTCCATCCACGACCCCGTGAAGTCGTAGGCCATGATGCACGTGTAATCACAGACGTCGCCGATCCGATCGTGTCGGAGGCCACCGGCGTTCCAGTCCGAACCGCCGTTCGCGACCGACAGCCAGTATCGCTTCCCGTCTTCCTGTCCTGCGGTATCCAACGCATCCCGGAGCGCCTGCAGGAAGTCGATCTGGTTGACGTAGTCGTCGTTGCTGCCGCACTGGCACTTGCCCTGTTGGCTCCCGGGGTGTTCCCAGTCGATGTCCACGCCGTCCAGATTATACTGCCGGATGATCTCCACACAGCGGTCGGCGAACGTCGTCCGCTTGTCCGCACTCGCCGCTATCTGGCTGAACCCTTCGGAGTTGGCCCACCCGCCGACGGATATCTTCACGCGGGTGTCGGCCGCCGCTCCCGACTTCAGTTCGTTGAATTTCTCCAGGTTCTGCTCGTCTCGGTCCTTCATGATGGTCGGCACCGCGTTCTCGGCGTCCACGCCGAGGAACGCGTACTGCACGTCGGTGACCTTGTCCCACGGCACGTCCTCGGGGTAGTAGTCGTACTCCGGCGTGGCCTTCCAACCGGGATAGTAGCCGATGATCTTGAACTCGTCCGTCGGTTCGGAGCCGACGGAAACGTTCGTCGTCGCCGACGCGCTCGCGCCGCCGTCGTCGGTGACCGTCAGCGCGACCGCGTAGGTCCCCGCCGAGTCGAACGTGTGCGTGACGGTTTCGCCCGACGCGTCGTCGGTGCCGTCGTTCGTGAAGTCCCAGTCGTAGGATGCGATGGTGCCGTCGGAATCGGACGACCCCGACGCGTCGAACGTGACTTCGTCTCCCGGCGCGGGCACCGACGGAGTCACGGTGAACGAGGCGGTCGGGGAGTCGTTTCCACTTCCGCCGTCGCCGCCATCGCCGCCGCTCCCGTCGCACGGGCCGACTTTGACCCAAACCGAATCGCTCGTCTCCGGTTCGTTCGCTTGGGTCCACCACTGGGCTTCCCAGAGCGCATCGTCGTAGACGACCCGGTCACCGTCGGTGTACGCCGTATCCGACTCCCACGCTGAATAGCCGCTACAGTCCGCGGCCGATGCGACGCCGCTGATACCGTACGCGAGGGCAGGGGTGGCCAACACCTTCCGCAGGAGGTCCCGTCGTGAGTGATCCATGATTTTCCCTCCTCACTGCACCTGATTGTAGATGTTCGAGAACTCGTACGGGTCCTGTGCGATTCCGCTACACGTGGCCGACACCGTCCCGTCGGGACAGCCGCCGTTGTCGCGGTCGATGGACCAGAACGCCACGCGTCCGATGCCCTTCTCCACGACGAACGAGGCGACCTGCTGTGCGTCGTCCAAGTGATGGGTACCACCGGCGTCGTTGGCTCCGATCATCGGCGTGATGCCGAGCATTCCCCACGCTTCGTCGGACGACACCCCGGAGAATATCTCCACGATGTCGTCGTGCGTGCCGTTGGCCGAATCCTCGATGGTGCTCGCGCTCGGTTCGACCCAGCCGTAATCCATCGTCATGATGTTGACGATGTCGACGTCCACGCCGTGACTCACCGCGTTGTTCAGGATGTCCTTCCCGTGGCTGGTCAGCCCGGTCGTTTTACAGCGGAGCGTGTAGGACACGCTGAGATCCGGTCGATCCGACTGGAGTCGACTTAGCGCCTGATTGCGCCGGTCGACCGCGTCCGTGTTCACCGACTCGATGTCGAAATCGAGATGCGTGACGCCGTAGGTGTCCATCACCTTCTCGTACTCCGATCGTATCTTCGAAACGTCGGTGGTATCCTGCGCTATCATCGTCCCCATCGCGCCGCCGAACGAGACGATGACCGTGCCGCCCGCGTCCTGATACGACTGAATTTCCGACCCGTATCCCGCTTCGCCGACGAGCTTGTTGACCGAACCGCCCCACGCGGCGTTACCGCTGCCGTCCGAGAGGACGAACGCCGCCGTGACGGTGTCGTTGTTCGCCTGCCCGTAGATGTCCGTCAGCGTGGTTCCGGACTCGACGCTCATGTCGTTGTACGGCGCGAACGCCGTACTCCCGCTCGAACTCGTCGTTCCGACCGATATCGTCCGGGTGGCGGTTCCCGTCTCCCCGTCGTCGTCGGTGACGGTCAGCGTCACGGTGTAATCCCCGTCCGACCCGTACGAGTGGCTTACCGACCCACCCGACCCGGACGCGCCGTCGCCGAACGTCCAGTCGTAGGACGCCACCGACCCGTCCGAATCCGAGGAGTCGCTCGCGTCGAAGCTCACCGACTCGCCCGGAGCGGGGAACAGCGAGGACGCGCTGAACGAGGCGGTCGGCGCAGTGTTGCCGTCCCCGCCTCCACCGTCGCCACCGTCGCCCCCGCTGCCGTCGCACGGACCGACCTTCACCCAGACGGAGTCGCTCGTCTCCGGTTCGTTCGCCTGGGTCCACCACTGTGCCTCCCACAGTGCGCCGTCGTACACCACCCGGTCGCCGTCCGTGTACGCGACGTCCGATTGCCACGCCGAATAGCCGCTACAGTCGGCCGCCGACCCGAGCCCGCTTGCTCCTATCGCCAGTGCCGAAAGTGCCGATGCATCCCTCAGTAGTCGTCTGCGAGTGTATTTCATGGTTTCTCGACTGAACCGCGATGGAGGCGACGACCAGCGGTCCCGCTCATCTGCGACGCCCGTTCGTCTCCAAAGCCGCTGGCTATCGCCCCCGAGTACGCTCTAACCGCTTTGTTTTCTGAACTACGATGGTAAAAAATACATATGATGGTAAATAATTTTCTATAATTAAAATACACTAATTAGTGGATATAACGTGATGGAAAGCTGGATGGAGGGAGGCTGGATGAATTTGGCGCGAAATTGGCCAATCGGCGAAATTCCTCACTCGCCCCCTCGACACGATCCGTTCGTCACGGTTTTGTAATCTTCCGTGCATCGACGAGTATGGAAATTACCGGCTACGACCTGTACGAACTTCCGCCCCGATGGCTGTTCCTGAAGATCGAAACCGACGCGGGTATCGTCGGATGGGGCGAACCCATCGTCGAGGGGCGGGCGAAGACCGTCCGGGCGGCGGTGTCGGAGATGCTCGACGGCTATCTGGTCGGGCGGGACCCTCGACAAATCGAGGACCACTGGCAGGCGCTGTACCGGAGTGGGTTCTATCGAGGCGGTCCCATCCTCATGAGCGCCATCGCCGGAATCGATCAGGCGTTGTGGGACATCAAGGGGAAGTACTACGACCTCCCCGTCTACGAACTGCTCGGCGGGAAGTGCCGGGACAAGATCCGCGTGTACCAGTGGGTCGGCGGCGACCGCCCGTCGGACGTCATCGAGGAGGCCAACCGACTCGCCGATACCGGTTACACCGCGCTGAAGATGGATGCGACGAACCAGACCCGTCACATCGAGACGGCCGCCACGATAGACCGGGTCGTCGACCGTATCCGGGAGGTGCGGGACGCCGTGGACGACACGGTGGACATCGGCGTCGATTTCCGCGGTCGCGTCTCGAAGTCGATGGCGAAGACGCTCACCGCCCGGTTGTCCGACTGCAACCTCATGTTCGTCGAGGAACCCGTCCTCCCGGAGAACGTCGAACACCTCCCCCGAATCGCCGAGGGGTCACACGTTCCCATCGCCACCGGGGAACGACTGTACTCCCGATGGGATTACAAGCCGGTTTTCCGCGGCGGGGCGGTGGACCTCATCCAACCCGTCGTCTCCCACGCCGGGGGTATTTCGGAACTGGTGAAACTCGCGGCGATGGCCGAAGCACACGACGTGGCCGTCGCCCCGAACTGCCCGCTCGGTCCCATCGCGCTCGCGGCGTCGTTGCAGGTCGATACCGTGATTCCGAACCTCGCCGTGCAGGACCACGGGTTCGACGTCCACCCGTCGGCCCGCGGCCCCGCGTACGACTACCTCGAAGACGCCTCCGTCTTCTCGTTCGAGGACGGCTACCTCGACATCCTCGACGGACCCGGTCTCGGTATCGATGTCGACGAGGCCGCCGTCGAGGAACGGTCGGAGGGTCACGTCGAGTGGTACAACCCGACGTGGCGAAACGAGGACGGCAGCATCGCCGATTGGTAATCCGGTCATCGACCAGTACTCGTCGGCACCGATTTCGAATCACGAAATACTTATCAGCATTTAATTCCATACGTGGGTATGGATGATGGTGGCCAGACATCGATGGTTTCGGCACCGAAGAAGACGTTCGCCCTGATAACGACGATGGCGAACCGCGGTGGAACCGTCGGGATTTCCGAACTCGCCGACGCGCTGGAGTTCACCAGAAGCACCACGTACAAACACCTGGCGACGCTGCGGGAGTTGGGATACGTCGAGAAGGACGGCGTCGAATACTCCCTTTCGTACCGCTTCCTCGAAATCGGCTCCCGAATCCAGTACGATTCCGACCTGTATCGCGCCGGACGGCCCGCCATCGACCGACTGGCGACGACCACCGACGAGACGGCCAGTCTCGTCGTCAAACAGGGTTCGTCGACCATCGACCTCTACCAGTCCACGGACACCCCGTCGAAATCCGAACTCACCGACCGCTATCTCCACTGTACCGCCGCGGGAAAGGCCATCCTCGCTCGTCTCTCGCCGACGGAAATCGACGCGATACTCGACGACGTCGGCCTTCCCGAGCGGACGGACAACACCATCACCGACCGGGACCGACTCGAACGCGAACTGGACGGCATCCGCGACCGCGGCATCGCCATCGAGCGGGGCGAACAGCACCCCGAGCGAAACGGCATCGCCGTCGCGCTGGAACACGACGGCGACGTCGCCGCTGTGTACGTGGCGGGGCACGCTGATCGATTGAGTAGCAAGCGACTCGAAGAGAACGTTCCGGGGCTGGTGCTCGGCACGGTCCGACAACTCAAAACGGCGCTCTGAGACGAAACGCCGAGTCTCTACGAGAATCGTCGTCTTCTCAGTAGTTGTAACTACACGCCAACCAAACACTTCTCCTCGAAACAAATGGGACGTTCGAGGCCTCCCTCTCACCCGAATCTGCGCACGTCTTCGTAGAGTTCGCTCCCCCGTCGCACCCTCAACGACTGCCACTCTGATCGCCTCCTCGAAAAAACTCGAACTTTTCGCTCTGACCGTTCCCGGTCGCTAGAGATGGTCGAGCATCGCGTCCAGCAGCACCTCGTTCTTGTCGTTGGCGAACGCCCAGAACATCACCCCGCCGAAGTCGTTGTCCACGGCGTAATCGGTCTTGGCACCGATGGACCGCTCGTTGTCGTAGGTGATGAAAATGTCCTTCGACGGCGAGTAGAGCCACGGGACCTTCGCCGTGTCGTCCCAGTAGTAGTCGTACGCCGAACTCGGTTCGAGGTTCTGATTGATGTCCCAGAACTCCTTGACGCCGTTGTCCTGCCCCCACGTTCCGCTGGCGGCTCCGTCGAACGACTGGTACAGCCCGTCGTTCGTGCTGCTCGTGACGTTGGCGAAGCTCCGGCCGTAGAACGGCATCCCCATCGAGAGCTGTGACGCGTCGAACGCCGTGTTGGCCCAGTAGTTCATCGAGGCGTTGACGTTGAAATCGGCGGCCCGCGGCGACGGGTCGCTCGACTTGGCGTACAGCGGCGCGTCGTGGTTGGTGTAGTCGTCGAACGCGCCGTGGTAGTCGTAGGCCATGATGCTCGCGTAATCGAGCGCCTCCGCGTTCGCCGCGTGGTCGAGCCCCTCCGCCTTGTCGGGGTCGGCGGACATCGCTGCGGTCAGGAGGTACTCCTTACCGTCCTCCGCTTCGGCGTCGTCGAGTTGCGAGCGGACTTCCTGCAGGAGTTTCGTGAACCGCGCCTTGTCACCGTCACGGACGACGTTTCCGGACTTGCCGCCGCCGCCCGGATACTCCCAATCGATGTCGATGCCGTCGAAATCGTTCTCCTGCATGATGTCGATGGCCGTGCTCGCGAACCGCTCGCGGTTCGCCTGCGTGTTGGCCGCATCGGAGAAGTGCGTCGAATCGCTCCACCCGCCGATGGAGAACAGGAACTTCGTGTTCGGGTCGTCCACGAGGCTGTCGAAGCCGGTCCAGTCCTGCCACGACTTCGGTTGGAGAACGTTCATCGCCGCGCTCTCCTGAATGTAGTCCACGGTGCCGTCCTGTTCGACCGTCAGGAACGCGTAGTTGACGTGCGACACCTTGTCCACCGGGATGTCGCCCGGATAGTAGTCCCGGTCCCATTGGGACCACTGCATGTAGTAGCCCGTGACGCGCTGGTTGAGCGACGTTCCGCCGTCGGCGACGGTGACGGTCTTCGTCGCCGAACCGGTCGCCCCGGCGTCGTCGGTCACGGTCAGCGTGACGGTGTAGCTACCGGCGCTGCCGTAGCTGTGCGTGACGCTTTGGCCAGTCGCGCTGCTGCCGTCGCCGAACGTCCAGTCGTAGGATGCCACGGACCCGTCCGAGTCGGACGACCCCGAGGCGTCGAACGTGGCCGTCTCACCCGGTGCGGGCGAAATCGGGTTCGCGGTAAACGAGGCGGTCGGGGCCGTGTTGCCGTCCCCGCCGTCGCCACCGTCACCACCGCCGCCGCTCCCGTCGCACGGGCCGACCTTCACCCAGACGGAGTCGCTCGTCTCGGGTTCGTTGGCTTGCGTCCACCATTGGGCTTCCCACAGCGCGCCGTCGTAGACGACACGGTCGCCGTCCGTGTAGGCGACGTCCGACTGCCAGTCGGAGTAACCGCTGCAGTCGGCCGCTGCCGCCAGCCCACTCGCGCCGAGCGTCAGTGCCGAAAGTGCCGATACCTTGCGTAATACGTTTCGTCGCGTTTGTTTCATGAGTTCGGTTGACGGGGTCGTGACTCACGACCGGCATCGGTGTGCCGAAACTGTGTGCCCGACCCTCGCGGTTTATTTTAGAGTACAACAATTTAAATTCACCTATTGATATAGACTAATACTTATATCTGGAACAAAACATTAAATTTTGCCGTCCTCTCCTGTCCACATACGATAGGTGGGTGTTTCGTCATAGTGACACCCCATCCGAAACCGAAGTCGTCACGAATCGTTTTCGGGGGACGGGCGATTCAGACCGCTCTGGGGTCGCATCGGAGAACGGACGGTGAGGAAACTCTCCGGAAGGCAACCACCGTGAATCGGCCCCTGACAGACGCGGACACTGCCGATTTCGTTCGAATTTCTCAGGACGAAATTCCTTCCCCTCGACCCCAATAGGGTCGCATCCCCGGACGGGTTTCGACGTCCCACTAATCACGCGCTCGGCGACACGCGCGCCACCGAGTGTGACCGTGCGGCCGGAACCACGACACGATTCGTCGGGAATGTTTCGTCATAGTGACAGGCACGCCGAGTCGCTGTCTGACCGGATTTCGTGGGTTTTCATCCCCTCCACTCTCACTGATGATTCGACCGCAAACCACTCAAAACTATTACAGCAGTAGTCCTGTAATGGGCTCGGAAACGGATATTCCTCGTTCGTCGACGACCTTCGACCGCCCTGTCGAACCACCTCTCAATCGAATATCTAATTTATTATTAATAAATAAAACATAAAACAAAATAAGAAACAAACAGATTATATTGGTGTAGTGCGTGTGGGGAATTCACATATTGTTGAACTTATTCTGCTACTGGCACTCAGGACCGTGCATATTGGCCTATATAGGTCTATTTTGACCGGCTCTGTTTTTTGATTATCGTTCAATTTTCGAACCAATAGTCGATGTAATATCATGTCATATAACTTTCCATATTTTGCTTTCATACTGACGGCTGTTTCCCAGAGCGGTGCGTTACTGAGTTTAGAATTACATTTCTTCCTCCGTTCACGTGGTTGCTCCCTACGGTACGCCGTTCCGTATCGCCTGATGATTTCTCCCTCCGAACGGTCTGTTCGTACGTGTTGTGATGACTGCATCCCGGCGTGACCGACCCATCCGCTCTCCAGCGACCGATTTCGTGGGGACGTTTCGGATAGGTGAACTCAAGTTCCCGCCCGAACTCGGTTTCGACATGACACCACGGACGTACACCCACGACATCGAGGTTCAGTTTCGTGATCTCGATACCCGCTCGCACGTCAATCACGTCGTTTACGCCAGCTACTTCGAACGCGGGAAAGAACGGCTGTTCGAGGAGGTGCTCGATACCTCGCTCTCGTCAGCACCGACCGTGGTGCGGTCGCTAGACGTCGAGTACGTGGCCCCCATCGAACCGGACGCCACCGTCACCGCGGCGCTCGGTCCGGTCGAAACCGGTAAGACCAGCCTCACCATCGAGTACGAACTCGGGACCGGGGACGCCACCGTCGCTACCGGCCGAACGGTCTCCGTCTACCTCGACGACGACGGCCAGCCAACCCTGCTTCCCGACGCCTGGCGGGACGCGCTCGCGCCGTACCGCGCGGGCGAAGCGAAGCGTTAGTCGGTCCGTTAGTCAGTTCGTTCGTCGTCCGGCGGGCGAAGCGTGAACGCACCGACCCCGGCGGCGATGGCGAGACCGCTGCCGACGAGGAACACCGGCGTCCACCCCGCGACCCCGGCGAGCCATCCGGAGACGACCCCGCCGAAGACGCCGCCCAGTATCTTCGCCGAATAGAGGACGGCGTAGTTCGCCGAGGAATGACGCTCCCCGTAGTAATCGGCGACGAGGCTCGGAAACAGCGTGTACTGTGATCCCTCCAAACCGGCCGCCACGACGAGGGCGAGGAGGAATCCGAGCGACGACCCGACCGCTCCCGTGCCGACGAGCGACAGGAGTCCGATTCCGCAGAGCGAGAACGTCACCGTCATCAATCGCTCCCGACTGACACGGTCCGAAATCCCGCCGACGACGAGTTCGCCGATGGCGTCCGCGACGGGGAGGATGGTCGCCGTCAGCGTCACCAGCAGCGCGGCGAAGCCGAACTGGTCCGCGAACGGAATGAGGTTCGCCGTGAGCATCAGCCCCGCCCCGGAAATCCCGACGAATAGGGCATACATCGTCCAGAACTGCCACGTCCGGACGACTTCGCGCCACGTGTACTGACGACCCGTTCCGATTCCGGTCCACTCGCTCGCCGTTTCCGATCCCTCGTCGCGGGCGTCATCGACGAAATCCCTGTCATCCTCACCGCCGTCGTTGTCAGCGTCCTCGTTTTCATCCCCCTCGTCATCGTCCTTACCACCGTCGTCGTCCAGCCAATCCTTCGGGGGATCACGAAGGACGAGCGCACACGCGATGACGCCGATTCCGACGAGCAAGCCGATGGTTCGAAGCCCCGACAGAAACGCGCCGGAAGCCGATTGGAACCGAATGTAGGGGACGAACAACGCGCTCCCCGCGGTGAACGCCATCGAACCCGCACCGGTGGTGATCCCACGTCGATCTGGAAACCACTTGAGGGCGGTGTTGATGGCGACCGTATACACCATTCCGGTACCGATGGCCCCCAGCGAGTAGAGCAGATACACCTGCCATAGTTCGGTGGCGAACGTCAGTCCGACGTACCCGCTCCCGGCGAGCACGCCCGCCAGAACGGCCATCGGTCGTGGTCCGTGATTGTCCCGCCACCACCCTGCGGGGAACTGCGACCCGGCTTGGAAGAACACGTACAGGCTGAACACCGCTCCGAGGGCTGACAGCGGGACCCCGAGGTCCCGCGCTAGCGGTCCCTGCACCGACGACCACATGTACTGGTACGGGCTGACCAATCCCATCATGACGACGCCAGCCACGATCTGCCACCATCGCGAAAAACCCAGTACGTCCCGTGCACGGGCCGAAACGTCGCTTCCCTCCGTTTCAGATATCATCGCTCGGTGTCGAATCCTGATGCGCACTCCAACGACTGTACGCCATCACCACGACGACGAGCGTGATACGCGTTACGGCGGAGATTCAGGGTGACTACCTCGACGACGAGTCCACTGCTCACGGTGCCGATGACTGATGACGTGGCGACTGAGTTTCTGCCATGGACGATCTCCCGAACGTTCCAGGAGGTGTGCTACGATCGAGACGGCTCTAACCGGTCCCTCGAAACCGGTATGGGGCGTCTACCTTTCGTATTCGGAGGCTCTGCTATTAGCCGCTCTGTCTATACCCGCCCCAGCGAGTAGGGACGAACGATGGAGAAACAAAACCGCCCGATGGAACCCGAGGTGCAACATCCGATGTTCGCTGCGGTGGAAACCAACCGACGGCGATCGACTCTCGCGATACTCCTTGACCGAACGGCGGCAACGGACGAGCGTGAACTCGCCCGTCTCCTCGCGGCGACCGAGGGGGGAACACAGGTGGCGGATGTCTCGGAGGAAGACGTGCGGGCCATCCGCCTCGACCTCCACCACAAACAACTCCCGGTGTTACGGAACAGCGGTCTCGTCGGCTGGGACGAGGGGACCGGAACCGTGACCACGACGGACCACCGCGCGCTCACTGACCCGCGATTCAGGCAGCTTCTCGAAACCGAGGAAGCGGGGGTCGACGACGTCCTGTTCGGTTTGTCGGACCGACGACGCCGGTATCTCCTCTCCGTCCTCCGTGACAACTGGCAGAACCGAACCGCGATGTCGCGCTCGGCCCTCGCCCGTCGAATCGCTCGACACGAAACCGATACGGAGGAACCGGATCAGTCGACGCTCGACGAAATCCTGCTGGCCCTGACCCACATCCATCTCCCGATGCTCGCGACGGCCGATATCGTCCGATACAACCCCGAATCCGGTCGGGTTGCGTACACTGGCAATCCCGCGCTCGAAAAGGTCGTGACGATCTTCAACGAACCCGACAACCGTCTCGTGAGCAGGCTCGATGGATTCTTCGGCGGGTTGTTGACCTCCTATCAGGAGGCGGGTGGGGGGACGGGTACCTCGCTCGACTGGCCGAGCTTCTGGAGAGACCCGCATCATGGCTAGACCAGTCGAACTGTGGGCGTTCATCTTCGCCAATTTGCTGATGTTCGTCATGAGCAGTCTCCTGATGGCGCTGAGCTTCATCGCGTACTATCAAAATCCGAAAATGAAATCGTATCTGTTCTCGACCATCGGGTTCGGGTTCATCGTCCTCGGTGGTCTCGTCGACCCGGTGTATCGGCTCGGTATTCGCGGTGAGTACTTCCTAAACGGTACCGAACGTCTGTTGCTCCAATCGAGCGAAGGCGTGCTGTTTTCGATCGGTCTTGGCCTCCTCTTCTACGCCATCATGCGCCACGACGTTCGCTCGTCGCCGACGGACGGCCACGATTCCATGGACACGAACATCTACGGCTTCGACGAACACCGTCACGACGATTGAACGACCCGTCGGCTATTTTCCCTCTCCTTCGGCACCCCGACCGACCATGACCGTGTTTTTGATCAGGTTCTTGTGACCGCGATGCAGGCGCTCCGAGAGCGCCTGCGGGGAGATGTCGAGGTCCCCCGCGAGATCGTCCATCGTGACTTCCTGTGGAATCTCGAAATAGCCGCGCTCGAACGCGGCTTCGAGCGTCTCCTGTTGTTGCTCCGTGAGGCCGAACCGGCCGCCTTTCCCCTCGTCCAACCGATAAATCCGCTTGACGTCGAACGTCAGGTCGTTGTTCGTACAGTAATCGTACGTTCTCGACAGCGAACCGTACTCCGGAAACAGCGCCCGAACGTGCCACGTTCCGTCCCGGCCGAACGCCGCCAAAATGGTTCCCTCCTCTTCGACCAGAATTTGCACGAGCGTCTGGATGGAATCTATCCAGTCCATCTGGTACAGCCATTCGTCGTCGAGTTCGGCGACCAACCGAACGTTCGCGGTGCTCGGGTCGCCCTCCAGCGCCCGCTGTACTCGCTCGCCGTCGGCATCTTCTCCACTCACCCAGATGAACGGCATGACTCGCTCGGGGTCGTGAGCGACGATTCGCTCGATTTCGAACGCCAACCCCTCTACCGCCGTCCCCGTCTCCCACAGCGCGAATTCGTTCGCCGGAATTTCCGCCTCTACGACGACACCCATGACCGATACTAACGTTCGCTACCGCAATAACGGGCACGCCCACGGGGGAGGTGTTTACGAGCGGATGCGGAACCGGTTCACAACTTTACGAGCGAATTCGGAACCGGTACACTACTCTTCGGTTACCGATTCGATACCTTCCGATATCGCCGCGCTCCGTGTGTTCTTCTCCGTCTCGATTCGCCATCGCTCGATGTCCTCGTACTCCGCCAGCAGGTCGCTGACGCTCCGTTTCAGCGAATCGTCGTTGACGTTTACCTCGAATCGATACTGCGGCCGTCCGGACCCGATTCGGTCGATGTTCGCGCTGACGAGCGCGTTGTCGAAGTAACATGGCGATACTTTCGTCATCACGTGTTTGTACACCGTGTTCTCGACCGCACGGAGGCCTTTCCGTGCCGCCGTGTCGGCCGCACGGGTCGCGTGTTCCACCGCTTCTTGCCCCTCTTCGGCCGCGTCCTCTAAATCGCCGTCTTCGAGCTCTTGAATCGTCCCCCCAATACTATCCCCCGCGGTACTGATGTCCTCCAGCGGAGTTTTCCCGGATTTTTCGCCGTCCCCCTCGCTCGTGCTGGCCTGTTCCGCGGTCTTCTCGTTGACCTCCTCCCCGAATCGTTCCTCCGCCTTGGGCCGCCACTCGTCCCAGTCCTCGAACTCTGCCCCGGAAATCCCTTCCGCTTCCAGCGCGGCAGTGATGCGCTCGCCGTGCTCGACCACGGCGACCCATCCACCTTCCTGCTTGAACCCCGAAACGCTTTCTTCCATGGATAGGTCATACGGGCTCAGCGTGGCTATCCTTCGTCCCGGCATATCCCTGCCGTTTATACGCGAACCGGAACTCGCGCCCGAAGCGTTACCACTCGGCAAAACTCCCGTCGTCGTGATGCCAGATTGGATTGTGCCACATCACGTCGTGTTCGGCACGCTCCCGAACTCGCTCTTCGTCGATGGACACGCCGAGTCCCGGCGCGTCCGGTGCCGTCACGTACCCGTCCGCGAAGCCGAACACCGATGGGTCTTCGAGGAGGGCCAAGCCGGTACTCCGTTCCACGTCGTGAAGGTTCAAACTGTGTTCCTGTACCACGATGTTCCCCGAGCAGAACCCCACTTGGAGGCTGGCGGCGAGCGCGATGGGGCCGAGGGGACAGTGGGGAACGAGCGCGACACCGTGCGTCTCGGCTATCGTGGCTACCTTTCGCATCTCCGAGATACCCCCGACGTGCGTGATGTCGGGGTTGAAGACGCCGACGACGCCGTCGATGAGCGCCTCCTCGAACTCCCACCGCGAGTACAGTCGCTCGCCGGTCGAAACCGGCACCGTGGTGTGCATGGCGACTTCCCGAAGCCGTCCGTTCTGCTCCGGCGGAACCGGCTGTTCGAAATACATCGGGCTGTACTTCTCCAGCGCGCTCACGATCCGTTTCGCCATCGGAAACGAAACGCGGCCGTGGAAGTCGATCCCGATGTCCACGTCGTCGCCGACGGCGGTTCGAACCGCCCGCAATCGGGATTCGACGGCGTCCACTTCCGCTGGCGACGCCAAGGGTCGAAACTCCGTCGTCCCGTTCAGCTTCAGCGCGGAATAGCCCGCGGCGACCATCTCGCGCGCCGAGACGGCGATTTCCTCGGGTGATTCGCCGCCAATCCACTGGTGAACCCGCAGTCTGTCCCGAACCGGCCCCCCGAGGAGCGCGTGAACGGGCGCTCCGTAGTGTTTTCCCTTGATGTCCCACAGCGCCATGTCGATACCGGCGATGGCGCTCATCAGGATCGGACCGCCGCGGAAGAACCCGCCGCGATACATCGTCTCCCAGTGTTTCTCGATGGGGAGCGGGTCCTCGCCGACAAGATACGTCTCCAGCAGTTCCTCGACCGCGCCGCGAACCGCCTTGATCCGTCCCTGCACTATCGGCTCTCCCCACCCGACGGTTCCGTCGGCGGTTTCCAACCGCAGGAGGAGCCACCGGGGCGGCACTTCGAACAGTTCGTAGTCGACGATGCGCATACGCGACCCTCTCGGTGGAACCACTTGATCCTTCCGTGCACCAGCGGGACGGGGGAATCAAATGGACGTTCGAAGCGACGGCGACGGTCGCTATTCGCTCGTGCCGTAGCTCTCCAGTTTGCCCTGTATCCGCCTGATCTCCTCGTCGGGGAGGATATCGGGCGTCCCGACGGTGGACGCGAGGTGATGGATCCGGGCGCAGTACTCGACCATCTCGGCCACGTCGAACGCGCTCGCGAGCGAGTCGTCGGCCGTCAACACCCCGTGGTTTTTCAACAGCGTCGCGTTGAACTCGTCACCGAGTGATTCCGTTGCCGCTTCACCGAGTTCGGGGGTGGCGTGGGTCCGATACTCCGCGACCGGGACGTGCGTTCCCGCGAACGCCACGAGGTAGTGTGACGCCGGAATCGGTTCGCCGAGCGCCGCGAAGGACGTCGCGTACGGCGAGTGGGTGTGAACGACGCCGCCGACGTCGTCGCGCCGCTCGTACACCGCCAAGTGCATCGGCAGTTCCGTCGATGGCTCCCGGTCGCCCGTGAGGACGTTCCCGTCGAGGTCCACGACCGGAACGTCCCACACGTCGATTTCGCTGTAGGGGACGCCGGACGGGCTGATGGCGATGTGTTCGTCGTCGATTCGCATACTCAGGTTTCCGCCGGTTCCCTCGGTCAGTCCGCGTTCGATGAGTTCGATGCCGTACTCGCGTATCGCGTCCCGTTCGTCGTGATATGGGTCTTCCGTTTCGTCCATGTTGTCTCCTATTCGCTCCACCGTTGTGATTACTCCGATGTGACGCCGACGTCAGCCATCCGATCGGAGAGTTCGGATTCGGCTTCCTCGGTGAGTGTTCGGTGATGAATCGCGTTCCCGGTCTCCGTGTCGAAGAGATACATCGTCTCGGCGGGGATGTCGGCGTACAACTCCTCGCCTTCGTCCACCGGACGCTGGCCGTCTATCTCCACGACGAACGTGCCGTCGTGTGACTGTTCGACCGGTTTGAGGTACAGATATCGGATACTTCCCATCGGCTCCACGACATCGACCTGACACCGGAACCCGTTCTCGCTTTCCTCCCCGGTTCTGATCTCCACGTCCTCCGGTCGAACGCCGATGGTCACGCGCTCGTGCCCCTCGGTGGACGCCGTGATGTCCTCGGAAAGTTCGTAGTCGAACCCGTCCGCGAGGAGCGTTCGCCCCTCGCGTTCGGCTTCGAAGAAGTTCATCGACGGCGACCCGATGAAACTCGCGACGAAGAGGTTTTCCGGCCGGTAGAAGCATTCGAGCGGGGTGCCGATCTGCTGTAATTCGCCTTCGTTGAGGACGACGAGGCGGTCGCCCATCGTCATCGCTTCCGTCTGGTCGTGGGTGACGTACAGCGTCGTCACGTCCAGTTCCGACTGGAGGCGATTGATTTCGGTCCGCATGACGGTTCGCAGTTTCGCGTCCAAATTGGACAGCGGTTCGTCCATCAGGAACGCGTTGGGGTCACGGACGATGGCGCGGCCGAGCGCGACGCGCTGTCGTTGGCCACCGGACATCTGTGACGGGTTGTTGTCCAGTAAATTCTCGATGTCCATCGTCCGTGCGACGCGCTCGACGCGCTCCTCGATTTCCTCGCCCGAGAGGTCGGTGGACATCTTGAGGCCGAAGCTCATGTTCTCGCGGACGCTCATGTTCGGGTAGAGCGCGTAGTTCTGGAACACCATCGCGATGTCCCGGTCGCGTGGCGACATCCCGTTCACGAGTTCGTCCTGAATCCAGATGTCACCTTCCGTCTGCTGTTCGAGTCCCGATACCATCCGGAGCAGGGTCGATTTCCCGCTCCCTGACGGTCCGACGAGGACGACGAACTCGCCATCCCCGATGTCGATGTCGACATCATCGACGGCAGTGATCTCACCCTGCCGACTGTCGAACCGTTTGACGACGCTGTCGATACTGATTCCTGCCATTGGTCTAGTATGCTCGTTCTTCCCAAATAAATGTTGACTTTATTCGGTTCATTTCAAATCTCATATGTTTATTCCTTCAACACGGCGCCGAAGCTCAGTCCCGACGCGAGGTAGCGATTCGCGGCGACGAGAAGCACCAACACTGGGATGATCATCGTCATCGACGCGGCCGCCAGCATCGACCACTCGATGTTTCGGGAGCCGATGAAGCCGTACACCGCCAGCGAAAGCGTCTGTGCGTGGTTGTTCGTGAGGATGAGCGAGAACAGCAGCTCGATCCACGCGAAGATGAAGCTGATGATGGCGACGGAGATGATGCCCGGGAGTGCCGAGGGCAACACGACCTTCCGGAACGCTTGCGAGCGCGTCGCGCCGTCCACGAGCGCCGCCTCTTCGAGCGACTGCGGAATGCCGTCGAAGAAGGCCTTCATCACCCAGACCACCAGCGCGATGTTGATGGTCACGTACATGAACACCAGTCCGACCAGCGTGTCGTAGAGGTGGAACGTCCGGAAGATGACGAAGAACGGGATCACCACGGCGATGGGTGGCAACATCCGGGACGACAGTATCCAGATGAGCACGTCCGGCTTCTTCGGCACGTCGTAGCGCGAGAGGACGTACGCGCCCGGAACGCCGACCACCAGGACGATGATCACCGAGGCGGTCACGCTGATGAGGCTGTTGGTGAGCGCGTGGACGAACGACGGGTCGTTCGCCAACTGCATGTAGTTGTACACCGTCGGCAGGAACACCCACTTCGGCGGGAGGTCCAGCGCGTGTCCCGGCGGTTTGAGGGACATGAACCCGATCCAGCAGAGTGGGGCGAGACAGACGAACGCCCACACGAGCAGGACGACGTGTCGCCCCACGTTCTTCGTCCTATCCGAGACTGCCATCACTCCAACACCCCCTCGAAGCCGACGACGCGAATCAGCACGTTACAGATGATGAGGACGACGACGAGGTACACGATGGCGAGCGCGCTCGCTGCACCGATGTCGATGTACGTGAACCCTGTCTGGAAGATCTGGATGCTGATGAGCTTCGTCGCGTTGCCGGGGCCACCGCGGGTCAGTCCGTACACCGTCCCGAACGTGCGGAACAGGTCGATGAGGCGGATGAGGAACGCCACGAAGATGACCGGTTTCATGTACGGGATGATGACGTGGACGTACGTCCGCCACGTCGGCGCGCCGTCGATGCGCGCCGCCTCTTTCAGTTCGTCCGGAACCGACGACATCCCGGCGTAGAGGATGATGAACATGAACGGCGTCCAGTTCCACGCGTCCATGAGGATGACCGTCAGCAGCGGCAGGTTCGTGAGGAAGTTCGGTGCCGCGAACGGCGTGTACGTGTTGATGGCGTACGCGATGATGCCGAGTTGCGGGTCGAGCATGATCCGTCCGATCATCGCCAAACTGACCGGCGCGACGGCCATCGGCAGGATGAAGACGATCCTGTAGAACGTCTCGGCCCACCTGTTCTCCACGTTCGTCAGCAACGCGGCGAGGAAGAACCCGATGACGAGTTCGAGGATCAACGCACACGTCACGAAGATGGCCGTCACCGTGATCGATTTCCAGACGACGGGGTCGGTGAATATCACTCGGAAGTTGTGGAGTCCGGTGAACGTCCCGAGTTGCTCGGGGTGGACGTAGTTGTAATTGACGAGGCTGAGGTACAGGTCGTATATTCCGGGGAATATAGTGATGAGGAGGACGACGAGCACCATCGGTGTGGCGAGCCACACCGGCAGGTACTCGTTCCACGCGCTGCGGAATCGCCCCTCGGACTGCGTTCCTTGGTTCGTTCCTGATTGGGTGTCTAAACTCATGGTTTCTCGGTCGAATTCGTCGTTCTGTGGTGGTTCGGTGATCGGAAGTCAATCGATGGTTGTCGGTGGTTCGGTTCTCGACTCATGTCAGTTCCCTCCGACGGTCAACTCGGCCTGCTGTGCCGCCTTCTTCATCGCCGAATCGACGGATTTCCCGCCGGTTATCGCCTTCTGGAGTTGGATGGAGTACTTCTGGGCCCAGACGGGGTACATCGCGTCGTACGGCTCCGTCTCGGCGCTCTTCAGCGATTCGAGGGATACCTTGCTGAACTCCTCGCCGTACTTCTTCTCGTACGCCTTCTGCGACCAGATGGATTTTCGCGTCGGGAACGAGGCGCTCCGCTGAATCGCCATCCATCGCTGGGTCGGCTTCGACGTGGCCCAGAGCATGAACAGGAACGCCGCCTCGGAGTGTTTCGCGGCCTTCGACGTGGACAGTTGCCACGTGAACGCGCCCGGCGCGAACTTGCTTTCCTTCGTCTTCGGCGTCACCATCTTCGCGACGCCGATGTCGCCGCCGTCCGGGGAGGCGTCCGCCAGGGTCCCCCAGAACAGGTTCGCGTCGTTCATCACGTGCGCGGCGGTGCCCTGTTGCATCGCCGCGACGACTTCGGACCACGTCATGGTGCCGATGGACGGCGGGCCGTAGTTCTGGAGCGCTTCCACGTAGTACTTGCCCGCCTTCTTCGCCATGTCCGTGTCGAGGCCGGACGTTTCCGGATACGATTTCCATAGCTTGCCGCCGTACTCGCGGAGCCACGCGTCCATCGTGTAGACGTTCATCCCGTACCCCTTCTGACCGCGGTTGACGAGCCCCGAAACGCCGTCTTCGTTCTCCTGAATGACTTTCGCGTTGTGCAGGAACTGGTCCGTCGTCTTCGGAATCGACAGGTCGTGCTTCTCGTAGAGGTCCTTCCGGTAGAACATCGTGTGGACCTCGACGGTTATCGGCATCCCCGTCCACTTCTTCGTCCGCCCGGCCCCGTGGACCGCCTCCTGACACACGCCGAGAAGGTCGTCCCGGTTGTACCAGTCCGGGTCGTAGAGGTCGTCGTCCTGGAAGTACGGGTCGAGGTACTGGAGCCATCCGGCCTGCCGGAACTGGTTGACGACTTGGTCCATGAAGAACACGTCGAACTTCCCGGCCCCGGTGCTCACGTCGGTCAGCCGCTTCGTTCGGAACTGCTGTTCCGGGAGGATGTTCCACACCACGTCGATCCCTGTGAGTTTCTCGAACATGGGAACGAGCGGTCGAATGCTGTCGATCCACGCGTGCTGGACGGCACCGACGTTGACCTTCTTCCCGGAGTGTTTCTTCCACTTGATGTTCGCGTCGGTGTACGCCGAGAGGTCGATGGTTCCGTCTCCCTTCGACGGGTCCACGGTCTTCGTTCCGTCGTTCCCCGAGCTCGCACTGCCGCCGCGCGTACAGCCGCTCAATGTGAGCGCTACACCCGTACCCGCGTATGCGAGGAAGTCGCGGCGCGTTCTATTCGTCGTCATCGTTCACCCGATCCGTTGCGCTGATTCGGTTGCTGGTGTTCATGGTTCTGTGTCCGCCTGTCATCCACACCGCCATCCCCGTGAGGGGACTTCGTGTCACACCGTCCGGTTCGATGCGGTTCAGCTATCCACGCGAGTAATTTGATTACAGATAATTAAGTATTGTCCTTATCGATGATCACATTGATAGTTCATATCTTGTATGCTACCACAACGACTATGTTCGGCGAATCGCTCACCGTAGCCATGGACTGTGACTTGACAGACCGTACCGCCCTCATCACGGGTGCTGGCCGCGGAATGGGAAAGAAAACGGCGAAGACGTTCGCACGAAACGGTGCCGACGTCGTCATCAACGACGTGGACCCCGACGTGGCGGAGGAAACCGCCGCGGAAGTCCGGGACCTCGGCGTCGAAACCGTCGGCATCGCCGCCGACGTGAGCGACGCCGCGGAAGTTCAGGCGATGGTCGAACGGGCGACGGAGGAACTGGGTCCCATCGATATCCTCGTGAACAACGCTGGCGTCGGCGACGCCGGGCCGTTCGTCGATGACTCCTACGACGACACCTTCGAGTTGAACCTCGACGTGCACCTCTACGGGTCGCTGAACTGCACTCGCGCGGTCATCGATGGGATGGTCGAGCGCGGCTACGGGAAGGTCGTCAACATCACGTCGATTCATACGAAAAACGGCGTCGGGATGTCACCCGCCTACGACGTGGGCAAGTACAGCCTGCTCGGGTTGACCAAGAGCCTCGCGCTCGAACTCGGCCGCGAGGGGGTCCGCGTCAACGCCGTCGCACCGGGATGGGTGAACACCAGAATGACCGAGGGGTTCAGCGACGCCGTTCGCCAGCAGATTCTGGACAACAACCCGATCGGCCGACTCGCGGAACCCGAAGACATCGCGAACGCCGTGACGTTCCTCGCGTCGCCCGCTAGCGACTACATCAACGGCCACGAACTCCGCGTCGACGGCGGACAGGTCCCCATCGATAGCTGGCGATTGGATAATCGTTAGACGATTATTCGTCCCGATTCGGATAGATCATCTTCTTCAACCCCTCCTTTTCCTCCATCCCATCGAACGCGTTCGACAATCCGTCGAGACCATACTCGTCGGTGATGAGCGATTCGACGTCGATCCGCCCGTTTCTCAGGAACGTGACGGCGCGGGTGAAATCGTTGGGCGTCAGGGAGAACGTTCCGACGAGTTCCGTCTCGTCGTAGTACACCGAGAACGGATCGATTTCGACCGTCGCGTCCTGCGGCGGGACGCCGAAAATCAACGTGGTTCCCCCGGCGGACGGCAGCGACAGCGCTATCTCGATGGTTTCGGGCAACCCGACCGCCTCGACGGCGATATCCACGCCATCGACGAGTTCGTCGAGTTCCGATTTCAGGTCGGTTTCCACGGGATCGATACCGTAGTCCGCGCCGGTTTCGAGCGCCAGTTCGCGTCGGTGATCGACAGGCTCGGAGACGATGACCGTTCCCGCGCCGCTCGCGCGGAACGTCTGTGAGAGGAGTAGGCCGATGGGGCCAGCACCGATGATGACGACGGTGTCCCCGGATTCGAGGTCCACTTGATCGACGGCGTGGATACAGCAGGCAAGCGGTTCGGCGAACGCCGCTTTCCGGTACGCCAACTCCCCCACGGGTTCGACGTAGCCTTCGGGTGCGCGAACGTACTCGGCGAACGCGCCGTCGATGATGGTGTCGGCCGCGCCGCCGATGGAGGTGAAGTTCTCACAGAGGTTCTCCTTCCCGCTCTGACACGCTCGACAGTCGTTGCAGGGGATCGATGGGTTGATCGCCACTCGGTCGCCGACGGCGACGTTGGACACGTCGTCCCCGACGGCGACGACTTCCCCGGCGCTCTCGTGGCCCGGTATCATCGGGAACTCGACGGGGAACGTCCCGTGGTACATGTGATAGTCGGTCATACAGACGCCACAGGCGTTCACCCGGACGAGCACGTCCCCATCGTCCGGGTTCGGTCTTTCGTGCTCCTCGATAGCGACGGTCCGCTCGTCCGTCAGTACAGCTGCTTTCATTATCGACACCTGCTAATCCGTGGACCAGCGGTTAAAACTTCCCCCTACAGTGTCGCACTTCCAACCGACATTCTCCTGCGAAATACTTACTACCGATGCGTGGGATATATTGACAAATGGGTGTACTAGACCGATTTGCGCTCGACGGAGAGACAGCCATCGTCACGGGTGCGGCCCGTGGACTCGGCAAGGAAATGGCGACAGCGCTCGCCGACGCTGGTGCCGACGTTGCAATCGTGGACATCGACATCGAGATGGCGGAGGAGGCGGCCGCCGAACTCGAAGAACTCGGCGTCGATACCGCCGCGGTCGAGGTGGACGTGACCGACGAAGCCGAAGTAGAGGCGATGGTCGAGGCGGTGGCCGACGAACTGGGTCCCATCGACGTTCTCGTGAACAACGCGGGCATCGCCGCGAACGAACCGGCCGAGGAGATGGAGTACGAGACGTGGCAACGGACGCTCGACGTGAACCTCTCGGGCGTGTTCCTGTGCGCGAAACACGTCGGACGGCGGATGCTCGACCGCGGCGAGGGACGGATCATCAACATCGCTTCCATGTCGGCCTACAACGTCAACGTCCCGCAACCGCAGGTCGGCTACAACGCGTCGAAGGCGGGCGTGCTGATGGTGACGAAGTCGATGGCCGTCGAGTGGGCCGACCGTGGCGTCCGCGTCAACGCCATCGCGCCGGGCTACATGCGGACCGAACTCGTGGAAGGAGTGCTCGAAGCCGACCCCGAAATGGAACGCACGTGGCTGGACAACACGCCGATGGGACGACTCGGTCGTCCCGAGGACTTGCAGGGAATCGTCGTGTTCCTCGCGTCCGAGGCGTCCCCGTACATGACGGGCGAAATCGTCCGCGTCGATGGCGGCTACACGTCGCGCTGAGACCGGAACTTCACGACGACGAGCGAAGCGCGCGAAGCTTTTCCATCGTTTCATCCCAGCCCTTGGCGGCCGCCGGTTCGTACGTGGCTATTTCCATCGTCGATTCGACGAGTTGGCGACCGGTTTCGAGGTCGGGAAGCGATCCGGCGGCGACCGCCTGCGTCAGCAGGTTTCCGGTCGCGGTCGCTTCGGTCGGTCCCGCGCGGACGACTAACCCGGTCGCGTCGGCGAGCAGTTGACAGAACAGTTCGTTTCGAACCCCGCCACCGCCGACGTGGAGCGTTTCGGGGGTTCGTCCGGTCGCCGCCGCGATCCCTTCGAGGGTGAGCGCCGCCGTCGCGGCGAGGCTATCGAGGAGACAGCGGACGGTTTCGCCCTCCGATTCCGGCACCCGCTGGTCCGTGTCGCGACAGTAGTCGGCTATCTGCTCTGGCATCGATCCGTCGATACTGAACGCGTCGGCGTCGGGATCGACTATCGACGCGTGTGCGGGTGCGTCCTCGGCGGCCCTCAATAGTTCCTCGTACGAGGTCACGCCGCCGTCCCGATTCCACGCCAGCCGACATTCTTCGAGCAGGAAGAACCCGTTGATATTTTTGAGCAGTCGAACGGTGTCGTCGACACCGAGTTCGTTCGAGACGCCCGCCTCGTAGGCCGCCGCGGAACGGTCGGGCCGTGGCGAAACCACGCCTAGGATGAACCACGACCCAGTGCTGAGAAAGGCGGCGTTTTCCGAAAGTGGCATCCCGGCGACCGCCGCCGCCGTGTCGTGACTCGCCGGGAGCACGAGCGTGGGTTCCGACGGAAGGATTTCCGCGTCTACCGTTCCAACGATGGTCCCGGGTTCGCACAACGGCGGCAGCGGTTCGGTCGGCAGCGACAATCGATCGAGGAGCGCGGTATTCCACGACCGCCGTCCGGGGTCCAACATCTGGCTCGTCGATGCGACCGTAACGTCGGTCACCGCCTCTCCGCCGAGGAGATACGTCAACAACTGGGGCATCATCAGGAGGCGGTCGGCGTCCGCGAGGAGGTCCGGTTCGTTCCGGGCCAGCGCGTGGTACTGCCACAGCGTGTTCGGCGTGTTCCAGTGATTGAGGCCGGTCGCCTCGAACAGTTCCCGCTTGCCGACCGTTTCGATGATATCATCGCGGGTCGCGCTGACTTCGGGGTCACGGTACGAGTACGGATCACACAACAGTTCGCCGTCGTTGAGCAGTCCGAAATCCAACCCCCACGTATCGATGCCGACCGTGTCGATCCCGTCGAGCGACGACGCCGCCACGGAGAGTCCCTCCTCGATATCCGTGAGGAGGTCGGTAACGTCCCAGACGTACCGGCCGTTCCGCTCGACCGGGTGGTTGTCGAATCGATGCACTTCGGTGATGTCCATCCGGTTCGGCTCGATTTCTCCGGTGAACACCGTGCCACCGTTCGCGCCGATATCGA
Organism: Haladaptatus sp. AB643; assembly: GCF_024136975.1. Taxonomy (NCBI): domain Archaea; kingdom Methanobacteriati; phylum Methanobacteriota; class Halobacteria; order Halobacteriales; family Haladaptataceae; genus Haladaptatus; species Haladaptatus sp. AB643. Next base: position 383,222 of record NZ_JAMYJW010000002.1, read on the forward strand.
CTGCGAGGTGATTCATGCCGTTCTTTTCGTCACTGTGTATCCCAGTGATTTGAGTGTTTCCCGCGCGAAGCTCCTCGTGTCAGCCGACCAGCGCCGGTCGTAGCACTCCCCTCCCCCCGTTTACCACAGAAAAACGCCGCTCATATTCCGTCTCCTCCTCGATACCGTCCATCTGATGGATTCGTCCCCCAAAACATCGATGCCACCGCGAATCTATCGTGATCGTTCGGTACATTTTTTATCTTTCAGTTTAACTGTGGTGAACAGATATAAGTGGATGACCCATTGATAGGTACCATGAACGTAGATGGGCGTTGTCCGGTGAACGCGACGAAGACCTCGTTTACGCTGCTTGAAACCCTCGCGGCCGACGGTCCACTCGGGGTGACGGAACTGGCCTCCCGAATCGACACGACGAAGGGAACCGTTCACAACCACCTGACGACGTTGCGTAGCCTGGGGTACGTCAAACAGGTCGATGGCCGATACGACCTCACGCTTCGCTCGCTCGCGACGGGCGAGCGGACGAGGGATCGGATGCAGTTGTTCCGGGTCGCAAAGCCGTATCTGGACAACCTCACGAAGACGACCGGCGAGTACGCCGGTCTCTACGTCGGGGAAACGGGTTGCGCGACTCGTGTGTATCACGCGACGTGCTCCGATTCGTGGTCCCCCTCGTCGGTCAACGGCGATCAAGTGCCGTTGCACGCCACCGCGGCCGGGAAAGCGATACTCTCCTCCATGTCCGACGACCGCGTCGAGGACTGTATCCGACACCACGGATTGGACCGCTATACCGACGGGACGATTACCGACGCGTCACGGTTGTTCGAACAGTTGCGAAAGGTGCGCGACGACGGCGTCGCGTACAGCCGTGGGGAACGAATCGAGGACGTGAACGGTGTCGCCGCTCCGATCCGTGGAGGCGACACCGACGGACGGGCGGCCATCTGCGTCGTCGGTCCGGACGAGGTCCTCCACGGACGACATTTCGAGGAGGACGTCACGGGACAGGTGTTCAGCACCGCGAAGAAGATAGAACTCGACCTGCGTTCGGCGTGACGCGTTCAACTTCCTACCGCGTTCGACGTAATGCGTTCAACTCTCCTAAACACGTGTAACCGAGCGGTTGACCGTCAGCAGTAGAATATCCGTCCCACGACAGGAATTACATTGATATGCCTGTAATGGACAGTTGGCTCGGCGGGAGACCGGGACGACAAGAATCTCGCAGACCACGAGCTCGTTCTCGATACCAGAACACAATGTCTTCATTTGACCATCATCTACGACTCCGTATTTTCCCGTACCACTCTTCGACTGCGGTGCTGTCCCTGTTTTAGCGGGGATGTCGAACGAACGGGAGTGACGGCCGCGGCCAATCGAATTCTGATATCCAGAACACGACGAAACGTGATTCCGTAGAAACAGCTCCACGAAGATGGCTCGGAACGCCGTCCCCGAATCCCCTCGCCGACCAACGTCGGGACGTGGCCCCGTCCGTCCGGGCGTCGTCGGCAGTCGAGGATAGCCGTCGCTATCCCGGTGCTCGGGCGTGTCGTGCTATCGGATTAGACGCTCACCGTTCCGTTGACGAGTCGTCCGATACGATCGATGTCGATGGTAACCTCGTCTCCCTCGGTGAGGGTGAACGACTCCGGAGGGACGAGCGCAGTTCCGGTGAGTAGAACCAGCGTTTCGGGGAGCGTGTTGTGCCGTTCGAGATACGAGACGAGTTCCTCGCAGGTGGTCGCCATCTCACTCGTCGATGTCGAGTCCTCGTACATGATCTCGCCGTCGCGTTCGATCGTCAGCGACATTTCGAGGTCGTGCGGATCGCCGATCGTTTCCTCGGTTGCGACGCAGGGACCGAGTGAACAACAGCGGTCGTACACCTTCGCCTGCGGGAGATACAGCGGATTATCCCCTTCGATGTCGCGGCTGGAGACGTCGTTGCCGATGGTGTAGCCGACGATTTCCCCGCGATGGAGCACGACCCCGAGTTCGGGTTCCGGGACGTCCCACCCCGAGTCGCCGCGCACTCCGATGTCATCCCACGGACCGACCGTCCGGGAGGGCGTCGCCTTGAGGAACAGTTCCGGTCGCTCGCTGTCGTAGACGTCCATGTACACTTCCGGCTTGCCGCTCTCGGCTTTACGCGCCTCCTCGCTGATTCGGTACGTGACGCCCGCCGCCCACACCTCTTCGGCGATGACCGGTTGGAGGGTATTCCGGTCGAACGCGTCGAAATCGATCCGCTCGGCCTCGTCGATGCGTCTGCGGGCGATGGTGTCGATGGATTCGTCGCTCGCGTTCGCGGCGCGGGCGAGCGCCCGGAACGAACCGAGGTCGGGTGAGACGGCGGTGAGGTCGTAGGCGGCTCCGTCGTCGTCCATCACTACCAAGCTGTCTGTGGATGAGCGTGGCTCTCCACCGGGGAGTCGGTAATAGCGCATACACAGTGATGCTCGGAGAGTGTTAAAAGAGTATCGCCGCGGGAGGCCCGACGAGTCGCAGACGGCGTCGAGACTACTCGCTTCGGGCAAGCCGTTCGAACCTCCTATCTGCCGACTCGACGACGGTCGTTATTCATCGAACGACGTGAGTCGAGCTCACTGGCTCGACGAAGGTTACACTTCGTCGAACAGCGCAAATCACTGATTTGCTGGCTCGACGAGGCTCACGCCTCGTCGAAGAGGGTCTCACCCTCGACCATGTGTTCCTCGACGGCGTCGAGGTCGAGCGTGAGGCCGAGACCGGGCGTTTCGGGGATTTCCATCCGGCCCTTCTGAATGAGGTCGTCCTCCTCGACGAGGTCCTCCCACCAACCGAGCTGGTAGGAGTGGTATTCGACGGCGAGGCTGTTCGGAATCGCGGCCGCGACCTGTGCGGACGCCATCGTCCCGATGGGGGAGGAGACGTTGTGCATGGCGACCGGGATGTAGTACATGTCCGCGAGGTCGGCTATCTTTCTCGTTTCGCGCATGCCGCCGACGCGGGGGAGGTCGGGTGCGATGATGTCCACGGCCTGCGGTTCGAGCAGCGTCCGCTGGCCGAACTTCCGGTAGACGTTCTCGCCCACGGCGATGGGCGTCGTCGTCGAATCCGTGACCTTCGCTTGAACGTCGTGGTTCTCCGGCGGAATCGGGTCTTCGAGCCACCACACGTCGTACTCCTCCAGTTCGCGCGCGAGGCGTTTCGCGCTCCCGCTCGTGAACGACCAGTGGCAGTCGAAGGCGACGTCGGCGCGGTCGCCGACGGCTTCAGTGACGGCTTCGACGATTTCGACCTTGTGATCGATTTCCGGGCCGCGGAGGTGACGGTTCGCGCGGTCCTTCTCGTGACCCGAGGGCACGTCGAGGTCGAACTTGATGGCGTCGTAGCCCAGTTCCTCGACGACGCGGACGCCTTCGTCCGCGCAGGCTTGCGGGTCGGCTTCGTTTTCGGTGTGGAGGTCACAGTAGACCCGCACCTCGTCGCGGTACTTTCCGCCGACGAGTTGGTAGGCGGGGAGTTCGACGAGTTTGCCCACGAGGTCGTGGAGCGCGATTTCGATGCCCGAGATGGCCGAAATCACCTTTCCGGAGACGGAACCCTCCCCGGACATCTTCTGGACGAGATGTTCGTACAGTCGGTCGATGTCGAGCGGGTTCTCACCGACGAGGAACGGTTTCATCCGTTCGATGATTTCCGTGTCGCCGCCACCCCAGTAGGACTCGCCGGTCCCCACGACACCGGCGTCGGTGTAGACGCGGACGAGAATCCACGGGTAGTTGCCATCGACCATCGTCGTCTGGACGTCGGTTATCTCCGCATCACGGACCCCGCCGCGCCGATTGGTGATTCCCATCGTGTCGGCGGAGAGGTCACGCATCGTATACTCCGCGTTCGGGTCGCGGAGCTTCGCATGATCAACCATTGCATGAGGCTGGTTCCCAGAGGTCCGTTGTAAAGGTTGCGAATGGGGTGAGTCGTGAGGGTCGCAAAGGACAGAAGGCGGCGGTACGAACTACTCGACTGCGACCTTACTCGACCGCGACCTGCGCTTCGGTCTCGGCGGCCTCGTAGATGGCCGCGAGCGTTCGCATGTCCACGAGCGCGTGTTCACCGTTCGGCGTCGGTTCGACCCCGCGCATGACGCGGTCGGCGAAGTAGTCGAACTCCTCGGTCATCTCGTCCCCGAACAGGTCGCGGCGGCCGTCGTCGATCTCCATCTCGCGGCCGCCCGATTGGCGGATCGTGAGCGTCTGCGGCGTGATGCCCAAAAACGCCGGGTCGAGCCGTAACTCGCCCTCGGTTCCGATGATCTGGAGGCCACCCGAGAGGTGGCCGTTCTGACTGGCCGTGCAGGCGGCGTACGTGCCGTCGTCGAACTGTACCGTGAACGTGGCGTGCTCGTCCGGGACCTCGTCGAAGGCGTCGTGTTCGGAGTGCATCTGTGCGGTGACGCTCACCGGGTCGGCGTCGAGGACGAACCGGGTCGTGTTCAGCGGGTAGATTCCCAAGTCCATCACCGTCGCGCCGTAGCCGGCGAGGTCGGGATCGAGCCGCCACTGGTCGGGATTGCCGGAGACGAAGTCGAGCATTTGCTGTTCCATGTGACCGTGGACGGCGACCGGGTCGCCGATGGCCCCCTCGCGGACGAGTTCGCGCATCCGACGCACTTGCGGGTCTGTTTGCATCCGGTAGGCGACCATCAGCGGCACGTCCTCGGCGGCCGCGACGAGTTTCTCGGCGCGTTCGAGCGTCGCCTCCATCGGCTTTTCACAGAGCACCGATTTGCCGTGGTTCGCCGCGGCGCGCACGTACTGGAGGTGATACGCGTTCGGCGTACAGACGTACACGGCGTCGTACTCGTCGGTCGCCTCGCCGTCCACGAACTCGTCGTACGTGATGGCGGCAGTGGCCGTCGAAACCCCCTCGGCCGCGTCCTCGGCTTTCTCGTGGGAACTGCTGACGGTCACGGTCGTCTCGCAGAAATTCGACTCCCGGATCGCCGGGATGGCTTGCTCGCGCGTCCACCAACCGAGGCCGACCACGGCGATGCGGAGCGTTCCGGACTCCAGTGCTTCCCAGTCTCGTTCCCTGATCCCGTTCAGGTCGTCGATGGCGGTCATAACCGGGATGTTCGACCCAGTCGGCAAAAAGATAATGATAACGGTAGTAAAAATTTCTGTCAAACGTTACTCGGACCGTAACAGTCGTATGGTGGAAGTGAGAACACTAGCGTGATGTCGGATACGACACGGAACTACGTCAGCGGACAGTGGATCGAATCGGCGACGGGGGAGACCATCGAAGTCGAGAACCCCGCACGCCCGAGCGAAGTCGTCGCGCGATACCAGGACTCCAGTACGGAAGACGCCACCGAGGCCGTCGAGGCTGCCGCAGATGCGGCCGACGACTGGGCGGCGACGCCCGGCCCGGAGCGAGGCCGAATCCTCCGTGAAGCGGCGACCCTGCTCGCGGAACGGAAGGACGAACTCACCGACCTGCTCGTCGCCGAGGAAGGCAAGGCGAACGCCGAAGCCGGTGGCGAGGTACAGCGCGCCATCGACATCTTCTATCACTTCGCGGTGAAAGCGGCCGAACGCGGCGGGACGGTCAAAAACCCGAGTTCTCCGAACCAGAACCTCTACACCATCGAGGAACCGGTCGGCGTCGCCGCGCTCATCACGCCGTGGAACTACCCCATCGCCATCCCCGCGTGGAAACTCGCACCGGCCCTCGCGGCGGGGAACACGGTCGTTCTCAAACCCGCGTCGGCCGCACCCGGCGTCGCCATGGAAATCGCACGCGCGCTGGACGAAGCAGGTCTCCCAGACGGCGTTCTGAACGTCGTCACGGGTTCGGGAAGCGTCGTCGGCACCGAGTTCATCGAACGCGACGCGGTGGACGCCGTCTCGTTCACCGGCAGCAGCGAAGTCGGCGAGATGGTGTACGACCAAGCGACCGACTCCGGCAAGCGCGTTCAGACGGAACTCGGCGGGAAGAACCCGACCATCGTCGCCGATTCGGCCGACCCCGCCGAAGCGGCCGACCTCGTCGCGAGCGGCGCGTTCGGCGTCACCGGGCAGGCGTGCACGGCGTGTTCCCGTGCCATCGTCCACGAGGACGTCCTCGACGAGTTCGTCGCCGAACTCGTGGATCGCGCGGAATCCATCGATATCGGCCCGGGCGACGAGCACGAGATGGGTCCGCAGGTGAGCGAGAGCGAACTCGAATCGACGCTCGACTACGTCGAAGTCGCCGAGGCGGAAGGGGCGACGCTCGTCTCGGGTGGCGGAATTCCGGAGGGTTCGGCCGTCGAATCCGGCTACTTCGTCGAGCCGACAGTGTTCACCGACGTCGATTCCGAGATGCGCATCGCACAGGAAGAGGTGTTCGGCCCGCTCGTCGCCGTCATCGCGGTGAGCGATTTCGACGAGGCGTTGGCCGTCGCGAACGACGTCGAGTACGGACTCGCGGCGAGCATCGTCACCGACGACCACACGGAAGCGAACCGTTTCGTCCGCGAGGCGGAATCCGGGGTCGTGAAGGTCAACGACAAGACGACTGGCCTCGAACTCCACGTTCCGTTCGGCGGATTCAAGCGCTCGTCCAGCGAGACGTGGCGCGAGCAGGGTGACGAGGGACTGGATTTCTACACCATCGAGAAAACCGTCTACGACAACTACTGAACCGTCCGTTACCTTCGGCTCTCCATCGTTCACTTCGCTTTTATATTGGAATCGAAGACGTTTCGTCCATCGTGCGTTCTGATATCCAGAATGTTTATCACGGATGATTGTGTGGCCTCTGTTGACATGGACGCAAAACACCCGGTACAAACCACCGAAAAGACCCTCACGTTGGTCGAGGAGTTGATGCAACGGGGGTCGTGTGGCGTGACGGAACTCGCTGAGGGTTCGGGAATGGGAAAGAGCATGGTACACAACCATCTGACGACGCTCCGAAAACACGGCTACGTCGTCAAGTCCGGCGACGAGTACCGACTCGGGTTGAAGTTCCTCGAAGTCGGTGGTCACATCCGGAAATCGATGGAACTCTACGAGGTCGCGGAACCGGAGATCAAATCGCTCGCCGACGAGACGAGTGAACTCGCCAACCTCCTCGTGGAAGAACAGGGAAAGGGAGTGTACCTGATGCGGGCCAAGGGTGCGAAGGCCGTCGATCTGGACACCCACGCGGGACTTCGAACGTACCTCCATACGACGGGTCTCGGGAAGGCAATTCTCGCCTACCTTCCCGAGGAGCGCGTCGAGGAAATTATCGAGCGCTACGGACTGCCGCGGGTAACGCCACAGAGTATAGGCAGTCGGGAGGAACTGTACGAGACGCTCGAAAACATCCGGAACCGCGGATACGCCATCGACGACGGTGAACGATTGGAAGGGCTCCGCTGCATCGCGGCACCAGTGAGAGCCTCCTCGAACGAGGTGTTGGGTGCCATCAGCGTGTCCGCTCCGGCGAGTCGGGTCAGTGACGACGACCTTCACGGTGAACTGTCTAAGCGCGTGCTCAACGCGGCGAACGTCATCGAACTCAACATCAACTACTGAGTTCGAAAAATTGTCGTCGAACCGAAGTGGGTGGCCATGTCTTAGTACACGCCGACTCAGCCGAGCGCCACCGATTCTCCGCGTTCGTCCGATTCCACTATCGCTGAGAGCAACCGCTGAACGCGGTAGCCGTCCTCGAACGTCGGTACGTCGCTCGATATGGTATCGTCCACGCCACCGTTCGCAACCGTCGAGAGGAACTCGTAGTTTTCGTGGACGAACGTGTGTTCCCACCCGAGGACGTGCCCATCCGGCCACCACTGTGCGAGATACGGGTCCTCGTCCGCCGTGACCATGACCGTCTGGAACCCCTTGTCGTCCGGTCCGAGGTACTCCAGTTCGTTCGGCCGCTCGATGGAAAACCGGAGACTTCCCTCCGAGCCGTTGATTTCGAGGGAGTGGTCGTTCTTGTGCCCGGTGGCGAAGCGCGACGCCTCGAACGTGCCGACCGCGCCGTTCTCGAACGTCGCGTGTGCCGTGTAGGCGTCATCGACCGTGACCGGACGTGTTTCGTCCTCCCCGTCGACCGGCCGCTCGTCCACGAACGTTCTGAGCCGACCGCTGATATCCTCGATGTCGCCGGTTCGGTCCCCGACCAAGAATCCTGCGAGGTCGAGGGTGTGTGCGCCGAGGTCGCCGAGTGCGCCGCTTCCGGCGACCTCCTCGTCCAGTCGCCACGCCCACGGCGCGTCCGGGTCGGCGAGGAAATCCTGGAGATAGCTCCCTCTGACGTGACGAATCTCGCCGAGTTCGCCATCCTCGATGAGTCGTTTCGCGTAGCGGACGGCGGGGACGAATCGGTAGTTGAACGCGATGCCCGCGACCGCATCGGACTCGCGGGCGGCGTCCCGCATCCGCTCCGCGTCATCCAGCGTGTGCGCGAGCGGTTTCTCGCAGAACACCGACGTTCCCGCTTCGAGCGCGGCGATGGTGGGGTCGGCGTGAATCGAGTTCGGCCCGAGGTTGTAGAAGACGTCCACGTCCCCGACGACCTCCCGCCAGTCGGTGCCGTACCCCTCGAAGCCGAGTTCGTCCACTGCGTCCGAAAGCGCCGCCTCGTCCCGCCCGACGAGCACGCGCCGTTCGATTTCGGGTGCGTCCGGGAAGAACATCGGCAAGCGGGCGAGGGCGTTGGCGTGTGCTTTGCCCATGAACCGATAGCCGAGGACACCGACGGAGAGTGGTTCGCTCATGGTTCAGGCCCAGTAGGCGTCGCCGGGATTCGATTCGAAGACCGCCCGGTCGAGTACGTCCACGGCTTTCTCCATTCCCTCCGTCGCGGACGTGAGCGAGTCCTCGTGTTCGATGGAGAGCGCGCCGTCGTACTCGACCATGCGCAGCGTCGAGACGACGTCCTTCCAGAACTCCTCGCCGTGGCCGTAGCCGATGGAGCGGAAGAGCCACGAACGGTCGATTTCGTCCGTGTACGGCGTCGTGTCGAGCACTCCTTTCTCGCGGGAGTTCGCATCGTACACCTCGGTGTCCTTGGCGTGGAAGTGGTGGATGGCGTCGTGCTCGCCGAGCAGTCGAATCGCGTCGGTGATGTCGATACCCTGCCAGAACAGGTGGGACGGGTCGAAGTTCGCGCCGATGCGGTCGCCCGTCGCCTCGCGGAGTTCGAGCAGTCCGCGCGGTTCGTAGACGAGCATGTTCGGGTGCATCTCGATGGCGACGTTCACGCCGTGGTCGTCCGCGAACGATTCCAGTTCCTGCCAGTACGGAATCGCCACCTCGTTCCACTGGTACTCGTGTGCCTCGTGGTGCTCGTCCGGCCACGGCGCGGTGATCCAGTTCGGCACCGAATCGTCCGGTCCGCCCGCCGGAAGCCCCGAAAACGTCGTCACAGTGTCCACGCCGAGTTGACTCGCGAGTCGAATCGCGTCGCGGAGTTCCGCGTCCGCCTCGTCGCCGTTGACGGGATGCAGCGGGTTGTTGTGCGTCGCCAACGCCGAGACGTACAGGTCGTTCTCGTCGAGGAGCGCTTGCAGTTCGGACTGTGCGTCCTCGTCGTCCAGATACTCCTCCTTCGGTAGGTGTGCGTCGCCGACGAACCCGCCACAGGCGAGTTCGACCGCGCCGACGCCGAGTTCGGAGAGATACGAGAACGTGTCTTCTATCGATTCTTCCGCTAATGCGACCGTTAGGACACCAACATCCATGATCGAGAATCACACTGTCGATTCATATACGTTGTGCTGTCACGCTCCCGAACGCCATCGGAGAGATACAAGTTACCAAATCACAAACTTTATTGTTGAATTCGAGTAACCTCCTTACGTGATTCAGAGGCAATGAAAGCAATTACTAGCGCGTTCGTCGGAACCGGACCGGACCCGGAGACACAGAACAACCAAGGATTTGCGATGGCGTATCGTCACGCCGCGGCGTACGACCACGCGGGAGCGGAGCTGGTCGCCTGTGCCGACATCGTCGAACCCAACGCAAAAGCGTTCGCCGAGTACTGGGATATCGAAGCGGACGGTGTGTTCGAAGAGTATCTCGACATGGTCACCGCGGTCGAACCCGACATTGTTAGTGTCTGTACGCCCCCACCAACGCACGCCGACATCGTGACCGACATCGCACGGAGCGATGCGGTACAGGCAATACACTGCGAGAAACCCATGGATCGGACGTGGTCGAACGTCGAGCGAATGGTAGAGGTGTGTGACGAGGAGGACGTCAAATTGACGTTCAATCACCAACGCCGCTTTGGCCGAGGATATCGAAGGGCCAAGGAATTGCTCGATGCAGGCGAAATCGGAGATCTCCAACGGGTCGAGTGCGCGGCTCCCAACATCTACGACTACGGGTCCCACTCGGTGGACCTCTGTAACTACTTCAACGACGAGGGGAGGGCCGAGTGGGTCATCTCCCAACTCGACTACCGAGACGAAGACCTGTGGTTCGGTGCTCACAACGAGAACCAGACGCTCACCTCTTGGAGATACGAGAACGGCGTCTACGGACTCGCGACGACCGGAATCGGAGCGGATCTGGTCAACTGTCATAACCGCCTTGTGGGCAGCGAGGGCACCGTCGAAATCGGACACGGCTTCCCGAACAACGAAACCGACGACCAGATCCTCCGCATCAAGCGCGACGGGGACGACGAGTGGGAACACGTCGATTGTGACGGCGAGGGTCTCCACGGCCTCGATTCCCGGGAGTTCGGTCGAGTCTTCATTGACCGTGCGATAGCCGACGTCGTCGAAGCGGTCGAGAACGATTCCACCTCCGAACTGAACGCGAAGAACGCGCTCAAGGCGACGGAAATCGTCTTCGGCGCGTGGGAATCGTCACGACGACACGGCCGCGTCGAGTTGCCGCTCGACATCGAGGACAATCCACTCGATGCGCTGATCGAAGAAGGAACGCTCACCCCGGAACCGGCCGAGGATTGACCGATGCCAGAACTGTCGGTTTGTGTCGAGATGGTCTTCAAAGGAGCACCGTTTACGGAGCGAATCAGTCTCGCCGCGGCGGCCGGTGCGGACGCGGTGGAGTTCTGGGGATGGCGCGACAAGGACCTCGATGCGGTCGCCAACGCGTGTGACGAACACGACCTGAACGTCGCAGCCATGCTCGGCAGCGACGTCCCGTTGACGGACCCGACCCGAACCTCTGAGGCCCGCAGATCCATGCGCGACTCCATCGAAACGGCCGCACGCCTCGGCTGTTCGACCCTCATTATCACCGTTGGACAAGAACAGGCGGATATCGACCACCCAACTCAACGAGATGCTATCGTGGATTCTCTCGAGAGCGTCGCCCCCGACGCCGCCGACGCGAGCGTTACGCTCGCCGTCGAACCGTTGAACACGGCCGTGGATCACCCCGGTTACTTCCTCGAATCGTCGGCGGAAGGATACGACATCGTCGATACGATCGGCGATTCGAACGTCAAACTCCTCTTCGACGTGTACCATCAGCAGATCACGGAAGGAAACGTCATCGCCAACATGACGAGTCACCTCGACCATATCGGTTACGTCCACATCGCGGACGTTCCCGGTCGACACGAACCCGGAACGGGGGAACTCGACTACGGTAACATCCTCCCCACGCTCGCCGCTGCGGGTTACGACGGGTACATCGGGTGCGAATTCTCCCCCGAAGGTGACGACGCCGCGGCCGTGAGCGACTGTCGTGCTATCCTGAACGGGTAACATTTTTTTGCTTTTCTCCGAAAGCCTGTTTGATGAAGTGAATCATCCTCAGCGAAAAGGTTATTGTCTCCTATAATAATGATAATCCGTGTCACTATGCCGAAGGCAACTGATTCATCGGTCGACGACGCTACTGACGAGACGGTAACCAGTACCTCCGACGAGGATGGCTACTCCCGGCGCGGTTTCATGGAGACTGCTGCATCCATGGGTGCAGCCGGTGCCGCAGTCGGATTGTCCGGATGTACTGAACAGTTCGGCGGTAGCGGCGGTAATAGCAAAACGAAGGGTGAAAAGGACTTCATCTTCTGGACGATGCGCGGATACATCCCTGAAGTGACGAAGAACATCAAGCAGGCCGCCAAGGGCTTCGAAAAATACTCGGATTCGCCGGTCAACGTCTCGACGAACGTCATCGTGTGGAATCAGGTGTTCCCGAAGTGGAACGCGTCCATTCAGGGACGAACGACGCCGAACGTCTCGGAGATGGCCAACGAACACGCCGTGAACTTCGGAAGTCTCGGTGCGACGGCACCCGTCACGGACATTTACGATTCGTACGACGACTGGTACGGGCCAATGGAAGCGTGGGCCAGTTGGGACGACAAGAAGTGGGGCGTCCCGTGGTTCGTCGAGACGCGACCGATGTACTATCGGAAGGACCTCCTCGAAAAGGCGGGTCACAGCAAACCGCCGAAGGACTGGAAGGAACTCGTTAAAATCGGGAAAGACGTGGTCAAGGAAACCGGAAATCCGGGGTACATCGAACCCGGCGCTCGCGACTTCACGACCGGTCAACACACGTTCGCGTACACCGCAAACGCGGGCGGGAAGTTCTACAGCAAGAAGGAGGAGAAGTGGCAGGTGGAACTCGATTCGGCCGGATCCCTGTTCGGCCACCTGTTCTACGCTAGCCTGAAGAAGGCGTGGAATCTCACGGCCGATGGTTGGACGAGCCAGGATTCGAGCGCGACGGACAAGTTTTTCCGGGAGCGAGACGCCGGGATGGCGCACCTCGGCGCGGAGGACGCGCGTCTCGCCCGGACGAAGGAACACGCCGGCCTTCGGGATAACGTGGGTATCCAGCCGATGCCCGAGGGACCGTTGGGCAAACAGTGGTCGTTCCGCGGCGGTTCCTGTCTCAGCCCGTTCACCAATGACGTCTCCAAACACGATGTCGGGGACCTCTCGAACGAGTTCGTGAAGTACATGATGCAACCGGACAACCAGTCCGACTACTTCGCGGCGTCCGCACCCGTCTTCATGCCGGTACGGAAGAGTCAGGAGCAGATGGACCTATTCACGAAGAATCCGACGAAGCTTCCCGACGACTGGCTTGACGCGTTCGTCACCCAAGCACAGGAGACTCGGCGATACGGCGTCTACGGTGGCGGACAGGACACGCCGTTCCTCGGGTCGGTCGAAGGTTCGACGACCGGATATAGCCAAGCGATTTCAGCCATCCTGGGCTCGAATAAGGATCCGAAGGAAGCGTTGGTCGGCATGGCCAACAACGTTCGGAACGAGGCGAACAAGAAGCTAGACTACACGCTCAAGAGCAAGTCCGAGAAACCGAGCCTCGACGATGCCCCGAAGGAGGTACAGGATTGGATCACCGGTTCCAACAACACGCCGAAGATCTGGAATCCCTACGAATGACGCCATGGTGGATACACTCGCCGTTCCAGACACCATATCCATGAGTCCCGTCAGGTCCGGTCCGGATCGATAACCTCCGCCATCCGATCCACTGAAACGACGATTTCTCGGTTCGGAGAGGTGTATCTGATGGGAAATTCCCGTCGATAACGACGGAATATTTTTATAGACAACTGTTCCCTATTAACATGGTATATGGGACGAATAGTTTTCGATTCCGTTCAAAAGGTCTACGGCAGCAAAACGGTTGCCGTCGATAATTTCGAACTCGAGGTCGCCGACGGAGAATTCCTGACGTTAGTCGGGCCGAGCGGTTCGGGCAAATCGACGACGCTCCGGATGCTCGCCGGGCTTGAAGAGATAACGGCTGGGGAGATATCCATCGACGACGAAGTCGTGAATTTTCTCCCGCCTCGTGACCGGGATATCGCGATGGTGTTCCAGAACTACGCACTGTATCCGCACCTCAGCGTGCGTGAAAACCTCGCGTTCGGGCTCAAGCGTTCGACGACGCTCGATAAGGGGGAAATTAACCGACGCGTAGAGGAGACGGCCGATCTGCTTGGCATCCCGGAACTCCTCGACAATAAACCCCGTCAGCTGTCCGGCGGACAGAAACAACGCGTGGCGACGGGACGCGCTATCGTCCGCGAACCCGAGGTGTTTCTCTTCGACGAACCGCTGTCGAACCTCGACGCCAAGCTCCGCAAACATATGCGGACAGAACTCAACCGCATCCAGCAGGAACTCGGGACGACCACCATCTACGTCACGCACGACCAAGAGGAGGCGATGACGATGTCGGACCGAATCGCCATCCTGAACCACGGTGAGCTCCAACAGGTGGGCAGCCCACGGGAGGTATACAACGACCCTACGAACCTGTTTGTGGCCCAGTTCATCGGGAGTCCGAGCATGAACATCTTCAACGGAATCGTCGAGGACCGACAAGGTGTCTCCCGGTTCACGGGCCAGATCGACCACGTCTTATCGGACGATATCGCCAGGAAGGCCGAACGCACCGCCTCGAACCGGTTCGTCCTCGGCATCCGACCGGAAGACCTCGAACTGTGCGAATCGTCCCACCGGAACGCGAGTGCGGTCACCGTCGAGCTGGTCGAACCGCTCGGCAGGGACAACCTTCTGTACTTTGAGCCGTCGGCGATGGAGGTGGACGTGGACGAAGAACGGGAATACGTGATGTTCGTTCCGCCCGACGTGAATCCCGATGTCGGCGATGAGGTGCACATCACCTTCGAAGTTGACGACATTCACCTGTTTGACGAGGAGACGGGCGACAACCTCCTTGTCGAGGGGCGGACGCAGCGGGAAGACCCACCGGTTCGATAGCTGTTTATGGAAAACGGACGACGCTCACTGCCGACCAGACGGGGACCTACAACTCGACGGCTACACCGGTATTCGTAAGCAATTCCGGTCTCGCAACCATCGACCCTTCTTCCGAGTCACGATGATGCCCCGTCGACCGGACTGCCGGGGTTCGCGTTGTAGAGGATGCCGTCAATGCGGAGATAGCTGTTCGTGAACTCGACGGCACGAACGAATCCGCTGGTCCGAACGAGTTGCGGGTCGAACGCGCCGTGGTCAATCACGTCGTCGACGACGACTCCGTTCGACGTGATCCCTGCTCGTCCACTCCCAGTGGCGTGACGGCTCCGGAGGTCGAGCACGGTACCGAGCGCATCGCGACCGGCGTTGCGAGCCAGCGTGAGCGGTATCGTTTCTATCGCGTCCGCGAACGCTTCGACTGCAAGCTGTGCCCGTCCGGTGACGCTCGGTGCGAAGTCGCGGAGCGCCACTGCCGCGGCGATTTCCGCCGCCCCGCCGCCGGGAAGCGCTTCCGGGCGCATCACCGCCGCGCGAACGGCGTTCAGTCCGTCCTTGACCCGCCGCTCGGCTTCGCGGGCGACGGAGTCGCTGCCGCCGCGGACGACGAACGACACCGCTTCGGGGACATTCCGGCCGGTCGCCGTCACTGCCAACCAGCTCTCGTCCTGCTGGTCGAACCGTTGGTCGATGTGCACGGGTGCCGTCGCTTCGGCTTCCACCACGTCGGCCGAAACGAGCGGCGTCGATACCGGTGCTCCAGTCGCACGGGCGAGGAACTCGATGCGCGAATCCTTCACGTTTTGCACCGTGAGCACGCCACGGCTACCCAGCTCTTGGGCGATATCGCGGTGAATATCCCCGCTCGCGAAGACGGCAACCGCGCCCGTCGCGCAAATCGCGGCCACGATGTCGTCGAACCGACGTGTGTCTACGGTCCGTACACCGTCGAATCCGTCCGTGTCCGCCGTTACGTTGCCTTGGAACGCCTGATCTCTGGGTGCCACGTCACCGCCGACCAGCAGCGCCGATCCCTCGACCGGCAGTTCGCTGGTTCCCCAGTACGGTTCCTGGGGAAGGAATGCACCGGGCACGAGGGACGAATCGGCAACACCCCCGCCCGGCATCGCCTCCGTTCGGACGAACGAGAGGTCCACCGAACCCGTTTGCGGGTTCGACACACGGAGGACAGCTTCCACGACGGGATCGGCGAGGCCGTGCAGCGACCAGGATTTCGTACTCCCGTTCGTCATCCCGGTTATCGCCACGTTCCGAAGGAGATCGCGGTCGAGCGATGCACCGTTTGACGACGCTAATGAGACGCTGGAGTCATCCCAGACTTCGAGCGTCCGCTGGGCGGCGATGGAGAACCCCTCGATGACGGTCGTCGGGGAAACACCCTCGGCGACGAGGTCGAGTCCGGCAGTGATCATTTCGCTCGTCAGCAGTATCGTGGTCGTCGTCCCGTCCCCGAAGTTGTCCTCCTGTGCTTCCGCCGTTTCGATGAAATGTTGTGCGACCGGATGGTTCGTCTCCCCCTCGAACTCCTCGATGATGGAAATCCCATCGTTGCTCGCGAGTCCGCGAATCTCGTCGTCTTGCTGTCGGCGAACGACGAGTTTGTCGAGGCCAGACGGTCCGAGCGTGCTTCGGACGAGGCTCCCCATCTCCTCGGCCGCGGTTCTGATGATTTCGCTCGTTTCGGACCGGTCGAAATGAGTGTATCCGGAGATCTGACCGGATGGGGAAGTAGGTGATTGCTCCATAGGAAATAGAACAGATCCACCGGCCTTTACTTTTGTGAAAATTCGTGTCGTTTTCCCACGGTCGTCCGTTACGACTTGACGGCACCTTCTGCCAGTCCCTCGACGAGGTAGCGTTGCAGGAAGACGAATAGCAGGAGGAGCGGCAAACTGACGGCCGTCGAACCGGCCATGATGAGCCCCCAGTTGACCGTGTTCTGTCCGATCCATGAACCGATTCCCGGCGGCAGCGTCTTCTTGGTCGGGTCGTTGATGAGCACGAGCGCGAAGAGAAACTCGTTCCACGCCAAAATCCACCCGAAGATGAACGTCGTCGCAATGGCGGGCGCGGACAGCGGGAGAATGACACTGATGACCGCCCCGATGCGGGTACTGCCGTCGACCATCGCCGCTTCTTCTAATTGGGCGGGGAGGTTCTCGTAGAATCCCCGCAACATCCACGTAGTAAACGGTAACGTGAAGGCGATGTACGCGATGACGAGGCCTGTGAGCGTGTTGAACAGCCCGAGGTCACGGAAGACGAGGAACAGCGGGATGACGATGACTACGTACGGGAACATCTGCGTGATGAGGAGGAACGTTGCGACCACCTTTCGACCGCGGAATCGCAACCGCCCAATGCTGTATGCTCCGAAGATACAGACGACGATGCTGATGAGCGTGGACGCCAGCGAGACGATGGCGCTGTTGATGAACCACGTGAGAAACGTCGTCTGATTCAGCATCGTCATGTAGTTGTTCAGGCTCACCCCGCTTAGCCACCCTGTGATACCGATTCGCGTTAGCTCCTCGACGGTCGTCACGTTCACCGACGTGATGACCATCCAGATGATGGGGAACAGAACGATGAGCGTGAGGCTCCACACGAACGCGTGGAATCCGATCGTTTTGAGTACCGAGTCGTTCAGGAATGACGAGTTCGATTGCGGTGATTTAGTTGCCATATCGTGTTCACCTCACACCTGACCGATGTCCTGCCGGTAGAGCTGGAGGTATACCAGTCCGTACCCGAGCATGATGAACATCATGACCATTCCGATGGCGCTTGCCAACCCGACGGAGTTCGACAGGAACGCGTTGTTGTATACGTACACCGGGAGCACCATCGACGACATCCCCGGCCCGCCGCTCGTCAGCACGAATATCATGGTGAAATTGTTGAACGTCCACAGACTCATCAGCAGCGTCGTCACGATGATAACCGGCTGTAGGTACGGAAGTGTAATGTGGCGGAACAGCTCCCATCGGGTGGAGCCGTCGACGAGCGCCGCCTCGTACAGCGAATCGGGGATCGCCTTCATTGCGGCGAGGAAGCTAATCATGAAGAACGGGAAGTTTCGCCACACCCAGCCGAGCATGGCCGAAAACAACGCGAACTTCGAACTCCCGATCCACGGAATCGCGCCGAGACCGACCAACCGTAAGAGGCCGTTGAACACCCCGAGATTGTAGTTATACATCCACTGGAAGTTCAGTGCCACGGCGATGTACGGCATCGCCCACGGTAGCAGAAGTAACCCCTGAACGACGTTTCGCCCTCGAAATTCGCGGTTGAGAAGGACGGCGAATCCCATCCCGACGATGAGCATGATGATGATTGAGCCGAACGCCCACGAGACGGTGTTGAGCAACACCTGCCAGAACTCCGGCCACCCCGACAGTATCTTCACGTAGTGTGCCGGGCCGACCCACGTCGGCGGGGTGATTCCGTTGTACTCGTTCATGCTCAGGTATGCCGCACGGATGACTGGATAGACGCTTACCAGACCGAGTGAGACCAGGGTCGGAACGAGAAATAACCAACCCCAAACGCTCTCCTTCGACAGGAGGTGACGATACTTTCGGGGTAGCGAAACTCGGTTGAGAAACTGATTCCGTAACTGATAGTATTTCACCATGCTACTTCGTCTCACTACATTCCCCGGATGGTAATAATATTTTGGTACCGAACGTCTTGGTGTATCGTCGAAACACTCTTGACAGCTCGGTGAAATTGAACGTTGCATGGCGTTCGAAACTGCATACGGGGCCTGGCGCGCCAGGGTTGATTCGACCACCGACGCGTGGCGGGCCTTCCTCGACGCGGATGACTTCGGCGAGGCGGTCGAATCCATCGAATATTACGGCTGGACGGCGCCCGCGATCGGTGTGTTCGCCCACGTCCTCTTTCGGAGCGGATTTACGTACCTCATCGAACCGGGAGTGATGAAGGGTGGTGAGCCGTTTCAGTCGCTGCTGTCGGCGTTCGTCCTCAACTTTATCTACACGGGTTTCCAGACGCTGTTGTTGCTGTTCTTCTTCTTCGGAACGATCGGTGCAATCGCCGGGTTGATCGCCTCCAATCGAAGTCTCGACGTTACCACGTTCAAAGTCGGTGGGTACCTCTCCGTGGTGTTCGTCCCGATTTTCGTGGTCGCATCCGTTCTCGCGCTCACGATTTCCGGCTCGGACGTCGGCATTGCCGCTGTTTCCGGCGGTAACGTCTCACAGATGGCACCGAAGATCATGGAAGTACGGATGAACATCCGGAGCACACAGCAGATGCAAATCGTACGACTGCTCCGGATCAGCGGATGGCTTCTCTGTGCGCTATTCCTTCGACCAGTGCTCGCACGACGCTACAGTCTCGGTCGGATTCGAAGCACGCTGGCGTTGCTTCCGACGACCATCGCCTTCATCGTATTTACCTCGATGACGTGATCGGCGAGAAGCCGGAGTCGAGAACGAGCGCCGTTCGATGCCACCGACAGCTTGATAATGGTTTCCACGACACACGAAGGTATGTCGATAGGCGTGTGTTATTTTCCGGAACACTGGCCCCGCGAACGGTGGACCACCGATGTCGAGCAGATGGCCGAGGCGGGAATCGAATACGTCCGCATGGGCGAGTTCTCCTGGTCGAGACTCGAACCGCGACCCGGCGAACTTGACTTCGAGTGGCTCGAAACCGCGGTCGATCTCGTGCACGAGCATGGAATGAAAGCGGTACTATGTACCCCCACGGCGACGCCACCCAAATGGTTGGTCGACAAGCACCCGGACATCCTTCAGGAGGAACCGGACGGGGATGCTCGCCATTTCGGCAGTCGGCGACACTACTGCTTCAACTCGGAGGCTTATCGAGAGCAGACCGACCGCATCGTTACCGTCCTCGCCGAACACTTCGCCGACCATCCAGCGGTCGTCGGTTGGCAGACTGACAACGAGTACGGCTGCCACGACACCATCCGGTGTTACTGCGACGACTGTGCGACGGCCTTTCGGACTTGGCTGCGTGAGAAGTACGGCGGTATCGACACGCTGAACGAGTCGTGGGGGACGACGTTCTGGAGCCAGCATCACACTGATTTCGAAGAGATCGATCCGCCGCGCCACACGGTCACCGATCACCATCCGGGACGGGTGCTCGACTACCACCGCTTCGCGAGCGCGAGCGTCGTATCCTACAACCGATCGCAAGCGGATCGACTTCGGGAGGCGAACGACGACTGGTTCGTTACCCACAACTTCATGTTCGACTTCGGCCAGTTAGACCCCTACGACGTCGGCGACGATCTCGACTTCGCCGCATGGGATTCATATCCAACTGGATTCCCCCAAATCGCCGGCGACGACCCGGCCGATGCGGACGAACTTCGGGTCGGAAACCCGGACCAGATCGGATTCAATCACGACCGCTATCGCTGCGCCGCGCCTGGGAACTTCTGGGTGATGGAGCAGCAACCGGGGTCGATCAATTGGCCGCCCGAGACCACCCAACCGGCAGAGGGTGCGATGCGTCTCTGGGCACACCACGCGGTCGCTCACGGTGCCGACGTCGTCTCCTACTTCAGGTGGCGACGGTGTCTGGAGGGACAGGAGCAGTATCACGCCGGGCTTCGAAAGCGGAACGGGACCGCCGACCGCGGATATCACGACGCGACGACGACGGCGGCAGAACTCGCCGATCTCGACCAGGGTTCTGTCACCGCTCCCGTCGCGCTCGTCCTCGACTACGAAAGCCTCTGGGCGCTCGACGAACAGGCGATGTCGCCCGATTTCGACTATTGGAACCACCTCCACACGTACTACCACGCGCTTCGCGGTCGCGGCGTACAAGTCGACGTACTTCCGACTGGCGCCGATTTCGAAGACTACGATGCGGTCCTCGCCCCATCGCTGCACCTCGTCGGAGACGAGGTCGTATCGACCTTCCGACGCTACGTCGAGAGTGGTGGTCACCTGTTGTTCACGATTCGTTCGGGAGAGAAGGACCTGCATAACAAGCTTCATGCCACGCGACCACCGGGACCACTCGCCGACCTCGCGGGTGTTCGCGTCGATCAGCACGAGAGCGTCCCAGCGGACTCGTCCGACGCCTGCCTCTCGTATCGGGGTGAACGGTACGGATATCGAACGTGGGCGGAGTGGATCGACGCCGACGACGCGAAGATCGTAGGGCAGTACGCGACCGGGATTGGCGAAGGCCGTACGGCCATCACTGTGCGTGAAGTCGAACCTGGGTCGGTCGCTTACGTTGGAATCTGGCCGGACGACAACCTCGCGGACGCCCTCGTCTCCGACGTGCTCACGCGGGCCAACGTCATACACGCAGCCAACCCGCTCCCGGATCACGTCCGGGTCGCCCATCGTGGCGATCTGACGTGGGTGTTCAATTACGGCAGCGAACCGATAGACGTCGATGTCGGCGATGCGGTCATTCAGTTAGGCGAGGAGACCGTTCCCGGCTACGATCTGCTCGTGGTCGAGGGGACTCCCGCCAATGTATCGGTAGAAAAGTAGACGCGGTCAGGCGCTCACCCATCGGACAGCGTTTCGAAGGAGGCGTCTGTACTGCGGGTTTTCGAATGCCTCGGCGGTGTGTCCGAGTGAGACGTAGCAAACATTTCCGTTGCCGACCGGCCGTACCCACGCGACCGGATAGTCGTCTAGGTCGGGGTGGTCCATCCGGGCGAGCACGCGTATCGCGTCCTCGTCGTAATCGACTGTGTACGGCTCATCGAACACTTCGAAATCCTCGACCCCCTCAGTGACTGGGTGATCGATGTCGACGATATCGACGCGAAACGTCGATTGCTCCGGATGCCCGATAAAGTGCCCGCCAAGCAACTCCCGGAGTTCTGGGAACGGTTCGTCCCGGTGGTCGATGCCACCGGACCCGTCGTGGGTACTGGTGATGTCCGCGGCACAGTGTATCCCAAGATAACCGCCACCGTCCGCGACGAAAGAGGTGAGACCGTCTCGCTGAGCGCTGGTAAAGGTGCTGTCGGTGAGGTAGTCGGCAAGGACGTCGTAGTCGTCGAGGCTGCGCAGGGCATTTCGATCCGTCGTTCGAGTCACGGCAACGTTGTCCCCGAGAGCATTCTCGATACGTGGTGCCATCTCATCAAATTCGTGGAAGGGAAACGTGTTCTCCCCGATGAGAAGCACGCTGGTCTGATCGGTCATGACTTCCATCTACGGAGACGGGAGCATAAAGCTTCGGTCGATTGTGGTAATCTACTCAACCGTCCTTCGTTGACTGTGGCGTTCTGTATTGTAGAACAGGGGAAAACATCGAGATGCCAGTTCATCCTCACGTTACGGGACGAATGGTACTCGTTGACGTGCTCTCTGTTTCGCATTCTTTCCTTTTACCTATGTGTTTAACGTTATCCTTAAAAATCTCCGAACAGTCAATATAAATTGATTCGCTACGTTGATTTACTTTTCGTTTTGTAATAGAGAATAGTTTGTCTTTCTTTCATCGAATTAAGCCGAGGACGGGAATCGAGTGACGGTGCGACGTTCTTCCCTGACTTCTATCAGATAAATGTTGGTTTCCGAACTGCACCTTTGACGGCAAACGATAGTAGACTCCGGGTGGCGACCGTTTTTCTTTTAGTCCTTGATACAGAACAAACTACACCGGACTCGGCACCAGTCATCTTCCGGAACCGATCCGATGGTCGCTCAGACGGTATCGTTCACGAATCGGCGATGCGCCGATATCGATGGCACGAGGGCGCCATAGGAGTGGGTGAACGACTCTAGCGGTACGAGCGCGGTTCTCATGAGCAGACCCAGCGTCTCGGGGAGACGGTTGTGTCGCCCAAGATAGGAGACGAACTCTTGCAGGTGGTCGCCATCTCTCTCGTCGAGGTGGAACGTATTTGTAGGTACAATTTACACGGTAAGTTATGTCCGGTGTGAATACAAAGCTACTCAAATAGCTACAGTCAGCGTTTGGGGTCATCAATTACTTGATGCGGTCGGGAGCAGGAGTCACAGATGTTGCAAATGGACCCCATACCGAAATCACTCGATTGGCAACGGAGACTGGTTCCGACAGCGCTAGGTGCGACAATCTCTGCAACCATTACAGACATATCTATGTAATGGGTCTGCTGAAGTAGATCGGATAATCGAGTGGAACGCTGATCCAATTTGTGGAGATGGGATCAAGGGGTACGAACTTGGAACGCTATTTTGCGCATTTATTGCTAGTCATTGAGTCGAACTGCTATGGGTTACGTTACCCTCCCCTGCATACTACTTCGTTCGCTGAACAAGAGTAAGGATGCTTCAAGGCGCTAGAAACGCTAGTAAGTTACCTCACGAGTCACCTCACTGTAGGTTTAGGTCAGGTATCACACGAATATGTCTCCATCAAATATAGTCCGACATGTGATCACGAATATACTCGGATCGTAAGACGTCGTGAGTGTTGGCGACAGTATCAAATCGGACTGTCACGTTCTTCATAGCGTCACGAATGGGTTCGCAATCTCGATTTTGGTCTGGGAGGTTAGTATTCTATATTAGCCCATCTACGGCGGGAAACGGGGGTACGGGTACCGACGCCGAAGGTGCGCATTCGTCGGTCACGTCTCGGAAAGACGTTTCCGTATTAGGGAACGTATCTGGGGTTTCGTTGGTGAGAGCCCCCATACGATGGGATAGCGGTCTCGTATCGCGGTTCGAACCAGAGTTACAGTGCCAACGGTGTGACGACGAGTTCGGCGTTCTTCGACTCTTTTGTCTTCGACTCGGTGGGTTCCGTTCGTTCGTTGGGTTCTGATACGGAGAATAAATTGCTACACGAAACTTTTCGGTGAGACGAAATGTTCTTCATGCATCCGTCCAAACTATTAATAGATGTGATTGCAAGGCCTATGTGATGCAAACTGGACCGGATCCTGGATCGCGTCGTATCGCCGACAAGCAGAGGATAGAGGAACTCCTCGATGAAATGACCGTAGAGGAGAAAGTCGCACAGCTCGGCTCGGTAAACGCAAACAAACTGCTCAATGACGACGCGACACACGATCGGGAGGCGATGGAGGAACACCTCGAAAACGGAATCGGTCACCTGACGAGACTCGGGGGAGAGGGAAGCCTTCCGCCACGGAAGGCCGCGAAACGGACGAACGAACTTCAAGCTTTTCTCAGAGACGAGACTCGACTCGGCATCCCCGCGATTCCCCACGAGGAGTGTCTGTCCGGATACATGGGTCCGGGGGGGACAACGTTCCCCCAGATGATCGGGATGGCGAGTACGTGGTCGCCATCGCTCGTCGAGGAAATCACGGTCACGATTCGTCGTCAATTGGCGGCCATCGGTACGAAACACGCGCTTTCTCCGGTCCTCGACGTCGCACGAGATTCTCGGTGGGGACGCGTTGAGGAGACGTTCGGCGAGGATCCGTACTTAGTCGCGGCGATGGCCTGCGGGTACGTGAACGGCCTCCAAGGCGACGGTGACGGAATCTCGGCGACGCTCAAACACTTCGCCGGCCACGGGGCCGGAGAAGGCGGAAAAAATCGCAGTTCTGTCAACGTCGGACGCCGGGAACTTTGGGAAACCCATCTGTTCCCGTTCGAGGCTGTCATCAAAACGGCCGACGCTGAATCCGTGATGAACGCCTACCACGACATCGACGGCATCCCATGCGCGAGCGACGAGTGGTTGCTAACGGACGTTCTCCGCGGCGAGTGGGGGTTCGACGGGACGGTCGTCTCTGACTACTACAGCGTCGAATTCCTGCGAAGCGAGCACGGCGTCGCGGCGTCTGAGCAAGCGGCGGGGGTGATGGCGGTTGAGGCCGGTATCGATGTCGAACTCCCCTATACGGACTGCTACGGCGAGCATCTCGTGAACGCTGTCGAAGATGGGGACGTGGCCGAAGCGACGGTGGACACGGCGGTTCGGCGGGTGCTCCGTGCGAAGGCCAAGAAGGGGCTCCTCGACGATCCGACCGTTGACGTCGCCGCCGCCGCCGACCCGTTCAACACCGAGAACGCGAGAAATCTCACCACTCGTGCCGCTCGGGAATCGATGACCCTCCTGAAGAACGAGGGCGACGTCCTTCCCTTCGACGCCGGGAGACTGGACGCCGTGGCCATCGTCGGGCCGAAAGCCGACAACGCACAGGAACTCATGGGTGATTACGCGTATCCGGCCCACTATCCCACGGAGGAGGTCAACCTCGATGCCACGACTCCCCTCGACGCCATCCAGGCACGCGGCCAGCAAGCTGGATTCGATGTTCGATACGAGCAGGGGTGTACAACGACCGGGTCCTCGACTGATAACTTCGATTCGGCGGCCGAGGCGGCCGAAGCCGCCGACGTCGCCGTCGCGTTCGTTGGCGCACGCTCCGCCGTCGACTTCACAGACTTGAACGAGAAGCAAGCCGACCTCCCCAGCGTCCCGACCAGCGGTGAAGGCTGCGATGTGGTCGATTTGGGTCTCCCCGGCGTGCAACAGGAACTCGTCGAACGTGTCCACGAGACTGGGACGCCGCTGGCAGTCGTCGTCGTGAGCGGGAAACCCCACTCTCTCGAGTGGATCGCCGAGGAAGCGCCCGCGCTTCTTTATGCGTGGCTTCCTGGCGAACACGGCGGCGAGGGAATCGCCGAAGTGATGTTTGGTGAATACAATCCCGGCGGCCGTCTCCCCGTCTCCCTTCCACGGTCAGTCGGTCAACTGCCGGTTTACTACAACCGGAAACCTAACACCGCGAACGAGGAACACGTATACGTGGGAAGCGAACCGCTGTATCCGTTCGGCCACGGGTTAAGCTACACCGACTTCGAATACGGCGACCTATCGCTGTCGACGGACGCGCTCGCCCCGGCCGGACGGATGAGCGCTGAAGTTGCAGTCCGTAACGCGGGCAACCGCGACGGACACGAAGTCGTCCAGTTGTACGCGAGCGCGGAGGCTCCGAGTCAGGCCCGGCCGGTCCAAGAACTGATTGGGTTCGAACGGGTGTCGCTTGACACCGGCGAGTCGAAACGCGTCACCTTCGAAATCGACGCCTCACAACTCGCGTTCCACGACCGTGACATGAATCTCGCCGTCGAAGAAGGTCCCTACGAACTCCGCGTCGGTCGGTCGGCGAGCGACATCGTCTCCACGGCGGCGTTCGACGTGACTGCGACGAAAGAAGTACCGGCAGCCGGTCGAACGTACTTCACGACGACACGAGTCGAAACCGTGGAGTAGCGCGGTATATCACTTCGAAATGGATGTTCAAATTCCTGTTCCAGTATCCGGAATGGATATGCCGAATGAATGTACGAGCTACGTTGATATGGATGCAAATATCCGATGCAAACACCAAAAACGCTCGCACTGGCCGAGGAGTTGATGTGGCGAGGCTCGTGTGGTGTGACCTGCCTTGCTGGCGGATCGAACAGGGGGAAAAACATGGTTCACAACCACCAGACAACACTCGGAAAACACGGCTACAACGTGAAGGGTGTGGACAAGTACCAACTGGGGTTGAAGTTCCTCGAAGTCGGCGGCCACATCCGGAAATCGATGGAACTCTACGTGGTTGCGGAACCTGAAATCAAATCGCCCATGGACGAAACCGGGAGACTCGCGAACCTCCTCGTGGAAGTGCCCAATTCGATGCCAGCGGCTGCGTCGAATTCTCGGGCCGCATTCTGCACCCATTCCGCGTAGGACAGCGTGTGTGCGAGCGGTTTCTCGCAGAGAACGGACGGTCCCTGCTTCGAGCGCAGCGATGGATGGATCGGCGTGAATCGCATTCGGACCGAGGTTGTAGAACACGTCAACGTCGCCAAAAATATCTTCCCACTCGGTGCTGTATTCCTCGAAACCCGTCGTCAGGTATCGCGTTCAGTCGGATAGCTCCGCCTCGACCGACGCTCGCGTGTCCTCCAGCAGCGATTGAACCTCGACCGGTTCGCCGGTTCGACTGCTCTGCATCGCCGCCTCGATCAGCGCCATCGACTGGAGGTTGTCCTCGACGTTCGTCGCCATCGGTTCGCCGCCGTCGAGCCATTCAACGAACTGCTCGACGAGCCACGTGTTGCTCCACTTTTCCTGTTCGTCGAGCGTCACGGGTTCGGGGTCGGCCGTCCGACCGCCGACCACCTGTTCGCCCTCGGGGTCGTACGGGTACCGGACCAGTTCCCGGTCGTCGAGGACGAGCGTCTCGTCCCGACATTCGGCGCGGACGTAATCGCTCTTCCAGCCGTTCAACCCGACGGCGTTGGCCTTCGCACCCTCCCACGTCGCCCGCGTGCCGTTCTCGAACTGGAGTTGGACGAGCGCCTGGACGTCGCCCTCGTACTCGGCCCAGTCGGGACACCACGTATCGGCGTATATCGTCTTGCAATCGCTTCCGGCCATGTCGGCGATGAAGTCGAGTTGGTGTACCGCTCCCTCGATCATCAACACGTCCTCCATCTCGTGACGGAACGCGCCCCACGTCCCGTACGACCGGGCATTGCAGGTGAATCGCCCGACGATGTAGTCGAGCGGTCCCGCTTCCTCGCCCTGAATGTGTCGTCTGAGCGACGTTTTGTCCTGGTCGAACCGATGGCTCATCGTGATTCCCATCTGCACTCCCGCTCGCCGGACCTTCTCGGCAATCCGAACGGACGCTTCGAGGGTGTCGGCGATGGGTTTCTCGCTCAGGATGTCGAGGTCGTGTTCGATGGCCGCATCGACCACGTCCTCGTGAAGCCACGGCGGGATGACGACCGTACAGAAGTCCGCATCGACTTCCGCGAACGCCTCCTCCACGTCCGTGTAACACTGTGATTCGTCCAATCCGAGGTGCTCCATCGCGTTCTCGTGTTGCTCCGGATCGATATCGACTGCTCCGACGACTTCGATGAGTCCGTCGTCCACATTCTCGCGGAGGAACGTCGAACACCAGTGTGCGCCCTGTCCGCCGGTACCGACTTGTATGACTCGATAGGTCATTGTTACCAATCGACTACAAAAGGTTACCGGGTGCTAATAACTCTTGTCTATCCGGCCGCCCGGTTGGATTTTCCGAGACCGAGACCCCAAAAACAGGGGGGTCGAGCTATCCCTTGAGCGCGCCCTGCGTGAGGCCGCTCACGATGCGGTCCTGTGCGATGAGCACGATGATGGCCATCGGAATGACGCCGACGATGCTCGCGGCGGCCATCATGTTGTACGCGACCGACTGGGTGCCCTGGAACTGGAAGATACCGTGCAGCACGGGTGCCCAGTTCTCAACGGCACCGTTCACCATCAGATACGAGAAGAAGAACTCGTTGTAGACGATGATGAACGTCAGGATGCCCGCCGTGGCGACGCCGGGTGCCGAGAGCGGGACGATGATGCGGAACAACGCACCGAGCCGTGTTGACCCCTCGATCCGCGCGGCGTCCTCCAACCCGTCCGGAATTTGGCTGTAGAACGTCGAGAGCAGGAAGATGATGAGCGGCAGCGTGAGCGCGCTCAGCGGCATCACCACTGCCCACGGCGTGTTGTACAGTTCGGGATACGAGAGCCCGAGGATGTCCACCTTCCCGTTGAACAGGCGGAAGAGCGGGATGAGGAACGTCACCGGCGGGAAGTACGAGATTACCAGGACGACCAGCATCAGCGGGGTGCGTCCGCGGAAGTCGTACCTGCCGAAGACGTATCCCGCCAAACTACCGATGAGCAACACGATGATCGTGGTCAGTCCGGCGATGATGAGGCTGTTCAACATGTAGAGGTGGAACGGTATCACCCGAAAGATGTCGATGAAGACGCCGGGGTTGAACCCCTTCGGCAGGAGCCCCATGTTCGCGATGGCGCGGTTCGGCGTGAGCGCGATGACGAGCAACCAGTAGAACGGGAACAGCGACATGAGCAGGAAGAACCCGATGGCGACCGCCATGACGACCCTGTACACCGCGTTCGGATGCTCTATCGAATACTGTGCGAACCGTTCGACCACGTTGGCTTCGTCGTCCGAATTGATTCCAGACATGTTACAGCCCCATACTCTCTTGTTTGTTGAATTGGATCAGGTACACGATCAACAGCATCCCTATCGCCGCCGCGATGATGAACGCTATCGCCGCCGCGGAGCCGTATCGGCTGGCGTTCCACATCGAAACGACCAGACAGCTCATCGACGGAACCGTGTTACAACTGGAGATGGTCTCGATCGTCCCGTACACCTTGACCGCGGCGATGGTCCGGAACAGGAGCGCCACGAGGAGCGTCGGCAGCACCAACGGGAACGTGATGGTCCGGAACTGCTGCCACTTCGATGCCCCCGAAATCTTCGCTACCTGATACAGCGAGCGGTCGATGCTCTGCAACCCGGCGAGGATGAGCAGTGCCATGAACGCCGACTGTTTCCAGATGTCCGCGACGATGGTTATCAGCAGGGAGTCGTGGCTCGTCGCCAGCGGTGACGACGAGATGATCCCCAGGTGTTGGAGCGGTTCGACCGCGAACCCGATGGACGGCTGGAACATCAGGTAGAAGATCATTCCCTGGATGACGATGGGAACCGCCCACGGGACGATGAGTCCGACCCGGACCCACCGTCGACCGCGGAACTGCTGGTCCAGCACGAGCGCCATCGCGAACCCGAGAATCGTCTCGACGACGATGGCACCGACGGTGAACAGTATCGTCACCGGGATGGCGCTTTTGAACGGCTGGCTCAGGTCGAAGAACGGCCGTTGCAGGATGACGTCCGACTGACCGGTGAGCAGGTCGGCGTAGTTCTTCAAGCCGACGAACTTCCCGACGGGATTCGACGTCGTGATGCTGTCGGCGTGCAGCGAGATGTTGGCCGTGTAGATGAGCGGCCAAATGGCCATCGTCCCGAGCAGCAACAACAGCGGCACGAGCATCAGATACACGAACTGCGTCTCGCTCAGCCGCTCGATGCGGTTCAGGACGGCGATACCCGGTCCGAACCGCCAGCGGCGATTCGAGGTCGTGGATTCGTCTGTTGCCATTCGCTTCTACACCTTCTTTTCGAGCTTTTGAAGCTGTGATTTCAATTGATCCATCCCCTTCTGCGCACCGACGTTGCCCATGATGACGGCGTTCGCCTTCTGGGCCACAGCCTGTGACTGCTCCGGCCAGATGACGGTCGCCGGACGAGCCAGCGTGTGTTGACCGGTGTACGCGAGGGTATCGACGTACCGGCCCATCACTGGGACGTCGGTCGCGTTCTTCAGCGTCTTCGAGACCGGCGGGATGTGGCCCGCGATCTGGAAGTTGTCGAGTTGGAACGATTTGGTGGACATCGCCTTGAAGAACTCGACACACGCGTCCTCGTTCTCCGTGTTCGGGTTCATCGAGTAGTTCCAGCCGCCGAGTGCGGCGATGGAACCGCCGGTTCCGGGATACTTCGCGTCGTTCGGCTTGACTCCGTACGGAATCGGCATCACGCCCATCTTCTCCCCGAGGGCGTCGTCCGCGCCGTTGATGGCGATGGAGTACGGCCAGTTACGAAGCGCGACCGCGTTGCCCTGCGTGAACGGCCGCATGGACGGCGACAGGCCCCACTGCGAGGCTTCCGAGGACGTGATCTTCGCGCCGTATCCGTCCATCGTGTCCGATGCGTCGGTCCCGTGAATGAACGTCCGCGCCATCTTCAGCGAGTCGATGACCGGTTTCTCGTCGACCGTAACCGGGCGATCACCGACCTTGTAGAGGTTCTTTTCCGGGTTGCCGAAGTACGCGCCACCCCACGAACTCAGGAACTCGTTGAACACACAGCAGGCGAGTTGAATCTCGGACGCGGCCTGCCAGTTGAAGCCGTATTTCACGTCGGATTGTTCGAAAACGTCGGCCATCTCGTTGGAGAACTGCTTCCACGACATCGGCTTGGTCTTGTACTGCGTCCAGTCGTACCCGGCCTTCTTCACCAAGTCCTTCCGATACTGGATCGTCGGCAAGTCGGTGTACAGCGGAACCCCGTAGAGGCTCCCGTCGTTCGACCGCGCCGACTTGACGCTCTGTTGGAAGTAGTCGTTCTCGACCTTGTTCTTCACCTTCTTCGGAAGCACGTCGTCGAGCTTCTTCAGTTGTCCACGAACGATGAACGGCGTCGTCCATCCGCAGTCGAACACCATCAGGTCAGGGTCCGGCCGGTCGGCGGAGAGCCACTGCCGATATTTGGTCTGCATTTCGTCGGTCGTCTGCCCGGCGCTGATCATCTTGATATCGATGTCGTCCGGAAAACCGGCGTCGTGAAGCGCCTTGACGATCTTCTTCTCGTTGTTCCGCCACTCGGTATGGGCGGTGATTCGAAGCGTGTTTCCGCCGTTCGACCCCGAGCTACTGCCGCCGAAACCGGAACACCCGGCTAAACCGGTCGCGACGCCCCCAGCGCTCACAGCTTTGACGAACGTTCGCCGATCGACTGACCTGTCCGCAGATCTATCAATATCAGTGTCTGGCCGATGCTTGCTAGGCATACCCATTGCTCTAAACTAGAAGTATATATACATTTCCATCAATTGTGATGTACGCCGCGGGAAAAGTCACGACTAAGCGGCCGTGACACCTCTGCGAACACCTGCTATCGTGTCTCTCTGGTTACGGTACCGGGGCCGGTTCCGATTCAGCGCCGTGGACGATCGCCTCACCTGTCTCCGTATCGAACAGATGAATGCTCCGGCGGTCAAGGACGATGTCGATCTCGTCCCCCTCCGAAATCTCCGTGTCCGGCGGCGCGCTCATCAGGAACTGCGAGCGACTCCCCTCCGTCCCGTCGAGTTCGGACAGTTCCGTTTCGGTGCTCTCCTCGCCCCGTGTGTACAGATAGACGAAGACCTTCTCGCCGATCGGTTCGGTAACGTCCACGGTCGCTCGAATCGTCTTGCTCCCGTCGACCGGTTTCGAATCGGCCAAATAGACGTCCTCGGGTCTGATACCGACGGTGACGTTTTCGGTCCCATCACACTCGAAGTCACGAAGGTCGAGGTCGAACTTTTCGGACCGGAACTGGCCCTCGTGGACCGTCCCCTCGATGAAGTTCATGCTGGGCGACCCGATGAATCCGGCGACGAACCGGTTCTCGGGTTCGTGATAACACTCCAACGGCGGTGCGATCTGCTGGAGTTCCCCCTCGTTGATGATGGCAACGCGGTCCGACATGGTCATCGCCTCCTCCTGATCGTGTGTCACGTAGATGGTCGTCACGTTGAACTTGCGCTGAATACGTTGTAGCTCGGTTCGCATGTGAACGCGGAGCTTCGCGTCGAGGTTCGCCAGCGGTTCGTCCATGAGGAACACCTCCGGTTCCCGAACGATGGCGCGGCCGATCGCGACACGTTGGCGCTGTCCCCCGGACAGTTCGCTCGGCATCCGTTCGAGCATCCCCTCCAGTTTGAGCGTTTCCGCGGCTTCATCGACCCGTTGGTCGATTTCGTCCTTCGTGGTCCCGCGTATCCGGAGGCCGTAGCTCATGTTGTCGTAGACGTTCATATGCGGAAACAGGGCGATGTTCTGGAACACCATCGCCAATCCGCGGTCCTTCGGCGGGTCGTTCGTGACGTCCTCGTCATCGATCAGGATGTTCCCGTCCGACGGCTTCGTCAGTCCGCCGATCATCTTTAGCGTCGTCGATTTTCCACAACCAGACGGTCCGACCAGCGAGATGAACTCACTGTCCTCGATGTCGAGGTTCATATCGTTGACCGCGACAACGTCGTCGTACCGTTTGGTCACATGACTCAAGCGAAGCGATCCCATACGACCAGCATGTTTCCCGTTCGCTCATTTATATCTTCCGTAACATCCGATTTCATCCGCCATTGTTCGAACGTCGCGGCTCGCACGAACCACCTGTAAAAGCACTCGCAATGAACTTGTTCTGAAATACGGAACAGACTGCCCGTCGCGTTCGTCCGGCCCTCTCATCGTAAAAACACTGTTGGGTGGCGATTTTCGGCCGATCGATGATTATATTCGATTTTGATGGACTATTCACCCCTCTCTCAATCACGAACGGTCCTATGTCTGTAAAGGTATCTGATAACCAACGGATGGAGTCGACCTCGTTCGTTCCGGCACGTCGAATTCGCCATCGACAGTACCTCGGGTGAAATACAGAACGCGGGGCCATCATGGAACGACCTGGAAATCGTGTCGCCATCCCCGGTAGAACGTCCGTTGATGAGCGGGACCGCACTGTTCGGATGATCTCATCACAGATCCCTGCCAATACTTCGCCACCCACCGTCGAACCCCTTGTTCTCGGATGTAGAACGAATAATTACTATCAATTATCATTTTCTTCCAAACATTTTTTAAAGTGTACTACATGGTGTTTCAAGAGGCATCAGCAATGGTCGATACTAGCCGCCGAACGGTACTTGCAGCTATCAGTGCAGGTTCGGCACTGTCACTCAACAGCGGGGCAGCGAGCGCGGAAACCGACGACGGGACGGCGAACGGGTGGTCGGGCGATTCGGGCGAGGATGTGGACGAACGCGTCGCAGCGCTCGTTTCACGACTCACCCTCGACGAGAAACTGACGCTCCTTCACCAGTACCAACCGCCGATTCCGCGGCTCGATATGGACGCGTTTCGAACCGGGACGGAGGCGTTACACGGGGTTTCCTGGTTGGGAGAGGCAACCGTCTTTCCGCAACCCATCGGGCTCGGGAGCACGTGGGACCCGGACCTGGTGGAACGCGTCGGGAGCGCAGTCGGCGACGAGGTACGCGGCAAGCACAACGTCACCCCGAGCGCCGCCGGGCTGAACGTCTGGGCACCGACCGTCGACCCTCTTCGAGACCCCCGAGCGGGACGAAACGAAGAGGGATACTCCGAGGACCCGCTCCTGAGCGGCGAGTTAGCGCTCGGATACACGAGCGGTCTGTCCGGCGATGATCCGTACTACCTGAAGACGGCACCGTCGCTGAAACACTTCTTCGCGTACAACAACGAAACCGACCGTACCACCACCAACGCCGAGCTACCGCCGAGACTGCTCCACGACTACTATCTGCAGTTCTTCCGCCCGCCGGTCGAAGCCGGAACCGCGGTCGGCGTCATGGCCTCGTACAACCTCGTCAACGGGCGACCGAACACCGTGTCGCCGCTCCTCGACCGGGTCGTCCGCGACTGGGCACCGGACGGGTCGGCCGTCATGAACGTGAGCGACGCGTGGGCACCTGAGACCCTGACCGGTGCGCAGGCGCACTTCGACACCAAGGCGAAAGCGCGCGCCGCCGCGGTGGTCGCAGGGCTGGACGTCTTCACCGAACATGGCCCGGACGACACGACGACCGTCGAGGCGCTTTCCGAGGCGGTCGATCGGGGAATTTTGAGCGAAAACGAAATCGACGCGGCAGTCGGCCACGTCCTCTCGGTTCGGTTCCGTCTCGGGGAGTTCGACCGGGAGACCCCGTACGACGACCTTACGGACGAAGTCGTCGGTGCACGGGAACACCGTGAACTCGCTCGGAAAGCCGCACAGGAGGGAACGGTGTTGCTCAAAAACGACGACGGAGGGCTACCGATTTCGGACGAACGGTCCGTCGCCGTCGTCGGTCCGCTCGCCGACAGCGTGTTCACCGACTGGTACAGCGGGACGCCACCGTATCGAATCACGGCCGAGGAGGGCATCCGCGACCGAATCGGTGCCGACAACGTGACGACCGCCCAGGGAATCGACCGCATCGCGCTCCAGGAAATTTCCTCCGGGAGCTACGTGACGGCTGGCGTGAGTCCCGGCGGTGGTGGACTCTATCTATCGGACCAGAACGCGCCCGGCGTTCAGCAGTTCGACGCGGCACAGTGGAGTTCCGACGCCTGGACGCTCCGGGCGACGGGGAACAACCGCTACGTCACCGTCGAGGACGGGCAGTTGATCAACTCCGCCGAGAAACCCTACGGCTGGGAGGAGGTCGCGGAAGCGTTCGAGTTCGTCCGACTGGACGACGGTTCGACGGCGCTTCGACACCGAAAAACGGACGCCTTCGTCACCGCGGCGGACGGCGGACTGGCCGTGGATGGCGAGACGGAATCCGACGCCGCACGGTTCGACGTCGAGCGACGTCGAAACGGCGTCCAGGACGCGGCTCGAACGGCCCGCGACGCCGACGTCGCCGTCCTCGTCGTCGGTACCCATCCCCTCATCGGTGCCCGCGAAACCCACGACCGCGATGACCTCGACCTGCCGGAGTCACAGCGACGGCTGATCGAAGCGGTGACGAGCGCCAACCGGCGAACCGTGCTGGTGCTCCAGAGCAGCTATCCCGTCGCCATCAACTGGGCCGACCGACACACGCCGTCCATCCTGTGGACCTCACACGCCGGGCAGGAGACGGGTCGTGCGCTCGCGGACGTGCTGTTCGGCGACGTTTCCCCGTCCGGTCGACTTCCCCAGACGTGGCCCCGCTCGGCCGACGGGCTTCCGGACATCAAGGAGTATAACATCGCTCGAACCGGGATGACGTACCGCTACGGGCAGGAGAACCCGCTCTACGCGTTCGGTCACGGGCTGTCGTACTCGTCGTTCCGGTACGACCACCTCCGAATCTCACCGCGCTCACACCTGTCTCCCGGCGAAACGGCGACCGTGAAAGTCAGGGTCACCAACACGGGTTCGATGGCGGCCGACGACGTCGTGCAGTTGTACAGCCGTCAGCGCCGGTCGCGCACCCGGCAACCGGAGCAAGTGCTGCGTGGGTTCGAGCGCGTCCACCTCGAACCGGGCGAACGCACGTGCATCGAGTTCGAACTCGACTACGACGAGTTCTCGTTCTGGGACGTCACGCGGAACCGCTGGGTCGTCGAGCGAGCGAAACACGACGTAGCAATCGGATCGGCGTCCGACGACTTCGGTCCGCGCAGGACGCTCCGCGTGGACGGCGAACGGATCCCACAGCGCGACCTGTCCGAGGAAACCCGCACCGTGGATGCCGACGACTGGTCGTGGTCGTCGATCGAACTGTTGGACAAGTCGAAGGCCGACGGAACCACCGTGGGCTTCTCCGACGGTTCGTGGGTCGCGTTCGAGGACGTCGATTTGCACGACCGCCCGGAGGAAGCGGCGGTGTCGGTCGCCCGGGCGGAGGGAGGTTCGGCGACGGCCGAACTTCGACTCGGGTCCCCCGACGGACGTCTGTTGGGTTCGGCCGACGTTCCCTCCACGGGCGACGTCTACGAGTACGAACGAGTGACGACGGCGCTTCGCGGAGCGACGGGCGGCCATCGAACGGTGTATCTGGTCGCGCGCGGCGAATTCCGTGCGCACACCGTCCAGTTCGACTGAAACGTCCCCGGACATCGGAGGATTTCATCCGGTATCGCTGACGGCGCGACTCGTGGCCACGAGTCGCGCCCGACGAGCAACGCGGAACGAACGATCATCGGTTTTGACTCACAATGAGCAAACGAGAACACAGCGGCGAGAGAGACGGAACGGAATCGACATCGGAAGGAACGGAATCGACATCGGGACCAAAATCGGGACCGACGTCCGACGCGGCCACAGGACATCCGTCAGCGGGATACACCCGCCGAAACGTCATTCGGATGGCAGGGGCAACCGGCATCGGTTCGGTCGTCGCGGGAACGGCGGGAACCGCGACTGCCGACGACGACCCGACCGAAACCGGAGCGGACAGATCACCGCTGTCCCTGTGGTACGAATCACCCGCCAGCGAGTGGTTGGAGGCGCTCCCGCTCGGCAACGGCCGACTCGGGGCGATGGTGTACGGGACCCCTCGGACCGAGAGAATTCGGCTGAACGAGGAGACCATCTGGGCGGGGGGATTCGACGAGGAGCCGAAGAACAATCCGAACGCGGTGGCGGTCCTCCCGCGGGTTCGGGAACTCCTCCTCGCGGGCGAACACGAGGCGGCCGAGGCGCTCATCGACCCGGACATGCTCGGCGACCCACCGGAGTACGGAACCCTCATCAGGCCGTACCAGCCGTTCGGCGAACTCGAACTGGCGTTCGACCACGGCGACGTCACCGACTACCGTCGGGAACTCGATCTGGACGAGGGAATCGTCCGCGTGGGGTACGTCGCGGACGGGACCCGATACACCCGCGAAGTGTTCGTGTCGGCCGCTGACGACGCGCTCGTCGTCCGTCTCGAATCGGACGGGAAGATATCGACGTCGGTGGCGATGACGCGGGAACAGGACGCACGGACCGCGACCGAGGGGGACGAACTCGTCCTTCGCGGGACGGTCCAAAACCCAGCCCCTGGCGTCACCTTCGAAGGGAGGGTTCGGGCGTTCCCCGAGGGGGATTCGGGGACCGTCTCGGCGGAAGACGGGACGCTTCGCGTGCGCGACGCCGACGCCTTGACGCTCACCTTCGACGCCGCGACGGATTACCGCACGGACGAGGACCCGACCGCGGCCGTCTCCGAGGGACTGGATTCCCTCGAACCTCCCTACGGCCGACTGCGGCGGCGGCACGTCGAGGCCCACCGCGAACTGTTCCGGAGGGTCGAACTCGCACTGGGCGGAAACGACGGTCCGCCGATACCGACCGACGAGCGGTTGGAAGCGGTGCAAAACGGTGCTGACGACCCGCATCTCACGGAACTGTACTTCCAGTACGGACGCTACCTGTTGATGGGAAGCTCCCGACCGCCGAGCAGATTACCGGCCAACCTCCAGGGAATCTGGAGCACGTCCATGACGCCGCCTTGGCAGGCCGACTACCACAAGGACATTAACCTCCAGATGAACTACTGGCCCGCCGAGCGTTGTAACCTTTCGGACTGTGCCGCACCGATGGTCGAGTACATGGACTTCCTCCGCGGCCCCGGTGCGGAGACCGCGGCGGTCCACTACGACGCGGACGGCTTCGTGAACCACATCTCCTCGGACCCGTGGGGGAGCACCGAACCGACGTGGTTCGGCGGCGTCTGGCCGATGGGCGCGGCGTGGATGTGTCGGCGACTCTGGGAGCACTACGACGTGAACCGGGACGCGGAGTACCTCGAATCCGTCGCGTACCCGGTGATGAAGGACGCCGCGCGGTTTCTACTCGACTATCTCATCGAGGACGACGAGGGCCGACTCGTCACCGTTCCCTCGAATTCGCCGGAGAACTGGTTCGTGGACTCGGACGGGTACGAGGCGTTGTACGCCGTCGCGCCGACGATGGACATCGAACTGATCCGCGACCTGTTCGACAATACCATCGAAGCCGCGAAAATCCTCGACGCCGACCCGTCGCTCCGGGACGAGCTTTCCGAATCGGTCGCCCGACTGCCGCCGCTCCAAATCGGCGCGAACGGAACCCTGCAGGAGTGGCTGGAGGACTACGAGGAGTCGAACCCGGGACACCGACACATCTCCCACCTGTATGCGAACCACCCGGGAAGCGACATCACGCTCCGGGGAACGCCGATCCTGTCGAACGCGGCCCGGAACGCGCTCGAACGCCGATTGACCTACGGCGGTGGGTGGACGGGTTGGAGCAGGGCGTGGACGATAAACCAGTGGGCGCGGTTCGAGGAGGGTAACCTGGCGCACGAACACCTCCGGAAGTTGTTCGAGCAGTCCACGATTTCGAACCTCTTCGACATGCACCCGCCGTTCCAGATCGACGGCAACTTCGGCGGCACCGCGGGAATCGCGGAGATGTTCCTACAGGACCACGACGACGTACTCCGACTACTCCCCGCGCTCCCCGACGCGTGGGAATCCGGACGCGTGTCCGGCCTCAAAGCCGCTGGCGGGTTCGAGGTCGATCTCGAATGGGACGACGGCCGCCTCCGGCGTGCCGTCGTCCGCTCGTCGGCGGGCAACCGCTGTCGTCTCCGTACCTTCGGAGTTCAGTTGGACCCCGCATCGAACACGGACTGCGACGAATCCCTCGACCGAATCGGCCCGCAGGTCGTCGAGGTGGACACGCGTGCTGGAGAGGAACTCGTTTTCGAGGCCAAACCGGTCGAACTGCCGGATTTGACCTTGGATCCAAAGTCGATCTCCATCACCGAGACGTGGGAGACGACCCGAATCGAGGTACCGGTTCGGAACGACGGGACCGCGCGGTCGTCCCCGACGAGACTTCGATTCGTGGACGTGAGCGACTCCGACCGGCCGACGATAGCCGAACGGCGAATCCCGTCGATTCAACCGGGCGAGGCGTTCGACGCGACGGTCGAGGCGGCGACCGACGCCCTCCCCGAAATCGGACACGTTTGGGCCGTCATCGATCCGAACCGAACGCTCACCGACGGCGACCGGACGAACGACGTGACGCCGGTGGTCGAACGCGACGTGTCCGTCCACCCGACCGACGTGCAAGTCGAGCGAACGGGGGAAGCCATGCACACCGTGTCCGTCGTCGTCCGAAACGCGAGTCGAAGCGAGACCCCGCCGACGGCCGTCCGCGTCATCGACGTGACCGATGGTCATCCCTCGACCATCGGCGAGGCTCCGGTCGATGCCATCCCGTCGTACGGATCGTTCGAGGCGACCATCGAGTGGGACACCTCCTGTATCCCCGACGGCCCCCGCCAACTCCGCGTCGTCGTAGGCCCGGCGCGGCGACTGCGCGAACGCGACGAGACGGACAACAGCGCGAAAAAGGAAGTGACGGTTCCGGTTCGGTCCAACGACGGGGAGTAGTCTCCGTCTTTTTTCAGGCGTCCCCGTCGAACCCCGTCCGAGCGAGCGCCATCGGGTCGTCCTCCCCGACCGTGAACGGGCGGAGGAGGTACTCGAAAGACGTTTCTTCCGGTTGGACTTGGAACTCGTCGTAGGGTTCGACCGGCGTTCCGCCGACGCCGGAAACGCGGTGGTCGAGGTTGAACGCCACCGACCCGCGGTCTTCGAGTTCGTACTCGTATTCGGCTTCCGCGAGGTTCGAGAAGCGATTCAGGCTCACGTTCATGGGCTCGTCCGTCGCGGCGGCGAGCAGTCCGGCCCCGTCGTCGCCCGAGAGGGTCGCCCAGCGGGTATCCGCCTTGTTCCCGTTGTCCGTCGGCGGGATGTACGGGACGTACTGGTCGGCGACCGTTCCAGAGTACCGTCCGATATCGACGCCCGTCTTTCGGTCTGGATACGTCTCCTGCGGTCCGCGGCCGTACCATTCGAACCGGCCGAAACTGCTCGGCGCTTCGACCTGCAGGCCCACTTTCGGGAGGTAATCGGTGACGATGTCCCGCAACTCCGTGTTCGGCGTGGCATCGACGCTGACGGTAACCGCGCCGTTCCCGAAGACGTGGAACCTGTAGGTCGTCTCGAATCCAGCGGCTTTTCCTCCCGACTTCGCCTTCTTGCCCTTCGCGAAGCTCTTCACGTCGATTTCGACCAGCGAATCGTCCGGTCGC
Source organism: Haladaptatus sp. AB643 (assembly GCF_024136975.1). Lineage (NCBI taxonomy): Archaea > Methanobacteriati > Methanobacteriota > Halobacteria > Halobacteriales > Haladaptataceae > Haladaptatus > Haladaptatus sp. AB643. The sequence continues at coordinate 423,278 of NZ_JAMYJW010000002.1, forward strand.
TCGACCGACACGGAATCGACGACGTTTTCGAGCGAATCCAACCCGGCCGTCTGCCAACTCGTGGCCTGTTCGCTTCCCCACGCCTGCACCTCGTTCATGATGGGTGCGCGCCACGCGTTGAACAGCGGCCCGCGTTCGAGCAGTTCCGTCCCCTCGTACCGCATCGAGGTGATAGTCCCGACGTCGGTGTCGAACCGGTACTCGAACCCGTCGCCCGTGACGACCACCCCGGCGTCCGTTTCGGAAGCGTCGAGCGACGGAAGGCTATCGAGCGACGGCGACCGTTTCACTTCCGCTTCGAACGGCAGTTCGAATTGCTCCCGGGACACCTCGTAGTCGGCCTCGGCGTACGCCGACGCCTCCGGGTTTCTGAACGAAACGTTCAGCCAGTATTCGGTTCCGGGGGTCGGTTCGCGCGGTTCCTCGAACGGAACCCGAACCACCCGCGTCTCGCCGGGTTCGATGTCCAGATTCAGTTCGCCCGACTGCACCGTCTTGTCGTCGGCGACGAGTTCCCATCGGTAGTCCACCGCAGCCGTGTTCGTGAAGTTGTAGTGATTGGTGACGTACAGCTCACCGTCTCTCAGGTCCGCCGGTGCGGCTTTTACGGGCTGTTGGCTGTGCTTGAGCTGCCAGAGTTCCGGTTGTGGCTCGCGGTCGGACCAGACCATCCCGTTGATGCAGAACGGGTTGCCGTCGTAGAAGGCGTACTCCACGCTCTCGCCGTCCACCGTCGTCGTCCGCGTCACGTCCTGGTTGACCCAGTCCCAGATGTACCCGCCTTGGAGACTCTTGTCGCGGAGCAGTCCCGCGAAGGTGTAGCTCAGGACGCCCTCGTCGGCCGCGATATCGCCCACGTCGTCCACCTCGTCCCCGGAGAGGGCACGGTCGATGGCGTGGATGGAGTCGACCGTCACGTCGAAACCGTTCTTCCGGTTTCCGTTACCGGGCGCGGGGCCGACGCGAACCGACTTCGACTTCGTCTTCGCGTCGAAGGACCCCAGCGCGTGGCCGAACTCGGCCACGCGCTCACCGTCGAGGTACAACCGCAACCGACCGCCGTCGCGGACGAGGACGAGCGTGTGCCACTCGTCGCTGTCCGCGGCCGTGGCCGCCACGGAGCCGCCGCCAGTGGCGACTTTTCCACCGAATTTGATCCGACCGTCCTCGCCGAGAGCGAGCACCGTTCGGTCACCCATCGAAACGAGGTCGGTTCCCGTCCCCGGTTCGACGCCCTCGAACGTCAGTGCGACCGTGAAATCGCCGGACGCGAAATCCGACGCGTCGGTCGGGAAGTCGATGTAGTCGCCGTCGCGGAACGTGACGCTTCCGCCCGTTCGCCCGACGCCGACCGTCGGCGACCCGACCAGCACGCCGTCGTTTCCGCTCCCACTCCCGTCGCGTGCCTTCCTGACCGTCGGCTGGATGTACTCCGACCACATCCGATGGACCAGGCCGAGGCTGGTTCCCATAGCGTGGTTGTACTCGCCCATCACGACCGGACGCTTGCCGTCGCCGGGCGACCCGTCGCCCGCCGTCTTGTCGCCGAACCGCGGACTGTCGCTCACGTCGTTCCCTGCCGCGAGGTCGAGAAGCGTGTCGAGATCGATGTAGCGCGGACCCAGCATGTCCGCGTACTCGATGTCCCAACCGCCGTGGTTTGGCTGGTGGTACAGGAGTCTGTCGGGCGCGAGCGCCTCGATGCCATCCCCGTCGAACGATTCGGCCGGTTCGGGTGCGAGGCGTGCCGCGTCCGCCGTGCTGTCCGGAACGTGCGGGTCGTCGGACCCGACCGCCAGCGCGGCCATGTTGATGTGTTCGGCCCCGGTCCCCGCTTCGTTGCCCGTGGACCACGCGAAGATGGACGCGTGGTTGCGGTCCCGGAGGAGCATCCGCCGGAAGCGCTCGACCGTCTGCTCGTGGAAGGCGGTCGTCTGGGCCAGAATTCCCTCCCACCAGTGGGTCTCACAGCACACCTCGCTCATCACGTAAATCCCGTACTCGTCGGCGAGTCGGAGATACGTCGGGTCGTTCGGGTAGTGGGATGTCCGGACGGAGTTGACGTTGAACTGTTTCATCCGCTCGAAGTCCGCCCGCATCGTCTCGACGGGGAGCGTCCGCCCCGAATCGGGGTCGGTCTCGTGGCGGTTCGTCCCGCCGAGGTTGACCGGTTCGCCGTTGACCAGCACCTGTGCGCCGGGACCGCCGCGGTTCACCTCGTAGGTCCGGAACCCGACCTTGTCGAGCACGACCTCCGTCGTCCGCCCGTTCTCGGCCACCAGTTCGAGCACGAGCGTGTAGAGGTTCGGGTGTTCGGCGGACCACTGTTTCGGGGCGTCCACGTCGGTTTCCAGCGTCACCACCCCGCCGTCGGAATCGACCGCCGTCGCGCCCGATAGCTCGACTTTCTTCGGTCCTCTTCCGTCGCCACAGTCCACGGTAGCGCTCCCTTCGTCGTCATCCTCGGGTTCGTGCAGGGTTCCGCGAACTTCGTACCTGCCGCGGGCATCGCCGTAGTTCGCGAGTTCGGCGGTGACTCGGAGGTGGCCGTCCTCGTACTCGTCGTCCAGTCCCGATTCGACGTCGAAATCCCTGACGTGTACTTTCGGCGTCGAGAACAGGTAGACGCTCCGGTAGATGCCCGAGTACCGGAACATGTCGATGGTCTCCATTGCCTCGCCATCCGAGAAGCGGTACACCTGCACCGTCAGTCGGTGTTCTTCGCCCGGCGTGACGTGGTCCGTGATGTCGAACTCGCCCGGCGTCATCGACCCCTGTTGGAAGCCGACGTACTCGCCGTCCACCCAGACGAAGTACGCCTGCTTGACGCCCTCGAAGTGGAGGAACGTTTCCCTCCCGTCCCAGTCCTCCGGGACGTCGAACGTCCGGCGATACGTGCCGGTCGGGTTGATGTCGGGGATATCGACGGTGCCGTCGTCGGCAGGTACCAGGTCCCCTTCGAGCGGCGGGTCGTAGTTCACCCACGTCTCCTGCCAGTTCGTGTAGATGTACTGGCCGTACCCCTCGATTTGCCACGGTCGGGGGACGGTGATGTCCTCCCACTCCGTTTCGTCGTGCGTCGACGGCCGTTCGTCGGGGCGCTCGTAGAACGCGAACTCCCAGTCGCCGTTCAGTAGTTCGAAGTACGCCGATTCCGCGAACCGCTCCTCGAACGCCGAGAACGGTTCGTCGGCGCGGCGGGCGGTTTCGGCGGACCCGTACGGTATCGTCGGCGTGGTGTGCGTGGGTTCGCGGTGCTGTGCGAACACGCTCGGGTCCTCGATGTAGTCGGTCAAGTTCTCTATCCGTCCGGGGCCGCCCCCCTCCGTCTCCGGTGTGTCCGTTGCAGACGGTTCGACCGCCGCCGCTCGGTTCACCTCGGTGGTGGCCAGCGGGACGAGCGCACCCGCCCCCGTCATCTGTAGGAACGTTCGTCGTGTCGCCCCCGTTCGGCTCTGCGTCTCGGAACTCCGTGAATCGTTCTTGCTCATTCGTATACCTCCGGCTAGAAAACCGCGTGTCGCCGTTTTCTACCCGTTGGGAAACAAATAGTGAGCAGTACTATTTAAAATGTATTGGGACTAATTTTTCATATTCGTTCACGAACGATACGATGGAACGGTCGGTCACTATACCGCGGAACGGCCACCCAACTGTCCACTGTTGTGCATATCAGGGAACGACAAAACGATATCTGGATTTTCTGTCATACTCGAACCATATGGCAAAATACTGCCTTATTGTATATTTCTTTACTACTATCTAGAATAATATTCGACGACTCTGGACTATTTGAAAACGTATGTCAACAACCATTCGACAGTGGTTCTCCCGACACTCGTTCTCCATCCTCGGTACGGTGATCCGTTCCACCGGTACGGCACCGGTAAACGCGCTCGGTGAGCGCGTCGTCAGATCTCGGTCACGCGTTCGTGTCGCTCGTCGACGGCGGCGGCGTCCTCGGGTAGCAGCGCGGCGACGAGATATCCGGCGTACTCGCTGAAGTACTCGATGAGCGTGCCGATCCTGTTCGAATCGATCGCTTCGAGCGAGTCCAACAGGATGAACGGCACGTATTCGTACACTTCGTGCACGAGATACCCGGCGAGGGCGAAGACGAGTCCCGTCACCTCACGCTCGCTTTCGCTGAGGTGGTCGATGGTGTCCTCGTACGTGGTCCCCGATTCCGTGCTCCGGATCACGTGCAGGTTGAACACGCTTTTGGTGACCTTGCGGCGTCCCTCCCGAACGTCCTGTTCGGTTCGGTCGATCCAGATTCGTTCGAGGTTGGCGTAATCGAGCAAGTCGAGCACGGTCTCCATGTGCTCGTTGAACTGCTCGACCGCCTCGGACTCCGTCCTGTCGATCCGCGTCCGGAGGTCCGCCAGTTCCTCCCGAACGTCCTCCCGCCGTTCCTCGATCCGCTCGCGTTCGCCGACCTGCGATTCGATCTCCTCGATTTCGGCCTCGACGTCGTCGAGGTCGGATTCGAGTCGCCCGAGTTCGAATTCGAGTTGATTCGCCTCCTTGTGAAGCGCCAGCACGTCGCTGTACTCCTCCTGTTCGAGTTCCTCGACCCGTCCCTCGAGGTCTTCGATCTCGTCGGTCAACTCCGTCCGCGTCCCGCGCAGGTCGTCCAACCGGGCTTCTCGGTCTTCGAGTTCCGATTCGAGTTGGTCGAGGCGCTGTTCCGTGCGTTCCCGCTGTCGCTGTGCCTCCTCTAGTTCCTGTTTTTCGTCCCGAAGTTCGGATATCTCGGATTCGAGCGACGAGCGCTCGGCGTGTTTCTCCCGTCGAAGCTCGTGAAGCCGTTCGACCGTCCCCTCGATCGACGATTTTTCGACCTCCGTTCCGCACGTCCAACAGACGACCGTTTCCGTGTCGGAGACGAGTTGGTCGGTGAGGGACTCGTTCGACTCCGTGTGCCCTCCGTGCTCTCCATCTCGAAGCGCCGAGAGCAGTTCGGGGCTCGTTCCCTCCAACATCTCCTCGTTGAACTGAATGATGGTCTGGAGCTCGGCCATCGTCGAATCCAGCCGTTGTTTTTCGTCCCGCCGTTGCTGGATTTGCTCCGTGATCATCGATACGTCCGTCTCCGACGCATCCGAATCGTCCGCCTGCTCGTCTTCGAGCGACGCAACTTCGTCCCGAAGCGCCTCGATGCTTTCCTCCTCGGTCGAGATGTTGTATCGGATATCCTCTAACCGTGAGCGCGTGTCGCTCAGTTCATCGAGTTTCTCTTCGAGTGCGGCCTTCTCGGATTTCGACTCGCCGACGTCCGCATCGGCGTCCTCCAACTCGGCTTCCTTCTCGGCCAGTTCGTCCTGTTTCTCCTCGATCTCGGTTCGCAGTTTGGTTCGTTTCTCTTCGAGCCCCGGTAGTTCCTCCTTGAGCGAATCGAGTTCGTCGAGCTCGTCGTCGAGTCGCCGTTTCTCGTCCCGCAGTTGTTCGATCTCGGCTTGGATCGCATCGGTGTCGATGGGGCGCATGATGAGGTCGCGCAGGTCGTCCCCGCGTGCGACCGCGCGGCGCGCTTCGTTCGATTCGAGCAGGAACGCGAAGAGGTCCGCGAGTTCCGGGTCGGCGAGATACGGGTCGCCGCTGGTCACGACCGTCCCGTTCTGGCGTGTCAACGTTCGCGTGTACGATTTGTCGCCGATAGTCATCTCGACGGTACCCTCCTCTGCGTCCCCTTTCAGCGAGGATTGGTCGCTACCGAGTGCCGCCATTATCGCCTGTAGCAAGGAGGTTCTGTTCGTCGCGTTGCGACCGGTGAGGGCGGTCACTCCGGGGGAAAAGCTGACTTCCGTTTGGTCGATGCCGCCGATGTTTTGGACGCTTAGATCCACCTGGTTCAAGGCTTTGTCCGATAGTTCCATAGGAACTCGTTGTGCTTCCTCCAATATAAATGGTTCATTTTCTGTGCGAGAAAATTACAGTACTATTTCTGTAATGGTAGCGGGGCTCTCTATCCTTTCGTCGGATGTTTCAGGAGTCGATATTTGAGGGATTTTTCTCCGCCGCGCTTGCGGGAGTTCGCCGGTTGGATTCTCCATTTTCGTCTCGTACTCACTGAAACTATCCGGTGCAAACGAATAGAATTATTCATATATTGGTGGTTGCCAATGAAATTACTATGGATCTTAACATCTGGGAAATTTCCGGTAGCGAATAAAAATCGTCACCCGCTGTGACGTCGTTTTTTACGACCTCGTCGGTACGCCGTCCGAAATATCCGAACGCACCTCGACGGGTACGAGGGACGTCGTACGTCCCGATGTGAGTCCTTCCATCGATTTCACTCACGCCTCCATCTTCCGTCGTTTTCAGGTTGTATCCCGTGTACGTCCCCACCGTCGGTTTTAGTACTGTTCGCCGATAACCGTTGCACTCTGCCGGACGTGCCGGACCAGTTCGGAGCGGTACGTCGAATCCTGTAATCTGTCCACCGGGCACGCGATCGAAAGCACGCCGAGTAGATCCGTCTCGGCGCACACCGGCGCTGCCACCACGCACATCCCCGGTATCTGTTGGTTGCAGTCCACCGCGTACCCGTCGTCTCGAATCGTTCGCAATTCGCTCCACAACACGTCCGCGTCGGTTATCGTTTGTTCCGTCACCGGATCCAAGCCGTGCGTTTCGAACACCCCCTCGACGTACTCGTCGGTGTGATGCGCGAGCAGAACCTTCCCGGCGGCGTGCGAATGGAGCGGTGTTCGCCGTCCGGGATACGTCCCCAGATTGAGCGCACGCGTCCCGCCTTCGTTGTGGAGAACGACCCACCGTCCCCGTTCTTCGACGCTGACGGTCACGAGTTCTCCCGTCTCGGCGGCCAATTCCGTTGCTACCGGCTTCGCGGCGTGAAAGAGACGGCTCCGATGCTTCAACCGACTCCCCATGGCCAGAAATCGGTATCCGACCTGATACTGACCGTCCCGTCGAACGACGTAGCCGGTCGCTTGCAACGTCTTAAGGTAATCGTGTGCGGTGCTTCGTGGCATTCCCATTTGTTTCGAAACGTCGGATGGCCCGGTTACGTTTCCTTCCCACAGTAGTTCGATGATTTCGAATGCGCGGACGACCGTTTGGAGGGGGGCAGATGTTCGTTCCATACCGATGCGAACAGTGTACGCTCCCATAATCGTTCGGTTATTTCGGACGATCGGAGCGACCATCTCCGTTCCACTCGCCTGTTCGTAACGAACTGCGGTGAAGAGCGTTGAACAACAGGGTGTCGTCGTCGGGCAAAGCGACTGCCGCACCGATTTATCGATCCGCGAGAAAGTGGCTCCCCGACCGCGTCGGATCGTTTCGTACGAAACCCTGCTCGCGGAGTCGATTCGTACTCGGACGTCGTCACCGAAGTCGCGGAGAGGACGGCAACGTCAGGAGAGACGGGGTCGTTACTCCGTTTCGAGCGGAAGCGACCCGTGTTCTGTCTCGAACTCCTCGAGTAATTCCTTCTTGTTGAACTTCCCGGTGGTCGTCTTCGGAACCGCATCGACGAAGACGATTTCGTCGGGGAGCCACCACTTCGGGAATCGTTTCAGGAGGTGTTCTTCGAGATCGCCCTCGGCAACGCCGTCCGCTGTGACGTAGGCGACCGGTCGCTCCTGCCACTTTTCGTGGGCGACGCCGATGACGGCCGCCTCCTCGACCCGTTCGTGACCCATCAGTTCGTTCTCCAGTTCGAGCGAGGATATCCACTCGCCGCCGCTCTTGATGATGTCGTCGAGTCGGTCCACGACCGTGAGGTAGCCGAATTCGTCGATGGTGCCGACGTCGCCGGTCTTGAACCACCCATCGTCGGAGAACGACGACTCGGTTTTCGCCGGGCGGTCGTAGTAGCGGTCGATAAGCCACGGCGCTCGTGCCTGAATCTCGCCCTCGGATTCGCCGTCGTGCGGAACCGGTTCGCCGTCCACGGTTCGGAGGCGGAGTCGGACGCCGGGCGCTGGGATTCCCGCTTTCATCCGGAACTCGTACTGGCGCTCCTGCGGGAGCGACTGTACTTCCGTCGTATCGAACGTGTTCACCAGATGCGGTGCCGCCTCGGTCATCCCGTACCCTTGGTAAACCGGCGCGTCGTACACCTCGTCGAACCGCTCGATGAGCCACTCCGGTGGGGATCCCCCGCCTATGATGACCTTCTCCAGCGACTCGACGGTGCGGTCCGAGTGGTCTCGGAGGTAGCCGTCTATCTCTATCCACACCGTCGGAACCGCCGTGCCGATGGTCACGTCCTCGGCGTCGATGAGTTCGAGGACGGCATCGGAGTCCGTGTAGTGGCCGGGAAGCACGAGCTTCGACCCGTAGAGCGTCCCCGAGTACGGGAATCCCCAGCCGTTGACGTGGAACATCGGAACGACCGGCAGGATGGCGTCGTTCTCGCCGATTCCGAAGGTGTCGACCATCCCGTGCATCATCGCGTGGAGATACAGTTTGCGGTGGGTGTACTGGACGCCCTTCGGGAGACCGGTCGTCCCCGACGTGTAACACAGCCCTGCCTCGGTATTCTCGTCGAGTTCGGGCCAGTCATAGCTCGTCGGTTGTCCCTCGATGAACGCTTCGTAGGACGTGACCGGATCGAGCGACGTCTCCGGAACTTCCTCGGGGGCTGCGTTGACCACGTACTGCTCGACGGTGTCGATTCGGTCGGCGATGGACTCGACCGTCTCGACGAACGCTGGATCAACGAAGAGAATGCGATCCTCGGCCTCGTTGATGATCTCGATGAGGTGTTCCTCGGGGAGTCGATGGTTGGTAGTGTGGATGCTCCGCCCACTACAACTCGGCCCGTAGTACAGTTCGTAGTGTCGGTAGTTGTTCATCGCCATCACCGAGACCCGGTCCCCCGTTTCGAGACCGAACTCGTCTTGCGCGTTCGCCAGTCGGCAAATCCGCTCGTACGCGTCGCCGTACGTGTAGCGATGAATCCCCCCGTCGGGGAGTTTCGTCACGATTTCCTTGTGGTCGTATAGGTCGTTCGCCCGTTGCAGGCACTTCGTTATGGTGAGTTCGTACTCGCTCATGGTCGGTCAGCTCCCCGCCGCTTCGGTTCGAACCGGTAGAAAACACGCTCGTGGTCGGCGGGGCCGTCGATTTCGACGACTTTCAAGGCCACCGGGTCGCCGATTTCGAGGTCGTCCACGTCCGCGTCGTCGATACGTGCGGACAACCGGACGCCGTCGAGTTCGACGACGCCGACGGTGAACGGTACGTCGTCGCCCATTCCGAGCGGTGCGCCGCCCCGAACGGCCGTGAACGCGTACAATTTGCCCTCGTCTGGGAGGGCAACGTACTCCAGTTCGTCGCTCGTACACTCCGGGCAGACGACTCGCGGCGGATAGTGTCGCTCGCCGCAGTTCCGACAGCGCGTCGTCGAGAGCACCCCGGCGCGGAGATTGTCGTAGAACTCGTGGATTCGCGTGTGTTCGTCGGTCTGTAGCTCGTAGAAGTCGAGCAGTCGCGGGAGTTCGATGGTTTCCGGGAGTTCGACCGTCGTCCGCCGGTCGCTCTCGCCGTTCATCCGTTTCCCGTTCGTCCGATCCTCATTCCTCCGCGTTTCGTTCCCTTCGTCGGTCATGGTCGCTCACGCTCCAGAATCATGATGCTGTGGACGGAACCGCTCCCGCTCAAGTTGTGTATCATTCCGGTTTCGGGATCGGGGACGCGTCGTTCCGACGGCACGTCGCCCGTGAACTGCGAGTGGATTTCGAGCGCCTGCGAGACGCCCGTCGCGCCGAGCGGGTGTCCGCATCCCAACAGGCCGCCGCGCGGGTTGACCGCGATGTCGCCGTCGAGTTCGCTCCGTCCGTCCTCGATGAACTGCCCGCCGTCACCCTTCTCGACCCAGCCCAGGTCCTCGTACTCGACGATTTCGCTGATGGAAAAGCAGTCGTGAATCTCCGCCACGTCGAGGTCGCGGAGTGGATCGTCGATCCCGGCCTGCTCGTACGCGTTTTCGGCGGCGACGGTCGCCTGCGGCCACGCCGACAGCGACGGGAGGTTGTTGATGGAGTTACTCGCCATACACGACTGTCCGCTCCCGGTTATCCACGTCGCCTCGTCGGTCACCTCGCGGGCCTTCTCCTCGCTCACGAGAAGCAGTCCCGCCGCGCCGTCCGTGACGCCGCTGCAATCGTACAGACACAGCGGCGGGGAGAGGGGAAACGACTCCAGTACGTCGTCCACGCTCACTTCCTTCCGAAACTGCGCGTAGTCGGTGTGGGCGGCATGGCTCTTGTTCTTCGCGCTGACCTGCGCGAGTTGCTCGCGGGTCGTTCCATATTCGTGCATGTGTCGCTGGGCGATCATGGCGAAGTAGGGCGGCGCGTTCAACCCGTTGACGCCGTCGAACTCCCGGTCGAGGACGTTCGTCATGCTCGCCTGCGCTTCCTCGCTCGCAGATTTCGGGAGGTTCATCTTCTCGACGCCGAGGACGAGCGCCACGTCGAGTTGCCCCGCTGCGATGGCGAGCCACGCGTACCGCAGCGCCGCCTGCCCGCTCGCACAGGCGAGTTCGGTGCGGGCGATCATCGAATCCACGTCGATTCCCAATAACTCGGCGACGAGCGGCGCGACGTGCGATTGGAACGCGAACCGTTCCGGTTGGACGGCACCGACGAACAGCCCTTCAACATCTTCCGGACCGATGCCAGGAACCGCGTCGAACGTCGCCTTCCCGGCCTCCTGCGCCAAATCCTTCCACGTCGCCTGTCGCCGCCCCCACGACGTGTGGCCGCCGCCAACGATGCCGACGTTACGCGTCATCTCCACCACCGAACTCAGGGTCGCGTCCCTGTCGGAAGGCGGTGACGCCCTCCAGCATGTCGTCGGTGCTGGTCAGGAGTCCGAAGCTCTTGCTTTCGAGTGCCAGCGCGGTGTCGAGGCTGGCGTCCTGCCCCTCGTGAACGACCTGCTTTGCGATTTTCAGTGCCGTCGTCGGCCCGCCGACGAAGTTTTGGACGAACTCGTCCACGGCCGAGTTCAACTCGTCCTCCGGTACGACTCGATTGACGATTCCCCAGTCTCGTGCGCGCTCGGCGTCGATCTGGTCGCCGGTGAACAGTAGTTCTTTCGTCCGCGTCTCGCCGACGAGACGGACGAGGCGCTGGGTCGCGCCGCCGCCGGGGATGAGACCGAGATCGATTTCGGGACTCGCGAACCGCGCCGAATCGGTCGCGACGCGGAGGTCGCATGCGAGTGCGAGTTCGAACCCAGCGCCGAGACAGAAGCCGTCTATCTTCGCGATCGTCGGGCGGTCGTACCGGTACACCGTCCGAAACACGTCGTCCACGTCCATCATCTCCGTCGGCGAGGACGTCATAAAGCCCGTGATGTCCGCCCCCGCAGAGAACGCTCGGTCGCCTGCCCCCTCGAAGACGACACAGACCACGTCGTCGCCGTCGATTTCCCGCGACAGCAGTCGGTCGACTTCCTCGAACATCTCGGGACAGAAGGCGTTGAGACGCTCGGCCCTATCGAGCGTAACCGTGAGAACGCCGTCCTCGGAGAGGTCGTAACTGACGTAGTGGAACGGACTACCCTCGCCGTGTTGGTAGAACCCTTCGCCCGCGTCCGCGCCTGTTTTTCCGGACTCGACGAGTTCGACGAGGTAATCCGCCGGGACGAATCGGCTTTCGCCCGTCTCGTCGTGGAGCGTTCGAAGTTTGTCGAGGACGGTATCGAGACCGAGTTTGTCCCCCGTCAAGCAGGTACCTTCGGGAAGGCCCGCACCCAGTCGCATTCCGATGTCGATCTCCTCCGGAGTCGTCACGTCGTTCCCGAGGAGTTTCGCCGCCTCGTTGACCATCAGCGCTTCGACGCGGAGCGTATCGAATCCTTCGCCGTCGTCGGGTTCGTACGTCGCACCGTCCCCGTCCTCGTACTGGTAGAACCCCGCTCCGGATTTCGTTCCGAGGTCGTCGCGCTCGACTCGTTCGGCGATAGGGTCGGGCGGTTTCTGCCCGGCCTCCTCGCGGAAGTGGTAGGCGATGTCGATACCGGTGTAATCGAGGAGTTCGAACGGCCCCATCGGGTATCCTCGTTCGTACACCATCGCCGCGTCGGCCTTCCGAACCGTCGTCTCGTCGGCGGCGAGCATCCGCGCGGGTTCCTCCATGAACGGGAGGAGCACGTTGTTCACCACGAAGCCGTGAACGTCCTTCCGGACGTGAATCGGCGTCTTTTCGAGCGCCTCGACGAAGTCGAACGCCGCATCGACCGTTTCGTCGCTCGTCACCTCACCCTCGATGACTTCCACGAGGTCCATCTTCACGGGCGGGTTGAAAAAGTGCGTCCCGACGACCCGTTCGGGGCGCTCGGTTGCGGAAGCGATTTCGGTGATACTGAGACTGGACGTGTTCGTAGCGAGGATGGCTCGGTCGGGTGCCGCCTCGTCGATGGTCGCAAACGTCTCCCGTTTCAACGCCATCTGTTCCGGAATGGCCTCGACGACGAGGTCGGCGTCGGCGACCGATTCTTCGAGGTCAATCGCCGTCGAGACCCTGCCGAGGACCGCCTCGGCATCCTCGTCGAGTCGTCCCTTCTTTTCGAGTTTCCCGAGCGACCACTCGATTTCCTCGTAGCCGTCCCGGACGAACTCCTGCTCGATGTCACGCAACACTACTTGATATCCGGCTATAGCCGCCACTTCCGCAATTCCGTGCCCCATGCTTCCGGCACCGAGAACGGTGACGCGGTCTATTGACTCCGATAGCATCACTCAGGATATCTGCGAGCATACGTTTCAACATTGTGGTCCGTGTAACCGAATGCCATATGGGCCATCGTCGCACCCTAATTACTCTAATCGTTCGCTGTGAGCGAACGATTCGACGCTCCGTTTCGGTCGGACGGCAGGGACGCGAAACGGGGCTATCGGGGGCCGTCAGGGCTACTGATACGCCAAGTTGACCTCCACGTCGTCCGCGGCGGCGAGGAGTCGTTCCACTAGTTCGCTTTCGCGCTCGTTTCTGGTAACTCGCCGTGCGGCGCCAGCGACCGATAGCGCGCCGCGAACTTCCCCTTCGAAAATCAGCGGGACGCCGATGGCGTGAATACCCGCGATGTCCTCCCCGTGATTGACCGCGTAGCCGCGTTCCCGGATGGTTTCGAGTTGTGTTCGCAGCGATTCCCGGTCGGTGATGGTGTTTTCGGTTTTTGCCGGGAGTCCGTGCCGGTCGATGATTCGCTCGACTTCGTCCGAGTGAAGGTGTGCCATAATCGCCTTGCCGCCGGAGTTGTGGTGGAGGTACGCCCGTGATCCGATGATCGATTCCTCGCTGATTTCGGTGTTCCCCTTCGCACCGTATAGAAACCAACTGAGGCCGTTTTCGGGGACAATCAACCAAACCATCTCGCCGGTCTCCGCCGCGAGGTCGTGGATTTGTGACTTCGCGGCATGATATAGTTCGTAGCTATCCCGAGCGTACTCGCCGACGTTCAGAAATTGGAGTCCGACGTGATAGGTGCCGTTTCGTTTCACCACGTATCCGTGCTCGGACATGGTGCTCAGATGCTTGTGGATGGAACTCTTGGCCATGTCCAACTCGCGGGCGAGTTCCGAAACGCCCGCCCCGTCCCGTTCCTGCAACTGTTCTATGATAGCGAATAGCGTTTCGTCGGATTTTATTCGCCCCGTGCCATCGATGCCTGCGCCCATAGTTGATAAACATCACGATTTATATTTAAATCTTGGCAGCCAGTGCCCTCGCTCGAACCGATTCTCGGCATGGCTGGAATCACGACGTTCTCCGTCTCTACGGGTTACCGCGAGTCTTCGAATCGAACGCATCGAAAAAGTAGTGGACGGCAGGACCGTCACCCGTAGTTCGCTATCATCGAACGAACGCCGAAATCACAGTTCGATTTTCGGTATCTGCCGTTCGCGTTCAACGTTACAATCATAGCAGCGTCATACTACTGTGAGCTCTTAGACGGCCGAAAATGGCCGATAAACCGCTCTTGTTGTCCCCTCGTGGTCATTTTGTCGTCCTCGACCTCACTCTCTTCCGAATGCAATCGTTCGTTGGCATCGAACACATGTCGTCGATCGAATCGCGAGTGTATAGCGGTCGGCTGATTGGTAGCGAGGGTGGACATTCGGTGGTGGAGGGTGAGCACTCGATAGGGAGTTCCGGAGGAGGAACGCTCGATGGTCGATTCCGTAGTAGACCTTCGTGGGTTGTGGGTTCCGTAGTGTAACGCTCGACAGCGTTCGATTCATCGAAGCGTTAGAAAGAGCGTAGCGGCGAACGGGTACATCAGCAGCATCTGGAGACGAATCGACCTGTCCCTCGATACGAAAGCGGAGACACACGCCGCACAAAGCGGGAAGACCGCCGCGATGGTCGTCAGTGGGGGAAACGTCCCGACGGCAATCAATCCTACGACGAGTGCTGAAGCGAGGAGGAACACCCCGATGCTGATCTCGTTCGCCGTGTCCGTACCGAGCGCGACCGGGACGGTTCGTTTCTCGATCGAACGGTCGAACTCGTAATCCTCCCTGTCGGTCGAAATCTTGACGGCCGAGAGGAGCACGAGGAACACGAGCGAAACTCCGATGATTCGAACCGGGAGACGGTGTGCTTGAACGAAAAACCCGCCGCCGATAGCCAACGCGATACCGACCGGATAGCCGACGGTTCCGCCGAGGGGATTCTTATCGAGATAGGGTGCGTGGAGCATCGCGAGTATCCACAGCGGGACGACCCACAGTACGGAGACGAACCCGACTGTCAGCCACAGCGCACCCAGAACGACGGCGAATCCGGTGCTGGCGACCCAAATCGACTGTCGGTTCGTTATGGCGGACAGGGCTGGCGTCTCCTCGCCGCGCAGGTGGCCGTCGACGTAGCCGTCCTTCAGGTGAGCCGTGTAGAGCGCGAGTCCGACCGCGAAAGCGTGGACCGTACCCGGAACGGCGGCGAACTCCCGGGCGAGAAGCCCCCCGAACAGCGACATCCCCACGGCGGGACCCATGAACGCGGGGTGGAGGTACGAGAGGAGTCCGCGGCCCTGTGAACGGGCGGTTTCGGCGAGCATGGGTATCGTTGCTCGAAGGCGTACAAAAATCCTCCCGTAATCGTCCTCCGACACGAGTGCAGATACCTCGCTAATCACAACAATTAATAGTCACTGTCGGTATGCTGTACCATACCGCAGATACACTATGAACTACTTAGAGGCGTTCGACCGAACCGCCCGAGTGCACACGACAGATACCGCTATCGTCACCGACGATGGTACCGAGTTCACCTACGAGGAACTCGACCGACGAAGCACCGAACTGGCGAACGCTCTCGAAGCGCGAATCCCGTCCGAGCGATGTGCGGTCCTCACGCGCAATGGGTCCGCCACCGTCGCATCGATGATCGCGGGACAGAAGCGCGGCGCGGCCACTGTCCAACTTCCGTTTCGGGGGAGTTCGAGGGAGCTAGTTTCGATGGCCGAGACGGCGGACGCGGCGGGCCTGATATTCGACGACGCGAACGCGGAGGCCGCGCTTTCGATGCTCGACGGCGGGGCGTTCGAGACCGCGATTCACGTCGGAACACGGAGCCTCGACCGTCCCGACGTGGAGTCATACGGGACCGTGCTCTCGGTTGCTCCATCCGATCGCGAGGAGGCATTGCCCGACGGAGACGAGTGCGCCGTGTTCTACACCAGCGGGACGACGAGCCAACCGAAGGCGGTCCGGTTCGATCAGGAACAAATGTGGCTCGGCGCGACGCAGGTCGTCATGGAACACGGCATCGACGAGACCGACGTCGCACTCGTGACGACGCCATGGTATCACATGGTGACGACCGACGCGTGGCTGTACCCTCACCTGCTCGCGGGGGCCACGCTCGTCCTGCACTCGCAATTCCATCCGGACGAGGCGCTCGAACTCATCGAGGAACACGACGTGACGGGGATGCTCGCCGTCCCGACGCAACTGAACGCGCTGAACGACGCGCAGGCCGACGCGAACTATGGTGTCGAATCGCTGTCGTACATCCGGACCGGCGGTTCGATAGTGACCGAGAGCCTGATCGAACGGACCGCGACACTGCTCACCGAAAACGTCTACAACACCTACGGGTTGACCGAAGGCGGACCGAATCTCGCGTTCGCCCACCCGTCCGTTCAAGCGGAGCATCCCGGAACCATCGGCAAAGAGTCGTTCGTCTGGGAGTTGCGCGTGGTCGAAGCCGCGACGCCGACCGAGCATCCGGACCCGACGGCGGTCGTTGATGCGGGCGAACGCGGCGAAATCATCGCCCGCGGTCCCGGAATGTCGACCGGGTATATCGATAACGAACGAGCCGAACGGAAGTCATACTTCGACGGGTGGGTCAGAACGGGCGACGTGGCACGGGTGGACGACGACGGATTCCTCTACGTCGTCGACCGCGTCGACAATATGATCGTCAGCGGCGGGGAGAACGTCTATCCTCGCGAAATCGAACGCGCGCTGGAGGAACACGAGGCGGTACGGGAAGTCTGCGTGTTCGGGGTGGACGACGATCACTGGGGGGAGGTAGTCACGAGCGTCGTGGTCACCGAGGAGTCGCTCGATGGGGGGTCACTCGATGCGGAGGAACTCGACGCGTTCTGCAGGAACCTCGACTCGCTCGCCGATTTCAAACGCCCGCGACGGTACGCCATTGTCACCGACTCCCTGCCGCGAACCGACACGGGAACGATACAGCGAGAGCGTCTCGTTGAGCGCCACTTCAGTTGACGCCGACTCGGACCGGAGTGTGAATACCGCTGGATCGGGAAAACGTATATCACGGTTCTCTCTCTATTGCCACCCTGTGAGTTTCAAACGAATGTTCGAATCGGACGCTATCGTGGATACTGGTACGTTCCGGACGCTATCGCGGGTTTCGATGTCCCGGACGACGGGAAACAGCGGAGACGAGGTGAACTGAAATGTACGAGCGCATCTGGACGGTGCGGTTTTCCGACGCCGACCCGTTCGGTATCGCCTACTACCCGCGTATCATCGAGGCCGTCCACGAGACCTCCGACATCTTCATGGAGGATATCGGTTTTCCGTTCTGGGAGATTTCACAGGACCACGGGTACGGTCTGCCCATTGTCGAGGTGAACTTCGAGTTCGAGAATCCCGTGGAGGCGGGCGATAAAGTTACCGTCGGACTCACGCCGTCGCTCGGCAATCGAAGCGTTCGGTTCGAGTACGTCGCGCGCTGCGACGGCGAAGTGGCGTTCTCGGGGTACGAACAACGCGTCTGCGCCCGCACCGGCAGTGAGGGTTCGATGGAACTGCCCGACGACCTCCGCGAAGCGTTGGAACCCTATGCCGACTGAGTCGGGTCTCGAACTTCGAGCAGTTCGTCGCGGACGATACGCTTTTGGGATTCCCATCGTCATGTACTACCATGGCCGAGTTCGACAACATCTACGCCGAGGAGAGTCCGTTCGTGCAGGCGCACTTCGACTGTCTGAGCTGTGGCGGAAAGCTCTGGGAGTACGCCATTCAGGGCCAGATGGTCTGTGAAGACTGCCGGTCAGTCTTCCCTTCCGACGAAGTTTTCGATGCGCAGGCGGAGTGACGATACGCGGTGTACGATTCGTCTTTTCGTGGTGATTCTGGGTTTGATGTGATCGGACCACCGAGCGGCAGATTTCGAACGTTCTCTCTGGTTCGCGACAACGAGACGTGTTTGATTGGTGTGTGATTGCAGTTACTGGAAGGCAGACCCCGAAACCCCCCGCTCGTTCGCTCCCCTGTCGCTCACGAGAACTCCCATCGTCGCTTCGCTCCTTGGTCGTCATCCACCGTCAGAGCGGAGCTCTGACGAGCCACTCGTTCACTCCGTTCACGAGGACCTCGCGCGCCGTGTCGATTGGTCGGTCTCGCACAGGGAATGTGGTGCAATGCGGCGGCGGTGCGGTTGCGGTTTCATTGCCGCTCGGTAGTTGTAATCCAAGAAAGGCCAACCAAATCTCTGCGTAACGAGCGGACAGGGGTGGTCTGCTTCGCAGCAACCGTAACTCTACACCACGCAAACACGCCTCTTCGAAGCGAACCAAATCCCCGTCGTCGCTCGTCTCCGACCACCACCAGATGGCCGTGTCCACTAGACTTATGATGAATCTGTGCGAATGTGTGACTATGGCTCAGAAGGACCCGGAGGAACTCTTAGAGCTGAGTTCCGGTACGCGAAGCATTCTGGAGGAACACGGCCTCCGCCCGCTCTGGGAGGTCGAGGACGACTTCGGGAACGTCATGGACGACCTCGAACCGGACATCTGGAAGTGGGAGGACATCCAGACCGCCATCGACAGCATCGAGGATGACGTGCCCATCGCCGACCTGCCGCCGGGATTCCAGCGGCGGGTCGCGGTTCCGATCAACACCGCGCTCGGCAACGCCATCTCGAACACTATCTACGTCGGGGTGCAGACGGTTTCGCCGGGGGAGACCGCCCCGTCGCACCGCCACTCGGCGAACGCCCTGCGGTTCACCATCGACGGTAACGAGGAGATGAAGACGGTCGTCGCGGGCGAGGAGTTCCCGATGCGCGACAACGACCTCGTCACGACGCCGCAGTGGGAGTGGCACGACCACGTCAACGACTCTGACGAGACAGCCGCATGGCTGGACGTCCTCGACCTCCCCCTCTTCTTGGACTCGCTGAACAAGCGACAGGTGTTCGAGAATCACGAACTCGAACGCCAACCCGTGACCAAAACGCAGGGCTACTGGGACTCCCAATACGGTCGCGGCCGCCCCGCCGATCAGCAGTCCGACGGTTCCATTCCGGGACCGTTCGAGGGCGTCCGCGAGGCGACGCCGCCGTACCGCTTCGGGTGGGACGAGATGCTGGAGACGCTCCGCCAGCGGTCCGACAACGACGAACCCGACCCGCATGACGGGTACAGTCTCGCGTACGTCAATCCAGCGACGGGGGACCAACCGCTGTTCCCGACGATGTCCTTTCGCGCGCAGTTGGTGAACGAAGGGCCGACGGACCCGCACTTCCACAACGCGACGGAGGTGTACTTCGTCATCGAGGGCGAGGGTGCGACCCACGTGGACGACGAGGCGCTGGAGTGGGGCAAGTGGGACATCTTCGTGGTGCCGCCGGACGCGACTCACCACCACGAACCCGACGACGAGGCGATTCTCCTCGGCATGACCGACCGACCGGTGTTCGAGGCGTTCAACTTCTACGCCGAGGCACAGCCCTCGTAGATGTAAAAAAGACCTCGTTTTCTCGTTCAGTACTGGCCGACTGAGGTCGGCGGACTGCCGTGCGGGCCGTAAGGTGCGTCGTCGAGCCACTCTCCGGCGCGCTCCCAGTGGTCGGAGGCGGCCGCCGCGAGGCGCTTTTTCGCCTTGGTGACCGGACTGTCCCCTTGGAGGTATTCGAGCGCCTGCCCGGCGGCATCCTTGTTCCAGGCTGCGGACCGCTCGCGTAGCGCGGCGTACTGCTCGACTTCGGCCCGTCTGACCGAATCGACGTTCGACTGCAATGCGACCGTGATGGCGGATGCCGCCGCGTCGGCGTCCGCGATACCGGAGTTCATCCCCCGCGCGCCGAACGGGGCGAACAGGTGTGCCGCCTCGCCCGCGAGCAGGACGCGACGGTGGTCGTCGATGAACCTGTCCGCGGTAACTTGGAGGAACTGGTAGGTCGATACCCACGAGACGCGGTCGCGGTAGCGTTCGCCGAGCGTCGTCGCCACGAGGTTGCTAATGACGTCGTCGTTGGCGAGACGCTCGGGGTCGTCGGTCTCCTTGCACTGGATATCGACCCGCCAACCGCCCTGAAACGGGACTAGCAGGACGTTTCGGCCGTCAACGGCCGGGTGGTCGTAGTGGAACACCCGCTCAAGTCGTCTCGGATTTTCGGGGTCCTCCTCCACGTCGGCGATGACGAACGAGTTCTTCGACTCCTCGCCGTCGAACTCGGCCCCGATTTGCTTGCGAACGGTCGAACCGGCACCGTCGGCACCGACGAGATAGGACGCCTCCCATTCGTCGCCGTCCTCCGTCTCGACGCGGACGCCGTCGAGGGACGACTCGACCGTTTCGACGGGAGAATCCCAGTGAACTTCGACGCCCGCGTCTTCGAGCGCTTCGAGCATGTAATCCTCCGTCCACACCTGTGGGAGACTGGTGAAGTGCGGTAGTTCGCCGGAGCCACCGGGATTCGAATACGTCCGTTCGAACACTTGTTTGCCGCGCCAGAGCGTCCGTCTCGTCGGCCAGACGATTCCCTCATCGGCGAGCTTTTTGCCCAACCCCGGACTGTTCTGTTCGAGGGTGTGAAGCGTCGCGCCGTGGATGTATATCGCCCGGCTACCGGGTCGTTCTCGGTCCTGCGGATCTGCTTCGAGGATCGTAACCGGAACGCCACGAGCGTGCAACGCGAGTGCGGCGGTCATCCCGGTCGGACCGGCACCGGTGACGATTACTGAAGACTCACTGCCACTTTCGTCGGAACCCATTCTACACCTAACGACGGATTCGCCCTATTAGTTAGTTTCCTTGTCGGAGACTCTCACATCCAACGACTGCGCGTTATATTCGGATTTCCAACGCAATCTTTTATGTGTACGCTGAACGGATATGGTTCCATGCGATTCGTCCACTTCGACGGCGACCGACTGGGACTGCTCACCGACGACGGGACCGGTATCATCGACCTGACCGAGCGATTGGGCATCGAGTCGAACGATCCGCTGCTCGAATACATCCGCGGCGAGTACGACGCCAGCGAGTACGCGGACGCATCTCCCGACCACGACCGGGACGACGTCGAACTCAACTCACCCGTCCAGCGACCCGGCAAGGTCATCGCCGCCCCGCTGAACTACGAAAACCACATCGAGGAGGCGTTAGCCGACCGCGATATCACCACCGAGGAGTGGTTTACCATCGAGGACAAGGGCTACTTTCTGAAGGCTCCGTCGAGCGTCGTCGGCCCGGACCACGGTATCGAGTTGCCGTTCGCTGACCGACGCACCGACCACGAAATCGAACTCGCGTTCGTGATGGACGACGACGTCAAGGACGTTCACGCGGACGACGCGTGGGACCACATCTTCGGCTACACCATCCTGTTGGACATCTCAATTCGTGGCGACCAGGACCGGTCGAACCGGAAATCCTACGACACGTTCACCGTCATCGGCCCCTGCGTCGTGACGCCGGACGAAATCGGCGACCCGCAGGACCTCGAAATGGAACTCCGACTCAACGGCGAGACGCGCCAGCAGGAGAACACCGGCGACATGGTGTACACCTGCGCCGACATCGTCCAGTACGCGTCCATCGGGTCGACTGTCGAGGCGGGCGACGTTATCACGACGGGAACGCCCGAGGGCGTGAGCGCACTCGAAGACGGCGACACCGTGGACGCCGAAATCGAGAACGTCGGTTCGATGAGCGTCGACGTCACAGGCAGCGACGTTCGATTCGAGGACGTGGACGTTCAGAAGGGCGGCCAGAACTGACTGCTAGAAGTATGATCGCTGTCAAGGTTCTTGGTCGAGGCTTGCACCTCCCGGTACCCCGAACATTATTTGTGGTATGTTCTCAATAGGCGGGTATGCTATTTCCGCAACTGTTCAGGCAATCGGTGGCGCGGACGCCGGACACCGTTGCCATCGTGAACCTCCAGTCCGGACGGGAGTTCACGTACCGAGAACTGGCAGACCAGGTTTATTCGCTCGCCAATGGACTGCGCGAGCGCGGCATCGGATGTGGGGACAGGGTCGCCGTCTGCATGGGAAATCGGCCGGAGAACGCGATGGTGTTCCTCGCGACGCAGTTCGTCGGGGCCGTCGCCGTCCCGTTCAACTTCCGGGTGGCTCCCGGCGGCGTCGAATATCACGTCGCCGATTCGGACGCGGACGTGCTACTGTACGACGACTTGTCGCGGGAGGCGGTGGAAGCGGCCGTCGACTCGCTCGATTCCGGCCGAATCTACGTCGGAGACGACCCGCCGTCGGGAACGACGGCGTTCGATTCGCTGCTGGACGCGTCGGCGGACGAACCGGAAATCGTCCCGTCGAGCGAGGACCCGAGCGTCATCCTGTACAGTTCGGGGACGACCGGCGACCCGAAGGGAATCCCCCTCGACCATCGAGCGACGACCGGGCGAACGCTCGTCAACGCGATGGGCCAGCGGTACTACCTCGGCGAGACGCTCATCGGCGTCATGCCGCTGTACCACACCGTCGGACTGCACGGCGTCCTGTGCGCCGCGTTGAGCGTCTCCGGAACCTACCTCTGTATGCCGGAATTCGACCCCGAACGCTGCGTTCGGTCGATTCCCGAGTGGAACGTCAGTGCCCTCCACGAAGCGCCGACGATATTCAACCAGTACCTCGAAACCGACGCGATAGACGAGGCGGACGTCAGTAGCGTGCGGGCCGTGGGGTATTCGGGCGCGCCGATGAGTTCGAACCTCTTCGACCGCGTCGTGGATGTCTTCGACCCGGAGCACATCACGAACCAGTACGGCACGACGGAGGCGTTCGGAACGACCGCACACGCCGCGTTGGACGGCGACGATAACCCGGCGATGACCGGCCCGGCGAATCTCTTCTACGAGGTGCGAATCGTCGAACTGGACGGGACACCGGACGATGTGGTCGAACGCGGGACGGAAGGTGAACTCATCGTCAACACCGACTCCCCGCTCGCGTTCGACGGCTACCTGAACAAGCCGGAGCGAACCGCCGAGGCCGTCCGCGACGGCTGGTTCTTCACCGGCGACGCGGCCCGTCGGACCGAGGACGGAAACATCGTCCTCACCGGCCGCGCCGACGATATGCTCATCAGCGGCGGGGAGAACATCCACCCCGAGAACGTGGAAGATGTCCTCGTCTCCCACCCGAAAATCCGGGACGTCGGCGTCATCGGCGCACCGCACGACAACTGGGGCGAAATCGTGAAGGCGTACGTCGTCGCGGACGACGGGTTGTCGGCGGCGGAGTTGGACGACTGGTGCCTGCGAAACGACGACCTCGCGGACTTCAAGCGTCCCCGCGAGTACGCGTTCGTCGACGAACTCCCCCGCAACCCGAGTGGCAAGATACTGCGATACGAACTCCGAGAGTTGGAGTGACGTTCGCCCACGTCTCTTGTGTGGCTTGTCACCATGACACGTCCCCGATGGATTTATCTCTCGACCGTGCGTGTTCGAAACAACGGTGGTAAGAAGCCATGGCCAACGACAGTAGCGCAACGGTGTCGACCGGACCGAACCGAGGGCGGGTCTCACAGGAGGATCTCGACGTCGGACGCTTTCGAATCCTCGCTCCCGACGGTTCGTACGATTCCGACGAGGTTCCGAGCCTCGACGACGAAGCGTTCTGCGACCTGTACCGATGGATGCTCGTCGAGCGGACGTTCGATGAACGGATGGTAAAGCTCCAGCGGCGCGGACAGGTCGGGACGTTCGGTTCGGGCCGCGGACAGGAGGCGAGCATCATCGGGTCCGGATACGCGCTCGAACGCGACGATTGGTTGCTCGGGATGGGACGCGAAGCGGGCGCGATGTTGCTCCAAGGGCTACCGATGCGGGACCTGATCCTGTTCTGGCGTGGCGTCGCGGACGCGAACCGGGAACTGGCGAAACACGACCAGATGATAGCCATCTCCATCGGCGGACACCTCCCCGTCGTCACCGGTGCCGCGTGGGGAATGAAACTCTCCGACAGCGACTCCGTCGTCGCGGCGTACTTCGGCGATGGAGCGAGCAGCACCGGTGCGGTCCACGAGGCGGTGAACTTCGCGGGCGTGCTCGACGCCCCGGCGGTGTTCTTCTGTCAGAACAACCAGTACGCCATCTCGACGCCGTTCGAGAAGCAGACGAACGCCCGCTCACTCGCACAACGAGCGGTCGGGTACGGAATCGACGGCATTCGCGTCGACGGAAACGACGTGCTGGCCGTGTACGAGGCGGTCTCCGAAGCGCGCGACGCCGCCCGCAACGGGAACCCGACGCTGGTGGAATCGGTGACGTACCGTCTCGACGCGCACACGACCAGCGACGACCCGAGTCGATACCGCGACCAGTCCGAGGTGGACCAGTGGGAGGAGCGAGACCCGCTCACGCGGTACGAGTCGTTTCTGCGCTCGGAAGGGCTGTGGGGGGATATCGACCGGGAAGCACTCGTGGACGACATCGACGACGAGTTCGACGCCGCGCTGGCCGCCGCGGACGAGTACGAGGAGCGGAGCGTCCGCGAGATGTTCGAGTATCTGTACGCCGAACTGCCGCCGTCTCTTCGGCGGCAACTGGCCGAGTTCGAGGCGTTCCTCGAAGCGCGACCGGACGCCGACGATCACATCGAACAGCGGCCCAAGGGGTGACCGAACATGCAAGAAACCATCGTCGGCGCAATCAACGACGCGTTACACGGCGAAATGGCGGACGACGACCGCGTGTTGGTCTTCGGCGAGGACGTCGCGGAGAGCGGCGGCGTCTTTCGCGCCACCGACGGACTGAAGGACCGATTCGGCGGCGAACGGGTCGTCGACACGCCGCTCTCGGAAATCGCCATCGTGGGCGGTGCTGTCGGACTCGCGGCGTACGGCTTCCGCCCCGTCGCCGAGATACAGTTTTCGGGCTTTCTCACCCCGGCGTTCGACCAACTCGTCACGCAGGCAAGCCGAATGCGGTGGCGAACTCGCGGCGAATGGACCGCGCCGCTCGTCGTTCGGACGCCGTACGGCGCGGGGGTCAAGGCGCTCGAACATCACTCGGAGAGCCTGGAAGGCGCGTACGGTCACGTCCCCGGTTTGAAGGTCGTCGTTCCGAGCACGCCGCGCGATGCCAAGGGACTCCTCATCGCCGCGATACGCGACCCGGACCCCGTGTTGTTCATGGAACCGAAACACGTCTATCGGTCGTTCCGCGGGGAGATACCCGAGGAATCCTACGAAGAACCGCTCGGAACGGCCGCCGTGCGGCGCGAAGGGTCGGAACTGACCGTCATCTCGTGGGGCGCGATGATGCGACCGACGATGGAGGCCGTGGCGAACCTCGGCGTCGATGCCGAGATTATCGACCTCAGAACGATTTCGCCGCTCGACCACGAGACGGTCGTGGAGTCGGTGAAAAAGACCGGCCGAGCGCTGGTGGTGCACGAAGCGGCCCGGACGGGCGGGTTCGGTTCCGAACTCGTCGCTCGTATCAACGACGACGCGCTGTACCACCTCGAAGCGCCCGTCGAGCGCGTTACCGGGTTCGACGTTCCCGTCCCGTTGCTCTCGATGGAGGACTACTACCTTCCGAATCCGCCCCGCATCGAGGAGGGTATTCGACGAGTTCTCGACCACTGAGTCGAGTCGGGAATCGATTTTTTCGACGTGACTACGGCAGGAGTCCCAGATAGTTCGCGACGTGTGCGAGGATCGCCGCGGTCGGAATCAGAATCGCCGTGCGAAGCGCGAAGATGACGATGAGGTCGCGGAATCGAACCGGGATGTCGTTGAACATGTCCATCATCATCGGGGCCGACGCGGCGAAGAAGATGATCTGGGAGATGGACACGATGGTGACGAAAAAGCGGGCCATCGCGCTCGTCTTCGCGACGACGGCCGCCGCCGACACCTGCTCGATACCGCTGATGAGTATCGCGGACGCGACCTGATTCGATTGTGGAATGCCGAGACCGGCGATGACGACGCCGAGCGGTGCGGAGACCACCCGAAACACGTCGGTTTGGGAGATGACGAGGAGCGTCACCGTGCTGATGGCGACGACCGTTCCGAGCGTTATCGCCGTCACTTTCAACCCGTCGATCAGTCCGGTAACCGCCGTGGAGAGGATGCGACCGTTCTCCGCTTCGTCCAAGGCCTTCCCCACGGCGAACCGACCGTAGTCGGTCGGGGTGCCGGTGAACGAGGGTTCCGGCGAAGGCTCGGCGATGTACTCCTTGGGAATGTTGCTGAGAGGCGGCACGCGGACAAGGATGACCCCGCAGAGTAGTACGGCGATGCCCCACGACACCAGAATGAGCGGGAATATCTGCAGGAGACCGACCGTCGAGACGACGACGCCGACGAACCCGATACTCACCGGCGCGAAGCAGGTGGCGATGACGAACACGTCGCGCTTGTGGTAGCCGCCGCGGTGAAAGACGTTGTACGTCACGTAGTAGCCGACCGTGAACGCGCCGATCCAGGAGGCGAGCGAGTCGAGTGCGGCACGTCCCGGCAGTCGAAACGCCGGTCGCATGACGGGTCGCGCCAGCGTGCCGACGAATTCGAGGCCGCCGAGTTCGACGAGCAGGTTCACGAACACCGCCCCGAGCGGGATGATGACGACGATGCTCATGACGATTTTCCCCCAGACGAGACCACCGACGAGGTCGGTGTGCAACATATCCGGACCGACGTCGAAAAACAGGAGGAACGCCACGAAGATGCCGAGAATCCGGAGGAGCCAGAAGAGGGGCGTCGTCTTCCAGTAGTCGAGGTCGAATCGTTCGACGGTTCGGTCGTCCAACGCGACGGTTCCCCGGTCCTGGAGTTCAGCGACGAGCGAGAGGGCACCTCCGGCAGTTATCAACGCTAGCCCGGCGACGCTGGTGAGGGTGGGAAACGCTCCCGTGATGAATCCGGCGGCGATGTCGAACGGCACGGTGATCTGGCCCTCCCACGAAACGGGAACGAGGAAGAAGAACACGCCGAGGCAGAACGCGAACAGGAATCGCAACACCGGAATCGTCTCGAACGAACCCGTTTCAGCGTCGTGAATCGTCTTTGCTTGCCCTTGGTCTTCCTCCCGTTTCCAAGTCCGTTGGCTAGATGACTGCCAAGGCTTCTGGCCGAACATAGTTTTAAATCGTGAGGGATGTAGAAAAATGTTGTACGTTGGCGTGTGACACTTTTCGCTCGATGGACGATTATCGAACGATCGACGAAATTAGGTCGGCGGACGTTCATACGGTCGACCATGCAGGAGAAATTCGAGGGGAGGTCTCCTATGACCGCCGAAAGCGCGTTCGTTTCGAAGATGGCGTACCTCGTCGGCGACGTCACCGTCGGGGAACGGTCCAGTCTCTGGCCGTTCGTCTGCTTGCGGGGGGACCGCGGTCCCGTCCGCGTCGGCGCGGAGACGAACGTCCAGGAGTTCACGATGTTGCACGGGGCCACGTTGGGCGACGAGGTGACGGTCGGACACGGCGCTGTCGTCGATTTTGCGACCGTCGAGGACCACTCGCTCGTCGGGATGCAGAGCGCCGTTCTCGGCGGTGCGACCGTCGAATCGAACTGCATCGTCGCGGCGAACGCCGTCGTGTTGCAGGACCAAGTCGTTCCGGAAGGCCATCTGGCGTACGGAACGCCCGCCGAGATCAAACCGCTCACGGACGAACAGTTGGAAGAAATATCGAACACGCACGAACACTACGTTGACCTCGGTCAACGGTTCCGCGGATAGTTGACGGCGTTAGACGCGGTTGAACATCGAACCGAGACCGAAGTCCGGAACGCGGATTCCGGAAGGGTGATCGTCCGATTACGACGACGATGAAGGGGGTTCGATTGGGGTAACGTAGCCACTCGCATCGACGAAGCACCACAATCATCGATTGTCGTAGAAACACAGGAATAATTCGAATATCAGAACTTACGAAAGGGGACGGATAATTCGATAAAACCGGATAGTACGACGGAACACTTCCCTACCGTTTCTACAATTTCCTATAAGTCAACGTTTTCTGGATTATTACTTCCAAATTACTAAAATAAAAATGTAGCGTATTTCTATGGATGTGTGACTCTACCACCATCTCTCTATCGATGTTCGTCGTGTTCGACCCGTATTCGTGCGCTGTTCGTATTCCGCTACGGATTTCACGGGTGTGACGCCCCAATTTTCTACAATAGGTAACTAAGCTATTGCATCTGAGCTACCTATTGTAGCTCAGGCATCTACTTACGGCAACTTTATATCCTCTCGGTAGGATGGCTCTTTTAACCGTCAAAACGAGCGTACGAGTCATAATAGGTGGCTGTTGTACCTGAGCTACCTACCAAAAATCGCGACGGCTGGGTTACACAAAATGGGAGCTAGCATAGACACTCCACGCGCCGTAAGCGTGGTCATCCTGAAGGGCGGCGTCGGCAAATCAACGATTTCGATGAACCTCGCGCGACAGCTTTCCGAACGCGGTCGCGTCCTGTTCGCGGACCTCGATCCGAACGGCCACGCGACCAACGGTCTCGGCTTCGGGACCGTCTATCGGGGGGAGACGAACCTCGGGGACGTTATCCTCGACAACGGGGACGCGACCGTCTCCGACCTGATCCAGGAGACGGAGTTCGGGTTCGATCTCCTTCCGTCGTCGGATTCGCTCGAAGACGTGGAAAAGGACCTCGCGGGGGCATTGCAGGGCTCCGCACGGGTGAAGACGAAGATCGTCGACCCACTGCTCGGCGAGCGGTACGACTACATCGTGTTCGACTGTCCGGCCTACCCCGGCATGCTCAACAACAACGCGTTGGTCGCCTCGGGCAACGTCATCATCCCGCTCGAACCCGGATCCAGTTCCATCGGCGGATACAAACGCACGATGGAGCGACTCATCACCCCTTCCCGAGAGTATATCGACATCGACGTGCTCGCGTTGGTCCCGAACAAACTCCGCGAACGGATCGATCACCGAACGGAAGACCGCGAACTGCTCGAAAACCTCAACACCGCCGACGCGACGGAGGGAAAAGTCCCGAACTTCGCGCGTATCACGGCCGACCAGTTCGATGCCATCGATAATGGAGAGATGAAACCCCCGAAACCCGGAATCCGATACAGCGCAGCGCTTTCGAAATCGTTGAAAGCACAGCAGCCACTGATGGATTACGACCCCGACAACAGCCAACTCGAAAACTTCGACGAGTTGGCCACCATCGTCGCCAACGGAGGTGTCGAACGATGACCGATGCGAACCCGTTCGACGATTTGGGAGCGGTCGAGGACGACTCGGACGACACGGTCGAGGGTTCGAACGAACCCGTCGTCGAATCCACGGACGCCCCCACCTCGCCGGAGTCATCGTCGGACCAGGGGTCGGACCGAACGGAGGAGTCGTCCGCCCCCGTCTCGGGGCCGTCGTTCGACTATTCCGAAGTTCGCCAGCGCCCCCTCTATGCGCGCGGCGAGACGTGGGACGAGTTCGAGGACGCGATCGGCATCTCCGTCGTCCCCGAACTCCGTCGGGAGGGTATCCGCGACGAGGAAAAGCGTGAGATTCACGACGCCGTCCTCTCGCTCGCGGCCGAGGAGCCGGAACGGATCGTCGAACTCATCATCGAGCGACGGCGCGACCCGGAGCGATAGTCAGGCGGGATTCGTCGCCTTTAGCGAAAACGTGAACGGTAGCTCGTATTCTATATCGGGAAGTCGCCATCGGTCGTCGTCGTCCGGTTCCATGGCTTCGAACCGACCGAACGTGGCCCACGGGTGTTCGTGGAGGAACTCGATTCTGAGGCCCGCATCGATCAGCGCGGTGACGATGTCCTCCATCGAGTGCGAGAATCCGTGCGAGCGCTGATTTTCCAGGCCGAAGTCCCACCCGGCGTAGCTACCGTCGAACTCCTCGGTGACCGCCTCGGTGTTGAAGTAGGGATGTGCGACCTGCAAGCTCTCGGCGGTGCTTTCGTACGCGAAAGGGTTCGTCAGCGGATGTCCGTCCGCGATGTAGAACGTCCCGCCGGGTTTGAGGTGGGTGGCGACGACGTCCGCCCATCGTCCCAAATCGGGAAGCCAGTAAATGGTGCCGTAGGAGGTGAACACCACCTCGAAGGTCCCGTCCAGATTCGACGGCAGTTCGTAGACGTCGCTCTCGACGAACCGCGCCCGTTCCGGCGTGAGGCCGATTTCGTCCCGCAACTCGCGTGCGGTCTCGATGGCGGTCGGCGAAAAATCGACGCCCGTCGCGTGGGCCACACCCTCGTTCCGCACCCACGAGAGGGTGTCCATCCCGAAGTGACATTGGAGATGTAACAGCCTCCTGTCGGCGATATCCAACTCCTCCCGTTCGAGTCGCCGAAGCGACGACTCACCGTCGAGGAACGCCTCGACGTCGTAGAAGTCGGTTTCCGGATGGTGTTCCGCGAGTTCGTCCCAGTGATCGCGATTCTCCTCGATGTATTCGTGATGGTCCATACGGAGGATGTCGCCGTCGCTCGCATCAATGTATTGCATATGTGTTACCAATTGGTTCTCGGAGCGGGTGAGAACCCTCGGACCCGTCCGAGTACCGACCGGAAGCGGCGTCGATTTCCCCTCGGGAAGCTCATTCGGCGAGACCGAGGCGCTCGAACTGCGTCTCCGGCGCGCCGAGTTCCGCCATGGCATCGCGGAGGACGTCGCGCAGTTCGCCTTCGACGTCGGTCGCGTCCCCGGCGAGGTTCGTTCGCTGTCGGGGGTCGGTCCGAACGTCGAACAGCATGGGTCGATCGTGCTGTTCGTACGACTTTCCGGCGTAACGCCATACGGGAGACTCGCTGTACGGGAGGAACTCACCGGCGTCGGCATCGTGTTTCGGTGTGACGGGGGTGAACCACGAACGGGGGTTCATCATCGTCGTCGAGTAACAGTCCGTGGGAACGTCCCCGTCGCACGGATGGAGGTAGGTGTGTTCGCCGTCCGTGACGTTTACCGACGACCCCCAGTAGCCGTACAGTGCCCAGTCCCGGTGTCGCTCCGTCTCGCCCATCAGGAGCGGGTACAGGCTCCGACTGTGAGTCTGCCCCGGTATCTCCACATCGAGCGCGTCGAGCACCGTCGCGTACAGGTCGACGGCCGACGTGAGTTCCGACACCCGCTCGCCCATTCGCGGACTGTCCGGGTGCCAAATCATCAGCGGGGTTCTGGCGAGAACGTCGTACACCGGCCCGTCGTTTTTCCCGATCCAGCCGTGGTCGCCGAGGAGGAATCCGTGGTCCGACGTGACGACGACCATCGTCTCGTCCCACAAGTTCTGCTCATCGAGCGCGTCGAGCACGTCCCCGAACTGGTGGTCGACCATCGTCACCTTCCCGGCGAACTGCGACCGAAGGAAGTCGAGTTGTCGCTCGGTCAGTTCGCTCTGCCCGCTGTCGACTCTCCCGTAGTGGGGCCAAATGGGCAAGTCGCCGTCGCGGGGGTCCTCGTCCGTGTACATCGACGCGTACGGCTCCGGACAGTGGAACGGTTCGTGCACGTCGAAGCTGTCCACGTTACAGTACCACGATTCCCACTCCTGATTCCGTTCCAGCCAGTCGGTGACCGACGAGAACACCCGCGGCGCGAAGAAGTCGTCCACCGACTCGAACTCATCGACGTTTCGAGCGTACTGGTTTCGGTTTCGAAACCGGAGCGAGTCGGGGTGGGTGCTGGCCGCTCCGGCGAGTCGTCCGCGCATCCGGTCGTCCGGTTCCTTCGGAACGGTTCGCCACGCGTCTATCTCCTGCCCTCGAACGAACGAAAAACCGTTATAGTCCTCGTAGTAGCCGTGGCTCCCGTGTTGGAAATAGTGGTAATGGTCGGTTATCAGTTCGGTCAGGGTGCCGTTCTTCCGGAGCAGTTGGGGAAGCGTCGCGTCGAACGGCTCTATGGGTCCCCAGGGCCGCCAGAGAAACTCCTGTGTCCCCGTCTGCCACTCCCGCCGGGTGGGCATGCACGGGAGACTCCCGGCGTAGTGCGTGTCGAAGACGGCCGCTTTCTCCGCGAATCGGTCGAGGTTGTCCGTCTCGACGTCGTACCCGACAACGGCCGGTTTCTTGCTGTATGCACCGAGGAAATCGCGGCGGAGACTGTCGATGGAGACGAAGAGAACGTTCATCGGTCCTCCGTCTCACGTCTACTACCGTCGAGCAGTTCCTCGTGGTCGTCGCCGTCCCTGAGGGTTCCATCGACCACCAGAAACGGCCGCGCATAACAGATACCGCAGTGTTCCAGGCAAGGATGTTCGTCCGCGCCGACTTCCCGTAACCGGCATCGTACGTCCTCCTCGACGTTGCTCAGGCAGTATTCGACCGTCGGAGACATGCCCCGTGATTGCTCATCCGTTTCGATAAAGACTCGGGTGGTCGAAGTGACCCGATCCGCGTGGGAAATGCGACTCGGCTTTCGCGGTCACGGTTGAACGCCTACTTCGTTTTCGGGTATTCGGAGTGGTCCTCGTCGTACCGCCCCGTTTTCACGTCGTAGATGTGGAACAGGTAAAGACTCACGGCTCCGAATATGCCTGCCCCTGCCCAGAACAACGCTGGCGGCCCACCGTGGCCCGTGGTCGGAACGTACGGGTACGAGAGCGACTGTTTCTTCACGATGGTCTTCCCGTCCGGCATGATGCCGGAACCGACGTCGTCCGGAATCTGCGTTTTCTCCGCCGGACCGCCAGGGCTTCCGCAGACGATGCGGCCAACCATGCCGAGGGTCTTGTGCGGAATGCAGTAGTAGTCGTACGTCCCTTCGGTGGTGAACTGGTAGTCGAAATGTCCTTGGTTGATGACGCCGCTGTCCCACGACTTCGCTCCGTCGGGAATCAGTGACGACGACGAGTTGGGATTGTTCTTGGAGTACGACGTCGTCGAGTGGCCTCCCGACTCGATCACCCAGCGGACGTAACTGCCCTTCTCGACGTACAATCCGACGGGGTCGAAGTAGTAGCTCGATCCGCTCGTCACCATATCCACGACGTACGGGTCGGATTTGCTTCCGCTTCCTCGCCGAGGATTGGCACCGTTTCCCGACCCCGAATCGCCGGAATCCTGGGCGGCGACGGTTCCAGTCGCCCCGGCCGCTCCGGTACCGAGACCGGCGATGAACGTTCTTCGTTTCATACTCCATCGACGGTTTGCGTGAGAACCGTCGTCTCCCCCTTTCCGTCGTTCGTGCTTGTTGCGTACATCCATGTCCCCCCGTGGACCGCTCGTCATCGGTGTATCGTAAGCGGTCTCATCAGAGACATACTATCCGGTCGTCAAAAAGCGTAGTGGTGCCGATTTCGACATACTGCTCGTCCGTGATTAGGGGACGAATCCAGCAGTGATCGCATCTCCTTTCGAGTTTACGACCGCATCGTCATCGATGAACTGATCATTTGCATTAACCAATAATCGAGCCAGTAGCTGATGCCATTTGCATCGAGCGCACCGTCAGTAAAACGTCGATTCTTTCCCGAAGGGTGCTAGGGGATCTCGATCCGACCCGATCCTTCGGTGCGTGCCTTCCAGTCGCCTCGAATCTGTATTGCGACATCGAGTTTATGAAATCTTCAAACTCTTTCGAGGATCGGTGGCCGAGACGTTCCGCACTCTACCTCGGCGGTTCGTCGGTTATGCAACGAGGTTACGAGACGTCTACGAAACGACAGCGCGTAGCACCCGTCGAATTCGCACCCGCAGAATCGAACGTTCGCAGTCCGACTCCCATCTGGATCGGAGTGTTACCGGAATTCCACGTTCCGATGCTGGGGTCCGTTCCGACGAAGAAACAGCAACTGGACGATCACCCACGTCGTGATCGAGAGGGCGATCAGAACGACGAACCCGACCATCCCGGACAGGGGGAGCAACCAGTGATACGCTGCCACGATCACGAACGTCAACCCGAGGTGGATCACGGGCATCAGCACGTCGTCCGTCCGCAGATTCATCGCTGTTCCTCCTCGTATATCGGCGTCGCTTCGGACTCGTGATCGAACGCTTCCGGCGCGTATCGATCCACCGACCGATCATCGACTCGGATATCCGACCCTTCTTCGAACTTATCGACGTGAATGCACGACACCTCATGTGATGCCTTCGCTCCCGATACTTGTTCGAGGGATGGGTCTCGTGATTGACATTCCGGCGTTGCCATGGGACAACGCGGGTGAAACGAACACCCGGATGGGGGGTCTATCGGGGACGGAACCTCTCCAGACAGCGCTTCCCGCTTCCGGGCGAGCGTCGGATCCGGTTCGGGAATCGCACGAATGAGCGACTTCGTGTAGGGATGTTGTGGGCTCCTGAACAACGACTCCGTGTCGCTGACCTCCACTATCTCACCGAGATACATCACCGCGACCCGGTCACAAACATGACGAATAACGGACAGATCGTGTGCGATGAACAGTATCGTGAGGTCGTACTCGTCCTGAAGATCCGTGAGAAGGTTCAATATCTGCGCCTGAATCGAGACGTCTAGTGCGGAGACAGGTTCGTCACAGACGAGGAAATCCGGCTCGACTGCCAGCGCTCGTGCGATCCCGATCCGTTGGCGTTGCCCGCCGGAGAACTCGTGCGGGTATCGGTTGGAGTACCCCGATGGGAGTCCCACTTGTTCCATCAGTTCTCGAACCCGTTGCGTTCGTTCCCCGGCGTACAATCCGTGGATCTTCATCGGCTGACGGATGATCTGATCGACCGTCTTTCGACGGTTGAGACTGGATGCGGGGTCTTGGAACACGATCTGCATCCGCTTTCGGAATCGCTTCAACTCCCGTTCGGAAAGGGAAGTGATGTCCGTTCCGTCGAACGTGACAGTGCCTGCGGTCGGTTCGATCAGTCTGAGTAGACTCCGTGCCGTCGTCGATTTCCCCGAACCGGACTCCCCGACCAGGCCGAGCGTCTCTCCCTGCTGGATATCGAACGAAACGTCACGTACCGCTTTTACCTCCCGGGTCGACCCGAGCAGTCTGTCGATGACGCCGTCGTTCTGAACGAACTCCTTTCGAAGATCCGCCACTCGGAGGAACGATTCCTCGGTGTCGTCAGTCATCGGCCACCTCCTCGCGCGAAGCGATTACGTCGTGTGCGCCGTATCCTCGGGCATGGATGCACGCCGCTTCCCGTCCGGGTTCCACCGTTCGTAGCTCCGGGTCGTACGTCCGACATTCCTCGGTCGCGTGGACGCAGCGGGGGGAGAACGAACACCCCGACGGAAGTGCGGTGAGGTTCGGAACCTGTCCCTCGATGGGCGTCAGTCGGCTTCGACCCCCGCGAACGCGCGGGATCGAGCGCATCAATCCGCGAGTGTAGGGATGGCGTGGGTTCTCGAACAGCGCATCGACGGTGGCTCGTTCGACGATACGGCCCGCGTATGCGACCGCGACGCGGTCACAGGTACCGGCGACGACGCCGAGGTCGTGCGTGATGAGGATGATGCTCATCCCGTACTTCTCTTGCAGGTCGTCGAGTACCTCGAAGATTTGCGCTTCGATGGTCACGTCGAGCGCCGTCGTCGGTTCGTCGGCGATGAGCACATCCGGGTCACAGGAAATCGCCATCGCCAGGAGCGCACGCTGCAGCATCCCGCCCGAAAACTCGTGCGGATAGTTGTCCACGCGCGCTTCGGGTTCGGGAATACCGACTTCCCGCATCAGTTCGATGGTTCGTTCCCGAGCATCCCGCTTCGAAACACCTCGGTGCTCCCGGACGACCCGTGCGATTTGACTCCCAACGGTGTAGACGGGATTCAGCGAACTCATCGGGTCCTGGAACACCATCGAAATCTTGTCACCGCGGAGTCGTCTCATCTCCTCGTCCGTCTTCTCCAGCAGGTCTTCACCGCGGTATCGAATCGTCCCCGATTCGATTCGTCCGGGGGAATCGATCAGGCCCATGATCGACAGGGCGCTGACGCTCTTCCCCGATCCGGACTCGCCCACGATTCCGAGTATCTCTCCCTCGTGTAGCGTGATCGAGTTTCCATCGACGGCTTTGACCACGCCTTCTTCCGTGTAGAAACGCGTCACGAGGTCCTCGACCCGGAGAACCGCTTCGGCCGTCATTCTCGACCCTCCTCGGTGTACCGCGGATCGAGCGCATCACGTAGACCGTCGCCGAGCAGGTTGAACCCGAGGATGATCAGCATGATCCCGATTCCGGGGAACACCGGGAACCACCATTGACCGCTGTAAATGTAGCTCCTGGCGTTCGAAAGCATCAATCCGAGGCTGGACGTCGGTGGCTGCAACCCGAGCCCCAGGAACGAGAGTCCCGCGCTGGCGAGAATCGCGGTCGCCATGTAGAGCGTCGCTTGAACGATGATGACCGGGATGGTGTTGATCGCGACCTCTTGGGTGAGGATTTGGATATCCCCCGCTCCGATGGACTTCGCGGCGTTGATGTAGTTCTCCTCCATCTCCCTGAGAACCGCCCCGCGCATCACCCGAGCGAAGTTCGGGATGTATCCGATGCCGATGACGATCACTATCTTCAGGATGTTCGGTATCACGAACGAACCGAATTTCGTCGTTCCCACGCCGAGCACCCCCACCACAGCGATGGCGAGGATCAGACTGGGGAACGAAAAGAGGATATCCATGAATCGCATGATCCCCTCGTCGACCCACGAGTTGCGGTAGTAACCGGCAACTCCGCCCGCGGCCACGCCGACGATCATCGAGAAGATCACGACACCGAGCGATACCGTGAGCAACGTTCGGAGCCCGAACAGTATTCGCGACAGGATATCCCGCCCGTGGTTATCGGTCCCGAGCAATACGGTAGTCGATCCGACGACCTGTCCGTTCTCGTTCTTTATCATGACGGTTGAGCCAGGTGGGAGTGGATTGTGTGACATCCCCGGAGCGTCGTACTGCGCGGCGGGTGGATGTGGCGCGAGTACCGGTGCGAGAATCGCGGCGAAGACGGCGATTCCGATGATCGCGCCACCGACCAAGGAGAGTCGGTTCCGCCGGAAGTCGTGCCAGAACTGCTGCAACTGCGTTCGGTGTGGTCCGATTCGCTCGGACCGAGTGGCGTCTTCGGTCGCCATGTCAGTTCTGCCCCTCCTGACGGATTCGCGGGTCGAGATACGCATACAGAACGTCGACGGCGAGGTTCATGAACACGAAGACGATCGCTATGAAGAGGACGAGCGCCTGTATGACCCGGTAATCCCGTCGGCTGATCGCGAGGATGAGGAGGCGTCCAACGCCCGGTAAGCTGAACACGGACTCGGTCAAAACGGCCCCGTTCATCAATCCGCCGAATCCGGTACCGATGACGGTGACGACGGGGATGAGCGCGTTCCTCGTGGCGTCTTTGAATATGATCTCGTATTTCTTGATTCCCATCGCTCTCGCGGTTCGGATGTAGTCCTGGTTGATCGTCTCAAGCATTTCCGAACGCGTCATCCGTTGAATGATCGCCGCGTGAGCGGTTCCGAGGGCGATGGTCGGTAGCAAGATGTGCTTCAGGTTCGAGACGGGGTCCTGCCATAGCGGGACCCACCCGCCGGTCGCCCATTTGAACTGGAAGAAGACGCCGAACACCATGATGAGGACGACGCCGAGCCAGAAGTCGGGAATGGAGATACCGGCGAGCGCGCCGATGCGTGCGACGTGGTCCGTCGGTTTGTTCTGACGGAGCGCGCCGATGATCCCTGCCGGGATGCCGATGAGGACGGCCAGAAGCTGTCCGAAGACCGCAAGCTCGATCGTGAGCGGGAGGCGGTCGGCGATGAGTTTCGTTACGGGCGTTCCCGGCTGTATCGTCAACGACGTGCCTAGATTCCCTTGCACCACCTTGGTAATCCACAACCAGTATTGGACGTACATGGGCTGGTCCAAGCCGAGGTTCTGTCGTATCTTCGCGACGAGTGCCTCGTCCTGCAACGGGCCGAGCAGGAGTCGAACCGGACCGCCGGGGGCGATGTGAACCATTCCGAACACCACGATGCTCACCCCGAATAATACCGGAATGGCGAGCAGTCCCCGCTTGAGGACGTACCGGGCGATAGTCATGATCGATTCTCCATTGGTCGATGCGTGTCGGCCGTATCGTTGCTGATTTCCATATATATCTCTGTGCGAATACTGGTCGTCCTGATCTGTTACTCTCGTACGAGTGGGTACCACGACGGCTGAATCATTTCTTGCTGGCTCCTCTCATATCCGAGGTGAATTTGCCCATCTTGAAGCCCGTAACGTCGGAGTTCCACACCGCATACCGGTTGCTGTACGCGATGTCGATCTGAATGGCGTTCTCGACGAGATACTCCTCGAGTTTCCAGACGATCTTCTTCTGTTTCCCCTGGTCGTCCAACGCTTGCGCCTTTTCGAGCGTCTTCACGAACCACTCGTGGCCGTTCGAGAAGTTCCCCTTCGCGTCCGACGGTGCCGCCGGGCCAGTCGGCTTGTACTTGTCGTCCAGGTCCGGGCTTTCGTGGTGCCAGTTGACGTGGTTGTGGTTGTTGTCGGCGAAACCGGACCTGAGCCAATACGTGACGACGGGGACCGCGTTCGTCCAGTTTTCGAGCGCGATCTGCCAGTCCTTCGTGTCGTACACCTGATCGAAGAGCGCGGACTTTTCGAGGACGCTGATCTCGACGTCGATGCCGATATTGCCGAGTTGATTCTGAATGATGACGGCTTCGTCCTTGAAGTGACCGCCCTTCGTGGTGATGAGTTTGAGGGAAAACCCGTCGGGATTACCCGCCTTTTTGAGTTCGGCTCTGGCTTTCTCCGGGTCGTACAGCTTCTTCTTCTTGAGATTGGGGGACGTCCATTCGCTGTCCGGATACCACAGCCCTTTCTGTACCACGCCGTTGCCGTAGAAGATTTCCTTCAGTATCTCCTGTGCATCGATTCCGAAGAGGACCGCGCGCCGGTTGTGCACGTTCGCCATCGGATTGTTCCCGGTATCCATCAGGTTCGGATAGAGGACCTCGGTCGTGTTACCCGCGGTCGTCTTTCCGTCGAGATTCGGTCGATTCGTCATCGATTTGTAGTCCTTGGCCGGTATCGCGCTCGTCAGGTCGAGGTTCCCCGACCGAAGCTTCGAGAGACGGGTCGCATCCTCCGAAATGAACAGGAATTTGATCTCGTCGACCTTCGGGAGGCCGTCCTTCCAGTAGTCATCGTTCTTCTTCAGGAGCACGTGAGAGCCGCTTTTCCACTCCACGAATTCGAACGGGCCGGTTCCGGCACCGGACGGGTCCCGCGTGAGGTTCGTCGAAAATCCGGACGGACCTTTCCCCTTCGACGTCGACCCGCGCGACCCCTTCGGAACGATTCCTTCGAGACCGCGGGTGAGCCACCAATTGATCGTCGTGAACGGCTTGGAAAGTTCGAGACGAAGCGTCCGGTCGTCGACGATTTTCGTCCCACTCGCGAACGGGATACGCCGTCGAACGGGGGAGTTGTTGTCGGGATTCAAAATCCAGTCGACGGAATATTTGAAGTCCTCGACGGTGACCTCGTCGCCGTTATGAAACGTAAGCCCGTCCCGGAGCGTGTACTCGAACGCCTTTCCCCCGCTTTTGGATTTCGGGACTGATTTCGCGAGTCCGGGTTGCAACTTCGTGTTCGTCGATAGCTCGATCACTTCGTCGTAGATCAATCGGCCGATGATACTCGAGGACGTATCCGACCAGAGTGCCGGGTCGAAGTTCCACGGTTCAGCGGGCATACCCACGTTGAGCCGAACCGTCGCGTTCGAACCCGTTCCGCCGCCTCCGCCGCTTCCGTTCCCGTTCGTATCGCCGTTTGTAGAACCGTTTCCTGTACACCCAGCGAGCGATACTCCGGTGAGGGCCCCGGCAATTCCGAGAAACTCACGTCTATCGATGTCGTATTCGATGATCTTCCCTGTCATAGTCTGTGGTCTGGTGTCGCGTGACATTCGGACATCGAATCAACTACATATATATTTTTGCTATTGAGCGATTATTCGTGTCAATATGCGTGCTAAAAACGACGAATCGGTTGTGGAGAAGACTAACACGGAAATCCCGAGAATAAGTTCCTCGTATGCAAATTTATTTATAGAGGGGGCCCAGATGCTAAGATCGATCCAGAAATGGCAAGAACACGTATTCGGGAGAGTAGAGCGTTCAGTACTCACGTGCGTTCGGAAACGACGACGAGCGGAACACGAGGGCATCGAAACAAATGACGGTTTCATTGGATTACGAGAACTACGACTTGGGCGGTCTCACGTGGGAGGAAGCCGAGGAATCGATTTTGGCGGCCGATTTCGTGGTCCTCCCCACCGGTAGTATCGAACAGCATTCGTTACACCTTCCCGTGTCGGTCGATACCCTCCGGGCGGAAAACCTCACGCGAGTTCTCGTGGAACGTGCACCGGAACACGATTTCAACATGCTTCGGCTTCCGACGCTTCCGTACGGCTACTCCGAACACCACATGACACGGGCAGGAACGATGACCCTGATGCCGGACACGTACCAGACCGTGATTCGGGAACTCGGCTCGTCGATCGCCGAACACGGGGCGAGCAGATTACTCATCGTCAACTGCCACGGCGGAAATCTGTCCCCGTTGAAACTCGCGGCCGACCGCCTCGAACGCGACACCGGAATCGAGGTGTACATCGTCAATTGGACGTCGTACGCACGAGACCTACTCAACGAGCGATTCGGGGAGGATTGGAGCCACGCAGGCGAGCACGAGACCAGTGCCGTCGAACTCTTCCATCCGGATCTCGTCAGGACGGAACGGAAGGAAAAACAGGAGCGGAAGGCCAGCTACAATGCACGCCAGTATCGGTGGTACACCGATTTGGCCGTTCAGGGCGGACGCGGTGACCCCCGAAACTCGGATCCGGAGTTCATGGAGACTGTCGTCGCTGAAACGACCGATCGAATCCTCACCGCGCTTTGGGAGGATCTACAGCAACCGAGCGGCGGTGACGGTCGTAGAGCGAGTGACGAGTGACCGAGACGGTC
Organism: Haladaptatus sp. AB643; assembly: GCF_024136975.1. NCBI lineage: Archaea > Methanobacteriati > Methanobacteriota > Halobacteria > Halobacteriales > Haladaptataceae > Haladaptatus > Haladaptatus sp. AB643. The sequence continues at coordinate 463,933 of NZ_JAMYJW010000002.1, forward strand.
GTTTCGAACGTCGTCGCAACCACCGAGAACCGGTGTCCAACTATATTGGACACCCCGTCGACGGGGTGAGAGAACGAACTCGTAAGTGAGTGGAATCGAGGGTAATTTTGGAGGAAGATTTATTATGATTCTACGAAAAGCAGTGTTTCAATGTCACAGGGAACGACGAAATCACTCAAATCGCTACAACAAGCTTTCGAGATAATCGAACACCTCAAACAGACGGATGGTGCTGGCGTAACCGAGGTCGCAAACGAACTCGGTCTCCCGAAAAGTACGGCGCACATCTACCTCAGTACCTTGGAGGATATCGGATACGTGGTGAATCGAGATCATCGGTACTACGTCGGACTTCGATTTCTCGACGTGGGGGAGACGGTTCGCAACCAACGGCAGGTCTACGAGGTCGGGTATCCCGAAATCAACGACCTAGCGAGGGAGACGGGTGAGCTAGTGAGTCTCACCGTCCTCGAAAATGGGAAAGGAGTGTACCTATACCGAGCGAAGGGGGAGAACTCGATTCCCGTTCACAACTACCCGGGAAGCAGGGTCCATCTGCACTGTCGCTCCGCGGGAAAGGCGATACTCGCCCATCTCTCGAGTCGCCACGTCGAGGAGATTATCGAGAAGCATGGACTGCCCGCACGAACCGAGAAAACGATCACCGACCGCTCCGTGTTGTGGAACGAACTGGAACGGATTCGTGAACGCAAGTACGCGACCAACGAGGGTGAACTCAGACAAGGTCTCCGTTGTGTTGCTGCACCGATATTGGACAACGGCCAAGTCATCGGTGCCGTCAGCGTCTCGGGTCCCCGCGGTCGAATGACCGGTCAACGGTTCCGCGAGGACCTACCGAACTTGGTCCAGAATACGGCCAACATAATCGGAATCAACCTCACCTACTCGTAGTGATTCTGTTGAATACTCGCGCGGTCGCTTTTCACTGTCGAACGTCCGAGGCGTCGATGACAAAGACTTCGAACCATGGTTCCCTTTTCCTGCGTTGTCCAACACTGTTGGACGTCGTGTTCGGTTCGAGTTGCGGATTCAAAAAGTGAGATCACGTGGCTCATGCTTGTCAGCGGTAACCGTCTCGTAGGTGCTTTACAGTACTAATGGTGTAATGGACAATTGAAACTGTGTGGCCATGATCGAATATCGTAACCCGTAGGCGTCGATCGACATCCCATCACGTGTATCCCGTCGAAATCTCCTTCCCGAACTCTACGTCGAGACGGACAAAATTTGATATAGCATAATAGACTTTATCAATGTCGTAGATGGTCGGTTTTGAGCAGTAGTAGGTCTGAGGTGACCGACATCTGTAATCCTCTCTCCGAGACCCGAACTTCCGCTTAGAACCATAAGCGGAAGTGAATTTGTGCGGGTCGGTGCCCTCGGGGGAGCATATTTTCGCCTCTTCGAATTGCACAGTCTCTCATTCCTCGGATATCGACAGGGGTGGCAACTAGCCATCGGGCGCTCGTACGTTGGTATAATGTTTGGTGGATGTGGGTTCGTCGCCTCGGGAGTCTCTCCCACCACATATTACCAGACCCTTTTACGAACGACGGAGAACAAATCGTGTGGAACGAACCCACTGGTGGTATATGCTCGTCGGCATCGCGGCCCTCAACGTCGTCTGGTCGTTGGCGGGTGTACTCTCGGGCGACCGGATTACGACTGGTCCAGCGACGCTCTGGATTTTTCTTGGCGGATCTATTCTCCTCCTGACACCGATGTTCTACTACGCACTCTATCGAGACACGGGTGTCGTTGGAGACGATAATTCGTCTTGGACCCCGAATCGACGAGCGTGGATCGGTGGCGGGGTTCTCGTCTCGACCGTTGGATTTGTCGTGTTTCTCAACCCACTGATCCACTATATTACCGGTCTCTATCTGGTGCGACGCTATCGAAAGTCATCCGTAACTGAACTCCCCACCTGAACCGCGTCTCAACACACTATTCGATCGTTACTGTCGGTTTGATGGTTGAGAACGATCTACGTGGTTGTGGGGTTATAAAAACGAATGCGAATCACGATGAATCGATATCGTCCGGTTGTGTCCCGACGCCGTCGGGCCATCCCGGTGGTACCGCCGCGCTCGGTTCCGCGAACGCTCGCTTGAGTACCATCGGCGTCCGTTCGAGCGAGAGCACTAAATCGCCGTCCTGATTGAACGCACGGAGCTCCGTCGTGACGATTCCGACGTGTTCGCGCGACTCGCTTTCGCGTTTGTCCAGTATCTCGCTCTCCGCGAAGATGGTGTCGCCGTGGAAGACCGGTGCGTGATGGCGAACTTCGTCGTAGCCGAGGTTCGCCGTCGCGTTGACGGAGATATCGATGACGCTCATTCCGACCGCGAGGGCGATGACGAACGTCCCGTCGACGAGTCGTTCGCCGAACTCCGTCTCGGCGGCGTACGCTTCGTTGAAATGCATCGGGTTGCAGTTCATCGTGACGTTCGTGAACCAGACGTTATCCGTTTCGGTCACCGTTCGTCCAAACGGGTGCTTGTACACGTCGCCCACGGTGAAATCATCGAAATATCGCCCGTGCCAGCCAGCAACGAGGCGTCTATCGTTCTCGCTCATCGTTCACATGGCTATGCGACCGAGAGCATACTAAAACGAACGACTCCTAGTGTCCGCTCTCCATCTACTACTGGGATAGTACGGACTCACCGGAAAGCGGTTGTCATCGAAAATCCGCCTCGTATATATCCGTTATCGCGACAACTACTTAAACGAACTCGGTCGGTGACCGTTGCCCTGTCCGACGCGGATCGACCCATTGCGGTCCGGCCTTCGATGTTGGATGGATCGTTCACCCCCACGTCCACCGTGAATCGAGGACGTAGCGGTAGACGCCACTGATCATGATCGCGACGGCGTTCGCCAGCAGATAGAGGATCTCGCCGCTGTTGACGAGCAAATAGAGGATCCCGAGTTGAATGGGGATCGCCGATCCGCGGACGACGTTCGTTTTGAGTAACCCGGCGAGATAGTCGCTCGTGGTCGAATTTCGAGTCGCGCGGAACGTCCAGGCGTTGTTGAGCGAGTACTGAAACAGGATCGTGATCTCGATGGCGATCGCCGCGCCGAGCAAGTAGTTGAGACCGGCCTTGTCGACGAACATCCAAAGCAAAACGATTTGCACTCCCGCAGCGACTGCTCCGACGGCTACGAACCGTCGTAACTGGGGGAAGAGCGGGCCGCGTCGGAGATCGCGAAGAGATTCCCGAAGCATATTTCGGTACCGAGTGGTTCGGACCGTGTATTCCTGTCGTTTCTCTCCGACTCGAACGCCTGTGGAAGCGACGGAAAATCAGGGAAATCCGGAAAGCCGTTCGATGGTCATCTAGTTATCCGACGGTTTTCATCCCTAACACACCTGATAATCGAAGGTATCGAATATTTTGCCAAAGATTTGTGGTGGTCCCATTCCATACCCTGCGTATGACGGACACACACGACGAACTGCTACAACAGTTGAACGAGATGCAGGCGGCACGCGGTATCGACCCCGATACGCGGAAAGTGATCGGTGCTCTCAGCGAAACGGTTCATACGCTCGGCGAGGAGATCGACGACCTCCAAACGCGCGTGAATGAGTTGGAGGAGCGCGCCGCGAAAGACGAACGTTCCGGGGACGACGAGAAAAAGCAGGCGTGGTACTCGGAGCGCTAACCCGACATTCACGTCCCCGCTCCGGTTACTATCCCCCATCCCCATTCCCATTTCCCGCCGCATTCGACCACCCTTCACCCGTGTCCCCGACCGAGTGACGGGGAGTCCTTGTAGCGGTGACTGGAATTCACCTGCGGCATATCGGAACGATTGGCTCGGCCCGTCCACATGCGACTACACGTCGTTTGACCGACACCCGACACGGATTACCGCGCACGAGAATACCGGGCGTTATGATCGTCCGAATTCATCGTCTATTCTACGAACCACGGGTAGTGGTATCATTTCACATCGAAAACCCATGGGCACAGTCTTTATCATACGACTCGACAATCGCCCCCTACGAATGGACCCCCAGATTTCCCGCCGCCGCTTCCTCCAAATAGGGGCAACATCGTCCTCCATCGGGCTTGCTGGCTGTAATTCGTGGGCTGCCTCGCGGGGCGATGGAACGAAACGAACTGCATCAGGGAGTACAACCAGTTCGAACGAATCGGCATCGAATCCGGATGCGGTCGACGTTCGCGGAGCCATCTATATCCCGTCACGGGCGTTCAACCGGTACCAGATGTGGCGAGAGTACGATCCCGCAGTCATCGAACGCGATCTCGGTTACGCCGCCAGTCTGAACCTCAACGCCATCAGAACGTGGTTGAGCTACGAGTTCTGGTTGGAAGACCGTGACGCACACGAAGAGCGGTTGGAACATTTCCTCGAAACCGCGGAGGCGTACGGACTCCGCGTTCTTCTCGGATTGTTCGATAGCATCGGTGAGGAACCCACCTTCGAGAACCTGTACGATACGGGACTTCTCACCGGCGTTCAAACGTTCTCTCCGTCGACGAGGACGATGCTCGACAAGCAACTCTGGGATACCCCTCGCGAGTTCATCCGGTGGTTCATGACCCGATACGGGAGCGACGAACGGTTGCTCGCCATCGAACTCTCGAACGAACCGGGCTGGCGGAAGTCGTCCCGGAAGTTCGTCGAGGCGATGGCGAAGGTGCTGACGCTCTATCGTGGTTCGGTTCCGCTCACGATGGGTTCCACTAGCCTCGCGAACAATGCCGAGTATCTCGACTGGGGGATGGACATCCTTCAATTCCATTACAACTTCGTCAAGAAGCCATCGTTGTTCCGTCGTGTGCTCCAACAGGCGGCACTGACGAAAGTTCAGCAAGAAAGCCAAGTGTGGCTCTCCGAGTGGCAACGGGTTCGTCCGGGCGATGGATTTTTCGCGGACGTAACCGGCGAGGCACGCTATCCGGACTACGCGTCGCTCGCCCCGCTCATCCATAAAGCGAACGTCGGGAACTTCTTCTGGTCGCTGATGTTACGACCGGCATCGGAACTCCATTTCCGGCGTCAAGGAGTGGTGAACGGCCTGTTTCACGAAGATGGCGCGGTCTGGAATCTCGACGACGCCCGTGCCATCAAGGCGATGTCCGGCGATCCATCGTTCGACGGGACGGAACGGAAGGAGTATCCACAGTGGATGGCCGCCATGGAGAGTTCGACGGTACCGGTGACCGGCCCCCGTCCGAGGTAATCTGCACCGGTTGCACGATACAATCCGTGGTGCAACGGCCATCCGTTCGAGGCCGTTCGACAAGTGTGACGAACCGTACCGGCGGACGATGATGCTCTCCGTCCGAGTTGGAGCACTCGGCCGAGGTCGAACCTCGGCGTACCGGGTTCGTGAACGGTGAAAAGCGACTTCGACGATTTCAACGCTTGTGAACGGATGGAACGTACCCATGGTTTAACGGAGCTTCGTTACGTCCATGGAACGATGCAAAACCCCGAATTCGAGGAACTGCAGGAGCGCGCGTCCGAAGCGGTCACTGGAGAGGAACTCAGGTCCGTCTACGTCGGACTCGTTCACCACGGTGGCGAACAGGAGTACTACTTCGGAAACGATGTCGAGGAAAACGGAGCGTTACAGGAGATGACCGCCGTCCAACTGGGGATGTTACTTCGAGTGCTCGCGGACCGTTCCGATGCCACCGCGGCCGAGATAGCGGACGCCGCGGTAGACCACGCCGCTCAAATGCAGCTCCAGTGAACACGGACGGGCGAAGCGCACACTCTACTCGGACGAGTCGGACGGCGGGATGATCTTTCCGGGATTCAGAATACCGTTCGGGTCGAGTGCCTCCTTGATAGCTCTCATCGCGCCGATCGAGGCTTCGCCGTGTTCCAACTCCATGAACTTCCGTTTCCCAACACCGATGCCGTGTTCACCGGTCGCCGTCCCATCGAGCATGATCGCACGTTCGACGAGTTCGGAGTACGCCTCACCGGCACGGGCGGATTCCTTCGGATCGTCGTAGTTCGCCAGTACGAAGTAGTGGAGATTACCGTCCCCGGCGTGACCGAAGCAGGGAATCGGGAAGTCGTACTCCTCGGCGACGGAGACGACTTCGGAGATCATCTCCGGATACCGGCTGATGGGGACCGTCACGTCGCCGGGCGGCCCGATGTCGAGGTCCGGATCGTACTCTTTTGCCGCATAGGTGATGTCCTTGCGGGCTTGCCAGAGTCGCTCCATCTCCTCACCCGAGGCGATTTCCATCCGTTCGAGGTCGTGCGCTTCGAAGACGTTCCGACAGAACTCGATTTCCTCCTCGATGCCGTGATTGGCATGGAACTCGACGAACACCATCGGTCGCTCGGGCAGATCAGTATCCGAGTAATCGTTCGCCAGCATCGCCGTCTTCTCGTCGATCAGTTCGATCTTCGCCACGTCCACTCCCGAAGTCACGGCATCGGAAATCGCCTCGGTGGCGTCGTTCAACGTCGGGAAGATGGCACGACCACCCTTCACCTGCTCGGGCCGACCGGCGAGTTCGAGCGTTGCTCGCGTGATGATTCCCAACGTTCCCTCGCTTCCGATGAGTAGTTCCTTCAGGTTGTACCCGCTGGAGGTTTTGGCCGCCTTGCTTCCGGCCTCGATGACGGACCCGTCCGACAACACCACTTCCAATTCGAGTACCCAATCGGCTATCTCCCCGTATTTGACCGTCTGTTGGCCGGACGCATCGGTGGCGATCATCCCGCCGATCGTGGAAATGGCCCCCGAGGAGGGAAGCGGTGGGAAGAACAGTCCGTATCGTTCGAGAGCTTCGTTGATATCGTCACCGATGACGCCCGCTTCGACGTCGATCTGGAGGTCGTCGGGACGGATCTCCCGAACGGCGTCCATCCGCGTGGTATCGAGGCTGATACCGCCATGAACCGGCGTGGCGTTGTGTTCCAGTCCGGTTCCCGCAGCGTAGGGCGTGACTGGAACCCCGTGCCGGTTCGCCGCCTCGACGACCGAAGCGACGTCCGCGGTCGATTCGGCAAAGACGACGCTGTCCGGTTCAATCTCGTCCTCTTCACGCGTTCCGAAGTCGCCAGCGTGATTACCCCGGTCGGATCGGCTCTGCGAGACGGTTCCATCCAACGCGAGATCCGTAAGAAACGAACAATCGTACGCCATAGGAGAGAGACGGTAGGAGGCGGTATAAACCCCCGACTAAGCGGTAGATCTGGAACTGATGATCTCCACGGGAATCTTACACCAACCCCTCACCTGGAAATCATACGATATCTGCCAAATATTCGCATAGAGTAGGAACTATAGATGCGATATTCTCGGAACTATTAGTATATTTCCCTCGCGGAACGATATTTCGTCCGTACGATATCGGGTACGTACTGCCGACTACCCGTTCAGTAACCGTCGAATATGTCGTTCCGTACCGTGCCGTGCCGTGTTGGTGAGGAATCGGTCGCCAAGCCGTCCCCGCGCAGATTGTTTCGGGACGGGAGTTCGTCACCATTCGTTACTAGAGCGACGAAAAAGATTTTATACGGTCTTCCCGGAATCAGGTACTGTGGGACCAGAAATAACGAAGATAGTGAGTACGGAGTTCGCGTACCCGTTGGAGGACGTCGGTACCGACGAACACGGCTTCAACCTCGTCTACGAACCGGGAGCGACGACGGAACGGAAACTGTTCGCCATCGAGGTCCAGACGGACACCGGCATCTCGGGTGAGTACATCGGCGGGAACTCCCCGGGGGCCGCACAGTACAACACCGTCGCCGACTATCTCGTCGGCAAGAACCCGCTCGAACGGGAAAAACATTGGAGCGAGGTCAAGCGTGCACTGCGGAAGTACGATCGGATGGGTATCGGACCCATCGACATCGCGCTGTGGGACTTCGCGGGCAAGTACTACGACGCCCCGATTCACGAACTCCTCGGGACGTACCGCGAACGCATTCCGGCCTACGCTTCCACCTACCACGGCGACGAGAACGGGGGCCTCGACTCCCCCGAAGCGTTCGCCGATTTCGCCGAGGAGTGCCGGGAACGCGGGTTCCCTGGCTACAAGATTCACGGTTGGGGCGGCGGCGACATCTCCCGCGACCTCGACCGCGAAATCGACGCGGTTCACGCGGTTGGCGAGCGCGTCGGCGACGAGATGGACCTGATGCACGACCCGGCCTGCGAACTCGAAACGTTCGGTGACGCGCTCAAACTCGGCCGCGCGCTCGACGAGGAGGGGTTCTTCTGGTACGAGGACCCCTTCCGCGACGGTGGCATCTCACAGCACGCACACCGAAAGCTCCGACAGTCGCTCGATACCCCGATACTCCAGACGGAACACGTTCGCGGCCTCGAACCAGCGGCCGACTTCGTCGCGAACGAGGCGACCGACTTCGTCCGCGCCGACCCCGAGTACGACGGCGGCATCACGGGGGCGATGAAGCGCGCCCATATGGCCGAGAGCTTCGGACTCGACGTGGAGTTTCACGCACCCGGTCCGGCACAGCGACACTGCATCGCCGCGACGCGGAACTCGAACTACTACGAGATGGCGCTCGTCCATCCGAAATGCCAGAACACCCAACCGCCGGTGTATCTGGGCGAGTACTCCGACATGATAGACGCCGTCGATGACGACGGCACGGTTCCGGTTCCGGACGGCCCCGGACTCGGCGTGGAGTACGATTGGGACTACGTCGAATCGAACGCCACCGGAAGCGTGCACGTGTACGAATAAAACGCCTCCTCGATTTCCTTTTCATCGTTCATCGACGGGTGATAGTATATCGCTGCCAGGAGAATGGTTATTAGGACATCTCCACAAGGTCCGTGCATGCCAACGGAATCGACTACAGCGTTCGAATCGTCGCTCCGGAACCTCGACGTTCCGTGTACGGTGACGACCGTCGATGATTTCCCCGACGCGCTGGGCGAAGTCATCGAACGGCCCGCCGTCGGCGTTGATCTGGATATCGACGACGTCTCGCTCGACGACGCCGACGTGACGCGCTCACCCTCGACGGGACAACTAGCGGATGCAAAAACGGGTGTCACGCCCGCCGCACTCGGCGTGGCGGCCCACGGGAGCGTGGTGCTCCAATCGACGCCCGACGGGACCGAACCGGTGAGCCTCTATCCCCCTCGCCACGTCGCCGTGGTCCGCGAGAGCGACATCGTCCCCGATGTCCGCGACGCCCTCGATTGGCTCGACGGCGAGTTCGAGGACGGTCGGCGTTCCGCCGTGTTCGCCACCGGCGTCAGCGCTACCGGCGACATGGGCGCGCTCGTGGAGGGCGTGCACGGCCCGGCCGAAGTCCGCGTCATCGTCGTGGAGGGTCGCTAGATGAGCGGCGAACTTCGGCGGGAGAAAGCGGCCAAAATCCGGCATCTGTTGGAGACGGAAGGGGCGAGCGTTCAGGAGAACACGACGCATTTCAACGAGGGTCGATACGACGCCGTCGAGGAGTTCGCCGGGTACGAGGGGGTTCGCGAGGAAGCCCGCGCCATCAAGGAGGACGCCATCGACCGGCTTCCGGAACTGATCGAGACCCTCCGCGAATCCGTCGAGGAGAACGGCGGCCACCTGTACGTCGCGGACGACGCGGCGGACGCGAACGCCTACATCCGAGACGTGGTCGGCGAGGCCGACGCCGATTCCGTCGTGAAGAGCAAGTCCATGACGACGGAGGAACTCGAAGTCAACGACGCACTGGAAGCGGACGACGTCGACGTCTGGGAGACGGACCTCGGCGAGTTCGTCGTCCAGATAGCCGATGAAGCGCCCTCCCATCTCATCGGACCGTCGTTCCACCGGACGACCGACGACGTCGCCGACCTCTTCAACGAGTACTTCGACCCGGACGAACCGTTCGAGACGGCCGAACAGTTGACCGACTTCGCCCGGGACTACCTCGGGGAGCGAATTCGCGACGCCGACGTCGGCATGACGGGCGCGAACTTCGTGCTGGCCGACTCGGGAACCATCACGCTCGTCACCAACGAGGGGAACGCCAGAAAGTGTGCCGTCACGCCCGACACCCACGTCGCCGTCACCGGCGTCGAGAAGGTCATTCCGTCGCTTGCCGAACTCGGGCCGTTCGTCGAACTCATCGCCCGGTCGGCCACGGGACAGGACATCGCCCAGTACGTCTCGCTGTTCAGTCCGCCGACCGACTCGCCCACGCTGGACTTCGAGCACCCCGACGAACCGGGATTCGGAAGCCAGCGTGAACGCGATTTCCACCTCGTGCTCATCGACAACGGTCGCATGGCGATGCGCGAGGACGACCAACTCCGCGAGACGCTGTACTGCATCCGATGCGGTGCCTGTGCCAACTCCTGTGCGAACTTCCAGCACGTCGGCGGCCACGCCTTCGGCGGCGAGACGTACACCGGCGGCATCGCGACGGGGTGGGAAACCGGCGTCCACGGCATCGAGAGCGCCGCCGAGTTCAACGACCTCTGTACCGGTTGCTCGCGCTGTGTCAACGCCTGCCCGGTGAAGATAGACATCCCGTGGATAAACACCGTCGTCCGCGACAGGCTCAATCACGAGCACGACTCCTCGGAGTTCGACTTCCTCGTCGAGGGACTGACGCCCGACGAGGAACCCGCGGGCCTCGACCTGCAGAAACGCGCGTTCGGCAACTTCGAGACGTTGGCCAAGGTGGCGAGCAAGACGGCACCCGTTTCGAACCGACTGCTCGACTCCTCGCCCGTCAAGGCCGCGATGGGTCGAATCGCGGGTATCGACCGGCGACGCGACTTGCCGACCTTCCGGGGCGAGTCGCTCGTCGAGTGGTTCGCGGCGCGAGGCGGCAGTCACGTCCGCGACGCCGACCGAACCGCCGTCCTCTACCCCGACGTGTACACGAACTACGTCCTCGTGGAGCGCGGGAAGGCGGCGGTTTCGCTGCTCGAATCGCTCGGCGTCGAAGTCGTCGTGCCGGACGTCCCCGGAAGCGGCCGCGCTCCGCTCTCGCAGGGGATGATAGACACGGCCGCGTCGAAGTCCCGCCGCGTGTTCGACGGACTCCGTCGCCACATCGACCGGGACCGCGATGTCGTCGTCATCGAACCCAGCGACCTCGCGATGTTCAGGCGGGAGTACGAGAAACTGCTTCCCGCCCACGCGTACGAAACGCTCTCCGAGAACAGCTACGAGGTTCTCGAATACGTTTTCGGCCTGCTGGAGAACGGCGCAGACGCGGACGTCCTCGCGCGTTCCGACTCCAAACTCGCCTATCACAGCCACTGCCAGCAACGAACCTTGGGCCTCGACGTGTACACCGAAGCGGTCTTCGAACGACTCGGGTACGACGTCGTCACCTCGGACGTGGAGTGCTGTGGCATGGCCGGGAGTTTCGGCTACAAATCGGAGTACTACGAGTTGAGCATGGACGTCGGGGAGACGCTCCGCGACCAGTTCGAGGACGAAACCGACCGAACCATCGTCGCCTCCGGTACCTCCTGTACGGAACAACTCGCCGACCTCCTGACCGCCGACGTTCGACACCCAGTCGAGATTCTCGCGGGTTCCCTCCGATAGCGACCTGGGAGACGGGGTTCGCCGTTTCGTCTTCGATACCGTCGAACGGTGTCGTTCCTGTATTTTCACCGAATAATGGGGTAAAAGCTATTGCGGACTCCGAACAACGAAGTAGCCGTATGTCAACATCGTTTCGAGGGTACCGACGGGACGACGGGCGAGTCGGCGTCCGCAACTACGTCGCCCTCATCCCGACCTCCGTGGCGGCCAGCCCCGTCGCCCGTCGAATCGCGTCCGAAGCGGGTGAGTGGGCGCGGGCGACGCCCCATCAGATGGGAACGACACAGCCGAGACCGGCGCGCGAACAGACCGAGCGCGTCCTCGCCGGTATCGGTCGGAACCCGAACGTCGGCGCGGCGCTGGTTCTCGAACTCGGAACCGAGGACATCGACGCCGAATCGCTCGCGGACGACATCGCCGCGTCCGGCAAGCCGGTCGAAACGCTCTCGATTCGCGCCTGTGGAGGAACGAAGCGCGCGCTCGAAGACGGACGGCGTCTCGTGGAGTCCCTCCACGAAGGCATCGCGGACGCGCGACGGGAGGAGGCAGACGTGTCGGAACTGATCTTCGGTGCGGAGTGCGGCGGCAGCGACGCGACGAGCGGAATCGCGGCCAATCCGGCGGTCGGGAACGCCGCGGACCGAATCGTCGAGGCCGGTGGCACGGTCAGTTTCAGCGAGACGCCGGAGTTCATCGGCGCCGAGCACGTCCTCGCCGATAGATGTGCGGACGAGGACGTCCGCCAGCGACTCCTCGAACGCGTCGAAGCGCGCGAGGGGCAGGCGAAACTGATGGGCGTGGATCTCCGGGGCGCACAGCCCACGCCGGGCAATCAGGAGGGCGGACTGACGACCATCGAGGAGAAGAGCCTCGGGGCCATCGCCAAGGGCGGAACCACGCCCGTCAGGGGACTCGTCGATTACGCCGAGCAGTTGCCGGTGGGCGGCGGCCTCGTCCTCATGGACACGCCCGGATACGACGTCGAAAGCGTCGTCGCGAAGGTCGCCGGGGGTGCACAGATCGTCGCGTTCACTACCGGTCGGGGATCGACGACCGGAAACCCCATCGCGCCGGTCATCAAAGTCACCGGCAATCCCAACACGTGGGAGCGGATGCGGAACAACATGGACGTGAACGCCTCGACAATCGTGCAGGGCGAGGAAATCGACGCCGTCGGCGAGCGGTTGTTCGAGACCGTTCGGGCCGTCGCGGACGGACGCCGAACCGAAGCGGAACGCCGTCAACTGGAGGAGTTCGCCATCAACGAGATTCAGCCGAACGAACTCGTGGAGGAAGCATGAAGGGCGACGTCATCGAGGACGTCGCCCTCGTCATGGACCGCCGGGACACCGTCGCGACGGCGCTCGCGGATCTCGATGCCGGGAGAACGCTCGCTGACGACGGGCGGGAGGTGACGCTCGCGGACGAAATCCCGTTCGGACACAAGTTCGCGCTCGAATCCATCGACCGCGGCGACGAGGTGTACAAGTACGGAGCCGTCATCGGTCGCGCTACCGCCGAGGTTCCCTCCGGAACGTGGGTTCACACGCACAACTGCGAAAGCACGCGGGGGCGGGGGGACCAGCAGGAGGACGACCGATGACGACCTCCATCGACGGCTACGAACGACCCGACGGCACCGTCGGAATCCGGAACCACGTGCTCGTCGTCCCGTCGGTCATCTGTTCCCAAATCGTCGCCGAACGAATCGCGGACGAACTCCCCTACGCTCGTGCGACGCCGCACGACCACGGTTGCGCGCAACTCGGTGCGGACAACGAGCAGACGGCGCGGACGCTCGTGGGTATCGGAACGAACCCGAACGTGGCAGGGGTCGTCGTCGTCGGCCTCGGCTGCGAGGAGGTGCAGAGCGACGACGTCGCCGATTCGCTCGCCGAACGAGGCGCTCCCGTCCGCGAACTGTCGATTCAGGACGTCGGCGGCACCGAAGCCTGTGTTCGGCGCGGTATCGAACTGGCCCGCGAGCTCTGGATGCAAGCGGACACGCAGGAACGAGCGATTTCGCTCGGGGACCTGACCGTCGGCGTCGTTTCGAGCGACTTGCGCGAGAGCACGCGCGAGGTCGCTGCACCACTCGTCGGCGACGCGGTCGATGAACTACTGGAAGCGGGCGCGCGGGTCGTCGTCGCGGGTACCGAGCGCGTACTCGCGCATCCGGACGACGCACGCGCGCGAACGACGTCGGATGCGGCGGCTCAACTCGACGAGTTGCTTTCCCGCCATCGAAGCCAACCGCCGCGAGCGACGCGCGTCGGGATGCGGGCCGCATCGCTCGATTTCGATGACGGCACCCGCGAGTGGGGTTCGTCGAACGTCGAGGAGGTCATCGAGTACGGGTCGCCATCGTCCCTCGATTCCGGTCTCGCCCTCCTGGATGCTCCATCCCGGTTCGAGGAGGCGGCGACCGGTCTGGTCGCTGCCGGTGCCGGACTCATCGTCCATCTCACGGCCGACGGGATTCCCGCGGGCCATCCGACCGCTCCCGTGCTCAAGGTTTCCGGGGAGCGCTCCACGGTCGGTGCGCTCGCGGACGATATCGACGTGGACGCGACGGCGGCGACGGCCAACGACCTGTGCTCCTCGATTCGCGCCGTCGCCGATGGGCGACCCTGTGCCGTCGATGAACACGGTCTGACCGAGTTTGCGATAACCCGAGTCGGCCCCTCGATGTAACTATGCGATTCACGGCCCTCCTATCGACGCGGTTCGGTCAGCGTTCGATTTCTCGCGGTGAAGGCTCCGCGCCTGGACGGTGGCCGGGATGAACGGGGACGACCGCCGAACCGTCGCCGTCGCGTCGTTCGCGCACGGATTGGTGCACACGTACGAACTGACCATTCCGCTCCTCATCCCGCTCTGGATGTCCACGTTCTCCGCGGATGCGGCGACGATAGGGGTCGTCGTCACCGTCGGATACGGCCTCTTCGGCGTCGGAGCGCTCCCGAGTGGCATCCTCGCCGACCGCTACGACACGCGAACACTCATCGCTGCCAGTGCAGTCGGGATGGGGGCCGGGTTCGGCCTCTTGGCGTTCGCACCGAACCTCCTCGTCCTCACGGTCGGCCTGCTGTTGTGGGGCGGTGCGGCGAGTATCTACCATCCGACCGGCCTCTCGTTGCTCAGCCGCACCGTCTCGGAGCGCGGGCGCGGCCTCGCGGTCCACGGCGTCGCCGGGAACTTGGGAACCGCGATGGGACCGCTCGCCGTTTCGGTGTTGCTCGCGGACCTGTACTGGCGGTACGTCGCGGCGCTTCTCGTCGTGCCCGGGGTACTGATCGGTGCGCTTACGCTCGTCGTTCACACCGACCCGACCGGTCGAGAGGAAGTGGAGCGGGAGGACGGGTTTCGAACCGACCTTTCGATGGCATCGTTCCTGTCCTCATCGAAGCGACTTTTCGAACGCGGGTTTTACGTCATCTTCCTGCTGGTCGTTCTGGAAGGGTTGTTCTACCGCGGCGTGCTGACGTTCCTGCCGGACGTGTTCGAGACGGCGGCCGGGTCGGGAGCGGTGTTCTCCGGCTTGCTTCGCGACATGTCCGGGTACCTGTACAGCGGGTTGCTCCTCGTCGGCGTGGTCGGCCAGTACGTCGGCGGATGGCTCGTCGATAGGACGGACCCGGTCCGCGGACTGATCCTCGTCTTCCTCTGTTTGGCCGCGGTTTCCACGGCGTTTGCGACCGTCGCCGCGGACGGTTCGTGGAGTCTCGTTCCCCTCTCCGTCCTCCTCGGCGTCTTTCTCTTCGGAGAACAGCCGCTCATGCAGGCGACCGTCGCGGACCACTCTTCGTCCGATACGCGGGGTCTGAGCTACGGTTACACCTACGCAGGCGTCTTCGGAATCGGGGCACTCGGCGCGACGCTCGCCGGATACGTCCTCACGCGAGCGAGCGTCGCCTCGCTCTTCGCGGTACTCGCGACGGTGGCAGTCGCCGCCGCCGTCGTTTCGGCCTATCTCCGAGGGAGGCACGACGGGAGTGCCAACACATCGGTATCTCTTTTTAATAATTAAATTAATATTCCAAAAATATTTATCAACCTCGTGTGGGTACTTTTCTCACGGTAGCAGAGGTTACAACATGACTGCCAAGTCAGCGCAAGAACAGACAGGCATAGAGCGGCCGGTTGAAGAACCAGGACGGTCGAAGGAGCGGTCGATCACGTTCCCGACCCCGCCGAAGGAACTGCAGAAGGGGTCGAGGGACTGGAAGAAGTTGCTCGCCTACTTCGGTCCCGGTGCCATCGTCGCCTCGGTGACGCTCGGTTCCGGTGAAACGTTGTTCGCCCCCCGCGGCGGTGCGATTTTCGGACTTTCGATAATCTGGGCGCTCGTCTGGGCGGGACTCGTCAAGGGTATCATGACCTACTCGGGCGTCCGATACTACACCCTGACCGGCGAACACGTGATGTCGCGATGGGCAAAGCTCCCCGGTCCTCGCGGATGGTTTTCCCTCCTGATGGGCGGAATCGCTATCCTCGCCTTTCCCGCGTGGATCAGCGGACTGTCCAAGATGCTCGGCCAGATAATCGCGTGGATATTCGGCCTCCCGATGACCGATACGGTGTTTGCCTCTATCGGAACGGTTCTGATCGTCGGAACCGCGGGACTCGTACTCATCGGCGGGTACGACTACGTCGAACGCGCACAGATCGCAATCGTGGCGTTCCTCTCGGCGACCATCGCCGTACTCGCCATCGCCGCCCAACCGTCGCTCGGCGGCGTTCTCGGCGGCCTCGTCCCACACATGCCGTCGGGGTACGCGCCGTTCGTCTACGAGAAGTATCCCGACGTCGCAAGTCGCTCCGTTTGGATCGAAGTCGTCACCTACATGGGTGCAGTCGGCGGCGGCATCTACGACTACATCGGCTACGTGGGCTATTCGAAGAAACGAAGTTGGGGCGTCCTTCGCCGTGAGGACTCGGAGGAGATATCCGATTTCGTCCGCGAACTCGCGCCGGGAACGACGGTGCCCTTCGAACTGACCGACGACAACCTCAAGCGGGCCAAATCGTGGTTGCGAGCCCCGCAGGTCGACGTCATCATCTCGTTCACCGCGATAACCTTCTTCACGGCGGCGGCGATGGTGTTGGGAGCACAGAGTCTCCACAAGGCACAACTCATCCCCTCGGGCATCGATCTCTACACGTTTCAGGCGCGGTGGTTCTCGGCCATCAACCCGGGCCTGACCATCCTCTGGAAGATCGGCGTGTTCTTCGCCATCTTCGGGACGCTCTACGCGACGTGGGAGGGGTACACGTGGACGTGGCTGGAGACGGTCAAACCGTTCTCGTCGCGCGCTCGTAACCTGGAACGGGATAACATGACGAAGGCGCGGATCATCACCATGATCTATGCTGGTGGTATCGGTCTGGTTCTCATCTGGTCCGGACTGTCCGCCGTGGCCATCGTCACCCCGGCTTCCATCATCGGCGGCGTGTTCGGGTGTGGCCTCTGGTGCTGGGCGATGCTGTGGGCCGAGCGAACTGCACTTCCGGAGGAACTGCGGAGCGGGTGGGCGCTCACGGTCGGACTGATCATCTCCGGCGTGTTCCTCACCGGTGCGGGCGTCATCTCCATCCTGGAGTACCTCGGGTTCGCCTCGTTCTGAGACGATCCCTTCGGCCTATTCTACTCGGGCAGTTCGTCGAGAACGGCGTCCAGATAGCGAACGATAGTGTTCGCGTGACGACGACGCAGGAAGCAGTATCCGGCGATGACGCCGCCGATGGCCGTCACGGCAATAGTCACCGGAATCGCAGCGAGGGCGAGAATTCCGGAGAGACCCGTCAACGCCCCCCACAGTTTCCGTTTCTTGCGGTACTCCGTTCGCACTTCGTCGATGATCTCGCGTCGTCGCTCGTCCGATACCTCCCCCTCCTCCGGCACGTCGTACCGTTCCGTCAATCCCTCGTTCGGCGACGAACGACCCCCATCGACCCTGACGGCGAAGGAGCGACGGAGGCAGTAGATGCCGACGACGAGCGGAAGGAAGCTTTCGACGAACCCGATTCGGAGATAGGCGAGGATGGTGAGCGAAAAGGCACCGACGGTGAGGGACTCCCAGAACAACTCGGAATCGAGGACCGAGGTCTTCGAGTGCGACATGCTACTACAGATGCCGAGGATCGGAAATCAACGTTTTGGTTACGAATCTATAACTACCAAAATAAACGAATGGATCGTCGGGATTTCATCGCCGAGGACGAATCGGACGCGGTTCGATCTTTATCCTCTCATACTTCGATCCGTCCCGGCCGAACACTTAATATCTCGGGGCGAACCGTTGTATCCATGCAATTCGACTGGATGGTTCAGTGTTACGCCGGTGCGGGCGTCCATCGGGACGCGCCGCTCTACGACGCGCTGGACCGCGACTCGGTGCTCGCCGGGACGGACGCGGCCGTCGAATCCGGCCTCGGTGGCCTGTGGGCACCCGATCACTTCATGCTCGGCCCCAGACGGGAGGAGTTCGAGGTGTGGACGTTGCTGAGCGCGCTCGCCGAGCGAACGGACGACGTCGACCTCGGCCCCCTCGTCGGTTCGATCACGTATCGGAACCCCGCACTGTTGGCGAAGATGGCGACGACGGTGGACCTGCTCTCCGAAGGTCGCCTTCGACTCGGCCTCGGGGCGGGGTGGCACGAGGCGGAACACGCCGCGTACGGTTTCGACTTCCCGGACGTCAACACCCGGATCGACATGCTGGAGGAGACGGTACAGGTCCTCCGGGCGATGTTCACCGAGGACGCCCCGACCTTCCACGGGAACCACTACGACATAGAGGACGCATACAACGAGCCGAAACCCGTGCAGGAGCCGTATCCGCCGCTGGTCGTCGGCGGTGCCGGTCCGCGGATGCTGCGACTCGCCGCGAGGTACGCCGACGAGTGGAACGTCGAAATCAGCGCCCGTGCTCGGGGGAAACCAATCGAATTCAAGGTTCGGAAGTTCGACGAGTACCTGCGAGCGGAAGGGCGCGACCCGGATGACGTGGAGCGCTCGTGGCTCTCCCACGTCCTCGTCCGCGAGGACGAGGACGAACTGCGGGAGTACTGCGACCGCATCTTCCCGCTGCCGTGGGGCGAGGAATCGGACATGGACGACGAGCTATCGGACGCCGAAGACGCCCGCGAAAAGGGTGGCTTCCTCATCGGAACGCCCGCCGAAGTGGCCGACCAAATCGACGCGATTCGCGGCCTCGGGTTCGACAAACTTCAGTTGTTGTTCCTCGATTTCCCGGAAACGACGGGAATGGAACTGTTCGGCGACGAAGTGATCCCGCGGTTTTAGTCCGCGCTGACGAAGTGTTCGAGGGTTCCGACGCCCTCGATTTCGACCTCGACGCAGTCTCCGTCCGCGAGCGGACCGACGCCCGCCGGTGTTCCGGTGATGATGACGTCACCCGGTTCGAGCGTCATGTACGCCGTGATCTCCTCGATTATCTCCGGTACGGTGAAGATGAACTCGGCGCGGGAGGAGTGCTGTTTGACCTCCCCGTTCACCCGCAATTCGACCGTTGCGTCGTCCGGGACTTCCTCTGGCGGCGCGACGACCGGGCCGATGGGGGCCGACCCGTCGAACGCCTTCCCGCGAATCCAGTTCTGTTCGACCATCTGGTCGTCGCGGTTCGAGACGTCGTCGACACAGGTGTACCCCTCGATGACCGAGTCGGCGTCCTCGGCGGCGACGTTTCGGCACTGCTCGCCGATGACGACGCCGAGTTCGGCCTCGTATTCGACCTGTTCTTTCCCCTCGGGGAGCGAAATCGTATCGCCGTGGCCCGCCACCGAGTTCGGCGGTTTCAGGAACAACAGCGGTCGCTCCGGAACCTCCATTCCGGACTCCGCCGCGTGGTCCGCGTAGTTCAGGCCCACACAAACGATCTTGCTCGGTTCGGTCGGCGGGAGGATATCGACCTCGTCCGGGTCGTACGTACTGTCTGCGAAGACGATGCCGTCGTCCGTCCACGAGCCTGTTCGGACGGCACCGGCGGGGTCGCGAAATCTGACGTGAGACATGTACTCACGATTCCGGCGGATGCTCAAAACCCTTGCCGTTGCGGCAGGGTTACGCGTCGAAAAGTTCCGTGAACGTCCGCGCCCTGAGGTAGCGCTGGTCCCGGGGGGAGAGGAATCTGGCTTCCGTGACCCAATCGAGACACTGGTCGTACGTCGCCCAGTCGTCCATCCACGGGTAGTCCGAACCGAGCATCAAGCGGTCCGCGCCGAACCACTCGACGAGGTTTCGAACGTACCCCCAGAGGTCGCGATACGGCCACCCTTCGATGGACGAACGGGGCAACGAACTCACCTTCACGTAGACGTTGTCGAACGCCGCGAGGTCGCGGAAGTCGCTCCACGGTTCCGAATCGGTGGTCGTCGTCCCGTCCGGCCACGCCATGTGGTCCACGACGAACGTGACGTCGGGATGTGCCGCCGCGAGTCGGCCGACGAGTCCGAGTTGCTGTGCTTTCGGGAACACGAACACGCACCCATCGAGCGTCGCCATCTCCTCCCACACCGGCGCGAGCGCGTCGTCGAGGATCCAGTCGCCGGTACGGTCGAGTTCCGTGGGAGCGTCGTCGTACTCCAACGCGGCGTGCATTCGAACGCCGAGCATACCGTCGTGGTCCAGCACCGCCCTGAGACGGTCACGAACGTCGTCTGCGAAGAAGTCAACGAGTCCGACGCCGTGGAGACGGTCCGGATGGGCCGCAATGCATTCGAGGGTGTAATCGTTCGCGCCGCGTTCCCGGCCGTACAGCGGCGTGGTGACGATGACGCTCTCGTCGATGCCGACGCGGTTCATGTCCACGATGAGGTCCTCGTGGGTGTACTCCCCGGACCATCCAGGGGGGAGAACGGATTCGTACCACGGCCGTTGCTCGGAGTCCGCTCCCCACGCGTGGACGTGTGTGTCGATCAGCCGCATCGTTCACCACGACGTGATCCGCACGTCCTTGAGCGGCGTATCGAGCGGCAGGTCCACGTGACTTTCCGTGTAGTCCGAGATGTAGAATCCCACGATGATTTCGAGCGACCGCGTCGCGTCCGTGCCGGGGGAGTGGTTCTCCGCGCCCCCGTTCAGCAGGTCGACGATGTGGTTCGCGGCGTTCGGGAACGCTCGACGATAATCCTCGTCCCACGACCACGCGCCGGACACGCCGGGAATCGGCCGCTCCACGTGGGTTCCGTCTTCGAGGGTCCAGTAGCGCCACTCGCCGTCGTCGTTGTTGATGTACAGTTTCCCCTCCGTGCCGACGAACTGGAGACTCATCGACGATATCTCGCGAGCGACGGTGCAATCGACGGTGGCGAACGTGCCGTCGTCGAGGAGCACGTGGCCGCCGCCGCCGGAGTCGGTCACCTCCCGCGTCCCGCCGAGCGCATCGACGGCGTCGTTCTCCCCGTTGATGTAGCCGCTGACCGTGGCCGCTCTGGCGTCGAGCAGATAGACGAGCAGGTCGAGGACGTGGGTCGAGTTTCGCATCAACTCGCGTCGGAAGGTCGCCGCGATGGACTTCGTCTCCCCGACGATACCTTCCTCGATGGCGCTTCGTAGCTCCTGGACCTTCTCGGTGAACCGGAACGAGTGATTGACGACGAGTTCGGTGTCGGTTTCCTCACAGACTTCGGTCATCGTTTCCGCCTCGGCGACGCTCGCGGCGATGGGTTTCTCACACCAGATGGCGTCCGGGTCCGCGTCGGACTCCGCCGCCGCGACGACGTGGTCACGATGGAGGTACGAGGGCGTGCAGACCGAAACGATGTCCAACTCCTCGTTTTCGAGCATCGCGTCGTGGCCCACATAGCGCCCCCGTTCGGGGATGTCCCACGCTTCCCCGAACCGGTCGAGTTTTTCCTCGTTCACGTCCGCGACCGCGACGAGTTCGACCCCGTCGGTTTCGTTGTACCCTCCCGCGTGGCTCGCTCGAAACTTCTTCCGACCGATATCCGCTTCGTCGTGCATTCCGAGGATTCCCATCCCCGCGATACCACCAGCGCCGATGATACCAGCTCTGTAGACCATACTACTACACGTCCCCCCGTGTACTTGATTGATTTGGTGGTCTAGACGGAACGAACGCCACAGGACGACGAACGAAGCCCGTCTCCCAGAAATCGTGTCGACTTCGATTTCCCCGGTTCTCACCGTTTCCCGTTCGATTTTACTTCGAAGTAGGCTTTCTGGAATTCAGAACGCTCCATCGATGCCGATATGTGTTTTCGTACGGCTACATTCGGAAATTCGTCCGGATTTCGACGGGAAAAACCAACAAACGTTTTCAACCCGTGGCCGGTCGAGTGGCGTTCTTCCGCCGCCCACCCTCCCACGGACACGACCCTAGAGCACCGGTGGTTGAAAGCAGCGAATGGACGGTACTCGTCCTTGTGAGGAAATCCTCACGGCGTCTTCCCCCTTTGGATGGAGAACGGTCATCGAAGTCCCGTTTTCCGTTTCTCCGTTCGGACCCCGAACGGCGGATCTTTCGTCCTGTTCGGCGGTGAATCCGCAACGGTTCGAACTTCCTCCTGATCGATGACCATTCTCCCCGAACACCTCGTTTATTCATCCACGTATGTTTCTGAATTGGAGAACGGTGTGTCGAAGTTCGTTCCCTATCGGTAGCTCCGCCGAGCATCGGCGGAATCCGATTCCGTACGCTCGAACAACCATCCTGTCGGAGCGGGTTTTGCTCGTCCGAAAACGGTTTTACCGCCCGTTCAAACGCTCATCGTTTCGTTGACGAGTCGTCCGATACGGTCGATATCGATGGTTACCTCGTCACCTTCGGTGAGGGTGAACGACTCCGGCGGCACGAGTGCGGTTCCGGTGAGTAGAACCAACGTCTCGGGGAGAACGTTGTGCTGTTTGAGATACGAGACGAGTTCCTCGCAGGTAGTCGCCATCTCGCTCGTCGATGTCGAGTCCTCGTACATGATCTCGCCGTCGCGTTCGATCGTCAGCGACATTTCGAGGTCGTGCGGATCGCCGATCGTTTCCTCGGTTGCGACGCAGGGACCGAGTGAACAACAGCGGTCGTACACCTTCGCCTGCGGGAGATACAGCGGATTATCCCCTTCGATGTCGCGGCTGGAGACGTCGTTGCCGATGGTGTAGCCGACGATTTCCCCGCG
>NZ_JAMYJW010000028.1:0-674 GCF_024136975.1 Haladaptatus sp. AB643
CGCCATTGGCCATCGCTCCCAGACAGAACGCGTAAGAGGCTTTGTTGACCGGACCGCCCAGATCGAACGAGCACATAAAGCCCAGGATCGCCCCCAGCAGCAGCGCATTCGCGCCGGACAGACCGTTAAGCCAGGCGGTCAGGGCGTTATTGATCCAGGCCACCGGTTCGCCGATCACAAACAGCATCAGGCTGCCTGCGCCCAGCACGCCAATCACAGGATAGAGATAAAAGGTCAGAAAGCCGTTGTAGCGGCAACTCAGCCGGATGTGGTTTTTCACCCAGCGCATCAGGTAGCCCGCAATCAGCCCGCCGACGATGGCCCCGAGAAAACCAGAGCCGATCATATTGGCGGCAAGACCCGCCGCAAAGCCCGGCGTTAGCGCAGGTTTATCCGCCAGCGAAGGTAAGCGGTCATAGGCCGCCAGAACAGGCACCATCAGAATACCAAGCATCCCGCCGCCCAGTTTGCGGTACATCCACAGCCACGAGTTTTCCTGATCGAACAGATGCTGCAAGCCCAGGATTTGCGCCAGCAGTACCGACACGGCCAGCACCGTGCCGCCAGCGACAATCAGCGGCACCGCAAAAGAGATACCGCTGAGCAGCGCCTGCTTGAGTTCGGTTTTAACGCACTTTTTCGCGTCCATGTCGACGTGCGCAGGACGCGCATCG
>NZ_JAMYJW010000029.1:0-670 GCF_024136975.1 Haladaptatus sp. AB643
GAGGGTTTTGCGCTGACGGAATTCCATCACGGGCAGATTATCGCGATCGGGTGAATCATAGCGGCTGCCCCGCAGCGAGCGCGTCGCCGCCACTTCCCCGGCGGAAAGCTGTTTCGCCAGCGGCACGCCAAAACGATAGTTGAGCTTCAGCCCGAGGTTATTCTGGCTAACGCCGCTCTCCCCCTGCTTATGGGCAGCCGTCAGGGGTCGACAGCGGTACGGGGGTATAGTTCAGCCCCAGGTTGACCGCAACCGGGTTGTGATACCCCGTACCGCTGTTAAACAGATCGACGTTATCGCCAAAATACTGTTCAAAGCTGACGCTGGTGTTGAGGTGGTGAAACCAGGGAAGCCAGGCTTTGGCCGTTACGTCGTATCCGCGCGCCATGCGCTGCTCGCGGATGTCGGAACGCGGCTGCCAGCCAGCGAACGGCTGGTAGTAATTGGCCGACAGGCGCAGGTTTTTCACCCCCACGCCTCTGCGCCCAGCCCGGCACGTTGCAGGTTGTCTTCCAGCAGGTTGTCGTAAAAAGTGTTGTAGCCCAGCAGCCAGTTTCCGGCAACCCAGCGCTGACCTGCCCCGACGTTACTCACCAGCCCGTCTGTCTGCTGCGTCAGCCCAAGCTGGCTCCAGCTCAGATAGCGGGTGTTGTCGTTCCAGGGGATAAAC
>NZ_JAMYJW010000030.1:0-660 GCF_024136975.1 Haladaptatus sp. AB643
CGTAGGCCCGGTAAGCGGAAGCGCCACCGGGCGTTACAAACCTGAAGTCAGGTGAAATTATTTAGGCTCGGTACCGAACCATTTTTTGTAGATTTCGTTATAGGTGCCGTTCTCTTTCAGGGTTTTCAGCGCGCCGTTAACTTTGTTACGCAGGTCGTCGCTGCCTTTCGGGAACGCAATACCGTACTGCTGAGCTTCCAGGGAATCACCTACCGCTTTGAACTTGCCATTACCGGCGGTTTTGATGAAGTAAAGGATGTTAGGCGTGTCGTGCAGCACCGCGTCAGCGCGGTTGTGCCCAGTTCCATGTAAGCGTTGTCGATGTTCGGGAACTGACGCAGGTCTTTGGTTTTGATGTTGGCTTTCGCGTAATCAACGGAGCCGGTGCCGCTCTTCACGGCGACCACTTTACCGTCGAGATCTTTCACGCTTTTCACGTCGTTGTTATCCGCTTTCACCATCACCAGCAGGCCGCTTTTGTAGTAGCCGTCAGAGAAGTTGATGGCTTTTTTACGCTCTTCGGTAATGGTGATGCCTGCCAGCGCCAGGTCAACGTTTTTGGTTTGCAGTGCCGGGATAATGCCGCTGAAATCCATTGGCTTCAGGGTGTAATCCAGTTTGAGTTCTTTTGCGACAGCGGCCCACAGATCCACGTCAAAA
>NZ_JAMYJW010000031.1:0-443 GCF_024136975.1 Haladaptatus sp. AB643
GCCACGTAAAACGCAATCGTTTACTTATCGGTTCGCTTCTTATGCATTTTTCTGCATTCATCCTGAGGATAAATCATTTAGTGGAATAACCACGCAATGTCACACTCCTGAAAATTGTTATGAATGTTAGATAAAAGCAAACAATTAGTTATAAGGAGCAACCATGCGCGTCATTACCCTGGCCGGAAGCCCCCGCTTCCCCTCTCGCTCCAGCGCACTGCTGGAATACGCTCGCGAAAAGCTTAATGCTCTGGATGTCGAAGTGTGTCACTGGAATTTGCACAATTTCGCGCCTGAAGATCTGCTCTACGCCCGTTTCGACAGCCCGGCGCTGAAAACCCTGATCGAACAACTTAAGAGTGCTGACGGGCTGGTCGTCGCGACACCGATTTATAAAGCCTCTTTTTCCGGCGCACTGAAAACGCTGCTCGATCTGCTGCCCG
>NZ_JAMYJW010000032.1:0-651 GCF_024136975.1 Haladaptatus sp. AB643
TCCGTGGTGCTGGCGGTGCTGATAGGCCTGGCGGGCGCGGGGGCAAAATTATCCGCCAACAGACCGCTGGCGCTGATATTTGAAGGCTATACCACGCTGATTCGCGGCGTGCCAGACCTGGTGCTGATGCTGCTGATCTTTTACGGCCTGCAAATCGCACTTAACGGCGTGACGGATGCCATCGGCATGGAGCAGATCGATATCGACCCGATGGTGGCCGGTATTATTACCCTGGTTTTATCTACGGTGCCTATTTCACTGAGACTTTCCGCGGCGCTTACATGGCCGTGACCGAAAGGGCATATTGAAGCGGCGACCGCCTACGGTTTTACCTCCTCACAAACGTTTCGCCGGATCATGTTCCCGGCCATGATGCGCTACGCGCTGCCGGGCATCGGTAACAACTGGCAGGTTATTCTCAAGGCTACGGCGCTGGTCTCCCTGCTGGGTCTGGAAGATGTGGTGAAGGCCACGCAGCTGGCGGGTAAAAGCACCTGGGAACCGTTCTATTTTGCGGTGGTCTGCGGCGTAATTTATCTGGTCTTTACGACCGTCTCCAATGGTGTGCTGCTTCTGCTCGAACGTCGCTACTCCGTGGGTGTGAAGAGGGCTGACCTGTGATTGAGATTATTCAGGAGTACTGGAAATCCC
>NZ_JAMYJW010000033.1:0-648 GCF_024136975.1 Haladaptatus sp. AB643
GTAGCACCACCACATGCAGAACAGTCCCCCGGTGACGAACACCAGCGCGGCCACCAGATAGCCGCAGTGAGGGCCTGGCTGACGAACAGCGCCTGAATCGGCATAAAGCCGGACAGTACAGAGCAACAGTCCTACCGTTGCGCCGCCCTGACGCCACGCGCAAGCTGCGCGCGCTCGTTCGGGTTTTTGGTGATGGCCGGAACCATTGCACCGTAGGCACAGTTCATCAGGCTGTAGCAGAGGCCAAACATCATGAAGAGCACGGTGGCGAGAGCCGTTTTCACCGTCAGGCTAAAGCGTTGGCCATAAACTGCGCCGTGGCCACCAGCGCCACCGGAACGGAGGCGTAGAGAATGAATGGCCGGAATTTGCCCCGCGCGCCGATATTACGCCGGGAGTCCAGCAGCACCCCGGTCAGCATGTCGGTAAACGCGGTAAAGAACTTGGCGACCAGAAAATGATGCCGCCGTAGAACGCGGCATGCCCAGCTCGTCCGTGTAAAACTTCAGCAGATACAGCGTGCCAATACACAGCATCAGGTTCGAGCCAAAATCACCCATCCCGTAGGCGCACTTCTCTCGCAGGCTCAATTTCAGGGTTAACGGATCAGTATTATGTGTCATGGTCGATCCTCAAAGCGCCCCGCAG
>NZ_JAMYJW010000034.1:0-646 GCF_024136975.1 Haladaptatus sp. AB643
GGTACGTGGAACGCTCGCAACCTGCTGAAAACGGCTTTCAGCGTCTCTTTGTTCGTGAGCTGGTCGGCGTATTTGAACGCCTCTGGCCATGTTCGTTTCAGCACCCCACACTGCGTGATGTGGCCAGCTGGCTTACAGAGCACAGCGGCCTGACCTTCAGCGTGCCGGATGCAGATTATTCAGACCGTCCGATCCCACATTTCACCCACAGCGGGACGGGGTATCAGCTGCTGGATAATCTCGGAAAGGCTTTCGGCATTACGGATTACGTCTGGTATCAGCTGCCGGACGGCGCGGTATATGTTGGCGGTGCGGAAAAAGCCCTGTTTGCTGGTCGCCCGATTGAGATCCCGCATGGATTTAAATCAGCGGGGGGCGCGGGGGGGGAACTCAATCGACGCTTCCCCTGGTGCAGAGTCTGCGCCCCGGCGTGGAGCTGAACGGGGAACGGGTGACAAAAGTCCATCTGCAAAATGACACGATGGCTGTCACCTGGACACCCCGCAACCGTGCGACGGGTAAGCCATTGCAAAAAACACCCGTTCAGCGCCAGATTGAAAGCCATTATCCGGAGCTGGCATCCGGGATGCATTTGCCAAAGTTTGGCCGTGTGATGAATCCCGTTGAGGCAGTGAAAAGCGGCAAT
>NZ_JAMYJW010000035.1:0-639 GCF_024136975.1 Haladaptatus sp. AB643
TCGGAGAGGGAATCCAGACGCGAGACAATAATGGCGACCACTTTATCGCTCTGCCCGCGCATGGCGCGCGCGGAGCGGGAAGGGGAAAAACCGTGCTGATTCATCACCGCCTCGACGCGCTCGCGTGTGCGCTCGCTGACACCGCTTTCGTTGTTCAGCACGCGTGAGACAGTCGATTTCCCCACGCCGCTTAAACGCGCGATATCTTTAATCGTAAGGCGGTTCTGCATGCTGTATTCCCTGTAACAACGATAAAATAATCAATTGAGCCTAATGCTATCCTGCGAATTCGCTATGGGCAAAGTCTGGTTTACGTTCGGTTTATTTGCAGGGCGTTATAATACCGCCCGATTAGTCACAAACGGTATGGATAAATCACTATACTGCGTGCCGATACCCAACTTTTTACTTACCGGAGGCCACATGGATCCCGATCCCACACCTCTCCTGACCAGGAGAAAACCTTCTTTCCGGTAAGCCAGCCTTTTGCTGTCTCACCGGCGTGAGGCAGCAACGTTCATACGTTCCTGCTTGATAAATTAAGTGCCTGACAGGTACGGCTTTGCCACGCCTGCGGGAAAACTGGCGATAACTGTTTCAGACATGGCGTTGCTCAACGATTCGCTTTCTCTTCCGTTT
>NZ_JAMYJW010000036.1:0-600 GCF_024136975.1 Haladaptatus sp. AB643
GTTTTCACTCACCTGCGTGCGCAGGTTCAGGTCATCAATCGTTTTACCGAGGATCATGCGCGACTGGAGAAGCTGAAGCTCCGGCGCCGACTCTGGCGAGGAGTCAGGGATGAACTCGCTAAGGTTACTGAGTAGCGCGTTGCCCTGCTTCTGCTCCACCTGTATCAGCGCATCGGCCTGATAAACCGGTGTGGCAAAGAGCGCATAAAGCAGTGCCGCCAGCGTGAACAGCGCGGTAAGGATGAGAATAAAATTTTCGGTGGTCGGAGCAGCTCACCCCAACAGGCGCACCAGATCGATCTCGTTATTCGCGGCAGACGCATCATGGGCGTGAAGGTTATTTGTTGACATAAAACGTAACTATCCCGTGTGATTAACTGAGCCGTTTCGCCCATTCCAGACTGGCCTGCTCCAGCAGCCCATAAACATATTCAAATGCGTCCCGGTTTTTACGGTAGGGGTCCGGGATCTCTTTTCTGCCCGTCCAGTGACCAAAGAGCATCATTTTGCCCCGCGCCTCCGGTGCGATAGCCGTGACCTGCTCGATATGTTCCAGCTCCATCGCCAGAATCAGATCGTAGTCGCGCACCATGGCGGGGG
>NZ_JAMYJW010000003.1:0-422475 GCF_024136975.1 Haladaptatus sp. AB643
CCATCAGATCCGGATGGTCAGCGTTCGGGTAGCGAAACGACCACGCTCGGTCGAACTCGATACCTCGTCGGTAGCCCTTCAGCAGCAGATCACCGAGCACGTCGCGGAAATCCTTGAGCACGGCTTGCTCCGGTGGTTTCGTTGGCTCGGGTGGATTCATAATCTCCTCGGTCCCCCCCTTTTCGAGATGAGTGATTTCGGCCATCAGGTTGGGCGTCTCGTCGGGATATCGGAACGTCCACGCTCGGTCGAATCGGCGGTCGTTTTTGTACGCCGTACTGAGGACCATCTTGAGCGTGCTCCTGAACTCCTCGGGTTCGGCCATCCAGAGGGGGACACTCTGGGTGCGGCTCATGAAAGGGAAGCAAGCGTGCTGCCAGTATAAAACCGTCCGATAATTATTCTGGTAGAAACAACGAGCAACAGTTCACAATGCGGAATCCGGCGTTAAGCGGTAGCTAATCCTGTCCACGGACATTCGTATCACCGAAGCAGTCAGTCCGAAGCGGGATCCCCCTGTAAAACCGACTGCCCCGTTTCTCCGCCGTCCCGCTACCGTTCGAACCACGTGATACGATTGTGTCCGAGCGCTCAGGCGTCCACGAGCGCTCTCACCAGGTCGTCCTGATAGTCCCGGGCGTCGCCGAGTCCCACGGTCACGTTGGACATGAGAATCGAGAACAACACGTCGGGTTTGCCCGTTCGGCGAATAGCCCCGGACAGCGACCGCGTTCCCCGAACCGTTCCGGTTTTCGCTTGGACGGGCACGTCCACGTCCCGCAACCGGTAGGCGAGCGTACCGTGTCCCGGCGTCGGGAGCGACCCGAACAGGGTTTCGGACCACGGTTTCCGACCAATCCATTCGAGCATGGAAACCATGTCGGCGGCCGAAATCAGATCGAACTGCGAGAGTCCGGACCCGTCGCGGAAAACCGTCGCAGGCGCTCCCAAACTCTCGAAGTAGGCCCCGGTTAGGTCCGTCCACGCGTCGAACGACCCCACCCCCGTCGCACGGCGTGCGGTCATCAGCGCCAGTTGATCGGCATCGACGTTGTTCGAGTACAGCAACATCGGCCCGATGGTCTCGTGGAGTGGTTCCGACCGGATGCTCGTCCGGAACGCCGCCGTTCGGTCTTTCTCCTCCGTCTGCAAGGTCACGCCGCCTTTCACCGTCACGCCTGCGTCTTCGAGGAACCCCGCGAACACGGCGGCGGCGTGTTCGTCGGGGCGCATCACGGGTGACAAGTCGGTCTCCTCGTACCCCGGCGGGAGTTCGCCGATGGCGTAGATGGTCCCGTTCACCCGGTCGAGGTAGGTGTAGAAGTAGCCGTCCGACCCGGCGGGCGCTTCCGAGAGGTGGGACTCGACGGGGACGAACTCCGAATTCGGTTCGACCGAGAGATCGATCCCGTCGTCGGTTCGCTTGGCCGTGATGGCGACCTTGTTCCAGTACAGCGCGAGCGTCGAACTCGGCGCGCCGTAGGAGTACTGCGGGTCCTCCCAGGTCCACCCCTCCGGATAGCCGGGACCGCGAACCGAAAAGACGGGGCCGTACCCGGACGTGTCGAACGCGGTGATGTCCGCGACGACGTCGCCGTGAACCGCCTCGATTCCCTCATCGGCGACCTGCCCCGCCAACGTTTTCAGGTTGTTCTGCGACAGCACGTCCCCGTTGCCGCGAATCACGAGGTCGCCGTGAAACTGCGTCCCCGACTTCGAACCGTCGCCGATCACGCTGGTTTCGAACCGCTCGTCGGGTCCGAGATGTTCGAGGGCGAGCGCCGTCGTGAGCAGTTTCGTGTTCGACGCCGGTTTGACGACCTTTTCCGACTCGTGACTCGCCAGCACCTCGCCGTGCGGTCCGGCCTCCTTGGCGTATACCGAGACGATTCCCCCGGGGAACTTCTCCGACGCCTGTGCCAGCAGTTTTTCGACGGCCGAGTCGCCCGACCAACACGACTCGTCCCGTCCGTCGTGCTTTTTGTGCGACTCCTTTGCGAGCGCACCCTCGCTGAACAGCGTTCCGGCACCGACCATGCCGGTCGCTCCGAGCATCGTTCTCCTGTTTATCTTCCAGCTTTTATCTTTCATTACAACGTTGTATTTTCACGAACCGATCAAGTACACATCCCCTTTCGTGCTAGGGTATCTCTCCCACCATAACGTGTCGGATCGAACGCCGTCGGGAAGTAACGGGAATTACCGTCGGCGAGGAGAGGGTTAACGGGTAGTTTCCACCGGTATTGTGAATGCCCTGTCGAACGCTGTAGCTCCCAATCGAAACTCCCGATTCCGAGCAACACCAGTGTGGTACTCCGTGCAAACCAGTGCGGTACGCCGTGCAAAAACCTCGGGTTCTTTCGAGCAGCTATCCCTATCTCTCGGTGCCAAAACGAACCGCGAAGGAAGCCAAGGGTGGGATTTGAACCCACGTAGTCTCGATTACAAATCGAGTGCTTGAACCACCCAAGCTCCCTTGGCGCAACCCCCACTTCTCGCTACTCCTTTGAGTGGTTATCGTTTTCGCTCGATTTTTCCATCTCGATTCGATGCGGTTCGTACCCTCTGTTTTCGTACAGTCTGCGGGCGTTTTCGTTCCTCGCCATCACGTCGAGGGAGAACGCCTCGGCACCGCGCTCCGCGAGCATGGCTTCGGCTTCGTCCAGCAACGCGGATCCGACACCCTCGTTCCTGTGCGACGGTGCGACGTAGACGTTCTGGATGAGCCCCCGGGTGGTCGTCTGCTGGTAGAGCCCGGTCTGTAGCTCGAACATGACGAACCCGACGATGCCCGAATCGCGAGCGACGAGCAAGCCGTCCTCGATGATGTGCCGGGCGATCGAATCCCGAACTGCCCCCCGATTCTCGTCGGCGAGGATGTGGGAATCGTACGTGCGCTGGTCCCGCGCGAGTTCCACCCATCGCTCCACGACCGGGTTGATGTCGGCGCTCGTCGCCGCCTCGATGACCACCATCTATTGGGAGAGTGCCTGTAACGCCGGAAGGGGTTCGCCGGTGAGCATTCGGAGACACGCCCCACCGCCAGTGCTGACGTGGTCGAACCCGTCGAGGTCGAACTTCCGAATCGCGGCGGCGGTGTCACCACCGCCGACGATACTGAACTCGGCGTTCCCGGCCTCGATGTATAGCTCCCGAGTGCCGTCCGCGAACGTCTCGTCCTCGAACACGCCCGCCGGTCCGTTGAGGATGACCGTCCCCGAGTTTTGGAGGATGTTCGAATAGGAGCATATCGTCTCCTCGCCGATGTCCATCGCGGCCTCGCCTTCCTTCGGTGGGAACTCCTCCCGGGCGAGTTCGACGCGTTCGCCGTCCCGTTCGACGGCGGCGTCCTCGGGGAGGTGAATCCTGTCGCCGTAGGTTTCGAGCAGGTCGGCGGCGTCGTCGATGTAATCGATGTATCCCTGGTCGTGGATGAACTCCTTGCTGGCCTCGCCGAGGTCCGCGCCATCGGCGAACAGGAAGACGTTCCCGACGACTCCGGCCGTCAGGATGTGATCCGCGAGGTCGCGTTCCAGTACGTTCCTGGCCACGGCGATGGAGTCCGAGACCTTCGCGCCGCCGACCACGTACGTACGCGGGCGTGGCGTTCCTTCGATATCGCCGAGCACGTCCACTTCACGCTCCATGACTCGACCGGCGTATCCCGGTAACCGGGTCGGAAAACCGACGAGTGAGGGCTGTGAGCGGTGTGCCGCCGCGAACGCGTCGTTGACATAGACGTCGAGTTCGGGGGCAAGTCGGTCGACGAGATGGGTTTCGGCGGCCTTCTCCGCCGGGAACTCCATGTACTCCTCGCTGTAAAAACGGGTGTTTTCGAGAACCACCGCTTCGCCCTCGCGGAGGTTCGACACGGCCCGGCGTGCCTCCGCGGAGAACGTCCCGTCACAATAGGAAACCGGATAGGAGAGCAACTCGTCCAACCGCTCTGCGTGTGCCGAGAGACCCGCGAAATCGTCGCTCCCGGGTCTCCCTTGGTGGGCGAGAATGGCGACCTTCCCGCCGCGCTCCAACAGCTCCGAGAGCGTGTCGACGTGCGCCACGAGCCGCGCATCGTCGGCGAGGCTACGGGATTCGGTCAACGGACTGTTGATGTCGATACGCACGCCGAGCGTCGTCCCTTGAACCGCGAGGTCATCAAGGGTCAGTATGGACATACGTGTGCCTGCAACACCGCTCGGCATATGTGTGTCGGTAGTTGAGCCTCGAAATAAACACGGTTTCGAGTAAATAGTCGGGTTATTTACTTTCTACACATTCCTCTCTGGACCTTGTCAGTATGCCGTCGTTACCGGAATCCGATGGGAGGCTCTGTCGGAAAGGTTTAATAGCCTGACTGGAACCGGTTATCATGTGGAGAGTTATCAATGGACGATGCAACTGAGACCTATTCACGTGGACGCCGCCTCATCGTCGAACGACCACTGCTCGTGGTCGTCGGCTTATTCGCGGTGCTCCTCGTCTTCGATTTCATCCAACGCTTGGTAACCGGCAACCTACGCGTCTCCTACGTCGGGTCACTCATCTGGACTGGCCTCATGCGGGGACTCATAATCGGCCTCGCCGGAATCGGGCTTTCGATGACGTATAGTATTCTGAACTTCGCTAATTTCTCGCACGGGGACTACATCACGAGCGGCGCGTTCTCGGGATGGGCAGTCACGTACCTCATCGCGGGACTCGGGAGCAACAACATCGCGGGATTGTTGCTCGTCGGCGCGGGCGGAACCGTGTACGCGAGCAGTCTCGGTATCACGATCGCGACGACGCCGGTGGCCGTCATCCTCGGCATGCTGTTCGCCGGAGCGTTCACCGTCGTGTTGGCGCTTCTCATCGACCGGATCGTGTATCGGCCGATGCGTGATTCGGAGGGGATCTCCTTGCTCATCACGAGCATCGGCGTCGCGTTCGTACTTCGCTACCTCGTCGTCTTCGTCTTCTCGGCCGAAAGCCGCGGAACGACGGCGATCCAGGACATCCCGTCGTGGAATCTCCTGCTGTGGGACGGGACGGTACGGGTCACGGCACACGACCTGACGATCCTCGTCTGTACGGTGGGATTGATGCTCGGCGTGCACATGCTGCTCCAGCGGACGAAGCTCGGGAAGGCGATGCGCGCGATGGCCGACAACGAGGACCTCGCTCGCGTTACCGGGATTCCGACCGAACAGGTCATCCGCTGGACGTGGATAATCGGCGGCGCCCTGACCGGCATCTCGGGCTTCCTGCTGGTGCTGTGGCGCGGAACCATCATATTCAATTTCGGATGGCTCCTCCTGTTACCCATCTTCGCCGCGGTCATCCTCGGCGGCATCGGGTCGATTTACGGCGCGATTCTCGGGGGGCTGGTTATCGGTCTGACGTGGAACCTCGCCATCATCTGGATCCCCAGTGACTTCGGCCGTGCCGCCGCGTTCGGCATGATGATCCTCATCCTGCTGTTCAAGCCACAGGGACTGTTCGCAGGGAGGACGACAGCATGAGTTCGAGCGTCCGCGATTTCGAAATCAACGACACGATGCTCATCCTGGGCGCGCTGTTGGCCATCTACGTGCTGTACCTCGTGGGAGGTACACTGCTCGGCTACTCGCTTCGTGGCCAGTTGAACTCCCTCGCACGGCTCACGTTCCTCATCGGCGTGTACGGGATGTTGGCGCTCGCGTTGAACCTCCATTGGGGGTACACCGGGCTGTTCAACATCGGTATCGCGGGATTCATGGCCGTCGGATTGTACACGATGGCGATGATCTCGAAGCCCCCTGCAAGCGCGAGTGCCGGTGCCGCGACCGTTTCCGGTCTCGGCCTCCCGCTGTGGGTCGGCATCCTCGGCGGAATGCTCGCCGCGGCGATTCTCGGCCTGTTGGTGGCGCTTCCGGCGCTTCGGTTGCGCGCCGACTATCTCGCGATCGTTACCATCGCGACGTCGGAGATCATCCGTTTCATCGTGACGTCGAACCAGTTCCAGACGTTCACCCTGTTCGGCAAGCAACTCGGAACCGGTGGCGGTCGTGGACTGTTGTTGAACTTCTCCGATCCGCTCGACCCGCTGTTCAACAGTGGGCCGTACACGGCGATCGAGCACGCACTCGATCCGTTCGTCGGCGGTTCTTCCGGTCCGGTTCTGGACTCGTTGACCTACGCGATCATCCTGTTACTGTTCGTCGTGGCCTACTACTGGCTGATGAAGCGGACCGGCGAATCGCCGTTCGGACGCGTGCTCAAGGCCATCCGTGAGGACGAGCAGGTCGCGAACTCCCTCGGGAAGGACACCGACCGGTTCAAGATCAAGTCGTTCATGCTCGGCTGTGCGCTGATGGGGCTCGCGGGTATCCTCTGGCAGATGCGCCAGGGTGCCATCACGCCCACCTCGTTCAAGCCGCAGGTGACGTTCTTCGTCTGGTTGGCCCTCATCATCGGCGGTGCCGGGTCGAACACCGGGAGCGTCCTCGGCGCGGCGATATTCGCCGGGCTATTGTATCAGGGACCGCTGTACCTGAAGAACATCATCCGGGGATCGATTCAGGTCCCCACCGCTCCGAACTCCTTCGCGGGTGCGGTCGGACCGATACTCAACGGCAACATCATGCCGTTCGTTTCCTACATAATGGGTAACATCAACGCACTCCAGTTGGTCATCATGGGCTGTGTCCTCATCTGGATCATGCACCACCGGCCGGAGGGCGTCCTCGGTCACCGCAAGGAGGAAGCGGCGAGCATTCCGCTCCTGCGTCCAGGCGGTGGCTCCGGTGGTCCGAAACCGGATGCAGCGGCGGACGGAGGTGAGGAGCAATGACCGCGAGCGAAGCAGAAGACACCGACGATGCGAACTCGCTCGACATCGGGAACGAAGTCGCCGACCTGAGCGAGACGCCGCTCCGGGTCGAGAACCTCCGGAAAACGTTCGGCGGTATCACCGCCGTCGACGGGGCGACGTTTTCGGTCGAACAGGGCTCTTTCACCGGCCTCATCGGGCCGAACGGGGCCGGGAAGTCCACGACGTTCAACCTCATCACGGGCGTCTACCAACCCGACAGCGGTTCGGTGTACTTCAACGACCGCGACATCACGGGATTGCAACCGTATCAGATCGCCGACCGTGGCATGGTCAGAACGTTCCAGATCGCCCGCGAACTCTCCGAGATGACCGTCTTGGAGAACATGATGCTCGCCCCAAAGGGACAGGAGGGCGAAGCGCTCTGGCGATCCGTGATGCCGATAATTCGAGGCGACGTGCGCAAACAGGAGGAAGACGTGCTCGAACGGGCGTGGGAGATGCTGGAGTTCTTCGAGATCGACCACCTCGCGAGCGAGTACGCGGGCAACCTCTCCGGCGGCCAGCGGAAACTGCTGGAGATGGCGCGGGCACTCATGACCGACCCGCAGATGGTACTGTTGGACGAACCGCTCGCGGGTGTCAACCCGTCGCTGGAGAAGAAACTGCTCAAACACGTTCACGAACTCCGTGAACGCGGCTACACGTTCCTGCTCGTCGAACACGACATGGACGTCATCATGAACAACTGCGAACACGTCATCGTCATGCACCAAGGAAAAGTACTCGCCGAAGGGGAACCCGCGGCGATCCGTTCGAACGATCAAGTCATCGACGCCTACCTCGGAGAGGAGATCTGATGGCGCTGCTCGATATCGACAGCTTGGACGCGGGGTACGGCGAGGACTTACAGATCCTCTCGGACGTCGATATGCGCGTCGAGGACGGCGAGTACGTCACCATCGTCGGTCCGAACGGCGCGGGGAAATCGACCGTGATGAAATCCGTCTTCGGGTTGACGACGTACATGGGTGGCAGCATCAGGTTCGCCGGAACGGAGATCCACGGCGACGCCCCCGAGGACATCATCCACCTCGGACTGGGGTACGTGCCCCAGAACGACAACGTGTTCTCGTCGCTCACCGTGGAGGAGAACCTGGAGATGGGGGCGTACATCCTGGACGAAGTCCCGGAGGACGCCATGCAGGAGGTGTTCGACCGCTTCCCAATCTTGGACGAGCGCCGGGAGCAGAAAGCGGGAACGATGTCCGGCGGCCAACAGCAGATGTTGGCGATGGGCCGGGCGCTCATGCTCGACCCCGACCTGCTGATGCTGGACGAACCAAGTGCGGGGTTGGCTCCCGACCTCGTCGCCGAGATGTTCGACAAGGTGGACGAGATCAACGACCACGGGACCGCCATCCTGATGGTCGAACAGAACGCGAAGGAGGCGCTCCGACGCTGTGACCGCGGCTACGTGCTCGTGCAGGGTCAAAACCGCTTCATGGACACCGGCGACGCGCTGCTGGCGGACGACGAGGTCCGACAGGAGTTCCTCGGCGGATAATCCCGGGATTTCGGCGGATACTCCCGTACCATACCACCCCGTTTCATCGTGCCACAATCGCCAAGGACCAGCACCGCGTGTCATCGTCATGATTCTCTCACGCCGGAGCGGTTCGGCCGTCGCACTCGTGGTCGTCCTCGTGCTCGCTTCAGTTCTCGCTTCCGGCGCACCCGTGCCGACGATACCGGCTTCCGCGTCCCAGTCCGCTGAGACCGCATCCCAGTCCGCCGACGCTGCCCCGACGTCCCTCGATTCCTGTACGCGGATCACCCACTCCGGCCACTACGTCCTCTCCAACGACATCGAAACCCGTCAGCGGGCATGTCTTCGGATCGACGCCGACGATGTGACTCTCGACGGAGCGGGACACGTCGTGGACGGACGGGTGTTTCGGGAGGGTACGGCGGGCATCGCCGTGACGGGTCGGAACGTTACGGTTCGAAACGTCACGGCCATTAACTGGACGTTCGGCATCGAATACGAGAACGCGAGCGCCGGAACGGTAGCGAACGTGACGACGTGGCGAACCGCGGACGGAGTCTCGGTGTTACGCTCCCCGGAGACACGTCTCCGGCGGGTGACGGCGACGAACGGGTTCACGGGAATCGCGATGAGCGACTCGAACGGGAGCCGAATTTCGGACAGCGATGTCCGCGATACGAGTTCGTCGGGCGTGTTCGTCTCCGACTCCGAAAACGTGTCGCTGGCGAACGTCTCGGTCGTGCGAAGTAAGATCGGCGTGGCGCTGGCCGGGGTCCGAAACGGGAGCGTGACGGACGTGGCCGTTCGCTCGACCGAGGATGGCATCCTGCTGGTCGATTCACACGACAACACGATACGGAACGCGACGCTGACGAACCCGGACGGTAGCGCAGTCGTGACGCGTTCGAACGCGAACGACAATCCGATCGTCGGTAGCCATGGAAACTGGACGGCACGCGACGCGTCGAGGACGACGCACGCGAAAAACGGGCGAGAACGTGGCGCTTAGCTCAGCGCTTGCTGGATGACGGCCGTGTACGACGATTC
Source organism: Haladaptatus sp. AB643 (assembly GCF_024136975.1). Lineage (NCBI taxonomy): Archaea > Methanobacteriati > Methanobacteriota > Halobacteria > Halobacteriales > Haladaptataceae > Haladaptatus > Haladaptatus sp. AB643. The sequence continues at coordinate 9,387 of NZ_JAMYJW010000003.1, forward strand.
GCCCTTGTTGAACGCGACCTGTTTGCTCACCGAACCACCTTGGCTCGACGTGAATTTTTTCGTGAACTGATTCGATAGCTGTTGGCCGTAATCGTTGTTCACATACAGCGTCGCGGCGGTTTTCGCGCCGAGCCGTTCCGCTGCTATTTGCGCCATTATCGCACCCTGAAGCAAGTCACTCGGTGCGGTTCGGAAGACGAAGTCGTTATCCTTCAGGTTCGTGACGGTGACCGCCGTGCTCGACGGCGAACAGCCCACGATCTGATTCGGGACGAACACCTCGGTCGCGACCGGGATGTAGTTCCCCGAGGACGCCGGGCCGGAGATGGCCGGGAAGCCCGCGTTGACGAGCGCGTTCGCGCCGCTGAGCGACGCCTGTCGGTCGGTCTGTGTGTCCTCGACCTGCGTTTGGACTTCGAGGTCGACGTTCCCGTCGTTCACCTGCTTGATCGGAATTTGCGACGCCTGCACCATCGCCCCACCGACCGAGGCGAGGTCACCGGTCTGCGGGAGCAGGATGCCGACCTTGATCGTTCGGCCCATTCCACCCGGGGCGCTGTTCGCCTCGGGTCCACCCGGTTTGCTCGTGAACTCCCGCGTGTTGACGACTTTGATGCCGTCCGGCGTCTGCGGTGCGAACTTCCAGACGTCGTAGGCGGCGGACGCCGGACCGCCGTGTACGTCGAAGTTCGTCGAACTCGATGCACCTTGATAGTTGATATCGTCCCCGTTCGCTGCGGCTTTGACGGCGTCCACGAAGTTCGCTGGACCGAACTCCTTTCCGGGCGGGTTGGCGACCCGACGCATCTGGTCGCGGATCTTGGTCCCGTCGTTCGCCCCCGCCGCCGCGTTGGCGAGGATGAGGATGGCGACGGAATCGTACGATTGGGCCGTGAAGACGCTCGGTGGTGCGTTGTACTGGTCCCGAAACAGCTTCGTGAACGCCTGCTGATTCGGTCCGGCGGCGGCGGGTGCCGTCCCGGTGACGTTTTTCATGTCGTTGCCGACTTCTTTCGGTAGACTGGCGCTCTGTAACCCGTCCGGAACGAGAACGGGCACGGATTGTCCGGTCCCGTAGAAGTCGCGGAATAGCTGAATCCCGCTTTCCGGATAGCCGATGACGGTGAGCATGTCCGGCCCACCTCCCTGTTGCAGGGTTCCCATCAACCCGACGGTACTCGTTGCACCTACCGCTCGGAGGTAGGTGCGGCGGTCGATTTTGTGACTCATACCCGGTGGGAGTCTCAACGTTCCGAGGCAAAAATGTATCTTAAATTATCATTATAGATGTCGCTCGATTCATCGGATGTCGACCGATACAGTAGGGGCGACGGTTTCCATCGAAAACGGTCGAACGAGAGGGGAGCTTAGCTCGAACCGGTCGCCTTTTTGATGACGGACGTGTAGGAGGATTCTCCCTTGTTGAACGACACCTTCTGTAGCACCTCTCCGTCGTACTTGTCGGTGAACGTTTTGGAGAACTTGTCCGACAGCTGTTGGCCGTAGCTGTTGTTCACGAACAGCGTCGCGGCGGTCTTGCCGCTGAGCTTCTTGGACGCGACTTGCGCCATCACCTTGCCTTGGAGCAGGTCGCTCGGTGCGGTCCGGAAGACGAAGTCGTTGTCGTCCAAGTTCGTCACGGTCAGCGCCGTACTGGACGGCGAACAACCGACGACGCCCTGTTTGATGTACACCTGCTGGCTCACCGGGATGTTGTTCCCCGAGGATGCCGGGCCACAGATGGCCGGGAAACCGGCGCTAACGAGCGCGTTCGCGCCGCTGAGCGACGCCTGTTTCTTGGTCTGTGAATCCTCGACCTGGGATTTTACCTTGATGCTGATGCCCGCGTCGTTCACTTGCTTTACCGGCATCTTCGCGGCTTTGATCATCAGGCTCCCGGTCGAGCCGAGGTCACCGGTTTGAGGGAGCAGGATACCGACCTTGGCGGTCCGGTTTTTCCCACCGGGCGAGCTATCGGCCATCTTGCCGCTCGGTTCGCCCTCGAAAGTGATGGTATCCTCCGTCTTGATCCCTCCGTCGGCGCTCGAATCGAACTTCCAGACGTCGTAGGCCGCGGACGCCGGGTCACCCTTCTTGTCGAAGTCCACGACGCTGGACGCGCCTTGGTAGTTGATGTCCTCGCCGCGTGCGGCGGCTTTGACGGCGTCCACGAAGTTCTCCGGTCCGTACTTCTGTCCGCCGGGATTGGCGACCCGTCGCATCTGGTCGCGGATCTTGCCCCCGTCGTTCGCCCCCGCCGCCACGTTGGCGAGGATGAGGACGGCGACCGCGTCGTAGGAGTGGGAGTTGAACACGCCCGGTTCGCGGTTGTACTCGTCCTTGTACATCTGATTGAACGCCTTCTGATTCGGCCCGGACGCCGCAGGAGCCGTTCCAGTGAGGTTTGCCATATCGTTGCCGACGTTTTTGGGGAGCGTCGAATCCCGCAACCCGTCGGGGACGATTATCTTTTGGTTTCCGTCGGTACTCTGGTAGTAATCGCGGAACAGTTGAATCCCGCTTTCCGGGTAGCCGATGACGTTGAGAACGTCGGGGCCACCGCTGTTGTCGCCGCCTCCGCCGCCGTTTCCGTCACTACTGCTCTTGCTGGTACTGCTGTCGTCGCCGGCACCGCCACCGCCGATACAGCCTGCGAGACCGGCAATTCCGGTTGCACCCAGTCCCTTCAGCACGTCACGTCGATCGATATCATATCGCATGGACAGCCATGGGTCTCGACTCAGGCGATATAAATCTACCTTTCCAGATTATTAACTCTCTGAAACATTGATGTTTAATATCAATGATTAATAATTTTACTGGGTCCCAGAGTGATTCGAGTTTCGGAAAACTGGAAATCCCGCTAAAATTCGCGACAGTCGGCACAGACCAACTGGCCGTTGACGTTCGTCAGATCGTGCGTCAGTGCGCCACAGACCTCACAGATGCTTTGGCCTTCGTATTCGGTCCCGCCGTTCGTTCCCATCCGGTTTCCGAGGTCCCCTTGGTCGATCTCCCGCTCCTGCGTTCGCGAGATGCTCGACGGGGATGTCGAAGCCGAAATCACGTCCCGTTCGGTGAGCACCCCGAGCAGTTCGTCGTCAGCGGTGACGATGATCCGGCGAATCCCTTGTTGTGCCATCATCCCCGCGGCGTCGGCTACACTCCGGTTGGGTTGCACAGAGAGCACGGGTTTCGACATCGCTTCCGAAACCGTCGTTTCCATCGGGTCGTCTTCGTTCGCGACGAGGGCGATCACGTCCGACTCGGTCATGATACCGACCGGCTCGTGACCCCTGAGAACGACGACGCTCCCGACTCCTTCGTCGTGCATGAGACGGACCGCTCCAAGAACCGAATCGGATTCACTGACGCCGACGTATTCCCGCGTCATCACGTCCCGCACGATAACTTCCGCGTCCATGTGTGAACAGTTGACATGGTCGTTCTAAAAAGTATCCCCGGCACCTTTATTCCCACATCCAGCGAAAGGTACTAGCCGATTTTTCGCCGTCGAACGATGCGATTCGAATCCGATTCGAATCGATTTATCAGACTCCGACTACTCGAATTCGATCCTGCTTCCGGTCGCTCGACACGTCTCCAAGGCGTGCTTCGCGTCCATTCCGGCGGTTTGCGGGACTCTCCCCGTGCCGACGCCGACTTTCAGTTCGACTTCGACCGTCTCCTCGACGTGCTCGATGACGTCCTCGTAGTCCGATTCGTCCATGTTCGGGCAGACCGCGATGACGTTGTCGCCGCCGACGAAGAACGACAGGGAGTCGTGTGCCTCGCGCATGTATCGCATCAGTTCCGCGTACCCCTGTTCGATGTGGATGAAGGAGTCGAAGGCGTTCACCTCGTCGGTGTAGTTGCCCGTCATGTCGTTGACGTCGAAGTGGGCGATCTGCACGTCGTCGTCGGTTCTGAACTCCTCGTCGATCGTCCGTCCGTCGAGGATTTCGCGGCGCGAATGATCCTGCGCGCTCCCGGCGTCCTGGAGCAGTTCCGTCGCATCTTCGAGCGCCTGAATTGGACTCGTTCCGGTGGCGACGCTCAAACTGACGGTTACGGGGTATCGATTTCCGACCGATTCCTGCACGAGCGCGTGATCGGACAACGAGAGACCGTTCGTCACGGCCACCATGTTGTCGAAGCGGGTGAAGAAGACGTACCCTTCCCGGTTACCGATGAGTTGGGAGAGGTCGGCGTACAATCGCGATTGAAGCGTTTGGAGGTCGACTTCCCGACGCGGTTCCGGCGTCACGGTCCACGGCCCGTAGTTGTCGATTTGTATCAACGTGAGTTGGGCGTTCGTCACTGTTGGTCGGGAGTTGGGCACACGGTATTATAAGCGAACCTAATCGTGATTTGCGTCTCAAAAATGGAATTGGCGGAGAACCGATCAGATTCCACACTAATCCCGAAGTCGGGGGATTCAAATCGTCGTTTCCCCTGCATCCCACAATGAGTATTCCGTCGTTCGTCATCGGTATCGCCGGGGGTACCGGCGCGGGGAAGACGACAGTCGCCCGTGAAGTCACGGAATCCCGGAGCGATTCGGTTACCCGGATTCCATTGGACAACTACTACAAGGACCTCTCGCACCTCGATTTCGAGGAACGCGCCGAGGTGAACTACGATCATCCGTCGGCGTTCGAGTGGGAACTGCTGCGTGAACACCTCGATTCGCTCCTTTCCGGACAGGCCATCGAGATGCCCCAATACGATTTCAGCGTTCACAACCGGAAGGACGAACGCGTCACCGTCGAACCGACGGACGTGGTCGTGCTCGAAGGAATACTCGCGCTGTACGACACCGACGTCAACGAGATGCTCGATTTGCAGGTGTACGTCGAAACCGACGCCGACGTGCGAATCCTCCGCCGAATCGAGCGGGACGTGGTGGACCGGGGCCGTGACCTCGAAGGCGTCATGGACCAGTATCTCTCCACGGTGAAACCGATGCACGAGCAGTTCGTCGAACCGACGAAAAAACACGCCGACCTCATCATTCCCGAGGGAGCAAACCGGGTCGCGGTCAACCTCCTCGAAGAGAAGGTCCGCGCGGAGACGCGTTCGGAACGCGCGTGGGAAGTCGAGGAGGAACTCTATCTGCCGGACGGTGACGTGGAACGAACCGACCAAACCGATCGACCCGAGCGAGACAGTCGTACCGAACCAAGCGGCCGAAGTGACACGAACGAGCCACCTGCCGCGACACCCAACGGTGGCGGCGAACGATGGCGCTCGTCGAAAGAATCGAAGTGAGTTACGCGTTACGCTCGTTTCTTTTCCGGGTTCTCGCCGACCGGGTGGTAGTCCCAGAACCCGCCGGATCGCATTCCTTTGCCGACTGCTTTGTGGAAATCCGTGATCGTCTCGTACTCGTCCTCCTCGACGTGGTCGAAGATGTCGGCGACGCTGACGACCTTCTTGTAGTTGATTCGGATCGGTTCGTCGGCGTGTGCCTCGACGAACTCCTCGCGTTCGAGCGGGAAATCCTCGTCTTCGTCTACCTTCTTCGCGAGGATAGCCATACCGTACTTCCGTCCTCCCTCGCTCCCTTCTTCACCGTCAGGGTCGTGGGGCCAGTCCATGCTCGCACGTTTCGTTGAGGGGGCAAAAAGGATTGCTTTCTGTCCTACTCGCTCGGCGCGGTAAGCCCCGTCTCGACCAAACTGCGGTGTCCGCGGCGCAGTCGTTCGGACACGGCTTGGTGTGAAACACCCAACTCCTCGGCGAGGTCCTTCGTCGTCGCCTTTCGCGGTATCTCGTAGTACCCCCTGTCCATGGCGCTTCGCAACGTTTCGTACTGCTGTTCGGTAAGCTTGTGCGACTCGTCCAGCAGCGTCGTTCGCTTGTGAACGTTCTGTACTTCGATCGGTATGCCGGTGTCTTGGCAGGATTCGTACACTGTCGAAAGCATGTCGCGGTCCACAAACTGAATACGAAAACTCCACCGATTGTTCGCGGCACGTGCGGTAAGGACGGTCGTATCGCCCATCGAAATCACGGAAAGCGTTTCGGCAACGTCGGCACCCCATCGCATGGAAAACAACCCCTGGTCGTCCAACTTCGTCAACAGTTTGGCATCCGTGACAGTTCCGTCGTCGTCGAACGCCTTCTCCACGGTCGAAATATCGGTCGCGGTCGCGCGCAACTGTGGCATCACGTATTCCGCTTGGTGTGCGACGACTCCCACGACTTCGAACCTCGAACCGGGCACCTGCGAAAACGTTTCGCGGAGTGCAAACTCGCTCGTCGGGAGCGCAATCTCTGCAATCGTACTCACCCGAGTGAGAAGCAACAGCATCCAGTTCGATGTTCTGCTTGCTAATTCATGCTGCTTTAAGAATAGCCGGACACGTCACATAACTAATTTCGGGTGGATTTCACTTTAGCTGGTGTATAATTAACTGGATAGGGTCCTGACCTTCGGATAATGTTGCGGTACATACGGGGGAGATGAGAAATATGTCAGGCTCTTCATCCGGCGGTTTAATCCAGGGAATACTCATCGGCGGCGGCGTCGTTTTCTTCGTTGCTGGCCTCATCATCGTCGCGGGGATTCCCGGCGGAATCCTCGGACCAGCAGGCAGTACGAACGGTGGCGCGAACGCTTCACCGGGAACCTCGCCAGCCACGACCAGCGTGGAGGCGACGTCCACCGCGGCGACGACGACCCAAACGACGAAATCGGCCACCACTACGCCGAAAACCACGGCGACACCGACGAGTACGACGAGTACAACGACATCGACTACTTCGACCACCCAGACGACACAACTGCAGAAGACGGTCCGCTATCGTGTCAACGTCGGTGGTCCACAGCTCAAATCCTCCGACGGCGGCCGGTACTGGCTCGCGGACACCGAGGATAGCCCGTCACGGTTCAACAACGCGCGTATCAGCGGTAGCCACACGAACAGCACGAACGATTACATCTCGATGACGTCCGCCGTCCCGTCCGGAACGCCCGAAGCCATGTTCCAGAGTCGGCGGTACGACGCCGACGTCGCCGGAAAGCCGAGCGACGACACCGAGATGCAGTATCGGTTCCCGGTACGGAACGGCCGGTACGAGGTCCGGTTGTACTTCGTCGAGAGCTACTTCGACAAACAGAGCTACAAGAAGAAAGGCCCGCGTAAGTTCGACGTCGAAATCGAAGGCAAGCGCGTCCTCAAAAACTACGACATGTTCAAGGAACTCGGTCACAACCGCGGCACGATGAAGTCGTACACGGTGACCGTCCGCGACGGCGTGGCCAACGTGAAGTTCATCCACGAGAAGGAGGACCCGATGCTCTCGGGCATCGAAATCGTCCGCGTTCAGGGCGGCAAGCAGAAAGGTGGCAAACAAAACGACCGTCAGTCGAACGACGTGAATTCGGGCCAGACACTCGCCGCCGCTTCCAAGTCGAACTGACCCTGCCGGTTACCCCCTGATTTTCCCGAACGCCGACCGTTTCAGAACTGTTGTAAACTGCCCTCCGACCCGTTCATCGACCTGTGTTCCGCACGTCGTGCGAAATCTCCGGTCCATTCCGAACCTGACTCCCGTTCCGTGTCTCCACTCATCGTTTGAAATACCGTGTGTTCCATAATTGAACAGTTGTTGAACCATCTGTTCGATCCTGATGGGATGTTTCGTGTCGCCGTCGGTCCGTAACGGCCTCCCGAATTTCGGATTTGGATGCCGCTCTCCCGCTCCTGCCGAGACGAGCGCCGCATCGCGGCGCTCGTCGGGTAATCGCGTGAAAAGCGGTGGGAATGGGATTTGAACAACGTCCGAGAACCTGCGCACAGCGCAGAACCTCGGTCTAGTTCAAATCCCATTCGTCGTTTTCGATGCTCGTGCTGTGCCGAGCGCCGCTACGCGTCACTCGGTGATTACTCACATCGGAAAACGGTGGGAATGGGATTTGAACCCATGAGGCATGACGCCACCTGCTTTCAAGGCAGGCGCAATAGGCCGCTCTGCCATCCCACCACGAGAGTGTCAGTTTACCCCGACGCCCTGATGCGATTTTACGGCTTCAAGACGTGAAACGAAAGATGACGATTCGCAGTACCGAAGCCCGATTGAACGAACTCGGAAACCACGAAACCGCCGTCCGTGGGGTGTATCTCCATGTGTGAGGTGGAGAAAGTTGAAGGTATCGTTCTCATTCCCGAACCAACCTGACGACAGCACGATGATCGGCAGCTAATCGAAGACAAAAACGACCGGAAACAACCCGTCAGATGGATTATTCGGGTGGGATGATCGACTTCCATCCGCTCCCCATCCCCGTACAGGCCCCCGGTTGGTTATTGGGTTTCCCGGTGGAATTATTGTCCGCGAACGAGAATTTCGAGTATGTCCTCCAAGAAAGCAGTCGGCGTCGCACCACTCGTTACTGGACTTCTACTTGCAAGCCAGTCATTCGATCAATCAGTCCTGAGTCATCCGTCTCTGTCGTCAGTAACCGGGATGATAGGGAGCCTCGCTGCTATCTTCGTCGGTATCGGTATTCTGTCCGGTAGGTGGGGCTTCGATGTCGAAACGGATTCGTCCAGTCAAACGGTTTCTACCGTTCTCGTTGTGATTGCTTTGGTGGCCTTTATTCTCGGTTTCGCACTGACTGTGGTCTGATTTTCTTCCCGAGAGATCGTATCAGCTACCCATTTACGGAATCTCCCGTAGAATCCAACTGACCTGTTTTCGATCCGGGCACGATAGGCCGCTCTACTATCCCACCACGGTTCGCTCTACTCGGCACCCCTTCTACGTACAGCCTGTCTCGGCTCACGGACGTGTCCGACACGACGAATTGCGAGACTGAAATATTATCCCAAGACATCATACCATAAGCGTTTAATTCCCCAGGTGCATTTCCCGGAGTACGATGCCATCATTGGATTTCGAGCCGATGACGTACGAGGAGTTGCCGGAGGAGCGGCGACCCACGTTCAAACAGGCGCTTTTACCCGTCCTTGCGACCATCGTCTTTCTCGCGGTCGGGTCGGCGTGGCTTGGGATGGACCCGCACATGCCGTTGCTCTGGGCCATCACGTTCACCGGCCTCGTCGGGTACTACGTCTTCGGCTACTCCTGGGAGGAACTGTACGATGGACTCGCCAACAGCCTGATGATGGGCTTGCAGGCGATTCTCATCCTGTTCTCGATTTACGCACTGATCGCCACGTGGATCAGTTCCGGCACGATTCCGGGGCTGATGTACTACGGACTGCAACTGCTCTCCCCGTCCGTCTTCCTGCCCATAACGGCGATACTGTCGGGACTCGTCGCCTTCTCCATCGGGTCGTCGTGGACGACGGTGGGGACCCTCGGCGTGGCGTTCATCGGTATCGGGTCGGGACTCGGGATTCCCGCGCCGATGACCGCCGGAGCGATTCTCTCCGGCGCGTACGCGGGTGACAAGCAGTCGCCGCTCTCGGACACGACGAACCTGGCGGCGGCGGTGACGAACACCAAACTGTACGACCACATCAACCGGATGCGAACCGGGACGCTGCTGGCGTTCGGCCTGTCGGTCGTCCTCTTCGCGTTCTTCGGTCTCCAAGCGAGCGGTGGCACCGAAGGCGGCAAGGCCGCCGCCATCCAGCACGCGCTCTTGGGAACGTACTCCATCTCGCCGCTGGTGTTCATCCCGTTGGTCGTCACCTTCGGACTCGCGCTCTACGGCTATCCCGCCCTCCCGTCCCTCATCGCGGGCATCTTCTCCGGCGCTGGGACGGCCATCCTCGTGCAGGGGATGTCGTTCACCGCCGCGTGGAACGTCGCTCTGAGCGGAACCGCCCCCAAAACGGGGATGAAACTGGTGAACGGTCTGCTCGCCAACAGCGGCATCAGCGGCTCCGCGTGGACCATCGCGGTCGTCGTGCTCGCGCTCGCGCTCGGCGGACTGCTGGAGAAGACCGGCGTCCTCGCCACCCTCGCGTACTACCTCTCCCGGGGGCTCAACAGCACCGGCCTGCTGGTCGCCGGAACCGGAATCTCGGCCACGCTGACGAACCTGCTCACGGCCCAGCAGTACATGAGCATCGTCGTCCCCGGCATGACGCTCCGGAATGTCTACGACGAACACGGGCTAGACAGCAGCGAACTCTCGCGGGCCGTCGAGGCCGCTGGGACGCCAACGGGTGCGCTCATCCCGTGGCACGCCGGAGCCATCTACATGGCAGCAGCGCTTGGCGTGCCCACGCTCGACTACATGTGGTTCTACTTCTTCGGCATCCTCTCGCCGATCATCCTGTTCGTGATGGCGGCCACTGGCTGGCGGATCGGATCGGAAGATTCGAGCGAAAAATCGAGTGCCGTCGCGTCGGCCGACTAACGAACCTTCTCCTGCTCCCGCTACCGAACTACCGTCCGTTTTCCGTCCCTCTCCTCGACGTGAACGCCGAGTTCGTGGAGATACGACGCCGTGTTCACCGGAACGATTCGCTCGGCGGCGATGCGCGAATTGAGAAGCGGAATCAACGAACACAAATCCGCCCCTGTCTCAACGCTCGTCATCGCTGGCAGGTAGTCCACGTCGTGACCGGCATCGACGGCGCGCTGGGTTGCCGTTTCGAGCTCAGGCGGCGTGTACACGTCCGCGAAGTCGATGGTGTCCGTCGCGCCGAGATAGTAGAGTCGCCCGTCCGCGGCGGGACCGAGGACGACCTCGCTCCGCCGGAGTTTCATCGCCGCGCTGTCGATTTCCTTTCGCGTGAGCATCGGTGCAGTTCCATCGACGATAGCGACCGAAGCCACCCCTTCCGCTTCGAGCAAGTGCGTCGCCGTGTTTCCGGCACGTCCGGAGAGCGTCTCCCCGACCTGTACCTCGAAACGCACGTCGTCCGTCCCTTCCAGCGCCTCGTCTGCGAGCGCGCGTAGCTCCTCCTCGGAACTTTCGTCGCCCGCATATTCGTCCGGTATCGCCTCGTCGGGACGGTAGTTGACGAGCAGTTCGCCGCCGCTGTTCGCCACCGCGACGAAGGTGTCCTTCAACATGGCGGCGTACAGTTCGGCCGCCTCGCTCGCGGAGAGCGGCGACGTTTCGGCGAGTTCCGGGAGGACGAACCCTTCGCGTGGCGGGTCGGCCAACACGGCGATGGTGGTCATACCCGCCCGTCGGTTCGGGAGCGCCTTGAAAGGCACCATTTTATGCCTCCACCGACCCGATTTCGACCATGGACTGGACGAAACCCCTCGGTCTGCTCGGTGTCGTTGTTCTCGCGCTGCTCGTCATCGGCGCGCTCGTCTCCCTCGTCATCAACACGCTTTCGGGCGCTGCAGCAATCGTGACGGTCGCGCTGCTCGTCGTCCTCATCGCCGGGGTCGCACACGTCGGCGGGCGGTCAAAGCGCTGGCGGCAGAACCCGTACTGGTAACCGATTCGGTCCGTTTCTTGTCTCCCCTCTCTCGATTATCGACCTTGTCGTCCCTTCGTCTGGCGATAATCCGTGTCCATCAACTCGTGGAAGTGCTGAACGAACGCTTCGGTCTGTTCTTCGGTCTGGTTTTCCGGCCGAATCATCGGGACGAGTTCGAACCCGCGTCCGCGAATCGTCGTCGCGTGGTCCGCCACGATGTCGATGTCGGCCGCCGGTTTCGTCGTGTATTCGGTCGCGATTTCCGCGAGCGCGCCCTCCCCGATGGGGACGAGGATTTCCGGGTTAATCATCCGTATTTCGGCGTTCAGATACGGCTCGCAGGTCATGATTTCGCCATCCGTCGGTCCGCGCTCGGGATGATGACAGCGGGTCAGGTAGGTGAGAAACGCGTTCTCGATCTCCGGTTCCTCGGCGTCCGGCGGGGATTCGTTCAATCCGAGTCGTCCGAGAATCTCCTGTAGTCGCTCCCCCGCCGCGTCGCCGGTGAAGGGAACGCCGGTTTCGTCCGCGCGGTCGCTGGGCATCTCGCCGACGAACAGGAAATGGGCGTCCACGTCGCCGTAGCCGTGGACGACCTGTTCGCGTGATTCACACAGATCGCAGTTCGTGCAGGCTTCATCCATCCCAAACGGGTTCGAGCGTTCCTCCTGCTTCGCGTTCATACCCCCGATTGTGCCGCGAGCCTAAAAGGGCCTACTCCTCGACGAGCGCGAGAAACGACTCCGCCCATCGTGCACCGTCCCGAACCGAGACGCGATGGTTTCGCTCGTCGTAGTCGATGAGGCCTGCGGAGTCGAGTTTCGGGAGGTGAAGCTGATACAGCGTCGAGTAGTACTTGCGGTGTTGGTTGTGCGTCGATCCGCCGCCCGGTCCGAGGCGTGCGAGTGCGGTCGCCAATTCGCTGATGTCGACCGCATCCTCGGTGTCGAGGAGGTATCGAAGCGCGTCACGTCGGCGTCTCGAACTGAGTGCCTCGAACAGGGTATCGAGCGGCGGCCCGTCCCTGGGCGCAGGCCGTGGAAGAGCCCCGTCGTTCGTGTCGTCCAGTTCGACCGTCTCGTCCACGAGCGCCCGAAACGGTGCGACCGCCGAGATATCGGACGGCTCCGAGCAGTAAAAGTAGCCGACTGCGTCGGCATCCGTGAGAAGGTTCGAAACGGCGTGGAAGAACGGAATCATCTCGTGGATCGAAACGTGTTCGGTCGGGGTGGTGAGCGAGTCGAAGACGAGTACCGTCTCGCCATCCGACGCCGCCAGTGCGGATGCAATTGCCTCCCGAACCCCGTCGAGGTCGTTCGGCCGGTCGACAGTTTCGACGACTCCCGCGGATCGTTCGTCGGGCGGGGTATCCGCCATCGAGTCGTCAGCCGTCGAGCGCATCGTTCGCCCGACTTCGATGATCCGAACGAACTCCGGAACCGTTCCGGTACGTCGTCGCCACGTTCGCAGGAACGAATCGGCGGATCGGTCGTACGTCACCGCGACCAACGCGTCCGTCTCGTCGTGGAGGGGTGAGTAACCGTTCGTCCGTTCGCAGTCAGCGGCGGATGTATCGACGAGGACGCTACTTCCGGTCTCGAAATCGTGATCTGTGCCGGTCATGGACGATATGTTCGACGATTGTTCGACTCGTCCGATACCCGCTGGAGGTGGGATACAGTGTGGTATTTCTTTGTCATATGTCAACATATGGGGCGGCAGATGTTTTTCGACCGTCCATAACGCCGAACACAGCGTTGTGGACGGCGATTCTCTCCGTCCGCAAATTCGGGTGGCACCGGTGATTCCATGGGTGTTTACGGGGACATTGCTACAACAATGTTACCCATGTTACCGTAGCACCAATGCTATCCGTACACGCCATACGCATCAATTCGTAATAAAGTTGTCCGTGAATAAATCTATGTGGGTCGATCGTAAATGGATCGATCGATGATTATGATTATTGTCTTCGCGCGCGAGCGGACGACGTTCCTCTAATCGTCGCTTCCGATACTGTGTTCGTGGAATGGGACGCCGGTATCAGTGTCTCACCGTGTTTGGGTTTTCACGAACGAAGACGTGTCCGTTCGAATGAGCGAACACGGTGAGTCCGTCGAAGGGTAACACGATGTGACCGTCTGCTCGTTCCTTCCCTTGGTAGGTATCGGCAAAGAGTGCGTCGAGCGCATCCGGATCGACTACCTCTATCAACGGGATTCGGGTGGTGGTCGGGTCCACGTTTCGAATCGCTGCAACCGATTCGATGACGACTTCGCTGAGCACTCTGGATGTGGTATCATAACAGATGTGGTATCCACGAGGATTCGATGTGACGAGTGTCGGCCCTCGTTCTCCGTTGTCACCGCCCGCATTCGTTCTGTTCATCTACGATACGATGATATTCTCTCCCTCAAACGTTATAAAATTACGTCCCGGGACGACTACTCGGAGCGACTGGGATGATAGTCGGTATCGTACTCGCCGGGTTGTGCGTCCAGTCGGTCGGGGTTGATTCGGCCACCGAGGAGCATGAAGTCCACGAGCGTCAGCGCGAGCATGGCTTCAACGACGGGCACGCCGCGCGGCGGAAGGACGGGGTCGTGTCGGCCGATGACTTGTACTTCCTTCTCCTCTCCCGTCTCCCAGTCGACCGTGGTCTGGGTCTTCGGAATGGACGTCGGTGCGTGAAGCGTGACCTCGCCGTAAATCGGTTCGCCGGACGTGATGCCGCCCTGAATCCCGCCGTGACGATTCTCCACGGGCTTCGGATCCTCGTTCTCGTCGAACTCCCATTCGTCGTTTCTGTCGTGGCCTGCCCATTCGCGTGACTCCCGCCCGAGTCCGAACTCGAAGGCGGTGGACGCGGGAACGGACATCATGGCCTGTCCGAGCCGTGCTTCGACGGAGTCGAAGCGCGGTGCACCCAATCCACGCGGGACGCCACGAGCCTCGAAGTAGATCGACCCGCCGATGGAGTCTCCCTGTTCCTGATAATCGTCGATCAACTCGCGCATCTCCTCGGCGGCGTCGGGGTCGGCACAGCGAACCTCGTTTTCCTCGCTGTGTTCGAGCATCTCCTCGAACGTCACGTCGTCGGCCCGAACATCACCAATCTGGTTGACGTGGGCTTTCAGTTCGACGCCGACCGACGAGAGGATTTTCTTGGCGACCGCTCCGGCCGCGACCCAGTTTACCGTCTCGCGCGCGGACGACCGACCGCCGCCGCCCCAGTTTCGCGTGCCGAACTTCGCGGAGTAGGTAAAATCGCCGTGACTCGGGCGCGGCGCGGTGATGAAGGGTTCGTACTTCCCGGACTGGGCGTCCTTGTTCTGGATGACCATACCGATGGGCGTTCCGGTGGTGTAGCCGTCCTGAACCCCGCTGTTGATCGTTACTGCGTCGGGTTCGTTTCGACTGGTGGTTATCATCGACTGGCCGGGTTTGCGCCGGTCCAGGTCAGCCTGTACGTCCTCCGTCGAGAGTTCGAGACCGGCGGGACAACCGCTGATCGTGACTCCCATCGCCTCGCCGTGGCTCTCACCGTACGTCGTCACCTGAAAGAGGCGTCCGAATCGGTTTCCGTTCATAACCGTGTCTGTGTGACCGGGGCATTTAGAGGTTACAGACCGCGGAACGTTTCGCCACGGCGGCCGAAAGAAAATTTATACCCGGAACCCCAACACGGAGGCGATGAATCGGCGTCGCTTCCTCGCTTTGACGGGGTTCGCTGGCAGTCTCGCAGGCTGCATTGGCCGCCTCCCGTTCGATGACGAGGACGCCTCGAAACCGGTGAGCCTGCGCGTTCGTAACTACTTCGAAGAACGGCGGGTCGTCACGGTGACGATAAAAGGAAAACGGGGGAAGAAACGATACAAATCCGATTTCTATCTCTTTCCTGGCTGGGTCGCAAACCGGCGAAACATCCTCGAAGCGGGCACGTACAAAGTGAACGTCCAACTCGACAACGGAATGTGGCGCACCGCGGAGTGGACGATGGAGGGCTGTGACACGAACGTCATTCTGGTCGATGCCGGTCAGGACGGTGTCGGCATCACCTCGACGTGTCAGAAGCAGACGACCACCGAGACGGAGACGTCTTCCGGAAACGAGACGACATCCGGGAACGAACCGGTCACCGAGACGGAGATGCCCGTCGGAAACGAGACCACTGAAACGGGAACGTCCGAATCGGGGACGACCTTCTGATTACCGCTGCACGTCGCCGCCGAGGTCGTAGAGCACCTCGAAGAAGTCGGGAAACGACACGTCGACGTGTTCGGCGTCCGCGATCATCGTCGTCCCGTCGGCCGCGAGACCGGCGACGGCGAGCGCCATCACGATCCGATGGTCCGCGTGGCCGTCCACGACGGACCCGACGAGGTCGGACTCGCCGCCGTACACGGTGAGTGCGTCGTCCTCTTCCTCGACTTTCGCTCCCATGTTCGAGAGTTCCTTCGCCATCACGGTTACGCGGTCGGTCTCCTTGTAGCGGACGTGCTCGCAGTTCTCGATGCGCGTCTCACCGTCCGCGGCGGCACCGAGCGCCGCGATGGTCGGGAGCAGGTCGGGCGTGTCCCCGACGTCCACCGTCGTCCCCGAGAGCGACGACTGTTTGACCGTGAGTACGCCGTCGTTCCGGTTCCACTCGACGTCCCCGCCCATGTCCTTCAGCACGTCCACGATGTACGTGTCGCCCTGTGCGCTCGGATACGCGCCCTCGATTTGGACGCTCTCGCCGCCCTCGGCGGCAATCGCACCCGCGGCGAGCAGGTAGGAGATGGACGAGAAGTCGCCGGGGACGTGATACTCCCCGTCGCTCGGTTCGTAGAACTGCCCGCCATCGACCGAGTAGCCGTCGTCTTGCTCCTCCACGGTGACGCCGAAGTCGGAAAGCAGTTCCAGCGTGATGTCCACGTACGGTGCCGACTTGAGTTCGGTCTCCAGTTCGATTTCCACCCCGTCCTCGGTCAGCGCGCCCGCCATCAGCAACGAGGAGACGTACTGGGATGACACGTCGCCCGGAATCGAGACCGCCCCGCCCGACACCGGACCCTTGATGACGAGCGGTGCCTTCCCGTTGTCGCGGCTACTTTCGGCCCTGCCGCCGAGTTGCTCGATCGCCGAGAGCATCGGTCCCTGCGGCCGCGAGCGGAGCGAGGCGTCGCCCGTCAACACGGTGATGCCATCGACCAGTGCCGCGGTTCCGGAGACGAGTCGCGTGGTCGTTCCGCTGTTCGCACAGTCGAGCACGTCCGCTGGCGTCCCGGGTTCGCCGCCGAAGCCGTCGATTTCGATCGCTTCGCCGGTATCCGTCACGTCGCCGCCGAAGGCTTCGACGGCGCGCATGGTCGCCTTCGTGTCCGCACTGATCAGCGGGTCGAACACCAGCGCGCCGCCGGAACAGCCAGCCGCGAGTATTGCTCTATGCGTGTAACTCTTCGACGGCGGTGCGCGCGCCGTCCCCGAAAGGTCCGAATGGGAAATTTCGACATCCATGTGCGGGTCGTCTACCCGAACGGGTATCAGAATACCGCTCCGGAAAATATTTTCCTGAACCTATCGAAAGGCTGCTATTTGGTGACGGTACCGCT
The DNA here is from genome assembly GCF_024136975.1 of Haladaptatus sp. AB643. NCBI lineage: Archaea > Methanobacteriati > Methanobacteriota > Halobacteria > Halobacteriales > Haladaptataceae > Haladaptatus > Haladaptatus sp. AB643. Next base: position 26,347 of record NZ_JAMYJW010000003.1, read on the forward strand.
ACCTGACGATGGTTACCGGAACCGTCGCCCGTCCCGCCACGTTCTTCGCGACGCTGCCGAACAGCGTTTCGAACCGCTTGGACGCGCCGCGGTGGCCGACGAAGATGGCGTCGTAACCGTTGTCGTCGGCGTACTCCGTGATCTCCTGTACCGGTTCGCCGTACAGTAATCCGGTATCGAGGTCCGTCCCTTCGCGCTTGGCGGCCGCCGCCGCATCGTCCAGTAGTTCCTGTCCGTGCGTTTCGGCGTCCTCGACGTTCGACAGGATGAGATCGCGGTTCGCCTCCGCGAAACTCGTCGGCGGTACGTCGTCCGCCGCGACGATCTCCTCGGGAACGACGACGTGAACCGCCGTCACCGATTGTCCCGTGCTCCGCGCGAGGTCGAGTGCGTACCGGAGCGCATCCATGCTCGCCCCCGACCCGTCGATTGCGACCAGATATCCCCCCATGGTGACTGGTAGTTCGTCGTGTAGGAAGATGTGAATTCCGGTGATACGATTTCGGAAACCGAATTTCTAGCGAGCCAATTTTACGGAATCGTAATAATTGTTTAAGTGCCATCAGAAAGCTTATGTAATCAGGGGGCCGGATTTCGAACATGAAACGCTCGAAATGGGTAAACTATGGGTTGTTTTTCCTCGGTGTATTCCTCATCGTCGGGGGTGCCGTGGCCAGTATCGGAGCGTTCGACCACCAGTTCGCGCTCGATTCCTCGGCGAAGAGCCAGCCCAATTCGGGTCAGCACGTCTTTCATTACAAGAATTTGAACGAGGATCAAAAACACGTGGTCGACGGTGCAATCGGTGGGAAACAGTACACGCTGGACACTGCCACTTCGATTCCGGGTCACGGGCAATCGCTTACCGGCGAGAAGGTGACCGTAGTCAAAGGGGACACGTACTACACCTTCAGCCACGAGACGTACTTCGCCGCGACGAAGCCTCCGGGACTGGCGGTGATTGCGTTAGTTCTCAGTGGAATCGTGGCAATCATCGAGGGAGTACGCCGACAGCACTTTCGGCACCGCCGACTTCCGTGGCAGGTCGGCGGATAGGCTCCCATCATTTTCTATCGTAACGCCGTCTCACAGCCGATTTCCGGGCGATGTTGCCGGAAAGGCGTTCGCTCTCCGACACCGTTTTGGTGGTTCCTTCTGTGACGAAGGACATGGAACAGGACCTCTCGGCACTGGATTCCGTGCTCGATACGATGGACGTCGATGGCTTCCTCATCGACGCCGACTCGACGGATTCCGACCAACTGTATCTCTCGGGTTTCGACGCGCCGGACCCGTTCACGACGCTGTACGCGGACGGCGTTCACCTCCTCGTCTCCAGTCTGGAGTACGGGCGGGCCAAAAAGGAGAGCAACGCGGAAAGCGTTTCCCGAATGTCCGACTACGACTACTTCTCGAAGGTCGCGGAGTACGGTTCCGAGGAGGCGGAATACCGCGTTCTCGCCGAATTTCTCGCCAACGAGGGCGTCGAATCGGTCGCGGTACCCAGTCGGTTCCCGGTCGGCATCGCGGATGGCCTGCGTGAACACGGCGTGACGGTGACGCCCGACGAGACCGCGGTCGTCGAGGGAATCCGTTCGACGAAGACCGACGACGAGGTCGAACATATCCGCGTCGCACAGAAGGCCAACGAGGCGTCCATGCACGCCGCCGAGGACCTGATCGCCGCGGCGACGGTCGAGGACGGCGTGCTCCACTACGAGGGCGAACCGCTGACCAGCGAGCGCGTGAAGGAGGAGATAGAGGTCACGCTGCTGCGCCACGGGGCCGCGCTGGACGAGACCATCGTGGCGTGTGGCTCCGCGGCCGCCGACCCGCACAACCGTGGGAGCGGACCGCTCGCCGTCGACGAGGCCATCATCATCGACATCTTCCCGAAGGACAAGTCCTCGAAGTATCACGCCGACATGACCCGGACGTTCGTCAAGGGCGAGCCCTCGGCGGAGATTCGGGAGTACTACGAACTCACCCACGAGGCGTTCGACGCCGCCTTCGACGCACTCGAACCCGGCGCGACGGGCGAGGAGGTTCACGCGGCCGTGTGCGACGTGTACGAGGACGCGGGCTACGACACGCTCCGAAGCAACCCGAACGCCGAGACGGGATTCATCCACAGCACGGGTCACGGCGTCGGCCTCGACGTGCACGAACTCCCGAAGGTCAGCCCCAGCGGCGGCGAACTGAAACCCGGCCACATCGTCACCATCGAACCAGGACTCTACGACCCGGCGGTCGGCGGCGTCCGCATCGAGGATATCGCCGTCGTCACCGAGGACGGCTACGAGAACCTGACCGACTACCCCATCGAACTCGTCGTGGACGACGAGTAGGTCGCCCGTCCGTTTTTCTTTCGCCCGATTCCGAGGTACCAGCGGATTTCTCCCGGTCGAACGGCCAATACTCGTGCTCCGAAAAGCGGAATCGTGGCCGACGAATTTCGCTCACCCAGAGAAACGGTACCGCGGAGCGAGTCGAAACCCGCGCTGTCCATCGACCCATCCCACGTTACAACCCGTCCACCCTTCGTTTCCCGCTGAACGATGGCGCGCTTTATTCTCCTGCTTGATCTACTCAAACTGCGGAGGGAACCACCATGAGCATCGGAACAACAGACAACGAGACGGTCGTCCGCCGCGACATCGAGGAGGTATGGAGCAGCGACGGCGACTTGAACGCCATCGACGACACCGTGACGGACGACTTCGTTTATCACACGTCGATGATGGAGATAAACGGTCCGGCGGAGTACCGCGAGATGGCCGAGGAGACCCGAAAGATGTTTTCGGACTTCGATATGGACATCGAGGACGTCATCTCGTCGGACGACGAGGTGGTCGTTCGGTACACGATGCGGGGGACCAACACCGGCGAGATGATGGGGAAGGAACCGACCAACGAACGCGTCGAGATGACGGGCATCATCATCGACCGACTGGAGGACGGGAAGATACGCGAACGCTACGAGAACGCCGACGAACTCGGCATGCTCGTCCAACTCGGCGTGATCGAACTGCCGCCCGAGATGCGGGAGTTCGAGGAGTAATCGGGACGGCGGAACCGACCCCGACCTGTTTTTTGGCTCACGAAACGAGGTTCCCGCTGTCGGACCACGCGACGTTTCCCGCCGTTCAACGGCCGAATTCGGGCGAACGATGTGTTCGGCTTATCCTCGCTCCCACCGTCCGGGGGGCGTGGAGGGGAGATGACATGAGTATCAAAACGGCGGACAACGAAGCGCTCGTCCGGCGGGAGATTCAGCACGTGTGGGACAGCGAAGGCGACCTCGACATGATTCCCGACCTCGTGACCGACGACTTCGTTTTTCACAATCCGATGCTCGACGAACCGGCACGCGGCCCCGCCGAGTATCGAGCGGTGGTGGAGCGATTCCACGACGCCTTCTCGGGGATGAAACACCACGTGGAGGAGATGCACGCGGTGAGCGATGTCGTGGTGACACGGTACAGGACGCGGGCGACGAACGACGGCGAACTGATGGGCGTCGAACCGACGGGGAAGGAGGTAGACGTCACCGGTATCGTCGTGGACCACCTGCGGGACGGCAAACTGGCGGAACGCTACGTCAACGACGACGCGCTGGGACTGCTCGAACAACTCGGTATCGTCGACCTCCCGCGACAACCGGACCGCTCGGACTGAACCGAACCCGAGCAAACGAACCCCTTTTGGGCGAACCGTTCCAATCCGAAGCCAATGAACGTACTCGTCGTCGGGGCGGGCGCGATGGGTCGCTGGTTCGCAGAGTCGATACCGGCCGACCTCGCGTTCGCCGACGCGAAGCCGAGGGTGGCGGAGGACGCCGCGAGGGCAGTCGGTGGGCGAGCGGTCGCGTTGGACACCGACGAAACCTTCGACGCCGTCTGTCTCGCCGTACCGATACCCGCAGTCGCGGAAGCGATCGTTGACCACGCGCCGAAGGCCGAACGGGCCATCATCGACGTGACGGGCGTCATGGCCACCCCGCTCGACGCGATGGACGAACACGCACCCACGTTGGAACGGGTGAGCCTCCACCCGCTCTTCGGTGCCGACACCGCGCCGGGGAACGTCGCGGTCGTGACCGACGAATCCGGGTCGGTCACCGACACCCTCCTGGCGGCCATCGACTCCCGCGGAAACACGCTGGTCGAGACGACGGCGGCGGAACACGACGACGCGATGACGACGGTGCAGGCGGGGACGCACGCGGCCATCCTCGCGTTCGCGCTGTCGGCGAATTCGGTGCCCGAAGGTCTTCGGACCCCCGTCTACGACGAGTTGTCCGCACTGGCGGACCACGTCACCGACGGGGAATCGCGCGTCTACGCCGACATTCAGGCCAGCTTCGATGGCGCGACGGACGTGGCGAACGCCGCCGAGCGACTGGCCGACGCCGACCCGGCCGAGTTCGAGCGCCTGTATCGGGAAGCGGCGAAGCTCCGTGACGGGCAGACGGATCAGGGGAGCGAGACGGAGGCCGACGAATGAACCCGGACCAGCGCGAGCAGGTGCTTTCGAATGCCAAGTACCTCCAAGACGTGCGACCCGTGGACCCGGAGGAAATCGCGGAGTACGTCGAAGGCACGCCCCATCCGGCGGTCGTTCGGCAGGTGCTCCGCGAGGAGTTGGGGGAACTCGGGTTCGTGGAGCGCGAGGACGGTACCTTCGAACCCGCATCGGACGACCCGGTTCGTCCCGACTTTCGTGGCGTCGAATCGTTCCCCGAGGCGTACGGTAGAAAGCTGGAAGACCTGTTGGTCGCGGAGTTCGGCGCGGGTTGGCCGGACGGTGCGTCGGGCGACGAACTCCGACGAACCATCCAACGGCTCAAAGAGGACTACTTCGCGCAAAATCCGGTCGAGTACGACTATCGCGTGGCGCTCGGCTACGCCATCTACCACCTGCCGGACTACTACGCCGTGGTGCAGTACGTCCTCTCGGAACTCGCGGGACGGGGCTTGCTCCCCGGCAAACTGCGCGTGCTGGACGTCGGCGCTGGCGTCGGCGGTCCGGCGCTCGGCCTGCACGATTTCCTCCCGTCCGAGACGTTCGTGGAGTACCACGCCGTCGAACCGAGCGAGGCCGCGGACGTCCTCTCGGCGATGCTGGAAGAGACCGGAGCGAACTTCCACCCGACGGTACACCGCGAGACGGCGGAGGATTTCGAACCCCCAGAAGGAAACTTCGACCTCGTCCTGTTCGGCAACGTGCTGAGCGAACTCGACGACCCGGAAGCTGTCGTCCGGAAGTATCTGGATTTCCTCGCGCCGGACGGGGCGATGGTCGCCATCGCTCCGGCGGACAAGAACGCCAGTATCGGCCTCCGAGAAGTCGAGCGGAGCGTTTCCGACCGAACGACGGTGTTCTCGCCGACGCTGCGCCTGTGGCCCGGCGAGGAACCGAGCGACGACTGCTGGTCGTTCGACGTAAAACCCGAGTTGGCGGTGCCGCCGTTCCAACGACGGCTGGACGGCGGAAGCAGCGGAAGTGGGACGGAGGACGAATCGGCGAACACGGCGGATACGGCGAGTACGACGGACGGAACGACCACGACGGCCACGACGGACGCCTCGAACCGGGACGGCATCGACGCCAGCGAGTACGAGTTCGACGTGGACTCGGACGACGACACGGATTCGGGCGCTGCCGACACGGATTCGGACGGCATCGATGCGAGCGGGTACGACTTGGACGGGAGCGAGATCGACGGCGACGGGTCGAAAAGCGGACCCGACGCTACCGAGGGCGGACTCGATGCGAGTGCGTCCGAATCGGCAGAGACACGGGAAACCGAGTCGGACTCGTCGCCGAAGGTAGTGACGGCCGACGAACTCGACAGCGATGGCGAGTTCGTCAACGTGGACGTGCAGTACTCACACGTCATCCTGCGAACCGACGACACCCGCCGTCGGGAGTTCACGTCGAACCGGTCGGTGTCCGCGAAGATGGCCGAAATGGACCGACACGTCACCGAGCGGGTGAACCTCGTGGCGGTAAAGCTCAGCCACTCGCTGTCGGAGGAGGGGGAAAATCCGGTGTTCAAAGTGAGCGACGGAAGCGAGTCGGTCGGGAACTTCGCCGTGGTAACGAGGGAGACGTCGCTCAATCGAACGCTTCGTGAAGCGGCCTACGGTAGCCTTCTGGCCTTCGAGGACGTGCTAGTGCTCTGGAACGATGACGAAAAATCGTACAACCTCGTCGTGGACGAGCGGACGGTCGTGGACCGCCGCTAGTTCGCTTCCACGCACTCCCGTACGAAGTTGTAGTACGAGCCGAACTTACCCTCGTCGTTCGGCGACAGCGGTATCCCGTTTTCTGCTAGCAGTTCCACCGTCTTCCGTGGCTCGCACTCGAACCAGATCGACAGCACGTCAACGTTGTGTTGTGCGTATTCGTAGTTGAGTTCGAGTGTGTGAGCGTCTGTGACATTTCCCTCCGCCATGTCCACTTGGATACTGTGAGTGTCAGAGCATAAATCCATGTGGTTCGTTAACTATCAATACTGTATTATAATATCCCATGAATACGCCACCACTAACGAAATACTACGGTAGAGAGAATGGCACCCCGAGCGTCGTGGGGTGTTCCCGTGGGAATACGTTCATTTATCACCTTTCAAATATCAAAGTCCCCTCGACACAGTCGCTTCCCTGATGATTCCGTCCGGATCGGTGGCGGTCTCACTGCGGCCGAGCGGAGTACTTTTGCGTTCCCGTTCCTACCACCACTTTATGGGCGATTCGCTGGAGATTCTTCTGACGAACGACGACGGCATCGACAGTCCCGGTATCCGAGCGTTGTACGAGAGCCTGCAGGAGGTCGGAAACGTGACCACCGTCGCACCCGCGACGGACCAGAGCGCGGTCGGGCGGGCGATGTCCTACGAGGTCGAAGTCGAGGAGCACGAAATCGGCTACGCGATCACGGGGACTCCGACCGACTGCGTGGTCGCCGGATTGACCGAAATCGGACCGTACCCCGACCTCGTCGTCTCGGGGTGCAACAACGGGGCGAACCTCGGGGCCTACGTCCTCGGGCGTTCCGGCACCGTTAGCGCCGCAGTCGAGGCCGCCTTCTTCGACGTGCCGTCCATCGCCGTCTCGCTTCACGTTCCCAATCACCTCTGGCCCTACGATACGAGCATCGAGGAGTACGACGTGGCGGCCGACGCCGCGACCTATCTGGCCGAACACGCACTCGAATCCGGCGTGTTCGAAGGGGCGGAGTACCTGAACGTCAACGCACCCATGCCGAACGGCGAGTCGGTCCCGATGGAAGTCACGCGGCCGTCGCACGTCTACGACATGGACACGACCAACGAGGCGGGCGTGATTACGCTCCACGACCGGACGTGGGAGCAGATGGGCGACGAGACGCTCCCCGACGCCGAAGGAACCGACCGCCATGCGGTGTTCGAGGGGAAAGTCAGCGTCTCTCCACTGACCGCACCGCACACGACGCATCGACACGAATCGCTAGACGAGTTGGTGACGGAGTACCGTTTCTAGCGCCACCGTTTTACCCGCAGAAGCCTAATTTGGCATGATGAGCGGGGGGTGAGAATACCGTGAGTCGTACCGATATCGATCAACTCGCACTCGACGTACTCCCGGTGAACGTCGCGGTTCTCGACGGGGATGGCACGATCATCGCCACGAACGAGGCGTGGGAGGAGTTCGGCCGAGGAAACGGTCTCACGGACACGACGCTCGGCGTCAACTATCTCGACGTGTGTGACGTGGCCGACGACCGGACTGCAGACGAGGTAGCGGCAGGTATTCGTGCCATCCTGGCGGGTGATCGGTCCGAGTTCAGCCTCGAATACCCGTGCCATTCGCCCGACGAACGCCGGTGGTTCGTGATGCGCGCCGTCGACGTGACCGAGGGCGAGGATACGTACGTCGTGGTCGCTCACATGAACGTGACCGAGCGCCACGAACGGGAGTCGGAAGTCGAACGCTACGAGATGATCGTCCGCAACGTTCCCGTGATCTTCTTCGTCATCGATACCGACGGGACGTTCCAACTCGCGGAGGGACGCGGGGTGGAGACCGCAGGATTGGACTCCGAGGAACTCATCGGCCAATCGATCGACGACCGATACGAGGACCACCCCGACATCCTCGAAAACTGCCGTCGTGCGCTCTCGGGCGAGTTGGTGTGTGCGACCAGCGAAATGGAGGGGACGATCTACGACATCGTGTATCAACCCGTGTTCGACGCGGCGGGGGCGGTCGAACGCGTTATCGGCGTTGCGACGGACGTAACCCGACGGAAACGACACGAGGACGCCCTCGCCGCACTCTCGGACGTCACACGGGAACTGTTGGATTCGGAAACGTCGGACGAAGTGTGTACCGTCGCTGTCGAGGCGGCCGAGCAGTCGTTACACCTCCCGAAGACGACCATCGCGCTGTACGACGACTCCACGGGCGCGCTCCTCCCGGAGGCGGAGACGAGCGATGGCGGCCCGCTGCCGGACGAGGTACTGGACGGGGACGGCATCGCGTGGACCTCGTTTACCGAGAACGAGGCCCGTTTCGACGGCGAATTGGTTTCGCTGCCGCTCGGGACATACGGGGTATTAATCACGTCGATCACCGGCGACGCGGCGCTCGACATCGCCGAACTCTGTGCCGCCGCCGTCGAGTCGGCCCTCGGGCGGGCAAAGCGTCAGCGTCGACTGGAGGAACAGGAGACGACGCTCCGCCGACAGAACGCGGCGCTCGAACGACTCAACGAACTGAACGAAGGGATTCGGCGCATCGACCGGGCGCTCGTGGAAGCGAGAACGCGAGAGGAAATCGAGGTCGCCGTCTGTAGCCGCCTGACCAGTGGCGGACCGTATCGATTCGCCTGGATCGGGGTGGATGATCCGGCGACGGCAACCGTCGTTCCGCACGAATCGGCGGGCGTCGAACGGGGGTACCTCGACGCGATTACCATCAACACGAGCGACGAGACCGCCGACCCCGCGGGGACCGCGCTCCGAACCGGGCGCGCACAGGTCGTTCAGGACGTCCTCCGTGGATCGCTCTCCGAACAGTGGCAGAGCGAGGCGCTGAAGCGGGGATACCGGTCGTCCTGTGCGCTCCCGCTCCGCTACGGCGACGCGGTGTACGGCGTGCTTTCGGTCTACTCCGACCAGCCACGGACGTTCGACGAACTGGAACGGGCCGTCCTCGAAGACGTGAGCCAAACGATCGCGTACGCGATCAACGCCGTCGAGACGAAAAAGGCGTTGACGAGCGGCGAGGTAGTCGAACTCGAATTCGAAATCGGCGACCCCGGGGTGTTCTTCGTGGAACTCGCGACGGAGTTGGATTGCCGCGTCGAATTCACGGGTATCGTCTCGACGTCGGACGGCACGGTGACGACGTTCTTTACCGTCCGCGACGTTCCGGCCGACGACGTGTCGACCGTCGCGGCCCAGTCGCTGGAAGTGATCGACATAGAACAGGTGAGCGCCCGAAACGGCGCGTCGCTGTTCGCCGCGACGTTGACGGATTCGAGTTTCATCGGGACGCTCCTCGACCACGGTGCGGTTCCCGAGGCGTTCGTGGTCGGTCCCCTTCCCGGAACCATGGTCGTCAGGCTCCCGACGAACGCGGACGTTCGGACGTTCGTCGAGGTGATCAAAACGCGATTCCCCGACGTCACTCTTCGAAGTCGGCGACATCGCGAGAAGCCGGTCGTGTCCGACGACCTGAATACAACGCTCGCGGAGACGCTGACCGACCGCCAGCGGGAGGTGCTGGAGACGGCCTACTACAGCGGTTTCTTCGACTCGCCACGGAAGAGCACGGGGGAGGAGGTCGGTCGGTCGCTCGATATCTCACAGCCGACGTTCCAACACCATCTGCGAGCGGCCGAACGGAAACTGCTCCAGCGATTGTTACAATCGTAACCCGGCGGCGACCGTATCTAGATAGATAGCCTCCCGCGTAATACCTCACGTTCAATCTAGCTGGAAGTGCCTTTACATAGTACACCTTCCGAGCAACTATGGAAACGGAAGTAAAACGACAACCCTTGCGAGACGGCGACCGGCTGAGTCTCGACGTGCTTTCGGCGGTAATGGAGAAGGCAGGGTACGACGACGCGACCGAGTTCTCGACCTGTTTGTACGACGTGATCGATCCGGACGCGCTCGATTCGCTCTTTCATCGGCAGACGAAAGGAGGCCGTGTCGAGTTCGTGCTGGACGGCTATGAGGTCCGAGTCCACAGCAACGGGTTGGTGGAGGTAACCGAAGAGAACTGATGGACGAACTGTGATAGAACGAAACAAAGTGGTAGGCGACCAGCAAAACTGTGCGGTCTGTGGGGACGCCATCGATATCGAAGCGTGGCATCCGGTTCTCGCCGACACGGACTCGAACGGCACGCTTCGATTGTATCCGTTCTGTACGCCCGCCTGCCGAAACGAGTGGAATCGACACCGAAACGACCGATAACAGAGAATGAACGAAACACCCCCCAACGAGATAGAATACAGCGAATACGAGGACGAATACGGTACCGTAGCGATGTTCTACGACCCAGAGAATCACCAGGCGTGGATTCGTTCGAGCACGACGGTTTCCGTGCGACGGTAACGGCTTTTCTGCGGGTTGATTTCGTGCGTGGATATGAATATATAGTTCGTTGACCATTCTGCGGTATGGATCGTTCGACAGTCGGCGACGGCTGAGAATCAGTATTTTCCTACTTTTTCCGCACGTTCGAGCACGTGCCGAACGAACGGTTCCTTCTTCGCCGTGTACGTCGCCCTGTCGTCGCCGTGTTCGTCGGCCAACTCCCGCTTCAGTCGGTCGTACTCCGCCGCGACGGCGGGATGGTCCCGGAGATAGTCCCGGAACCCAACCGATTCTCGATAACAGTCGCTTCCCGCTTCGGTCAGCGAGAGATAGTGGGTGCGCTCCGTCCGCGGACCCTTTGCGAGAAAGGCGCGGTCGGGGACGCCGTCGTTCGGTCGATACTCGTAGCCGTGGCCCTCCAGCACGGAAACGAGTCGCGCGGCGTGAGACGCGTCCTCGACGACGGCGAGGATGTCGATGATTGGTTTTGCGACGATGCCCGGAATCGCGGTGCTGCCGACGTGTTCGAACGCGATAACGTCGCTCCCGGCAACAGAACGAAGCCGTTCGACTTCCGCCTCGTACTCCCGTCGCCACTCGTCCCTGTGCAGTTCGAGTTCGACGGTGCCGCGCTCCAGACCGACCATACGCCTTCCATAGGTAACTCGGAAATAAACGTTCGCACCGGATTCGATGCTCGCTCGTGCGTGACTCACGGAATATTTATCCCGGATCGTGACGAATTAGAATCATGAACCGCGCCCTCCTCCACTACGCGTCGTTGGGTCTCGTCGGTCTCTCGTTCGCCGCGCTCTCCGTTCCCGACCTTGCGGCAGGGGACTCCAGCATCAGCCTGTGGCTGCTTGCAATCAGCGGGGTCGGAATGCTGTTCGGAAGCTTCTACGAGGTGTTGACCGGCGGCCTCGCCGATTTCGAATCCGACCGCTTCACGCCGCTCATCGTCGTCAGCGCGATACTATCCGCCCTCGGGACGGGGCTGTCGCTCCTCGGATGAGTCGTCGTGCACGTCTCGTGTCGGCGAGAACTACGGCAGAAACCGTCGGAAACTCCAGAACACGCCGGATAACACGTTCTTCAGGTCCGCTCCGGGGGTGAGTCCCGCATCGGGATTCCTCGCCGATTCCCACCGGGTTTCGAGCGCGTTCCGCGAGCAGTGACGTAACTCGCCGGAGTGGACTCGCGTTCCATCAGCGTCGGTGAGTCGCAACAGCGCAACGTCGTCTCCCGCTCCGACGACGCGGTAGACGCCGCTCTCGTCGTCGTCGGTCGTCGGTCGGTAGTGGTCGCCAACGTCTATCATGATTCTACGCCGTCCACGGTTCGTCTTCGATTATGTACCGGGATGGTATGAACCAATCGCCGAGCATCGGCTCAGTTCGGACTCGCGGCGAGAACGTCCTTGGCCGTGTCCCCGAGATGTTGCATGTCCTCCCGCGTCAGATGGAACTTCGGCTCCCAGTCCGAGGGACCGAGGTAGTCGCTGACGACGAACATCGACGCCGCCTCCACTCCGCGGTGGGCGGCGATGGCGAACACTGCGGACGCTTCCATTTCGACGGTGAGGACGCCCTCATCGGCGTACTGTTGGACTTCTTCCTTGGTCTCCCGATACATCGCGTCGATGGTCCACGACGGCCCGACGTGGAACGCCTCTTCGCGCTCGCGGAGCACTCCGATGGTCTCGTCGGTGAGAGCGTCGCTCGCGTGGGCGTACTTTTCGGATTCGACGTAGTGGTGTGACGTCCCTTCGTCACGGATGGCCTTGTCGCAGACGATGAACTCACCCATCCCGATGGCCTCGTCCAGACAACCGGCGAATCCGACGGAGAGGAACTTCCCGACGCCGTCCGCGACGAGTTCGTCCATCAGCATCGCCGTAGCAGGAGCGCCGATTCCGAAGTTCCCGAGGACGCCGACTTCGAAGTCGGCGTCCTCGAAGGCGTAGAGGTCGCCATAGTAGTTGCCGACGTGCTGGCCGTCGTAGCTCTCGGTGAGGTAGTCCATCAGCGTGCGACTGTAACAGAGAACGACTGCCTTCGGCAGTCGTTCGAGCCCTGATTCGTCCTCCGCGTGTTTGTACTCGGAGTGCTCTGCGGGCGTGACCAATGGTTCGGCGTCCTGCTTTCCGGCGAGGTTTGGAAACGGCATCTCCTCGTGAAGAGACACGATTCCGTAATGTGTGTTGTGCAGATGTGTGATTCCACTCGACATAGATCGATAGCAACGGCTCGAACGACTCGAAAAATCCGAAAACCGGTTCGACCGTTTTCAGTCCACGACGACGAGCACGTCGCCCATATCGACGCTCTCGCCCTCGCTGACCGCAACCTGCGTGACGGTGCCGCCGCGGGAGGCGACCACGTCGTTTTCCATCTTCATGGCTTCGAGGACACAGACGACGTCACCGGACTCGATTTCGTCACCCTCTTCGACTTTCACGTCGAGGATGGTGCCCTGCATCTCGGCGGACACCGTCTCGCCCTCCGCATCGACGACGGTCTCGCCGCCGTCGCTGCTGCCGCCCGCTGGCTCGGGTTTCTGGCTGCCGCCGCCGCCGTTGTTCGCGGGGACCGCGGCGACGCCGCCGCGGTCTTCGAGGTTGACTTCGAAGCGCTTGCCGTTGACTTCGACGGTGAACTCGCGTTCGACGACCTCCTCGTCGTCGTCCGACGATTCGGTCGTTCCCCACTTCTCCTGTGCCTCCTCGATTTTCTCCGCGTCGAGGTCGTGGTCGAGGTACTTCGTGGTGTGGGTCCCGGCGACGAACTCCTCGTCGTCGAGCATCAAACGGTGGAACGGAATGATGGTCGGGATTCCCTCGATGTCGTATTCGGCGAGCGCGCGCTTGGAGCGAACGATACACTCCTCGCGGTCACCGCCGTGAACGATGAGCTTCGCGATCATGGAGTCGTAATCGGTGACGAGCTCGTCACCTTGTCGAAGCGCATCGTCGAGACGGACGCCGATGCCTCCCGGCGGGTCGTAGGTCGTTAGCTTCCCGCCGGTCGCGGGCGCGAAGTCCTTCGCGGCGTTCTCGGCGTTGATGCGGAACTCCATCGCGTGGCCTTCGAGTTCCACGTCGTCCTGTTCGAAGCCGAGCGGTTCGTCGGCGGCGACGCGGATCTGCCACTTCACGATATCGACGTCGGTCAACCACTCCGTAACGCAGTGTTCGACCTGAATCCGGGTGTTCACTTCGAGGAAGTAGAAGTCCGTGTCCATGCCGAGGAGTTCGCTGGGACCGCGCGTCTCGTCCTCCTCCACGAGGAACTCGAACGTACCGGCGTTGTAGTAGCCGGAAGCGGCCGCACCGTCGCGGGCCGACTCCGCGATTTTCTCCCGAAGCTCGTCCGAGAGCGCGGGCGACGGACCCTCTTCGATGACCTTCTGGTGACGGCGCTGCAGCGAGCAGTCGCGCTCGCCGAGGTGGCGCACGTTGCCGTGGTGGTCGGCGATGATCTGGACCTCGATGTGACGCGGGTTTTCGAGGTAGCGTTCGAGGTAGACGTTGGCGTTGTCGAAGTACGCCTCACCCTCGCGCTGGGCGGATTCGAGTTGGTCCTCGGCTTCCTCGGGACCGCGGACGACTTTCATCCCGCGGCCGCCACCGCCACCTTCCGCCTTGATGGCGACGGGGTAGCCGTACTCGTCGCCGAACTCCGTGACTTCCGACGGGTCCTCGACGGGGTCGGTGGTCCCGGGAACGATGGGCACCCCTGCCTCCTGCATCGTCTTGCGAGCCTTCGTCTTCTCGCCGAGTTGTTCCATCGACTCGCTCTTCGGGCCGATCCACGTCACGCCGTCCGTGGCTTCGACCAGCGCGGCGAAGTCGGCGTTCTCCGCGAGGAACCCGTAGCCCGGGTGAATCGCGTCCGCGCCCGCCTTCTCCGCGGCGTCGATGATGGCCTCTTGGTCGAGGTAGGACTCCGCGGCACGGGCCGGGCCGACGTTGTAGGCTTCGTCGGCGTAGCGGACGTGACCGGAGTTTCGGTCGGCATCGCTGTAGATGGCGACCGTGTCGATTCCGAGTTCCTCGCAGGCGCGCATCACGCGGACCGCGATTTCCCCGCGATTTGCGACCAGAACCTTATCGAACATTCTTGTGAGAACGTATTCGGGTGGGTAACCTCATTCTGTCGGTTCAGGGTCGCCCACGAGTGTCAACGGGAGCGTCACACAGGGGTTGACGGGTGGTAATTCCGTCCCACGACCCCTCGAAGCGGTAGCTTTTTCTCATCACACGCTGACATCTCGGGCGTGCAACGACCGACTCCACCCGCCGCTGGGCCGAATCACGGGCCAGCACCTGCTTTTCGCCGGGTGGAGTCCCGATTTCGCCGCTGACGCGGCCTCGGGGTGAAACCGGGCGATTCGATGACTCGTCTTCGACCAGCAACCACCCCACAGCGACAAATGTACACCAGCACCCGATCAGGCCGACGTATCGACAGCAACGCCAACCGACGATCAACCAGCGAGGACCGCCGATGAGCGACATGAACCCTCGAAACTACTACGACGAGTACGGCGAAAACGAGTGGGAGCGACTGGGACGCGACCCCGTCACCCGCATGGAGTTCGAGAATACAGTGGACTACCTCGACAAACACCTCCCCGAATCGGGCCGCGTTCTCGACGTCGGCGGCGCGGCGGGGCGCTACGCGGTTTGGCTCGCCGAGCGTGGTCGTCGGACCACGTCCGACTGCTCGTCAGAACCGATGGATTCTGGCGCTGATTACGACGTGACCCTCGTGGACGTGAGCGAGACGCAGGTCGAACTCGCCCGCGAAAACGCCGCCGAGCGCGGCCTCGAAGACGTGATTTCGGCGGAGAAAGGTGACGTCCGAGACTTGCGTTTCGAAGACGATGATTTCGACGCCGTCTGCTGTCTCGGCGGTCCCCTGAGCCACGTCGTGGATGATACCGAACGCGCACGCGCGATGGCCGAGCTCCGACGGGTCGCGGGTGACGACGCACCCGTCTTCGTCTCGGTCATCAGCAGGTTTGCGCCCATCCGCGACATCCTCAAGTTCAACCTCGACTGGTCGCACGGCCTCCTCGTTCCCATCGCCGAGGACGGCAAGTACACCGAAGAGCGCGTGGACGAGTATGCGAACGGCGAAGGCTGGGCGGAGTGTCACTTCTTCCGCGCCGACGAGTTCGAGGCGGAGTTGGAGGACGCCGGTTTCGAAGTCGAGCAACTGGTCGGTCTTGAGGGCGTTGCCAACCGCATGAAACCGGAGTTAGCGGAGGCGAGCGACGAGGCCGTCGAGGACGTTCGGCGACTCGTCAAGTTGCTCCGGGAGGACCGTGCGGTGGTCGATTTCTCGGAGCACATGCTGGCGGTGTGTCGAGTATAGTATCTGGAGGCGCTTCTCGTCCTGTGGTGCGTTTCGCCACTGCCGTTCAATTACGTGGGAGTGGACATGTCCCGATATCCCTCTCAATCTCTGAATCGTTCGTGGTGCATTAGTTAGTGCAACTCTCTTTGAAATCGGTGGTCGGTTCGATTGCTCCAAACGATTGGATACAAAGCAGTCTGATTTCTGGGACTTCGCCCCGTTTCGAGATGAATGATTGGTTCTATAACCGAAGTAGAACGTCCGACGGCAGCGAGGTCGATTCTTTGACTTTGTCCGGTTTTGGTGGTTTACTTCCTGTGGGCAGTATAAGCGGCAGTGGATAACTCCTACCCTTCAATAATATCTATAGGGAGGTTGTAGTGCGAATTGCGTCACTTCGCCGTCCTCGGGGAAGCGGATTTCATGGAATCCTTCCATCCACCGGTTCTCTAGCCGAATAAGAGCATATGAATCAACTTCTCGGCTATGTGATTGCGACCACTATCGTTTTCCTATTCATACTTGGCTTTGCGAGGCTGATGAATGACCTCCTCTCCACCGTTGGTGTTCTTAAGAATACGATTGGACGTGTTGCTGCCAATCTTCTCGGTGGTATGGTCGGATTTGCGTTCGGAATAACTGCCGTCAATCTTCTCTCAATCTCGATCCTCTAAACTCACGATCTCTCTTAGTGTATTGGAGGCATCTGTCTGTGTGACCACGTCTGTTTATAATGATTCGCAGGAGTCTTCATACATCCTAATGCAGCAGTTTCATGACTAGTTGAAATTCCGATAGCCGATTCAGAGTGTGTATCGGTCACCACTATAACTGATTGTTGTCGCCTCAATGACGCAAATAATAGAATGAAATAACAATCATGAGAAGTGTAATGATTCCTGCAAATATATAGAATAAAATCCCCCACCCAGACAATAATAGATGTGTCAAAGCAATACCAAGAATCATTGAACATATTACAATTAGAATATTTAATTGTTGGTTAAACGAGTCACTCATACTTCTTCATATGATGTTTATCATTTAAATCTAATGAAATAGCATGCTTGTTATGAGATACGCTCCCTGTATCTCGCACGACGTTTTTGACAGCCACTGGTGAGTAAAGAGAACCAGTGGCCGAATTCTCTCGCTAATCCCTATTAGTGCAATATGGAGCAGTGCGAAAAAGAGATATCGACCATTTCACCTTCATGTGCATGTGAATTCGGTTTATTGTCTCCTGAAACCATAACTGGAAGTGAAATTGGTCGATCGCCGTCCCCAGAGAGCAGATCACGTTCGTTCGCACCACAAAAAAAGCACCAAATCGGCGATTTACTCGGGTGACACCCTCCGATAGCGTCGAAGATCAGAACCGCGTCGTCCGCCCCGCCGCGCTCCACGCGTCCGTGGGCGCGTTCATCGGGACACGCACATCACGGTTCTGCAATCCGGACATCCGTCCGGCGAACTGCCAGCGCTCGCCGTCCCAATCCGGTTCCTCGTTCTCCGCTGCCGCAGCGGCCGCTTCCCGTTCGCGGAGGATGACGTTGATGGCCGCCATGATCGCGGCGGCTTCCTCCTCGGAGGCGTCCGGCGGAATCGAGAGGGAGATGTCCTCAGAGTGGGATATTTCCATGTTTCTTTTCCGGCTGTGATTTGCGCTTGCTCATCAGCATGTCGAGGTCGTCGATGAGTCGCGGGCGGGTCTCCTGCGGTTCGATGACGTCGTCCACGAAGCCGCGGTCGGCGGCCGTGTACGGGTTGGCGAACTGCTCGCGGTACTCCTCGATGAGTTCGTCGCGGCGCGCCTCGGGGTCGTCGGCCTCTTCGAGTTCCGAACTGTAGAGGACGTTGACCGCACCCTGCGGGCCCATCACCGCGATTTCGGAGGTCGGCCAGGCGTAGTTCACGTCCGCGCCGATGTGCTTGCTTGCCATCACGTCGTACGCGCCACCGTACGCTTTGCGAGTGATGACGGTCATGAGCGGCACCGTCGCCTCGGAGTAGGCGTACAGCAGTTTCGCACCGTGGCGGATGATGCCGCCGTGCTCCTGGTCCGTGCCGGGCATGAACCCGGGCACGTCCACGAACGTCACGATGGGGATGTTGAACGAATCACAGAAGCGGACGAACCGCGAGCCTTTCTCCGAGGATTCGATGTCGAGAGTTCCGGCGTTGACGCGGGGCTGGTTCGCCACGATGCCGACCGAGCGCCCGTCGAGGCGGCCGAAGCCCACGACGAGGTTCTTCGCGTAGCCTTCCTGCACCTCGAAGAAGGAATCCTCGTCCACGACGCCGTCGATGACGCGCGTGATGTCGTACGGTTTGCGCGGTTGGTCGGGCACGACGGATTTCAGTTCCTCGTCGCGGCGCTCCGGGTCGTCCCACGGGTCGAAGCGCGGCGGGTCCTCGACGTTGTTCTGCGGGAGATACGAGAGCAGACGGCGGATGTCGTCCAGTGCTTCCTCCTCGCTGTTCTCGGCGAAGTGGGCGACCCCGCTCTTGTCGGTGTGGGTCGTCGCGCCGCCAAGTTCCTCGAAGGTGACTTCCTCGCCCGTGACCGTCTCGATGACGTCCGGGCCGGTGATGAACATGTGGCTCGTGTCCTTCACCATGAAGATGAAGTCGGTGATGGCGGGCGAGTACACCGCGCCGCCCGCACACGGACCCATGATGGCCGATATTTGGGGCACGACGCCCGAGGCCTGCTGATTGCGGTGGAAGATGTCCGCGTAGCCAGCCAAGGATTCGACACCTTCCTGAATCCGCGCACCGGCGGAATCGTTCAGGCCGATGATTGGCGCGCCGACTTCCATCGCCTTGTCCATGACTTTCGTCACTTTCTGGGCGAACACTTCGCCGAGCGAGCCACCGAAGACGGTGAAGTCGTGGGCAAAGACGAACACCTTTCGGCCGTTGACCTCGCCGTAACCCGTCACGACGCCGTCGCCGGGGACCTGTTTTTCCTCCATGCCGAAGTTGTGGTTTCGGTGGGTTCGCAGTTGGTCGAACTCGTTGAAGGTGTCGTCGTCGAGGAAGTAGTCGATGCGCTCGCGCGCCGTCATCTTCCCCCGCTCGTGCTGCTTCTCGATGCGCTCTTCACCGCCGCCCTGCTCCGCCTCGCGGCGTTTTTCGCGTAGTTCGTCGATGCGCTCGTCCATCGTCATCGCTGAACACCCGGACGCATTGTCATTGCGGAATTGCAGTACCAGCGGGCGCAAAAGGTTTCCGTACTGTGTCGGGAAAGGCTTCGTCAGCCTGACAGCAACGAGTAGAGGTTCAGCCCAAGCGTGACGAGCAAGAACAGCGGCAGAATCGTCCTGACGCCCCACAGCCACGGCGTTCCGAGCGACCGCGCGATCCCGCCCGCGCCGGAGTCGAACTCCGCGAGGGCGTTCTTGCCGAGGACCCACCCTGTGAAGACGAGGAATCCGGCGAGTCCGGCCGTCAGCATCAGATCGACCAGCGTTCCCGCGACGAAGGTGAACACGGACGGGGTGAGCGCACAGACCGCACCCGTGACGAGCACCAGCGCGGTGAGGCCGAGCGTCGCGCTCCGCCGGGAGACGTCCTGTTCGTCCACGAGATACGCGACGGGAATTTCGAGCATGCTGATGGAACTCGACAGGGCGGCGAACAGAATGGCGGCGAAGAAGCCGACGGCGACGACCTCACCGTACGGCATCTCCCGAAACGCTCCGGCGACGCCCATGAAAATCGCGCCGGACTCGCCGCCTCTCGTGACTTCCGTGAGACCGCCTTGAAACGCGAACAGGAGCGGAAAGACGACGAGTCCTGCGAGGACACCGACCGCGGTGTTCAGCACGGCGATAACGCTCCCGTCGAACGGGAGGCTGTTGTCCTCTCCCAGATACGAGGCGTAGGTGATCATCGTCCCGACGCCGAGCGAGAGCGTGAACAGCGCCTGTCCGGCCGCGGCGCGGAGCATCCCGATGGGGTCGTTCTTGATCGGTGCCGGGTCGAAGTGGAGGTAGAACGACAATCCCGCTCCCGCGCCGGGTCGGGTGATCGCCCATCCGGCGAGCACCGCGAGCAGAACGACGATGACCGGCATCATCACCTTCGTCGCGGCCTCGATGCCGCGGCGGACCCCGCCGAGGACGACCAGTGCGGTCAGCGCGAGGAACGCGACTTGGAACGCGACGGCTTCCCAGCCGAAGCTGATGGTGCCGAAGTATCCGCTCGGGTCGGCGAAGTACGACCCCGAAAAGCTGGCGACGAAGTAACGAACGATCCACCCGCCGACGACGCTGTAGAACGACAAGAGGATGAGCGCCGTGAGGACGCCGAACAGGCCGACGTACCCCCACGATTTGGTTCCGGGTGCGAGGCGGGCCAGCGCCCCGGCCGGGTTTCGGTTCGAGCGGCGACCGATGACGAACTCCGCGAGGAGTCCGGGGACGCCGACGAGCAACACGATACAGAGGTAGACCACGAGAAACGCGCTTCCGCCGTATTCGGCCGTCATCCACGGAAAGCGCCAGACGTTGCCGAGGCCGACCGCGCTCCCCACCGCCGCGAGGATGAAGCCGACCCGACTCGCCCACGATTCACGTACCATTGCTATGCACTCGCTTGCCCAGGGGATATGAGACTTTCGAGGTTAGAAACCATCAAAATGCTATTAACACACGCGATGGGGCATCAGAAATCGATTTTCAGATTCGAATGGACATGAAATCAGGACTGTTGTCTACGGTTCGTCGATTTTACTCGTCGCTGTTTAAGTACTCGACAAAAAAGAATCAGTGCCGGTGCCGGACGACGCTCAGAAGAACGACATCAGGCTCAGTGCGAGCGTTCCGATGACGGCGATGAGCACGACCACTCGGAGGTGCGTGAGCCAAATCGTGCCGATGTTGCCGCGGGTCTTACCGAGGCCACGTCGGAGTTCTTGAACCGCTCCCGCGCTGTACACCCATCCGACGAAGATGACGGTCAGCACGACGCCGAGGGGGAGGAGGAGGTTCGACGCGATATTGTCGAACATGGTGAACGTGTCGAGACTCAGCGCCGACGGGACACCGAGGGCGAACACGATGACGCCGACGATGACTGTGATGACCGGCCGACTGAGCGAGTAGTTATCCACGAAGTACGAGACGACCACTTCGAGGAGGCTAATCGCCGACGAAAGCGCCGCGATGAGCAGGATGACGAAGAACACGAGACCGACTATCTTCCCCGCCGGTAGTTTCGCGAACGCCTTTGCGAGGGTGATGAACACCGCACCCGCGCCGGCCTCACCGGGGTCGATGCTCTGTGCGAACAGGAGCGGGAAGACGACGAATCCGGCGAGAACGCCGATGAAGGAGTTCAAGCCGACGATGCTGAGTCCGTCGGTGAGAAGGTTGTCGTCACCGTCCAAGTAGGACGCGTACGTCACCATCGCCCCCATCCCGAGCGAGAGCGAGAACAACGCCTGTCCCACGGCGGCGGGGATGATGGACTGGTAATTGTCCACGATGACGCCGAAGTCGGGGGAGAGGAAGTAGTCGTAGCCCGCTGCAGCGCCGTCGAGGGTGAATGCCCACAGGGCGAGTCCGACCATCAGGATGGCGATGGACGGAACCATGATTTTTGTCCCCATCTCGATGCCTTTCTCGACACCCAGCGCGACGATAACCACGACGAGTACCATGAACACGAAGTGGAACAGTATCGTTCCAGTACCCGCCGAAATCTGTCCGAAGTACTGGGAGGGGTCGCCGAAGTACGCGCCGGTCCAACTCCCGAGGATGTACTGGATGACCCATCCACCGACGACGCTGTAGTACGACAGAATCCAGAACCCAGTGAACAGGCCGAGGAGTCCGATGATTCCTGCGACTGGCCCACCGAGGTTTCTGAACGCGTCCACGATGTTCTTCTTGGTCTCGCGCCCGATGACGAACTCCGCGAGGATGGCGGGCAGTCCGATGAGAACCGCCGCGACGAGGTAGACCACGAGGAAGGCCGCCCCGCCGTTCTGTGCAGACATATACGGGAATCGCCAAATGTTGCCGAGTCCAACGGCGCTTCCGACAGCAGCCAGAATGAACCCCATTCGGGATGTCCACGTTTCTCGTTGTGACATGTGTATGCCTGCCATTCTTAACTGATGCGTATAAACTGCACGATGTCAATTAATCACCCGAATAAATGATTATCTCATATTATATTCGTGTAAGAAAATGACTCGTCAATCCACCAAACAGCCGAATCCGAAATCAAAGCGGCGTGATATCGTACCACTGAGAGACTAATTGACACCGAAAAACCTCAAACGTAATGATGTTTTCGGGGTCGGATCAGGCTTCGCCGTACACCGGAACCGCCGCCCCACTGGTCACGCTCGTGGCGTCGCTACAGAGCACACACATCACGGAAGCGATATCTTCTGGGGAAACCCACTCGTCGTGGTTGGCGTCGGGCATCATCTCCCGGTTCGCGGGCGTGTCGATGACGCTCGGCATCACGGCGTTCGCTCGAACCACACCTGAATTCTCCTCGGCGATCGTCTCGGTGAGCAGTCTGACACCCGCTTTGGACGCCCGATACGGTCCGTCCCCTTCCCCGCCTTCGAGCGACGCTCGGGCGCTGACGCTGACGATCGCGCCCTCGCTCTCCTGGAGATGCGGCAGCGCGTGTTTGGCCGCCAGGAACATCGTCTTCAGGTTCACGTCGAACAGCAGGTCGAACGTCCCCACGTCCGTCTCCTCGATGGGTGACCCGCCCTTCCACGTTCCCGCGATGTTGATGAGCGCGTCGAGACCGCCGTGGTCGTCGACGACGTCCGAAACGACGGTTTCGACGGCCGATTCGTCGGTGAAGTCGGCCTCGTAGAAATCGACTCGCTCGCCGTCGAGTGGGGAATCCTCGTCCGGTTCGACCACGTCGGTCGCACACACCGTCGCCCCGGCGTCCGCGAACGCGGCACAGACCGCGCTGCCGAGCGCGCCGCTCGCACCCGTGACCAGGACGACATCGCCGCTGAAGTCGAAGCTCAC
Organism: Haladaptatus sp. AB643; assembly: GCF_024136975.1. Lineage (NCBI taxonomy): Archaea > Methanobacteriati > Methanobacteriota > Halobacteria > Halobacteriales > Haladaptataceae > Haladaptatus > Haladaptatus sp. AB643. Next base: position 49,323 of record NZ_JAMYJW010000003.1, read on the forward strand.
GTCCATGGATCGTCACACAGCGTGAGCCATGAAAACACACACGGCCGTTCAAACCCCGTCGTACGCTCCCAATCGCGTTCCGTCCAACAGGTACGCCTCGCCGTCCGAGAGTCCGTCGGGCAGGAACGGCGCGAGGAATCCCTGGCCCGCGACGTTCACCCACGTCCCACCCGTCAGGTCGTTGAACGCGGGAAAGACGACGAGTTGGGCGTCGATGGAGAACTCTCCGTCGTACCGTTCCACGAACGGCTCCGGATTCACGCGGCCGCGCAACCAGACGCGTTCGATTCGGCTGCCGCCGACCGAGTCCTCCAATCGCACGCAGGGATGTTCGTGACCGACGCAGACCACGTCCGCCGAGAGCACGTCCTCGCTCGGCCACGTGTGGCCGTGGACGAATCCCACGTCCCCGAGTCGGACCCCGTCGCCCGGCGTCACCGCACAGTCGACCCACGACTCGATATCCCCGTCGTGATTCCCCTTCACCAGCGTCACCGGCTGATCGATGGATTCCAGCAGCACCTCGATTTCGCCGCGCTCGGCCCCACCCGGCCCGGCGATGGAGTGCATGAAGTCGCCGAGGACGACGACCCTATCCGGGTCGGTTCGCCGGACGAGCGACGCCATTCGCTCGCGGCGCTCGTCCGCACGGCTGTCGAGGTTGATCCCCTGCTCGTAGCGGAGTCCGTCCTCGATTCCGGCGTGGTAATCCGCCACCACGAGCGCCCGTTCGTCGCCGAGCGTCGCAGTTGCGGCCGGTTCGCCGGGAACCGGTTCGACCAGCGCCATCAGATGGGTTTCAGGGTGTCCTCGCCGGATTCGTAACACCGTCCAGCCATCAGCGCGTCCTGCAACGCATCCTCGACCTCGGCGGGCGTCGTGTCGTAGGAGTTCACGACGTTCGCCATGAGGCGTTCGCTCTCGACGCCGTCGCCATCGTTCATGTCACGCATGACCTCCATCACGATGTTTTCGAGGTTCTCGGGCGTGGATTTCTCGCCATCCTCGTCCGCCGATTCGGGTTCGGACTCGGATTCGGATTCCGCCGCTTCGGATTCTGATTCCGCTCCTTCGGTCGGTGTCGGTTCCGGTTCGGTCGCTTCAGTCTGTTCGGGCTGTGCCGTCCCGGCCTCCGGCCCGGCCGCTTCTGCCGGTTCGGCGGCGGTGTCGGTGTCCGGTTCGGATTCCGATTCCGTCGCCATCTCCTGGGCCGGTTCCGGCGTTTCGATGTCGGCTTCGCCCGGCGCATCGACTTCCGCACCGCTGGTGAACTCAGTGCCGAACTCCTCCTCTATCTGTTCGCGTTCACCCTCGTCGAACTCGTACATCTCGCCGCTCACGTCCTCGCCCATCGGCTGGTCGTCGAAGTCGCCGAGGTCATCCTCAGACGTTCCCGAATCGAAATCGCCGAGTTCGTCGGTGGAGTCGTCCGCGGATTCGCTCCCCGTGTCGAACTCCTCGACACCGGTTTCACCGACCGGTTCTCCCCCTGCCGGTTCCGAATCGGCCAATTCGGCGTCCGTCGGTTCCGGTTCGGCCGGTTCCTCGAACTCCTCCGGTTCGCGGGCTTGCGCTGGCGGCGTTTCGGGTTCCGGATCGGCGTCCGGAGCCGTGGTTTCCGTCGCCGATTCGGGTTCGGTCGCCGATTCGGGTTCGGTTGTGGTCTCGGACTCGGACACCGTTCCAGCGTCGAACTCCGACCCGGCTTCCGCCGTCGATTCGGTGTCCGCTGCCGGTTCCGAATCCACCACCGATTCGCCCTCTGCTGCCGGTTCCGAATCGAACGTCGATTCGGATTCGGCGGATTCGGTCGTTGGTTCCGTTTCCGTCCCGACTTCCGTCTCGACGTCGGGCGTTTCGAGCGACACGTCCACGTCGAGCGTCGCGTCGCCGGGGTCGTCCGGCGACGCGTCGACCGTACCGACCTCGTCCTGTTCGCCCGCGACGACGCGGGCCGCATCGAGCGCCACGTCCTGCAACTCGGCGAGGTACGGCGTCGACGTCCGATAGTGGTCGAGCGCCAGCGGAACACCGGCGGCGAGGCCGGTGTCCACGTCGGCGGCTTCGAGCGCCTGGCGCAGGTCCTCCCCGCGCTGGCCGGAGTCGAGCGCACCGGCGAACGTGCGAATCCGGTCGAGGGTCTGTTGTGCCGTTTGGACTGTCCAGCGGTCGCGTGTTTCGGCATCGACCGCGTTCATGCTCTCCGGTCGAATCGAGGTGTACACCAAGTCCGAATCCTCGGGCTGGAACGTCCGTGCCTTGCCCGTCACGGCGACGAACATCGGCGCTTCGGCGCGTTCGAGGAACGCGAGCGCGTCAGGCTGGTACTGGCCAGCGTAGACGACGAACCCGCCGGTCGGGTCCACGATCCGGGCGCGGAGCACCTCGTCGCCGACCTGCTCGATTTCGGTCAGCACCCCGACGACGAACAGGCGGTTGATTCGCGCCCCCGTCGGCGTGACGACGTAGTTCGGCGCGCGCTCCTCGTCGCTGTCGGAGTGTTCGAGCGATGAGCCGTCGTACTCGGCGGCGAAGATTCGCCACGCGACTTCCCGGCGGCCGACGCCACCCTGCGAACTCATGCGTCCACCTCCGCGAGGAAGGCCTTCGCACGCTCGGCCGGGTTGTCGTCCGTCTCGGTGAACTCGGTCGCTTCGAGATTCGCGCCGTAGTCGTCCACCGAGAGGTTGCCCCGGACGCGGTACTCGTGGCCGACGATCTCCTCGCGGATGCTGTCCGCGACGACTTCCTGGTCCATCGCATCGCGGGCCGCTTGTCGGGCCTTTTCGAGACCGCCGCCGTACACTTCCGCGGTGAGGTCGGCGTCCAGAATCGCGGTGACGGTTCCCGTCCCGTCGTCCACGATGGCTTTCACACGTAGGTCGTCCTGCCCGTCGACCTGGCCGTGGCTTCGACACTGGCCCTTCTGCACCACGCGGCCGCACTCGGGACAGCGCTGGATGAGTCCCGACCCGTCGCGGACCGCGACGATGTTACCGAGGACTTCCACGTCGAACGCACCGCCGGTTTCGACCGCCTCGCGGACGGTCATGCGCGTCGCGCTGTCGTTCACGTCCACCTCGCGCGCGAGGGGTGAAACGGTCGTGAACTCCGAGAAGTTGATCGACGGCACGCCGCGGAACTCGCGGATGTAGACGTTGTCTACGCGAATCTCCGCACCCTCCGTCACTTCGTCGCGCGCTTCCCAGTCGGTGAACGGGAGTCGCGCCGACTCGTCGGCGACGATACCGCTCTTGATCTCGGTGTCGCCGTCGCGTCCGTCGATGACTTTGCTCTCGACTTCGAGAACCGTCACCTCCAGTGCGACGCCGCGGTCGCCGGGTCGGACCTCCGCCAACGTCGCGTCGCCGCCCACTTTGTAGGATACGTCGAGTTCGCCCCCCTCGCGTGCGATGTTGGTGCTGTCCCCGAGGTTGAGTTCGGGGTTACCCTCCCATTCTCGCACGCCCGCGTTGCCCGCGGTGATGACCTCACCCGGACTGAGGCTGAAGTCGTTCCACGCCGTGTAGGAAATCTTCCCGGTTTCGTCGGCCAGTTCCCCCTCGAAAATCGTCTGCTCGTTGCCCTGATAGCGGATCGAGCGCTGGCCGACGGTGAGCACCTTCGCGGTGATCGTGACGTTGCCCATGTCCGTCGTCACGTCGGCGATATCGGCCGTCGAGGGCGAGGAACTGCTCGAACTGCCGTCGCCGTACTTTCGTCGAAGGCTCTGTTTGGCTTCGTCTACCGGCACACTGTACTCGATGAGGTTCTGCAGGTCTGCTTTGACCTCCTCTTTGTCAACACCGAGGTCGGAGGCGAGCGCCTCGGCATGGTCGTCAACGTTCATCACCCGAAGTTGGGACGGGATGGATTAAAAGTGTTCGTCGTCGCTAGAAGTGTGAGCGGGAATGGAGGTGGAATCGAAATCGACCGAAATCCGCTATCGCCCGGCAAATCCCCACGCGAAGACCAACCCGATCAGCATGACTGGAACGCTTCCGTACGCTAGTATCGGGTCGAGTGCGGTGCTACTGTACGAACCCAGAATTCCACCGAAAACGAGGAGATATATCGAAACGAGGAGGATACCGATGCCACCGAGTTGGCTCGATTTTGCTTCCATGTCTTGTTCGTGAAGGAACTGAAACAGTTTGGGAGATGAGTGTTTAGTTTCACATCTCAGACAGCAACGACGGCACCACGACCGTCTCGAACATTCTCACCCAAACCGAACTCATTCCGACAAAGCGACCGTTCCTCCTTCCGCGACACCGAAAGGGGTTTTCACCGGGCTAGCATACGATAATCCATGCACGTGGTCGTCAACGCCGCGATGAGCGCCGACGGAAAGCTCTCCTCCTGCCAGCGCGAGCAGGTCGCCATCAGCGGCGCGAACGACTTCAACCGGGTTGACGACCTTCGGGTGGAAAGCGACGCCATCGTGGTCGGCGTCGGGACCGTCCTCGCGGACGACCCCTCCCTGACCGCCGACGATGGAGCAAACCCGACACGCATCATCGCGGACTCGCGTGCGCGAACCCCGCTCGACGCGCAGGTGTTGGACGACAGGGCGGACACCCTCATTTTCGTCGCCGAAAGCGCACCGACTCGGAACGTCCGAGCACTGCGCGGGGCCGGGGCGGACGTCGTCGTCGCCGGAAACGGTCGCGTCTCGCTCCGCCGGGCGTTTTCCGAACTCGAATCGCGCGGCACCGAACAGGTCATGGTCGAGGGCGGCGGCGAACTCATCTTCTCGACCTTCGAGGCCGAACTGGTGAACGAACTCCGTCTCTACGTCGGGTCGCTGGTCATCGGCGGCCGGGACGCACCGACGCTCGCGGACGGTGAGGGCTTCGTGGAGAGAAAATCGTTTCCGGACCTCGAACTCGATTCGGTCGATACGATGGACGACGGCGTTCTACTTCGCTATCTCGTCTCCTAATCCGTCTCAGATCCACCCTTCCTGCGCGAGGAGTTCGCCGTTCAGCACGCTCGCACCGGCGGCGCCGCGAATCGTGTTGTGGGCGAGGCAGTTGTACTGGATGCCCGCCGGGGTCTCCTGCACGCCGCCGACCGCAACCTGCATGCCGCCGCCGAGGGTGCGGTCGAGGCGGGGTTGCGGGCGGTCGGGGTCCTCGAACACCTTGATGAGCGGGTCCGGCGCGCTCGGGAGGTCGAGCGTGGTGGCGTTTTCGAGGGCTTCCTCGGCGCTCGCCTTCGTTATCTCCTCGGTCGTCTCCGCCCACACGTTTTCGAGGTGGCCGTCTAGCGTCGGGACGCGATTACACGAGGCCGCCACGTCCACGTCGTGAAGCGAGATTTCGCTGCCGTCGAAGGTGCCGAGCAGTTTCTGTGGCTCGTCCACCATCTTCTCCTCCTCGCCGCCGATGTGCGGGATGACGTTGTCGATGATCTCCATCGACGTGACGCCGTCGTAGCCCGCGCCGGAGACGGCTTGCAGGGTGGAGACGTGCACGCGTTCGAGACCGAACGAATCGAGCGCGGCCAGGGTGGGCACCATCGTTATGGTCGAACAGTTCGGGTTCTTGACGAGCGCGCCGTCCCAGCCCCGTTCGTCGCGCTGGACTTCGATGAGGTCCAGATGCTCCGCGTTGACTTCCGGGATGACGAGCGGTACGTCCTCGGCCATTCGGTCGTTCGAGGAGTTCGAGGAGACGACGTATCCCGCCTCGGTGAACTTCGGTTCCACTTCGGCCGCGACGCCGGACGGGAGCGACGAAAAGAGGAGGTCCACATCGTCCGGGACGTCTCTCGGGTCGGTCGCGCGTACTTCGATGTCGCCGACATACTCCGGGATGGGCGAGTCGATTCGCCACTTCGCCGCTTCGCGGTAGAGTTTGCCCGCGCTGTCCTCGCTCGCGGTTATCGTCGTCAGTTCGAAGTCTGGATGACCGTCGAGGAGTTGAATGAATCGCTGTCCGACCGCTCCGGTTCCGCCGAGAATTCCGACGTTAACACTCATGTGGAACTCGATAGCAGGAGTGTGCAAGTAGCTTTCGACGGTGTCGGAGTTTGCCGTGAGACCGATTGCCGTCCATCGATTCTCACGGCGATACGTGTCTCATGTTTGAACACTATGCTCATATATCGGTTGAAGCCTCTGGGAGAGCATGGAGAGGGATGTTGTCACATGTCAGAGGTGCGGCCGTGCATATTCCGCCCGCGTTCGAGACGACGGCTCGTACGTCCTCCCGACGGACACGGGTACGTGTGAACGATGTGGAAGCGTCGAGTTCGATAGAGTCTCCAAGGAGATCGTCGAAAACGATTGAACCGCTCGGCTCCGCAGAATCGATGAACAGTGCGACAGCACTGAGAAAATTACTCTTTCTTGCGCGTGACGTAGCCGGCGATGCGGTTGCGGACGCCCTTCGAGCCGATGTTGGTCAGCTTTTCGACGCTGTCCTTGTTCTGGCTGAAGTCCTTCGTGAATGCGGTCGGATATCGCTCCAACAGGATGTTCCCTGTCTTCTTGACGTAGTCGGGTTTGATTGCCATACCGAACTCTTTCCGATAGCGGGCCTTAAAAGCATTCGTTCGCGTCGGCCGTGAGGAAGCTATCGGCGACCCCGGAACTATCGTCTGATTCGAAACCCGGATTCCCCGTTCGGGTCGTCGTACTCGACGCCACGCCGTCCACGTCCGCGGCCGGACTCCCCGTGTGACACCACTCGACCATCTCCTCGACCGTCGATTCGGGACCCTCGAAGACGGCTTCGACGCGCCCGTCGGAGAGGTTCTGCACCCAGCCGTCGATTCCCTTCGATTCCGCCGTGTCCCGGGTGTTCGCCCGATAGAAGACGCCCTGTACCTTACCGGAGACGAAGACGTGTGCACGAGTACGATCCGTCATATGCGAAAATTCGAAGTCGAACCACAAAATCCTCGGGGCCGTTCACCCTTCGGTTCCCTCCTCCGGCGGCATTCGTTCGTACGAGAGGTGTTTTACCGCCGTTCGGATTTCCTCCTTCGTGAGGTCCAATTCGTTGTACACGAACGACCTGAGCGCGATGTACGCACCGATACCGGAAACGGCGACGCCGATGAGGAAGCCGAACAGGAGGGCGGGGAGTCCAGTAACCATATCCTCACTTTCGATAGCCCCACGAAATAGCCATCGAATGAACTGTTCCGAATTCCGGACGATCGCTCAGCTTCGCAGATAGTGGAACACGTACGTCTGTGCGTACCCGGCGTACTCGCCGAACTGTTCCCGAATCGCGCGTGACGTGGCTTTGTACGATCCCTGTTCGCAGTGTGGGTAATGATCCTCGATGGCGCTCTGAATCCACGTATCGAGCGGGACGGCCTCCAGGTAGTCGAGCGCGAACAGGAGCACGCAGTCGGCGACTTTGTCGCCGACGCCGACGAAGGCTTGCATGGCGTCGCGGGCGTCCTCGTAGGATTTCCCGCGAACGTCGTCCGGCGAGGCCTCGCCGGACGACAGCAACTCGGCGGACTTCTTGACGTACGGCGCACGGTAGCCCAGATTCAGGTCCCGAAGCTCCCCCTCCGACGCTTCGGCCAACGCGTCCGGCGTCGGGAACTCGTAGTACGTCTTTTCGTCGAACTCGATGGGGGTTCCGAATTCGCGGGCCAGCGCGGTCTGCATGCCGTAGATTCGGCTCACGCGCATCTGTGCCGAGCAGATGAAGGAGACGAGACACGGGAAAAAGGGATCGCGGACGATCCGCATGCCACGATACTCGTCGTAGGCCGATTCGACCAGCGAGTCCGCGGGTGTGGCGTCGATTATCGCGTCCAAGTCGTCGTCGAGGCGCAAAAGCGAGAACAGGTGAGGTTCGGCGTCGGTCGTCGCCTCCCACTCCAGCAGTCCGTCCCGTTGCCGGGCGCGGATGACGTTCCCGTCGAGGACGGTGTAGTACCACGCCGACCCGCCGTAGGCGTGGGTCGTCTCGTACATCCGTCCGTCCTCGCGCCGCCAGAGGTAACTCTGGCCGCTCTCGACGGTCGATTGGAGGTCGAACCCACCTGGTAACTCTTCGACGGGTATCGAACCGGTTTCCATCGCCCGGGAATGGGTATCGGGGACAAGCAACTCTTTCGATTCACCACGTCGCGGCCAGCACCCGCCGCCAGTTCCCGTGGGCGACCTTCGAAACGTCGTCCTCGCCGAACCCGCGTTCCCGGAGTTCCGCGAACACGGCGGGAAGACCGGTCACGTCGCCCACGTCGTCGGGTATCGGTGCGCCGTCGAAGTCGGATCCTAACACCACGTGGTCGATACCTGCGCGGTCGGCGACGTATTCGATATGGTCCACGAGGTCGGACAGGGTCGCATCGGCGTCCGGATTGGGGTCGTTGGCCAAAATCGGTTCGAGAAAGCCGATTCCGACGACGCCGTCGGAGTCGGCCACGGCGTCTATCTGCTCGTCCGTCAGGTTTCGGGAGTGCGGACAGAGGCTGTACGCGCCGGTGTGCGAGGCGACGAGCGGCGCGCCGCTCGTCTCGGCGACGTCCCAGAATCCCCGTTCGGTCAGGTGTGCACAGTCGATCACAATGCCGCGCCGTTCGCACGCTCGGACGAAGTCTCTCCCGGCGTCGGTCAGTCCGTCGCCGGTGTCCGGACTCCCGGGATAGCGCGAGACGACACCCTGACCGAAGGCGTTCGGACGGCTCCACACCGGTCCGATGGAGCGCACGCCCGCGGCGTACAGGAAGTCGAGGTTGGTGAGGTCGGGAGCGACCCCGGCAGCGCCTTCGATATGTGGGACCGCGCCGAGTTCACCCGATTCGAGGCAGGCGTCGAAGTCGTCGAGCGAGTCCACGACGCGGAAGCCGTCGACGTTGGCGGCGAGCCTGTGGAGCAGTTCGAGGTATCGGTACGTCGCGGACCGCGCATCGTCGTGGTCGAGTTCGTCGGGGAGAGGGAACTCGTAGCCCTCGTCGGTCCGTCGAACCTCGTGTTCGTCGTCGCTCAGGACGAAGGTGGCGAAGAATCCGACGCCGAGTCTCGCCTCGCGGGCACGCGGGAGGTCGATATGCGTGCCCTCGATTCCATCCGCGAACGCCGATACGGGGTCGTCGGTCGAACCCAACCGGAGAAGCGTATCGTTGTGGCCGTCCACGACCGGCATGTGAGTCATTGCCCATGATGTGTCGGAAACGGACATAAGTGCTGTCGTGACCTGTCACGATACCCCAAAAGGGCGAAAATTCATACTGCTGGCCCTGTAATTACCGTTGGGATTATGAACTGTAGAGTTGTCGTCGAAGCCGCAATCCCGGTCTACGACGTGCAGACGCCGGACGAGGCGGTGCGCATCGCCATCTCCAAGACCGGCGAGATGCTCAATCCCGACCTAAACTACGTCGAAATAAACATGGGTTCGCGGACATCGCCATCCGGGGAGGAACTCCCACCGGCGTTCATCGCCGCCGACGAGGCACTCGTCGCGCTGGAGTTGGAGATGACGGTGTTCAACGTCGAGCGAGAGGAACACGCATCGCGTATCGCCCGGAAAGAAATCGGCCAACGGTTGGAAAACATTCCGCTCACCGTCCTCGACGTCGAGGTCATCGAGGACGAGGAAAGCGATTCGGACGAGACGGACGAAACCGACACCAACGCCGACGATTCGGACGACGATGACGGGAGCGATACGGACGACGTGTTGCCCGAATTCGAGGATCTCATCGACTGATCGGTCACCGGGAACGGCTTCAACGCGGAGGGCTTGCCGCAGTAGGAGTGAGTTGTAGGTCATTTGAATAGCTTCTCGCGTCGTGATACGGTCTTTCGTCTCAAACTGCTCTGCCTCCGGACGGCGGTCACAAACCCTAACCGGAGGGACGACCAACGGAGGGATATGACGAAGTACACCACCGTTTCCATTCCGAAGGATCTCGCCGATCGCGTGGAGGAGACGATCGAGGGAACGAGTTTTTCGAACACGAGCGATCTCGTCCGGTTTCTGCTCCGGAGTATCGTCATTCAGCACCAACGGCAGGGAAAGCTCACGGAGTCGGAATTCAGCGAGATAACCGACCAACTGCGTGAGTTGGGATATCTAGAGTAGTTCCGCCGGCGGTTCGGCATCGAGGACAACCAGTTCCTGTTTTCGCCCGGAACGGTCGAACGCGGCGACCGTTTCCTGTGTCCACGGTGGGACGGCAACGACGACGACTTCCCGTAGGTCGTCCGTCTGTGTGACTTCGAGTGGGCCTTGCGGGTGTGAGATGAACTGGCCCTGTGTCTGTCGTGGCGGTATCGAGAGGTCCATCCCGAAGACCGCGGTCACGGATTTTCCCGTATCCGGCGGATAGAAGTGAGTGAATACGGGTGTTTCCGGTTCGAGTTCGTCCGCGCCGTCCAGGTCCTCCGCAGGGGTAACAGCTAGCGGAACGGTCAGTTTCTTCGGTTCGGCGTCCGCCGCCAGTTCGAGAAGCGCGTCGTTCAGTCCACGAGTGATGTAGACCACACGCACCTCTTCGTGTCGTATTTAGATAATACCGTCGCCCGGTACCCCTCTCAGGGATCCCACAACGAGTTGCTGTGCATCTCGTTCACGTACTCGGACGATAATATTCACCCAACATCCTCACAGATTGTTTTCAATAATTTATGGGAAAATTTAATATATCTCTGGAGAAAGGGTATTTTCATGGTAAAAGACGATCTTACCACGTATCTGGCGGAAAGACCACGAATGATCGGCGTCCTATTCGCGATGATGTTGCTACTCACGCAAGCAGGAAACACGGCAGCATCCACGTACGCTGTCGGTCCGATCGGTCCGTAAAACGACTCAAATCGATTCTACGTCGACCGAGTAACTCAACGTGAACTGTCCATTGACATGAACGGGGACGTTTTCGATGCGGAGGTTCTCCTCGAGTTCGCTCTTCGTAAGCGTACTGGAGGGTAGCGTACCCGATGCGAGATACATCCGATTTCGTTCCGAGAGACGCGGCGTAACTATACCACCGATACCACCGCGGTTGGTGATATACGTGACTGGGGTTAGCTCGAACGAGTCGCCGTTGGATTCGATTACGAGAACCACTGCAACGTTACTTTCCGTCTGAACGACGTTGATAGTTCCATCTCCGACGATGGTGTACTGGCCACCGATGATACTCTGATCTCGGGCGATATTCAGCGCCGCCGACAGCTGGAACCCCGAGTTCAACAACTGCGCCATTGCCTTTCCGATACGAACCGCCCCGCTGTTTATCACGTCGCTCATCGTGACGACACCACCGATGGCACCCGCTTCGATGAGCGCCATCCCTTGTTCGTACGACTGGCAGGCGTTGAGCAGAAACGCTTCCACACCGACGGAATCGAGTTCCATGGCGTCGAGCATCCCATCGATACATTTGAACCCGTTCTCGTCGATGTGACCGATGTAGTGGAGGAACTGTGCCTCGGATTCGAGGACGGTACGGAGTTCCTCCGTGGTCAACTCGTACCGAACGGTCACGTCGAACGGTAGGTCCCGTCCCGACCCGTACACCTCGTCCGCGAGGTCCCGCTCTTCGCTCATCTCGATATCGTTACAGACGACCGTGATATCGATATCCCCGTCCTTAGCCGAGCGTTCGAGCCGATTTTGAAACGCAGTCACCGTCGCCTTGCTCGCGCCGAGCGGTGCATCGTCGCCGACCCACACTTCTTCGAGCGAGTCCGACGGTTCGGGTTCGATGAACGAACGCGGGTTGGCAGCCGATTCGGACAGACTTCTCGTCTTCCCGCGAACGAACTGCTCGACTGCGGGTACCTGTATCGAGGATGCGGACACCTCCTTCGCATGTGGCGTCCGTATGACCGCGAGGTCGTTGACGAGGAACGGGAGCATCTCGACGTTATCCGATATCGGCGATACGTGGGTCGTCAACTGCCAGTCCGGAACGAACTCCGCTACTAAACTGTACGGAACCGAGAGATACGCCTCCAAACGCTTTGCCGACGGAGTATCGTACAGCGTTTCGAAGTCCAAATCGACCATCGATTCGACTTCTTGACGTTCGTATAAATCGATCGGATACAACCCCTCGGTACGGGTGATACAGTCGAAGAGGAACGTCTGTTTCAGTATCCGTTCTACCTCCTTTTCGAAGCCGAGGGGCGTGTCGAGCGGCCGTTCGAATTCGTCCGTGACGATTCGTGGCGTGTTTCCAGGTACGAGCTTCGCCCCGAGATAGTATGCAAGTGGCGCGACAGGGAAAATCGAACCGTACTCGGGCGGAACCTCGATGGTGATGCCCGTCTCCGGCGGTTTCAACCCGTCCGGAACGTGGAGTTCCTCGCCGAGTTCGACCACCGGAGGATGGCCCCGGAGGGTTGGAAACGACCGTTCGGGACTGGTCGTCTTCAGCGCCGCCCCGAACGTCGAAATCGCTGCCATCATGTCTTCCGGGTCCGTCGTTGTCGTCACCGTTCCCGCCGGACGTCGGTGAAGCGACCGCCCACCGATGATCACGTCCACTACCGAGTCGAAATCGATAGTCACGTCCTCGAACGAAGCGCTGATACTGACCGTCCCTTCGACGTGCAAGTATAGTTTGATCGGCGGGCAGAGTTCGATGGTGTACGTCCCGCTCGGGAGTTCCTCGTGTTGAATCCCTTCGATACTCGTCAACATCTCACCGGACGCATCGCGAACGTAGACCGCTGTCGGGATTGGAAGGCGGAGTCCGGAAGTCCGAACGCGAACTGCGCAGTCGACCGGAAAACAAAACGAGTCGGTGTCGACCGCAACGGGGTGAACCGCATCGAACGTATGGAGGGAAAACGTGCGCCGCTCGATTGGGTCCTGTATTACGATTCCGTCTGCGTGGGAATCGAACGAGATCGTCACCGGATTACCTCCGTCTCTGGAGGGGTTTGATTCCGGCTCTCGAGGCACATACGTCGTAGATATCAATCGAATGTTAAAAAACTATCGGCAGTTTGTAATTCTTACGGTATCACATCGATACGAACCCACGAACGGTCTCCACCAGCAAGGAGGGATACCGACGACGGGACCCGTCCAGCGCATCGGCGAGCGTTACCGGCGCGTCGTCGAAGACGCCGGGACCGTGTCCAACGAGGATACGTTTCGGTGTCAACCCTCGTAGTTCGTCCGGCGGGAAGAGTCGGATCATCGGGTGGACTCCCAACTGCTCGTGGCCGGTTCGGAAGTAGTCCGCAGTGCCGACGGATTCGGGGACGACGAGTGTCCCACCCGTTTCGTCGTACAGTGCGGCCTCCTGCCACGCCGGATTGTCGAACAGCTTCAGCACCCGTAGTCCCGTATCGGCGAGCGTCGTTCCGAACCGACGGACAGGAACTCCGCTGACGCTCCGGCGAACCCACGTGGGTAAGTACAGCGGCACGTCGTGTCTCCGGGCGACAGCCTCGGCATCACGCATGTGGCGGTCGAGGAGGACGACCACACCGGCGACCGTGCCGAACTCCGCGAACAACTCGTCTATCGACGGGGCATCGACCGGGTCGATAACCCACACATCACCGTCGATGGACAGCGCGTGACTCGCCCGCTCCATCGTTTCGTCCGGATGTGCCAGCCAACCGACGCCACCGTCCCATCGGTCGATCTCTCGATACGTGTTCGACGGATCTGTCTCTTTCAAAGGCATACCCCGAATACCGTCGGAGAACGCATAAATCGACGGGGGAACAGTTCGTGTGCGGACGGTCCGTCGGCGGCGGACGTGATCGGGAATTGACTGGTTGGTACTCGAAGTGGAATCTCGACTGGTAGGGACGGACGATTCGGGCGAAAATGGGGGACCGGGTGTGTCACGTCGAACCCGTCGATACAGGTGTTCGAATTCGGGATCCTGACGGCCACTACGTGACAGTGTCGTCGAGCGACTCGATGTAGTCGGCGACCGGTTCGGCGTCGTTCCAGACGTGCTCGAACAGCCTCGTTCCTCGCCGATGTGCCCGTTCGGAGTCGACGATGAGTTCCGCCCCCGCGTCGTAGGACCCATCGAGCAGCGGAAGTGAGAGCAACAGGCTGTCGTCAGTCACCGTCAAGGCGAACGAGACGTTCGCCACTCGGACCTCCAACTCGTCGTTCATCGGGATCGACGGTTCTTCGAGGAGGGAGTTGAGGACGTTCGTCCCCAGAATCAGTCGCGATTTTCCGTTGTGGTCGAGGCCATCGAGGAGGGCGTCCGAAAATCGTTCGTTGAAGATGGGTGCGATGACCAACGCGGATGTCGTGGTTTCGAGTCGGCGTTCGATCTCCCGCACTGCTCGTGACGGGTGGGTGTCGGTCGCTCGGACGACGGTAGCGTCGACGAGGTCGGCGATACGAAACACGTCGGTGGAGGGGAGCGCGGCGGTGTCGTGTCGCTGCCAGTAGTCGGCGTCGATCGCGAGTGCTTGTTCAGTTTCCCGTTGTTCACGGACGAGGTCACAGACGACCGACCCGGTTCCCGTCGGTGCCCAGCGCTTCGCCCGGGTGGAGTAGATCAATCCACGATTTTCCAACTCCGTGAGCGCGTTGTACACGGCGGATTCGCTCGCGAGATTCCGATTCAGCAGTGCCTGTGTCGTCTCGTCGCCATCGACGATGGCCTGTAACACTGCTGTCCGTGCCCCGGAGCGAAGCACGTACTTGATGAGGGACTGGTGTTGTTCCATGGCGGCAGGTGTCAGTACATCGGAGCGATTCTTTTCACTATCGCTCTCAACTGGGTAGATATCAGATTCCAGATGAATAGGCATTTTCTACGAGTAGCTCAAATTTGTGGTCTCTAGAATGGAATTTTTATATACTGTCACTGTATTTTTACCGCTTGGGCCACCCTGTGGTCCTCGTTGACGCAATCCGGGCAGTGGTTTTCTACTGTCTACCTCCATCGGCGCGGGCGTTTCTCAGAGTTCGCTCGTATCGATTTCGATGTCGGGCGGTGAGATGATGAGAAACTTCCGGAAATGCACCAAATTCCCGCCGCCTTTTTTCACGGCCGGTGCGAGATCGGCCGCCAACTCGGTCAAGTCGCCGTCGATGGCGAGGACGAGCGTGTGTCCCCGCTCTATCGCCTCGACTCGTTCCCCGACGGAGGTCGTTCCGTCGAGGACGCCGAGGATGACACGGGCATCCTCGTCGAAGTCGATATCCTGTTCGGCCGCCTGAAGGTCCAAATCGAACCCGGAATCGTTCATGGCGGTATCTCTCATCGCCCCGAGAAAAATCCTTGCCTTGGTGTGTCAATCAGTTTTCGTACTCTCGCTTGAACCCGCGGAACTCCGTCCGATGGGCCTCCTCGTCGGCGAGGATGGTGACTCCGAGGTCCTCGGTAACGGGGTCGTCCGCGTCCGTCGCTGCCGATATGACCGACCGATAGGTCTCGATGGCGTCCTCTTCGGCTTCGAGAACTCCTTCGATGACCGAGAGCACGTCGGTGCTGTCCTCCGGCGGTTGCAGTCCTTCCTGTCGCGCCTCGAAGTCGTAGGATGCGGGCGGCCGCTCGTCCAACTGCTTGAGTCGCTGTCCGATCCGCTCTGCGTGACCCAACTCCTCCTGAATGTCTTCTTCGAGGCTCTCACGCACCTCTTCGGCGCTCACTCCTTCGAGGACGATGGAGTTCGTGAGGTAGTTCATCACGGTTTCGATTTCGTCGCTGTACGCCTTTTTGAGTAGGTCCGTTACTTCCTCGCTCGTCATCGCCCGATGATACGACATGAACCCTCCTTACGATTGTGGCGGTTCGTCCGGACTCGTTCGGAACCGTCCGCTACCGTCCGGCAATCGTTGCCTCGCGCACAACGGTTATATGTCTGTGTCACACATACACATGCTAACGATGGAACAGCAAGTCAATGTCTCGCACACCGTTGCGAGCGACGCTGTTGTCGGCCCGATTCTCATCGTAGGGGTCTGATTCCCCTGCCTACTCACACCAGAAAACGACCGAATCGACACGAAACTGAGCCGACAGTGCATCGTGGCAAGCTAAACCACCGCATAGAGACGACGTGACCAACGCACACAAACAATGACAGACGACAACCAACACCGAGAACCGACGACGGATGGCGGACGATCGAATCGAGAGAAACGAACGATGGCGGAAATCAGCCACACACCGCCGTACGAAGCACCAGATGCAAGCCGCGTGTTCGAGCGCGGTGGCGAACTGCTGACCGAACCGACGGCCGACGCGGACTGACGGGATTTCACCCGTCGATCGTTTCTCCGTATCCTCTCACCATCGAGCGACTGCTCCGAGCGATAACTCCGAGCGACGCTGACGCTTGCCATTTCCGTCTCATCCGAAAAAGAACTGCAAACGGTTTTTCCTCCCTCGCTTCCGGAAACCGACCCCACTTTCGACCGTACCCCCCAGTACGGTTCCGAGACGAACTGTCGGTTCGACTCAGCGGATCGGCTCTCGACCGCCGACGAGTTTCGAGGTGTCCACGAACTCAGCGCGCGCGCCGCCCTTCTTCACTTCAGTCGCCGTCATACATTCGAGACAGCCGAAGACCTCGTTCTCGTTGTTGCCAAACACGCGTGCGAAATCGCGTGTCACGAAGGAACCGCAGCTTCGGCATCGGTTTTCGGCGACTGTGTCACTGCCACTTGCAATCTGGCTGTTTGTCGTTGTCATGCTAAGCCTCGTCGGTACGACTAACATCAGTGTGGGTACTTTGTTATCCGGTGGCTGTCGGGGAGAAACCAACCACTATCGAATGGAAAGACAACTCTACGATTCCGGTAACGACCCCTTACTCGACGGATAAGACGGTTTCCAGTCGGAATTGGGAGAATGACACCGTCCCCAAAATCTCTCCCGGCCTATGCTTTAATGAACGTCGGGGCGGTATGGGACACTGATGCCCAAGATAACACTCGATGAGGAGACCGTCTCACGGCTCGACAGCCTGCGTGTCGAAGACGAATCCTACGACGAAATCATCACCGAACTCGTCAACATCTACGAGGCAGAGGAACTGACGCTCTTCCACGGCGGCGACTATTCGAGCGACTAGTCGCTCCGCACCTCGGAACGAGTCAACACCGTCTCTCCAGCGCGCACGCGTTGTCCCTTTCTTACTTCGATGTCCGTCACGTCGACCGATGGTGGCAGGAGTACGTCGGCCCGACTGCCGAACGCGATGTGACCCAACCGTTCCCCGCGTTCCAGTTCGTCGCCCGATTCGACGTACGGATGAATCCGCCGCGCGAACGCGCCCGCGATGAGCGTCACGTCGTAGGACGGAAACCCGATGTGGACCTTTTCGTTGTTGTCCGAATCCTTGCTGAACGCCGGACGGTGTTTCCCGGGTTCGTGTTCAACCGACTCGACGCGCCCGCCGACCGGTGCGCGGTTGACGTGAACGTCCGTGACGTTCATGAACACGCCGACGCGAACGCGGTCTCCCTCCTCCCGAATCACGGAGACGTGCCCGTCCGCGGGCGAGAGGATTCCCTCCACTGGTGGGTTCCGCTCCGGGTCGCGGAAGAAGTGCAGGATTGCACCTCCCGTCGCCAGCGCGAGCAGCGTCCCAACGGGTGAGAGGAATCCCAGTGGTCCGGCCAACAACAGCGGCGGCGCGGCGTATCGCCACGCGTCCGGAACGATCTTCATCGGTTCGACTCCCCGAGCCGTAAACCGTCCATCAGTCCTGAACCGCGGTCCTGACGCGCGCCCACTTACCCTTCGATTCGAGGCGGTCCTGGAGTTCGTCGGCGTACTGCTGTGCCAACGCCTCGGCCGCCGCGAGTCGGTCCTGGTCGACGCCGGAGTCGTCGCCGCTCAACCCGAGCGCGCTTTTGACGGAGCTAAACACGCCTTTTCCCTCCTTTTTCGAGGACTTGCCCGACATCGAGTTCATCTGCGACTGGATGTTGTCCATCTCGGGCATCACCTGCTCGACCTTGCTCGTGTCCGCCACGAGTTTCGCCCGCTCGTCGTCCTCGGGATGTTCGATCTCGAACTCCACGGCCGTCATCACCAGTCCCCACTCCTGCCGTGAAAACTGGGAGTTCGTCACTTCCTCCATGAACTCCCTATCGACAGCCATCCTGTCCCCCACGATCATGTCCGTCCACCGTTGTCCGCTCATACCCCACATTGATGTGGCACGAGACTTGGTGTTTTCGTCTACACTTGCGGAAAACAAGCGGTGAAGCTGCAACCGTGGTGTCGAAAATCCCGCAGTAGGTGGTTCCTACGGCGGGCGAAAGAGGGTGTAATCACTCCTTTCCGTGGAGAATATCGCCGGAATCAAAAACCGCGGGAAGGGGATGATAGCGGTCAGTCGTACGGGTAGCGCGTCTGGTTGCCACAGTCGCAGGTAACCACGACGTGGCCGCCCTGTAGTCTGACGCGCGCGTTCTTTCCGGGGCGGAGGTAGGCGTCGCAGGCATCGCAGGTGAATCGCTTGAACTGTCGGGGGAGGGACAACCGCTGGCGTTCGGCGATTCGTCTGGCGAGGCGGACGTATTCGCGCGCTCGGTCGTCGTTACACTCTGCGGTGGCGTCCCGTGCGAGTACTGTGAGACGCTCTATTCGCTCTTGAGCTACTGTCATTCGGAATGGGGGGGTGGGGGGTTTCCGGGGCGAGACAGGACAAGGATAGAAATCGTTCCTGTATTGCCCCATGCGAGTCATGCTCGTACGGGAACAAATACTTTGCGGTCGGTCAATGACTCCTTTCCGAAAGGAGTAATGGGTCACTGTGCCATCTCCTCCGCAGTGCGCGTACTCAACTACCTCGAACTCGAATCCGAGTTAGCCCGTAGCGGCATCGGAACCTCCACAAAGCAGCAACGCAAGGCGCTCGCGGGGACGAGCGTGGATGTCGTCACGTCGCCGTGGAACGGAAAAACGCCCCTCCATGCACTCCCATCGGGGGCGGTAGGGAGTGGTTTCTTCACCGATTTCGACCTCGCTCACTGCAACGTCATCGGCCCGGGGTCGATCGCCGTCGCGCGCCACGCCAAGCGCAACGACATCCCGCTCGTCCTTCACGCGCACGTCACGAGCGAGGACTTCGCCGAGAGCTTTCGCGGATCGAGCATCGCCGCGCGCCCCCTCGGTCGCTATCTGAAGTGGTTCTATTCGCAGGCCGACCTCGTGCTCTGTCCGAGCGAATACACGAAATCAGTCCTCGAACGCTATCCCGTCGATGCGCCGATTCAGCCGATTTCGAACGGTGTTGACGCCGAATCGCTGGAGGGATTCCAGTCGTTCCGCGACGAGTACCGCGCGCGCTACGATCTGGACGGGATGGTGGTCTTCGCGCTCGGCAACGTCTTCGAGCGCAAGGGTCTCACGACATTCTGCCGAGTGGCACAGCAGACGGCGTTCGACTTCGTGTGGTTCGGAACCGTGGACGACGGCCCGCACGCCAGTTCGACGGTCAAGCGCTGGACCGAAAACCCGCCGGACAACGTCACGTTCTCGGGGTGGGTGGAGGACAAACGCGGGGCGTTCGCGGCGGGCGACGTGTTCTGCTTCCCGGCGAAGGTCGAAAATCAGGGAATCGTCGTCCTCGAAGCGATGGCCTGTGGCAAGGCCGTCGTCCTTCGGGACATCCCCGTCTTCGACGAGTTCTTCACGCACGGTGTGGATTGCCTGAAATGCGAGACGGAGACGGAGTTCCGCCGCGCGCTCGAACTGCTCCACCGCGACCCGGAACTACGGGACCGTCTCGGGGAGAACGCCCGTGAAACCGCGGCCGAGCACAGTTTGGAGCGGGTCGGCGAGGAACTTGTCGAGACGTATTCAAAACTGGTCTGAAGTCACAAGTCCTTAACACCCCGTCCTCCAATTCTCGACTAATGAGCCGATGGGTCGCCGCCTTCACGGACACATATCTACCGACCATCAACGGCGTCACCTACACGATACGGACGTGGCGCGACTTCTGGGAGAAGAACGGCGGTCGAATGGACGTCGTGTATCCCCAATCCGACGGCTACACGCCGGAGCAAGGCGAACACCCCATCGGAAGCCTGCCGTTCCCGTTTTACGAAGGGTATCGACTCGGAACACCCCGCATCCCGAAGGCCGTCCTCGACGCCGAAATCGTTCACGCGCACACGCCCTTCGCCATCGGCGTCGGCGGCCTTCGGCTCGCCCGAAAACACGACCGACCATTCGTGACTTCGTATCACACACCGACCGGCGAGTACGCGGATTACCTCGTCCCGAACGACTCCGTCGCGGATTACGTCGAACGGGCCGCAGGGGCGTACGAACGGTGGTTCTTCGGGCGCTCCGATGCGGTACTCACACCGAGCGAGGCGACCAAGCGACACGTCGTCGAGACGGTCGGCGTCGATGCGCCGGTTCACGTCGTCCCGAACGGCGTGGACATCGAGCGGTTTCACCCGGTCGAAACCGGTGCGTTCGTCCGGAAGTACGATCTCGACGTCGACACGCCGATCATCGGCTACACCGGCCGCCACGGCTACGAAAAGCGCCTCTCGGAAGTCATCGCGGCGGCCGACGGGATGGACATCACCCTCGTCTTCGGTGGCGACGGTCCCGCCCGAAAGTCGCTCGAAAAGCAGGCGGCCGACTGTGACGCGGACGTTCGGTTCCTCGGCTTTCTCGAACGCGACGAAATGGCGGCGTTTTACACCGCCCTCGACGTGTTCGCGTTTCCGAGTCCGGTCGAAACGCAGGGGTTGGTCGCGCTCGAAGCGAACGCCTGTGGAACACCTGTCGTCGGTGCGGATGCGGGCGCGCTGTCGAACACCGTCGTCGCGGGAGAAACAGGGTATCACTTCGAGAGCGGCGACATCGAGGGAATCCGTACCGCGATTCGTCGCGCGCTGGCGGAACACGACGAACTTCGGGAAACGTGTCTCGCCCGGAGAAATCAAGTCAGCGTCGAACGGGCGGTCGAGCAGTTGGCGGCCGTGTACGAGAACGTCCGTTAGAGTTCGACGCGCTCGACGATGTGGTCGCTTCCTTCGCGGACGTTCAAGGCGACGATACGGATGTCGTCTTCGAGTCCGGAGCCGTGAAGCTTCGCCTTGAGTAGGTTATCGACCTGATACACACCCGCGGCGTTCAGCATCTCGATTTCCACGAGGACGGGGACGGTGTCCCCCTGCCGGAGCGTGACCTTCTTGATGGCTTGACTGGAGACGGTGTTGATACCGCGTCCACCTTTCTCGTACGGGATGCGCGAGCGACCGTGTTCCATATCGAGCGCGTCCGAAACGCGGATGACGCCCGCTTCGGTCGTGAGCGGGTCTTCTTCCGTGTGGTGACAGAGGATTGCGTGGAGGATTTCGCCCTTCATCCGCACCGTGTTTTCGACGTCGTAGAAGTTCGGCAGAACCCGGTCGAGGAGGTCGGCCGCGAGCGGAATCGAGTAGTAGGAGTGATCGTCGCGGTGGACGATGTGACCGATGTCGTGGAGCGTCGACGCGAAGGCGATGATGACGCTCTCGTCGGACTCGTCCAATCCCTCGTCGGCCGCGCCGTTGAACTCGACGTTGCCGCGTTTCAGGAGGTCATAGAGGAGGAGCGCACGATTGCGAACGATCTCGATGTGTTTTCGGCCGTGGTCGTTGTATCCCTTGCGCGTAACCGCGTTGACGTTTTGGGCGTCGAGATACGCTTGAATCTCCTCGTCGTTCGCGATGAATTCGAGCACCTCGTTCAACTTCTCGTCGGGGAAGGCGTGTTCGGCATCCGGGTCGTAGGCATGCCGCCCGTCGTCGATTTCACTTTCGGCTGGTTCCGTATCCATGCCGACCCTATTCTCGTTCTGGAGGGAAAAGCTCTCGGGGAGCGTTTCGGATTATTTTTCACACGCCCACAATACCACCCCGTCAGCGTTCCGTCAGCGATTTTCGTCCATCCACGTGGAGCATCCGACCCTCTCGGCTACGTCTGCGGTCCGACTGCCAATGGCTAAGTACACCGTCAGGGCGGATTACTGGCAGGCATCCGATGTCATCGTTCTGTGAAATGACGACGGGAGAGAAACGACGAGCGGGATGTATTCGAGCAACGAAGGCGATTCGTGGCGTCGTGGTCTCGACCCTGAGAAGAGCAAAAAGCCTATAGTTGGCAATGGGTAAGAAACTGGTAGAGGATGTTCGAAATGATACCACTATTCGGGCCGATTCCCGGCGGAGCAGAACTCGTCGTGATTCTGCTCATCGCGGTTCTCCTGTTCGGTGCAAACAAGATTCCGGAACTCGCACGCTCCACGGGAGAGGCGATGGGTGAGTTCAAGAAAGGTCGTGAAGAAGTCGAGCAGGAACTCCAAGACATGCAGAACACCGGCACGTCCAGTCCTGCACAGGAAGTCGAGAGCGAACCCGTTTCCCCCACGGAAACCGAGACGGAGATGGAGACGGAGACGGAAACCAGCACCAACACGAAAACCGAAACCGACTCGTAGACGTTTTTCTTCGAAATTATATGAGGGCGTGTGGCCTAGCGGATAGGGCGAGAGGTTCCTAACCTCTCGACCGCGGGTTCGAATCCCGCCACGCCCGTTGACTACGCTTCGCTCCGTCAACGGGCGTGGCTTACTCCCCCTCGCTCGATCCTCGTTCGCGGGAGCCCCGCCACGCCCGTTCTCCGGCGAGCGCTAGCGAGCCGTGAAAACGGGCGAGGGATTCGAATCCTACGAGCCACGGCCCGGAACGGCGCGACTACGAGGCGCGAAGCGCCTCGATGCGAACGGCAACGCCGTGAGCAAAGCGCCGCACGCCCGGAATGTCTCGTTTCACTCGCTCCCGCCACGCCCGGACTGCCTTTTCGACGCACGCTCCCGCGGCGTCCGTATCGCGAACGAAGTGAGCAAATCGGCACCGAACCATACGGATCGTGTGTAATCTTCGTAAAATCTCGAAGTCATGATGAAAGATTTATTGCTCGGCAACGGTGAGCGAGAAATGCGGCGTCTTCCGATGCCGCTCAAACAGCCAAGTCAGGCAAGACCGAGCCGTCATGGACCGGTTCTCTTCTTACCGTTCGTGACGGTCTCGGTTCTCTCTCCCTTCCGAAGGACGGTCAGAACGATGAAATCGAGGACGTACTCCGGGTTGTGATCCCCGACCGACGGGTCTCGCGGACGACCGAACGTTATGTGGTTTCGTGGTGAAGGTTCCTCGATGGGTCTCCTCGACGCGGTCAGACGACTCTTCACGATAGCGGGCGACGAGTATCGGTGTGGCTACTGCGGTCGCACGTTCCGGTATTCGACGGCGCTGGCGGACCTTCCCGATCTGAACTGCCCGTACTGCGGTTCGACCGATATCGAGCGAGTGGGGGAGTCGAACGGCGGTTGACCCGGAGGATGATCGGTCGTCTAGTCGTTCGATTTCGATGCGAATCGCACCAAACCTTGATAGCTTCGGTGGCCGAACTTCCTCTACCGTGTTCGAGTCAGACGAAGCGTTCGTCGCCGCCCTCCAATCGAAACTCGGGTCGGCACTGTTGGTGGTCGCCGATGCGCGACCCGACGGGTACGAACTCCTGTTCACCCGTGCCGACATCGATGGGCGATTTCGACCCGACGATTTCGAGCGACTTCACGACGAGTCGCTACTCCGAACCGAAGCGCGCGAGGACGCCGAAAACGTGTTCCGCACCGGCGCGCTGGATTTCGCCCTCTACACGTTCGACGAAGCGGTCGTCGTCCACTTCCCGGACGAGGACGGGGCGCTGTTCGTCGCGCTCAGCGACAGCGACGTCCCGTTGCTCCCGACGATCGAACTGTGTGCGGAGTGGGTCGGGACGAGCGCGTAGCGGATTCTCCGGAATTCGCCGCCCGACGAATGTGTCAGATGGAACTATTTTACGCAGAAGATTGATCAGTCGAGACACGAATTCACGGTCATGGTCCTCGAAACCAGTTGGACGGTGTACGACAAATTCGCCGGACTCCTCGCGCTGACGCTGATGTCCGGATACTATCTGGCACCGGTGCAAGGATCGATCGCGATGGCGGTGAACCTCGTTCTCAGCCCGCTTGCGACGCTCTTGCCCGTCTCGGTCCTCCTGTTCGGGGTGGCCGGGACGACCGGTCTGTACTCGACGACGCTCCGACTCCTCTTGGGAGACTCCGAGAGGATGGAGCGACTACAGGAACGCATCGAGACCCTCCAGAAACGAACCTCGTCCTCGACCGAGGAGGATGGAGATGGAACCGATTCGATTGCCGACGAGCAGACGGAACTGCTGCGGAGTTGGCTTGCGATGCTGAAACTCCAGTTCCGCCCGC
This sequence comes from Haladaptatus sp. AB643, assembly GCF_024136975.1. NCBI lineage: Archaea > Methanobacteriati > Methanobacteriota > Halobacteria > Halobacteriales > Haladaptataceae > Haladaptatus > Haladaptatus sp. AB643. The sequence goes on from NZ_JAMYJW010000003.1 coordinate 73,540, forward strand.
TGGCGTGGAGCATGCTCCTCACGGTGCCGGTGTTCCTCTGGATTCGGTGGGCGATGGCGAACCCGGCGTCGGCGACGGTTCCGCTCGCGCTCTCGCTCCCGGTCGTTGGCCATATCGCGCTGACCGCGACGCTCATCGGGCCGGTCAAGGTGTGGCTCGTGTGGTACATCGGCGGATCGATCTCGACCAGTTTCGTCTCGCGCCGCGTGTTGTCGCGCGTTCTCGCCTAGAATCGGTCGAACGCTCACCGAACCGTCACGGCGGCGTGATGACCGCTCGGCCCTCTATTTCTCCGTGTTCGAGTTTTTCCGCGACGGTGTTGATGTCGTCGAGATCGTAGCGGGAGGTCCGGAGGGTGACGTCGCCGCGTTCGACTAGCGTGACGAGTTCTTGGAGTTCGGTGTAGCGGCCGACGAGCGTGCCGCGGTAGGAGAACTCGCCGTTCACGAGCGATTGGGAGGGCTCGTGGATGTGGCCGCCGTAGCCGACGATGTGATGATCGCCGCCGGGGGCGACGATATCCGGGGCATACGCGGTCGTTTCGTCCCGCCCGACGAAGTCGATGACCTGCTCGGCACCCGCGCCGTCGGTGATGTCCTCGATGACCGTCGCCACGTCCTCGGTCGTCGGATCGACCGTGTGGTGTGCGCCGAGGCTGTCGGCCAGATCTCGGGCTTCCGATTTCACGTCGAGCGCCGTGATTTCGGCGGCACTCATCGCGTCGAGACACTGGAGGCCGATGTGTCCGAGTCCGCCGACCCCGATGACGACGGCGTGGTCGCCGGGGTTCAACACTCGGGTCGCTTTCTTGACCGCGTGGTAGGCCGTGATTCCGGCGTCGGCGTGGGGAGCGATTTCCACGGGGTCGACGCCGTCGGGGAGCGGGATGACCGAGCGCTCGCTGGTGAGCAAATATTCGGCGAACCCGCCGTCCGTCGTTAGTCCGGGGAACTGGACGTTTTCACAGTACATGTCCTCGCCGAGACGGCACTGGCGGCACTGTCCGCAGGTCATCACGGGGTGGCAGATGACCGTATCACCGACGCTCACCGTTTTCACCTCGTCGCCGACTTCGACGATTTCTCCAGCATTCTCGTGGCCGAGGGTCATCGGAAGGGTCTGTTCGACGTAGTCCGTCCACAACCCCTCGATGATGTGGTTGTCCGTCTGGCACCATCCGGCCCCCTGTACTTCGACGACGACGTGGTCCGACTGTTCGGGTTCCGGCCTGTCGATTTCATCGATGCTGAGGCCGTTTTCCATGTCGTCGGTGTACGCGTGCAGGCGTGCGGCTTCCATGACGTCTAAACCACTCCTGCTTCAGTCATAAATATTCGTGAACGAGTCACCGGGCATATGATTTGGGACACACATATTGCATGATTGTAAGTGAAGATTATGTGGGTTCGGCCCATTACTTAGATGGACATGTACAGAGGAACTGGGGACGGTCGATGGGAGAACGAGGAGGACGTATTCGTCATCGACTCGCACATCCACTTTTGGGATGCGAGCGAGGAGAACATCATCCACGAAGGAGGCGAGCAGTTCATCCGGTGTTTTTACGATTATCACACGGGATTCACGCCCGCCGAGCGCGAGTGGACGCTGGAGGAGTACCGAAAGTATCCGCAGGAGCGAATGCTCGAAGACCTGTTCGGTAACGGTGCCGTGGACATGGGAATCTTCCAACCCACGCATCTGGAGGAGTTCTACGAGGAGGGGTTCAACACGGTGGACACCAACGCGGATTTCGCCGCCGAGAACCCGGAGCGCTTCATCGTCAACGGGCGGTTCGACCCCCGGGAGGGAGAGGAAGGGCTACGCGAACTCGAACGCCAGAAGGAGGAGTACGACATCCAGGGCGTCAAACTCTACACCGCCGAGTGGCTGGACGATTCGAAGGGATGGCGTCTCGACAGCGAGGAAGCCTTCGAGTACCTCGAAAAGTGTGCCGAGTTGGGAATCGAGAACATCCATCCACACAAGGGGCCGACCATTCGGCCGCTGAACAAGGACGCCTTCGACGTGAAGGACGTGGACGACGCCGCGACTTCGTTCACCGAACTCAACTTCGTCGTGGAGCACGTCGGGCTTCCCCGACTGGACGACTTCTGCTGGTTGGCCGCCCAAGAGCCGAACGTGTACGGCGGACTCGCGGTGGCCGCCCCGATGGCGCAGAACCGCCCGCGTAAGTTCGGGGAAATCATGGGCGAACTGCTCTACTGGCTCGGCGAGGACCGCCTGCTGTTCGGGAGCGACTACGCGCTATGGAACCCCGATTGGCTGGTCGAGACCGTGATGAACGCCGAACTCACCGACGACCAGAAGGACGAGTACGGCATCGAACTCACGCCGGAGGTCATGCGGAAGATAATGGGCGAGAACGCCGCTCGACTGTACGACATCGACATCGAGGAGAAGAAAAAACGGTTCCGCGACGACGGCATCACCGACGAGTTCGGCTTGCAAACGCATTACGAGGAGGGCGGAGCAACCGCCGACGACTGATCATGTCGGGGGACAGCTTGGACATCGGAAACGACGAAACAACCGTATCGGAGAACCCCGGCGACGTGCCGACGTGCGCGGCGATTCTGTCGGCGCTCGACGGCGTGACCGACCCCGAACTCGACCGTTCGATCGTCGAACTCGAATACATCGACGACATCGAAATCGACGCCGAGGAGGACGGTGCACACGTCGACGTGTCGTTCACCCTCCCGACGGCGTGGTGTTCGCCGGCGTTCGCGTGGATGATGGCGCTCGACGGTCGGGAAGCGGTCGAGGGGCTTTCGGGCGTCGCTCGCTGTTCGATGCGACTCCGTGAGCACATGCACGCCCGGGAGGTCACCGTGGGCGTCAACAACGGCCACTCCTTCGATGCGACGTTTCCCGACGCCGACGGTGGCATCGCGGAGGTACGCTCGACGCTCGATGCTAAAGCGCGACTCGCGCGTCAGTACGACGCAGTCGAAACGCTGTTGGCGGCGGGCGTGACCCACGAACAAATCGCGCTGCTGACCCGCGACGACTGCCGGTTCTTCGACGAGTACGTGGCCGTCGGGGTTCGTGACGGTGCGGTCGAAGTCGTCGTGGACGTTGAACCGCTCCGGCGGTATCTCGACAAAGCGATTCAAACCGGACGTGTCGCCGAAGATGATCGGCTCTTTCGAACGCCGGAGGGGGACGATATTGACCCGGACGAGGCCGAACTCGTCCATCGGCGGGCACGTCTCGCGCACGTCAACATGAGCGGACAGGGTGGCGTCTGCGATGCGCTCCACGAGTCCCGTCGGGCCGAACTCGCTCGACAGTAGGGGACGAACGAGGTGGATGCCGTCGTCCTTCGAAACCGTGTTTACTACTGTTGTCATCGGCATTTGGATCACCCCGGATATGGATAGCGAAGAATACTGTTTTAATTTCTAAAACCACCACAAAGCATTTATATTATTGTGCTAAGGAGTACCATGTGGCGAGGTAGTCCCGAATCCCCCTGACGGACGGTCCTGGTCTGGCGCCATCACTCCAGCCCATATCCCCGCCCCGCCACCCTCTCCTATCGTGACGCTCGTATCGTAGCGAATCGTATCCGTATCGCTCCGTACCGGTCGTTTATGAAAAGATTACTGCTGTGTTTCGTGCGTCTCGTGCGTCGCTAGTCGGGTTTGCCGTGGGTGGCCACTCCGCTCGGCTTCGAGGTCCAGCAGGCGTCGTTTCGTCGTGACTCCGTCGGCCGCCGAGTAGCCTTTCAACGCGCCGTCGCTCCCGACGACGCGATGGCAGGGGACGACCAGCGGGACTGGGTTCCGAGCACACGCCTGTCCGATGGCGATGGGCGTCGTATCGAGCGCCGCGGCGAGGTCGCCGTACGTTCGCGTCTCGCCGTACGGGATGGCGTCCATCGCGGCCATCACCGCTCCGGCCATTCCCTCCGGAACCGTGACCTGAAGGTCGAAGGTCGTGCGGTCACCGGACTCATATTCGGCGACTTGTTTTCGAATCTCGTCGCTCGATTCGGCGATTCGGCCGTCATCGATTTCGATGGTCGTTTCGAAGATATCTACGTTCATGAATCGGGTCATAGCCGTTCGAAACCGGCTTTTTCTCCGTGCGCTACGAACGCCTTCCGACGGTATAACCGATCACCACGGACTGAAACTGATCGTCGGGACGAACCTGTTAACGATTCTTCTTGTAGTGACCAAAACAATCCGCCCATGAATAATTACAATAGCTAGAATAAATAATTAAATATTGTTGGATGGTGGTAATTGGTGTCATCGGTGGACTACCGGAACCTCCCACTCGCGGTGGTTGGAGGAGGTAGCGACCGATGCCGTGAGAACTATGGATTCCGATAACGCATCCGATTTGACGGACGGTAAACCGACGGACGACAAACCAACTGGCGACCGCTTTCACCGTCGAAAGTTCCTGAGCGCGGCGGCGGTCACGCTCGGTGGCGGCGCGTTCGCCACTTCGACCGCGAGCGCGGGGCCGGGAATGATTCACACCGAATCGTTCGACAACAACGACTGGACGCTCAGTTGGCGCGACGAGTTCGATTCCATCGATACCAGTATCTGGAACTTCGAGACCGGCAACAACAACGGCTGGGGTAACAACGAACTCGAATACTATCGGGCCAACAACGCGTGGACCGAGAACGGCCACCTCGTCATCGAGGCCCGCGAGGAGCAGTACGGTGGCTGTGACTACACCTCGGCCAGGATGACCACCCAAGGGAAGTACAACAAGCAGTACGGCCGCGTGGACGTACGCGCCAAACTCCCCTACGGTCAAGGCATCTGGCCCGCCATCTGGATGCTCGGCTCCGACATCGGCTCGGTCGGCTGGCCGGACTGCGGCGAAATCGACATCATGGAACTCATCGGCTCCGACCCCGACACCGTCCACGGAACCGTCCACGGTCCCGACTCCGGCGGTGCTGGCGTCGGCGGTTCCTACAGCCAGAGCAACTGGTTCTCGGACGCCTACCACACGTTCACGTTGACGTGGTACCCCGACGCGATCAAGTTCTTCGTGGACGGCCAGCAATTCTTCGTGACCACGCTGTACGACGCACAGAACGCCGGTCGCGAGTGGGTGTTCGACGACGGCCCGTTCTTCTTCCTGCTCAACGTCGCCGTCGGTGGCAACTGGCCCGGTGCACCCGACGCCAGCACGCAGTTCCCTCAGCGCATGGAAGTGGACTACATCCGCGTCTACGATTGGGTCTGAACGGCGGAACCGAACGGCTCACCGACTCGAATTTTTTGGCGACTTTCACCGTCCCGAACCGAATGATAATTCGATAAAATCGCAAGACAGAGGCGAGGTTTGCGGCGGGAAAACCGCAACTAACTACTACCCGCTTCGATCAGTGGTACCCATGGACAAGTTGGTCCGTGACGCCGGTTTTTTCGCGTTGGTCGTGACGCCGTTTGCACTGCTTGCGAGCGCGTTTCTCTCCCCCGCCGATATTCCCGTGGATGTCACCACCCTCGAAGGCGGCATCGTACTCGTGGGCGGGGTTACCACCGTCGTCAGACGTGATCGTGGATTCGGGAACGCCAATCTCCCCCTGTTCTCCCGGTCGGACGTCGCCGACTGGGCCGCCGTCCTCGTGGCGAGCGTCGCCACCTACCTCCTCAGCGTTCAGGTCGGATTCGGACCGGTCGTCGCGTCCGCCCTCGTCGGACTGTTCGTCGGCGTCGGGAAACCGGAAGTCGCTGTCCCGGCCTACTGCGGGTCGTTCGTCGGGATGGCGTCGCCAGCGCTGTTCCCGTCCGTCAACTACCTCCTCGTCGCCGGAGCGGTTGCGGGCCTCGCGTACGTCGCGACGACGGAGGTGTTCCACGGTTTCGGCGGGAAACTCGGCACGCTCGCCCTGTTCGGCTGTGCCACCACGGCCACGTTCACGGACGCCAGCTACGCCGCCGCGACGCTTCCACAGTGGTCGAACGCCGTGGTCGTCGTCCCGGTGGCGATACTGGCCGCCATCGCCACGGTGGTGCTGAGCGTCCGCCTCGAACTCGGCGCGGTAGTAGGCTCCGCACTGGTCGGCCTCGTCGCGGGCGTGGCGTTCCCCCTCGCTTTTCCGGCCATGGGTTCGACGCTCGCCACCGTCGCGTTCTGTGCATCCTTCGTCGGCATGTCCACCACGGACCGACTGGGACACGAGGGGCACGTCGCGCTGGCTGGCACGCTCTGCGGAATCGTCTTCGTCGCCGTCGCGCCCTCGTTCACCGGGGCTGGCGGCAAGTTGGGCACCGTCGCGTTCGTCTCCTGTCTGGCCGTGTTCGGTGCTGTCGAACTGGTCGATTCGATGGGCGGGTCCGTGGTGGCGTGGTCGCGGTAGTTGGAGGTAGGAGTTGAATTGGGGTTGGTGGATTATCTTACGGTAGTGCAGCAGTTTTCGCCGGGCTTGAAACCCTGATGAACTCCTTTCTGAGAGGGAGTAATCTCTAACCTAATAGTGGTGAACTCGCACGTATCAGAGACCATACCTTGCGGTCTGGAACTCTGAATATGACGGGAAATTGGCAGTGACTCGCCGGGAGTCCCGCGAGCCGGGCGGGACCGAAGGTCCCGCTGGAAGCCGGCGCGAAGCGCCGGCGACAATGCGAGGGGAACTACGGCGAGTCCATTGACTGAGCGAGTGAAACGAGCGGAAGGAAATGGACTCGCCGGGATTTGAACCCGGGGCCTCTCCCATGCCAAGGGAGTGATCTACCACTGATCTACGAGCCCGCGTCTGCATTCACTACTTCCGTACGACCATTGATAAACCTCTCGAAATCAATGCCACCCCGCGGCGGTGTGACACACCACTCGCTACGACGAGACGCGTTTGATACCTTTGTGATTACAGTTGCTAGGAAGCGGACCGCCTCGAAAGCCTCCCGCCCGCTCCGCACAGGAACGTTTGATTCCATGGTGATTTCAGTAACCGAGCCGCATGAATACCGCACCCGCTCCGCCACCGCACCGCAGGCCACACCCTCACCAGCCGATTCCTCCGGGAGAGCTTCGCTCGCCGTGCTCTCGTTCACTTTGTCGCCGGCGCTTTGCGCCCGCTTCCAGCGGGACCGAAGGTCCCGCCCGGTTCACGAGAACTCCGGTCGCTCGCGCTCCCTCCGTCATCCCTCGCACGATTCTGCTACAGCCCTTCGGCCGAACCGCTGGTTCACGGTTTCACCGGACTCCGTCCGGTTGACCGCCAAGCAACGCTTGGCAATTTCGCCGGACTTCGTCCGGCTGACTGCCGAGCGTTGCTCGGCAATTACACCGTTCACCCCGAGGTTTCTCCGAAACCTCGCTGGCCTCAGGGCTGTGACAGCGCGCGCCACCCGGAAGGACAGGCTGGGCAATACGAACCAACCGCACGGCGCGCGATTGGCGCACGGTAGTGCGCCCGCGCGAGGGACGAGCGACCAACGGGAGCGAGGAGGCTGGGGAGGGTTGTGGCGTGGTGTATGGGTGGATTGAAAGGGGCCGCCCGCTCGCGCACCGCGTGGTCGTCTCCATGAGCAACTATTCTGGCCGAATGGTGTCCCCGTGAGCGACGAAGGAGCGAACGGGGACTTGGAAGAGTTCGCTCTTCCAGCGCGGAGAGGCCAGAATATCTCGTGGAGCGACCGCGAGCGGGCGGGGGCTTTCGAGGTGATCTTCTCAGTAGCTGCTCTCTCGATGAAGTCAGAAACAACTCGTAGCGAGCGGGCGAGGGCGTTCTGGGCCTTCGTCTCAGTAGCTGCTCTCGCAGCACCCCCAAATTCACACTTCACTCGTCACACCAAACACAGTACTCGAATAGAAACCCTTTAACCCATAAAAACGAAAACGACCCGTAGGGAACGGCACAGCCGCAAATCCGACGCGTCGTGAGATTTCACGGCTTGGGATTGCGGACGTGCAACGTGCTTTCGCCGACTACGGCGGAAGTCACGACTGGCGGTACCCATCGCCAGCACTCTCGCGGCTCGTGCAGTTCCTATCCTCAACTATGGCACGAATGCACACGCGACGCCGTGGGTCGTCCGGTTCGGACCGACCTGTGGCAGACGAACCACCGGAGTGGAGCGACGTAGATGCCGACGACGTGGAAGACCGCGTCGTCGAACTCGCGGAAGACGGTTTCAGCCCGAGTCAGATCGGGGGGAAACTCCGCGACGAGGGTGTGACCGGCACGCCCGTCCCGAACGTGAAGCTCGTCACGGGCAAGAAAGTGACCGAGATTCTCGAAGAGAACGACGCAGGTAGCGACCTGCCGGAAGACCTCGAAAACCTGATGGAGCGCGCCGTGCGACTGCGCGAGCACGTCGACGAGAACCCACAGGACAAACAGAACAAGCGCGCACTGCAGAACACCGAGTCGAAGGTTCGCCGCCTCGTCAACTACTACCGCGGCGACAAGCTCGACGAGGACTTCACGTACACCTACGACTACGCAGTGGAACTCCTCGAATAGATGTCCACGTCCGGCCGAACCGCAGGCGAGGACGCCCTCTCCGCGAGCGACATCGCCGCGACACTCCGCGACGCCGACTTCGTTCGGATCGTCGCGCACGCGGACGGTGACGCGCTCGCGGCAGGCGGTCTCCTCGCACGTGCCTGCGCGACTGCCGGTATCCCGTTCCAGGTGAGTGCAACCTCGTTCCCCTCCCATCGCGCCGACGCCGGTGACGACGAACTCGTCGTGACGGTCGGCGCACCGGGCGGGGACGTCACACTCCCCGAACACACACGACCGACGAGCGTCGTCGCGTTCGACGTCGCGACCGAACTCGGCGGGTCGCCCGACCCGGTGCTGGCACTCGCCGGTGCCGTGGCCGCTGGCGCCTCGCCCGGCGCGGGAGACACCGCACGGTTGCTCGAAACGGCGGACCTCACGCGACGGCCCGGCGTTTCGACGCCGACCGAAGACATCGCGGACGGGGTGGCCCATTCGACGCTCCTGCACGCCGGATTTTCCGGCGACGCCGGGGCGGTGCAAGCCGAACTCGCCGAACTCGACCTCCCAGTCGAACTGGACGACGACGCCAATCGAAAAATCGCCTCGCTCGTCGCGCTCTCGGTCGCCGGACCGGAGGGCGCGACGCCGCGAGTGGGCGAGACCGTCCAGCGGGCGCTTCGCCCGTACGAACTCGGCGACGACCACCCGTTCGCGACGCTCGGCGGCTACGCCGACGTTCTCGACGCGGTTGCCCAGGAGCAGCCCGGAACCGGCATCGCGCTGGCATTGGGCCACGACGCCCGTGCGCCCGCGCTCGACGCGTGGCGCACGCACTCGAAGGCGGCCCACGCGGTGGTCCGGAACGCGACGACGGGTCGGTACGACGGCCTGTTCGTCGCCCGAACGGACGACGCACCGGTCGTGACGGCGGCGCGACTGCTCGGCGATTTCAGATCGCCGGAACCGATCGCGCTGGTCGTCACTGACGATGAAGCCGCCGCGGTTGCAGTCGGTGACCGCGGTATCGACGATTCGGATTCGGGTCCCCAATCGAATTCGGCTGGGGGTTCGGATTCGAATCCGGACCTCGTCGACCTCGGGAACGCCATGCGAACGGTTGGCTCCCGGCTCGACGGCGACGGAACGGGAAGCAGACGGCGCGGCTATGCGCGGTTCGACGCGGACGCGAAGGAGTTCCTTTCGGCGTTCCGGGAGGTAGTATGAGACGAGCGACGATCCACACGGAACTGGAGGACGCCGAGCACATCGCGGCGGCGGTCGTCCCCGACAACACGCCCGAAATCGAAACGAGCGTGGAGGACGGAACGATTACGACGACCATCGAACGCGAGACGACCGGCGGTCTCCAGACGACCATCGACGATTACGTCGTGAACCTCTCGGTGGCAGCACAGGTAGTACAAACGGCAAACCAACACACTAACACCAACTATGAGTGAACGATCAGTCTCGAAGAAATCACAGGAAAAGCGGTGGTACACCGTTCTCGCTCCCGAGCAGTTCGACCGAGAGGAGCTTGGAACGACCCCCGCAGACGAACCGGACAAGGTGCTCGGCCGCACCATCGAAACGACGCTTGGCGAACTGACGAACAACGCCAGCGAAAACAACACGAAGTTGACCTTCAAGATCAACGACGTGGGTAGCGACTCCGCGTACACGGAGTTCGTCCGACACGAACTCACCCGCGACTACCTGCGTAGCCTCGTGCGACGCGGTGCCTCGAAGGTCGAGGCATACATCACGGTGCTGACCTCGGACGACTACCGCGTCCAGATCCAGCCAGTCGCGTTCACGACGAAGAAGGCGGACCACAGCCAGGAGAAGGCCATCCGCCGCACGATGATCGACATCGTGCAGGAGACCGCACAGGAGCACACCTTCCAGGACCTCCTCGACGGCGTCGTCGAAGGTCGTCTGTCCAGCGCGATTTACGGCGAGGCGAAGACGATTTACCCGCTCCGCCGCGTCGAAATCCAGAAGGCGACGCTGGAAGCCCACCCCGAGGAGGTTGCCGAGGAAGAGGAAACCTCCGTGGACGTGGACGAAGAAGAAGCCGAAGTCTAAGGACGACGGTTCGATTTTCGTTTTTTGAGAATACGGCGAGACGGGACGGAGTTACTTCTCTTTCACGACGATAGTGCCGACCATCCCCCTCGACTCGTGGGGGATACAGAGGTAGGGATACTTTCCGGGAACCTCGAACGTGTGTTCGTACGTCCGTCCTTGAAGAATTCCGCCTTTGCCGTTGTTCCACCCGTCGCGGGCGGCCTGCTCGGAATCGAACCCGCCGGAGGCGAAGTACTCGGCATCGTCCGGAATGAGGTTTTCGTAGGCGGTGACGGTGTGCTGGCGCATCCCCGTGTTCTTCCAGACGACGGTGTCCCCGACCGTCGCCGTGAACTTCTCCGGATGGAAGTCCATCGAACTCGTTCCGATGTCGAAGTCACCGCCCATCGACCGCGATTCGGAACCCATGTTCAGGACGCTCGAACACCCTGCCAAGGTGACTGATGTCGCGCCGACGACCCCGGCTAAAAACGCTCGGCGGTTCATACAGTGGGTTCGGATTGCCCGGCGTATATGTCTCTCGAAACGTCGCTCATCGTCGTCATACTATCAATCGAGGAACATTCCGCCCGAATCAGCCTTTCAGCAGCGTTCTTCGCAAATCCGGTCGATGATTCGTCCGGTGGAGAGCAGTTCATCGTCGTCGTCGCCGGGTTCGAGCGGCGACGCACGCCGAACCACGCAGTCGATTCCTCGCCGATCGAGTTCCGCCTCGATGGCCGCATCGTCGTGATGCTGGTCGTATCCCAACACGATGATGTCGGGGTCGAGTTCCTCGATGGGGGCGAAGATGTCCTCGGGGTGACCGACGAGCGCATCGTCCACGACGCCGAGCGCGTCGATCATGTCCCGCCGCTGTCGGTTGGACAGGATCGGTCGTTGTTTGTGTGTTACGTTCTCCCGGCGTGCGATGATGACCGATAGTCTGTCGCCCATCCCTGCGGCGTCGCGGAGGTAGTGAACGTGGCCGGGGTGTAGAATGTCGAAGGTTCCTTGTGCGAGTACGTGTGTCACTGGTCTCTCAACTCCTCGTCGATGTCCGCCTGCGTAAAGTCGAAGAACGATTCCGCCTCCGGAAGTTCGACGTCGAGCACGTCGAGTTTCTGGGGGTTCCCCTCCCGGTCGAACGCTTGCCAGTCGTTTCGCTCGTACGGTGCGCCGATGATGATGTGAACGGTACCTTTCTGAAACGTCCCCAGATCGGTATCGCTCGGGCGGAGCACGCCGTTCGGGTGTGAGTGTACCGATCCGACCGCCCTGATGTCGTTCGGGATGGTGCTCGTCTTCACCGTCGCGCTGACGCTGTTCGATTCGGTGCCGGGCATGACGAGTACGTCAGTGATGACCAGTCCGTCGCGATCGAGACCGAGGTTTCTCGCCTCCTCGCCACGGAGATAGCCCATGTACTCGTTCGGATAGGCATCGCGGGACGCTTCGAGTGCGAACGTCAGCGCGCCCTCCGCGATACCGAGAATTTCGTTCGACCGGAACAGCCGCATACGCTACACTCCGAGCGCCCGCGTTCTAAGCGTTACGAAGGACCGGAGGCCGGACGGTCACGGGCGATCTTCCGAAGGGAAGCCAGTTGCAAAGCGTTAAAAATAGTGCGGCCGAAGAGACGCACAAGATGAATCCCGCTGATACTGACCCCGGTGATGGACCGGGTAATCCCGTCGTTTACGAACTCGCGGCGGATTGCACCCTCTCTGATATTTCCGAGGGCGAACGATACCACGCCGTCGTCAACGGCGTCGTCGATTATGGTGTGTTCGTCGACCTTTCGGACTCTGTCTCGGGTCTCGTTCACGAATCGAACCTCTCTACCGACTACGATGTCGATGACAGTCTCGTCGTCGAACTCCTCGAAGTACGTGAGAACGGCGACTTGAGTTTCACGCCGGTCGACGTCGACATCGACGACGCCGAAACCGTCGCCGTCGCTCACGAATACGAAGTCGCCGAAACGGGGACCCTCGCCGACCAAGTCGGCGATACCGTTCACCTCGAAGGCGAAGTCGTCCAGATCAAACAGACCGGCGGTCCGACCATCTTCCACGTCAGCGACCCCACGGGCGTCGTCCCGTGTGCCGCCTTCGAGGAAGCGGGCGTCCGCGCACATCCCGAAATCGAAATCGAGGACATCGTTCACCTCGTCGGCGTCGTCGAAGAACGCGAAGGCTCCCTCCAAGTCGAAGTCACGTCGCTCACCGCATTGGAAGGCGACGAAGAGGCCGTCGTCAGCGACCGGATCGAGACGGCCCTGGACGAGCGCGCGGAACCCCACGAGACCGAACCCCTCATCGAGTGGCCCGCCCTCGAACAGTTGTTCCCCGACCTCCGGGAGATCGCAAAACAGCTCCGCCGCACGGTGCTCGAAAGCCGCCCGATTCGAGTCCGTCACCACGCCGACGGCGACGGCATGTGTGCCAGCCTCCCGGTCGAACTCGCGCTGAAGCGGTTCATCGAGGAGACCCACCAAGCGCCCGAGGCCAAGCGCCACCTCTTCAAGCGCCTGCCGAGCAAGGCACCGTTCTACGAGATGGAGGACGTGACCCGTGACCTGAACTTCGCGCTCGAAGACCAAGCACGACACGGCCAGAAACTCCCCCTCTTGCTCATGCTCGACAACGGGAGTACCGAGGAGGACGTTCCAGCCTACGCGAACCTCGCCCACTACGACATCCCGATTCTCGTGGTCGACCACCACCACCCCGACCCGGAAGCGGTGGACCCCTACATCGACGGCCACGTCAACCCGTACCTCTACGACGAGGATTACCGCATCACGACGGGAATGATGTGCGTCGAACTCGCGCGGATGATTTCGCCGGACATTACGGACGAACTCCGTCACGTTCCCGCCGTCGCCGGAATCTCGGACCGCTCCAAGGCGGACGCGATGACGGACTACGTCGAACTGGCCGAATCGGAGGGCTACTCCGAGGAGTTCCTTACCGACATGGGCGAGGCGCTCGATTACGGCGCGTTCTGGCTGAAGTACGACCCCGGACGCAACCTCATCAACGACGTTCTGAACGTCGATTGTGACGACGAGGAGCGCCACCGCGAACTCGTCACGTTCCTCTCCGAGCGCGCCGAGGCCGACACCGAAAAACAACTCGACGCCGCGATGCCCCACGTCAAACACGAACGGTTGGCGAGCGAGGCACACCTGTACCGCGTGGACGTCGAAAACCACGCGTACCGATTCACCTACCCGCCACCGGGGAAGACGACCGGCGAAATCCACGACCGCAAGGTGAAGGAGACGGGCGAACCCGTCATCACCATCGGCTACGGACCGGATTTCGCCGTCCTCCGCAGTGACGGCGTCCGACTCGACATCCCCGAGATGGTGACGGAACTTAACGAGGAAGTCGTCGGCGGTGGCGTCAGCGGTGGCGGCCACCTCGTCGTCGGGAGCATCAAGTTCGTCAAGGGAATGCGAGAGCAGGTGCTCGACGCGCTCGTCGAGAAGATGGCCGACGCGGAACTCGACGAGGAACTCCAGAGCACGACGGTCGGACACCAGCAGGACGACTGAAACCGAACTGAGACCACCTCGGTTCTACGACTCGAACCGAATCTCCCGTTTTGCGATCCAAACCGCGCCAGCGATGGCTATCGCCACGAACGCGGCGAGACCGACCGGGAATCGATTTTTCTTTGCTCCCCAATCGGCTTCGAAGGCGCGGCTGTAATATCTCCCAGCGGCACTTCCGTGAAGCACAACCGCGACTTCCCGGTTTTCACGTGCCGAGTGATTGTTCCAGTTGAGACTCCCGACGACGACGTGTCGCCGGTCGACGATGACGCCCTTCGCGTGAATCTTCTCGTAGCCGTGTGGCGACGCGAGTTCGGCTTCGAGCGGCAGTCCTTCGGCGTCGGCCCGCTCGTTCAACCAGCGTACGACCCGCTGGTTGTCGTCGTGGACGTACCACGCGTTGCTGAGGAGCACTCGGACCGTCACACCCCGTCGCGCCGCGGCGAGCGTTGCCCGGATGAACGGCTGATGGATACTCCCGATGGTCATCTGTTGGACATCGATGGAATCGTTCGCGGAGCGAAGCAACGAGAGAACACCGCTTTCCGCGTCGTCCGGCGCGGTGAGCACGCTCACGGCGTCGATGGGGACACGCTTCGCCGGAAATTTCGTCGGGTAGCTCTCGTTCGCCGCCGTCGTCGGATTGAACGACCGCCCCTCCCTGAACGACTGCCACGGTGTCGTGTCGTACCACGACGTATCGGCGTCGAATATCGCTTCGAGATTTTCGACGGCCTCCCCACCGACGATCGCTCCCCACCCACGGCTGGAGTGCCCGCCGACACCGGCGGGTTTCCAGTTCTCGGTCATCACGATTGCCTCGTCGTCGGCGATGGCGTACTTCGCGTGGTGGAAGTCATAGCGCCCCCGTTCTCCGCCGATGACATCGACGGTGACGCCGTGGTTGGTGAGTCTATCGAGCACCGCCGCTTCCCGAGTGGAAATGCCGCCCACGGGGGCATCGTCCACGAGAACGTGAACATTCACGCCTCGATTCGCTGCCGCAATGAGGAGGTCCGTGATTCGTGGTGAAGTGAACGAGTAACCCGCGAGGAGGAGCCGTCGTTTGGCCGAACGGAGCGTTTCGACGGGAACGTTCGGGTCGTCCGGAAGCACGAACACGCGAGCGGTCGTGGCGTCGGAGCGGGTAACCGTGAAGTTCGTCGCGCCCAACGGTCGCCACGACTGCGTGGTCGGCCGCCAGCACTCCGACTCCGGCGCATCGACGTAGGTGACCGAATCGACGTCCGTTTCCGAACCGCCGCCGGTCGTTCGCCCGAGCGTCACCGTCTCGCCCGAATTCGCGAGGGAGAGGTTTTCGAGCGGGAGGATGCGAAAAGACGTGAGATTCTCGGTGCGATTCGGCGCGGTGGAGAACGCGACCGTTCCCGAAACGGTTCGGTTCGATAAGGTGGACGTCGATTGCTCGTCCGACAGCGTCCACGTCGAGAGGGTCGTCTTTCGTGGGAAGGTAACGACGACGAACTCCCCGGCGTCGTCCATCGCCACCGGGTTTGGGTACACGGCGACGATGTGCGGCGAGGCTGATGAGTGGGTCGTCGTTCCGGATGGGGTCGAAGCTCCGGAGGAGGTTCTTGTTCCGGATGGAGTCGTCGTACCGGTTGCCGTTGCGCTCGTGCCGGTTGCCGTTGCGCTCGTGCCGGTTGCCGTTGCGCTCGTGCCGGTTGCCGTGGTGGTCGTCGCGACACCCGTTGCTGAAGCTGGCAGGAGAGCAAGCACCAGGAGGACGGCGAGCGCGACTCTGGCGAACACGGGGAGGAGTGGTTTCGTCCTCTGATATAAACGCTCGGAACGGTGGATTTTTGTCCACCACCTTCGCCTTGTCTATATGATGGACGTTCCGATTATACTCGAATTGGCGGGCTATGCTCTCGGTGCTCTAGGTGCCGTTCTCGTCTTCTTCGAGTTCTTCCAGATTCCGGACTACATAGAGTACGACCCGGATTACAACGATTACACCATCGACATGTCGCCGATGGAAGTGAGACAGTACACGTGGGTCGGCCGCGTCGGCGCGTTCTGTATCGCACTCGCGTTCGCGCTCGAATTCTTTGCGACGTTCCTCGCTCAGTGAACTGGGTGAACGATTTCGCGGCAGTCTGGGCATTCGGCGAAGCGCTCCGAGCCCTCTTCGGTGTCGTATTCGATGAGAAGATAACCTCTAGTGATGTCGCTTCCGCAGTTCGGACACATCCCGAGTGGCGCGGATTCGGTCGCCATTTTGACCTCTCGGGAAGAGAAGGGACATCGATGGTCTTTGTTATTGACCGATTACTCGGGAGTAAGCAGTGCTTACCGGCAGACTACAGCGCCTTCTCGGCTTCGCTCTGGACGATGTACGCCCGATCGTCTGAGTACTCCCGGACCGCGTCGAGCGCCGTTTCCGTGCCGATTTGGTTCAGCGCCCACGCGGCACTGGCACGAACCGAATCGGACTCGTCGTCCGCCAGCGTCTCCGAGAGCGGTTTGATCGCACGTGTATCGCCGATGAGACCAAGTGAACGAGCGGCGTAGCTTCGAACTTCCTCGTCCTCGACCACGAGTTGGTCCGCGACCTCCTGCGTGACTTCGTCGCTGCCGATTTCGCCGAGCGCCTTGATGACGGTCTTCGCCATTCCGGGGTCGGCATCGACGTAGTCGATGATCGAATCGATGGCTTCCTCGCTGCCGATCTTCCCGAGAATACGGATGGCGTCCTTGTCACGACGACCGGCACGCTGGAGCATGGGATCGACGGCTTCCTCGTTGCCCATCCGTTCGAGCGCTTCGAGGCAGTGTCGTTCCATGTAGTTCGACTGCAAGGAATCGAGCGCGAGGAGCACCATGTCGACGCGGTCGCGTTTCTCCCAGATTTTGAGCGCGTGCCACTCCGGCGGGTAGTCCTTGCGGTAGTTGAGAACGTCGTAGTAGCCTTCACGCCTGAGTTGTTCACGGGTGCTCAGGTCGCTCCATTCCTCGGCGTCGTCGATGCCCGACTGCAGTTCGTCGGTCGCATCGAGAAGCGTATCGATGGTTTCCGCGTCCTCGTCCGGATCGAGTTCCACCTCCTCGACGGCGCTCGCCGTGTCTCCGAGCACTTCCGCGAGGTCGTCCGAATTACGGGTGAGGGTGACGCTGAAATCCGTTCCGATCGCCTCCTGTACCGTATCGACGAACGACTCGACGACCTCCACGAGTTCCGCGCTCCCGTCGACCGTCCAGCGGGTGTCCTCGACGGTCGAGATAGCGTCCTCGACGTCGCTGATGACGTCCTCGGCGTACGGACCGCGTTGGTCTTCGAGTTCGTCACGAAGGTCCGAGAGGAACATCTCCAGTTCCTCGCGCGGGTCCTCCACGTCCTCGTCTTCGTCTTCGTCTTCCTCTTCGTCCGGTTCGGGGAGGTCCGCCGCTTCGAGTTCCTCCTCGATGTCGTCCAGTTCGTCTTCGACAACGTCGAGGTCGGCTTCCGTCTCGGCGTCCTCCAGATCCGCTTCCGCACTTTCGAGCCGGTTTTCGATGGATTCCGCCGTCTCCTCTGGCGTTTCCTCGGCTTCGGATTCCTCTTCGGCCTCGTCTTCCTCTTCGGCTTCAGATTCCTCTACGGTCTCCTCGTCTTCCTCTTCGGCTTCAGATTCCTCTACGGTCTCCTCGGATTCTTCTTCAGCCTCGGATTCCTCTTCGGCCTCGTCTTCCTCTACGGTCTCCTCGGATTCCTCTTCGGCCTCGTCTTCCTCTACGGTCTCCTCGGATTCTTCTTCAGCCTCAGATTCCTCTACGGCTTCGGACTCCCGTTGCTCCTCGGCTTGAATTTCGTCCTCGGATTCCGCATCCTGCGTTTCCTCGGCACCATCGTCGCTCATGCGTCCACCCCCGGCTGTGCCGTTTTACTCATATGCGAAAAATTCGGCCCGTAGCCATCAAGAGCGTTTCCCTTCTGTCGTCTTCGCAGGCGTCGGTTTTCCTTCCGTCTCCCGCCAGTAGAACCCCGGTGAGAGAATGAGATACGCCAGTGCAAGCGACAGCAGCGCATACGGGAAGGTCCGGCCTTTGAAGTTGGGAATGAGGACCGCGAGCGAGTGGACGACGCCCATGATGAGCGCATCACGCGCCAGTAGGTCGGGATACGTGATCGTCGAGACCATCAACCCGGAGAGGACGAAGGTGAGCGCGACGAGGATTGTGGGGTCGGTGAACCCTGCGAGGACGCCAGCCACGAGGATGACGGACGCGAGCGTCGTCGGAATCCCCTCCGTCACGTCGTCGTCGGTGTCGTAGGCCGTGTACAACCCGAGTCTGACGATCGCCATGGCGACGAACAGCGCCCCGGCGAGCATCGCGACTCCCACGCGAAACGTGTCGAATCCCCACGTCTCGCGCACGACGGCGACGACCAACACTGCAGGGGCGACCGAGAACGACGCGACGTCGGCCAACGAATCCAGATACGGCCCGGCCGCCGAACTCCCATAGCGGCGGGCGAGCACGCCGTCCAACCCGTCCGCCACCGCCCCCAGTAGGACGAGGCGCGCCGCCAGTCGCGGGTTCGTGGCCGCGAGCGAAATCGCCAGAAAGCCGAGCGCGGCGTTCGAAACCGTCACCGCGTCGGCGAGCGAAAGACGACCCACGAACCGAGGCTTCATACTCGGCGGGTAGTGCGAGCGTGAGTGATACCTCTTTTGAAATCACCCCGGACTGTCGAACGATAGAACGGTCGAAAATAAATGACGAACCGCGCTTACCACTCGACCAATTCCCGAATTCGGTCGAACGCGGCACGCTCGCGCTCGCCGCCACAGGTCCGCGTGACCTCCTCGAAATACTCCAACCGACCCCGGAGTTCCGCTGTATCGTAGCCGTCCACGTCCAACCGGGAGGCCGCCACGGTCGCCTCCACGACGGCCGCGAAACCCCGATTCGTCACCGGAACCCGCCGTTCCCGAATTTCAGATTCGACGGGCATCAGTTCCCACTCCTCCCAGTGGGTTCCGTCGGTCTCCCCGGAATCGACCTGTTCCACCTCGATTTCGACCCGCGCATCCGCGGAGTCGAGCACCGGTTCCGCTTCCTCCCGGATCGACAGCGCGGCCTCCACGAAGTCCACGGGGTCGCGGGTGAACTGGATGACGCCGCCGCCCTGTCGGTGGAAGTTCCGCCGGGTTCTGGTGTTACCCCACGTGCGAGCGGTTACAGGGTTGGTGGAATGAAGGCCGAGAACCGCCACGTTCCACAGGTCGTTCGGCCCGAGCGTCGTGACGACGGACTCGGTCACGCCGCGAAGTTCGACCGGCCAACTCGTCCTCGTCCCGGTCACGGCGAAACGCCCCGCTCCAGCGCGACGAACAGGCCGCCAGCGACGATATCCGCGGTCGTTCCGGGGTTGATCCCGTCGTCCACCAGTGATTCGGCGAACGCCGTCACGAGTTCCGGGTTGCCCTCGCGCGCTTCTTGTAGGGCCTCCTGTGCCCGAACGAGCACGCTTTCGGCCGTTTTCTTGCCGTGTCGTTTCGCCACGAAGGTGTCCGGTTCGTGGGCCAGTTGTTCGAGATACACCTGCGCCGCGCGGGCCGAAATCCCGCCGTCGAGTTCCTCGATGCGTTCGGCCACGGTGAAGGTTCGCTCGAAGCCGTGTGTCCACTCGTGGGCGATTCCGTCCTCGTCCGCGCCGAGTTCCATCACGTCGTACAGCGTGAGTCCGGCTTCTTCCAGTGCGGGAATCGCGTCGCTTCCCCGTCGAACGTCGAACTCGTCGGTCCCTTCCGGCGGGTCCGAAACCGCCACATCGACGTGTTCGAACGCGCGGTAGAACCCCGCCGCATCCTCAACGGTCGTCGCTTCGACGACCTCCGTGACGCCCTCCGGCGAGCGTTCGTCGGCCTTCACCAACGGAACCAGCAACAACAGCGCACCGAACTGGGTGTTGCCACCCTCCTGCTGGCTCATCCCGGCGACGGCTTCTTCGAAGGCTTCACCGACCGGTGCATCCGCCTCGGCCGCTCGGAGTCCCGCGCCGGAACCGACCGCTCCGGCGAGGAAATGCTCGAACCGTAGATCGGGGAAATCGCGCTCCCTGTCCACGTTGCCGGGTTTCGGCGTTCCGGCGACTTCCAGCAACAGCGCGAGTTGCGCGTGTTCCGCTGGCGTCATGCCAGCACCTCCGTGAACCACGCATCCGTCGCACGGCGAACGCGGGAGAGCACTTCGGGGCGGTCACTCGGCCGTCCGACGCTGACCGCGTCGGCGCCGTACTCCAGATACTCCTCGACCGTCGCCTCGTCGCGGACGCCGTTGTTCGCCACGAGGAAACAGTCCGTGGCCTCGGCCACCACCTGCACCATCCGCTCGGAGTCCATCGCGTCCAGGTGGACGATGTCCGCGCCCGCGTCCACCGCTTTGCGAGCGACCTCGGGAAGGTTCACGCCGGGCACCTCGGCTCTGACTTTGACGCTCACCGCGGCACCCGTTTCGGCCGCGACGCGAACCTGCTCGGCGAGGCGGTCCGGGTCCCGAAGGAGCGATTGTCCGGCACCGGCCGCACACATCTCCTCCTGTCGGCAGTGTGCGTTGAGCTCCAGTATCGCGCCGTGGCGGTGGCAGACGTCACCCATCGCTCGAATCGGAGGGAGCGTCGCGGAACGGACGTTGATTCCGGGGCGAATCGGGGAATCGGAAAGCGCGGCGAGTTGCCCGTCCACGAACGCGACGGGGTCGTCCGGCAGGAATTCGGTTCGTTCGCGCGCGACCAATTTCCGGGCGGCCGCTCGCGTTTCCTCGTCCAGCGCGATTCCACCCAAAAATGCCGCCCCTGCGTGATCGGCGGCGTTTCGCGCCCATTCGGCGTCTGCTTCCCCGCTGAGGCTGGCGAGCGCGACCCGCGGTTCGAACGGTTCGACCATCACGCCACCTCCAACGCGTCCTGCACGGCACGAACGACGCGGTGCGCGTCCGATTCGTCGTCCATCTTCGTGTCGGTTCGGATCGTCGGACGGCCGAGTTCCGTTCGGTCCTCGTCGTCCAGCACGAACGCGTCGGCGAAGGGATACGCCTCCGCCACGCCCGCCGTGCTCGGTTGATAGCCGACCGCGTCCATCAGTTTCCCCGCTGGCCCGGAGAAAACCCGGTCCTCCACGAACGGCGACACCGCGACCACGGTGGTCGATTCGAGCGCCTCGCGGAACGCGTCCATCGCGAGCATCGGTCCGATGCTCGTCACGGGGTTCGACGGGCCGATGACGACCGGTCCGTCGGTCATCGCGGAGAGGGCGGCGGGCGATGGCTCCGCGTCTTCCGCACCCCTGAACTCGACATCCGTGACGTCGGGTTCGCCGCCATGTGCGACCCAGAACTCCTGAAAGTGCATCTCGCCCTCGGGCGTGTGAATGATGCTCGCGACCGGGTCGTCGCTCATCGGGACGACGTCGAGCGGGGAGTCGAACGCGTCCGCCAAAGTTCGCGTCGTCTCGGTGAGCGTGTTGCCTTCGTCCAGCAGTCCCGTCCGAGTGACGTGCACTGCCCTATCGTGATCGCCGAGGAGCATGAACTCTGCGACGCCGGAAAAGCGCCGCCAGCGGGCGATTTTCCGCCCGTCTGTCTGGCGTTCGTTGGGGAGGTACCGCGGGCCGGTGGAGAGGTCGGCCGATTCGGCGAGACGATGGAGTTCGTCGTGTGTCTCGGTCGTGTCGTCGGCGATTCCCCACCACGTCTCGCGGTTCAGCACGCCCCCTTGCTGGAACAACACCGTGTCGATGTCGGGACAGACGAGGAGGCCACCGAGTTCGACGTCGTCACCGGTGTTACCGATAACCGTCGTCTCGGCGGGCGAAAAGACCCCTTCCGCGCCCTCCAACAGTTTGGGGGTGCCCGTCCCCCCTGAGAGAAACGTGACCATGGTTCGTTTCCTGCGAGAGAGGACATAAAGCCTCGTCCTTCAGTTTTTATACCGTGACGGGACAACGTTCCGACAATGAAGACCATCAAGGACAGCGTCCACGACCATATCCAAGTCGTCGGCGTTGCGAACGAGTTGCTCGACACGCATGCTGTCCAGCGACTTCGACACATCACGCAACTCGGAACCGCCCGTCTCGTCTACCCCTCCGCGAATCACACCCGATTCGAACACAGCCTCGGCGTCTATCATCTGGCCTGCGAAGCGCTCGAAAACCTCGGCATCGAGGGGAGACAAGCGGAGCGCGTTCGCGCGGCCGCGCTCCTCCACGACGTTGGGCACTCCCCCTTCAGCCACACCATCGAGGAGCTAATCCACCGTCGCACGGGGAAATATCACGACGACGTTCTCGACCTGCTCACGGACTCGACGGTCGGCGACATCCTCCGCGACCACGACTTGGATCCGACCACCATCGCGGGACTCATCGCGGGCGAAGGGGAACTAGGGCAACTCGTCTCCGGCGAACTCGACGTGGACCGGATGGACTACCTCGTCCGGGACGCCCATCACACCGGCGTCCCCTACGGCACCATCGACCACGAGCGACTGACACACGAGTTGACGTTCGCGGACGGGAGGCTCGTGCTCGCCGAGGGGAACGTCCAAACGGCGGAGAGCCTGCTCGTCGCCCGTGCGCTGATGAACCCGACGGTGTACAACCACCACGTCACACGAATCAGCAAGTCGATGCTCCAGCGGGCGAGCGAGCGCCTGCTCGATTCGCCGGACATCGACGCCGAGCAACTACGACGCATGGACGACCATGATCTGATCGTCGCGCTTCGAATGAACCCGGAAACCGTCGAACTCGCTCGACGTCTCACTGACCGTGACCTCTACAAACGTGCCGTCTGGGCGGAGATGGGGGACGTTCCCGACGAAATCATCGATGCCGACCACGAGACGATTCGTCGGTACGAGAACGAAATCGCCGAGAGTGCGGGCGTCGATTCCGAGCACGTTACCCTCGACGTGCCGAGTCGACCGGCGATGACCGAATCGTCGTCGCGCGTCGTCGTCAACAACGAAGTCCGGCCGCTCGCTCGGCAATCCACGCTGGTTCGGGCGCTGCAGCAGGTCCAGCGCGACCAGTGGCGCCTCGGCGTGTACACGCCGGCGGACGAGACGGAGGCTGCCGGACACGCGGCGGAGCGAATCCTCGGCTTGGAAACCGACGGTGCGCTCGTCAGCGACGTTAGAACCGGCGTTCGGACGACGCTGACGGACTTCGAGGAGAAATAGGTAGCGGTGGAATAGGGAAAGTAGGAAGGTGAGGAAGGGTAGATGGAGTAAGGGAAATAATTCCGACGACGGGGCGTTTAAGGTCGGCTACTGACAACCGCCACGTATGCTCGTGGAGGGAACCATCCTTTCCGGTCCGAACTTCGACCCCATCGAGGGTCGCGTGGTCGTCGAGGATGGGACGATTACCGCTATCGAAGAGGAGTCCGTCTCGTCGTCGAAAGTCGTCTGTCCGGCGTTCGTCAACGCACACACCCACATCGGCGATTCCATCGCCAAGGAGGCCGGGGCCGGACTCTCGTTGGAAGAACTCGTCGCGCCGCCGGACGGGCTCAAACACCGGCTCCTTCGGGAAACGTCCCGCGCCGAAAAGGTCGATGCGATGCGGCGGTCGCTCCAGTTCATGCAATCGACGGGGACCGCGTCGTTCCTCGAATTCCGCGAGGGCGGCGTCGAGGGCGTGTTCGCCCTCCGCGAAGCGGCCGAGGGCCTCGACATCGACCCGTTCATTCTCGGCCGGGAGACGGTCGATGCGATGGAAGCCGCGGACGGGTTCGGAGCGAGCGGCGCGAACGACGCCGATTTCGGCCGTGAGCGCACCGCGACCGACCGGGCGGGGAAGACCTTCGGCATTCACGCGGGCGAGGCCGATTCGAGCGACCTCAATCCAGCGCTCGACCTCTCGCCGGACTTCCTCGTTCACGTCGTCCACCCCGAACCGATCCATCTCGACCGAATCGAACACAGCGAGGTTCCAATCGCCGTCTGCCCGCGTTCGAACCTCGTCACGGGCGTCGGCTTGCCGCCGATGAAGGAACTGCTCGACCGGACGACGGTCGCACTCGGGACGGACAACGTGATGTTGAATAGCCCGTCGATGTTCCGCGAGATGGAGTTCACGGTGAAACTGACGGACATCTCTCCCCGTGAAGTGCTCCGGATGGCCACCCAAAACGGGGCACGAATCGCGGGCCTGAACTGTGGTCTCCTCGAACCGGGGAGGGATGCGAAGCTACTGGTTCTCGACGGCGACTCAGACAACCTCTGTGGAAACAAGGACGTAGTTCGATCGGTCGTCCGACGGGCGGGGGCGAGCGACGTGATCGACGTTCTGTTGTGATTCCCCGGAATCCCTTTCGATTCGAAGGTGATCGCCACCAAATGAGTTAAGACAACACGGGCCGTGACACTCGGTAACACATCCATGTACGACCGAATTCTCGTGCCGACCGATGGTTCGGAGGAAATGCGATGCGTCCTCGCGCACGCCGCTGAACTAGCCGAGGCGCATGGTGCGGAACTCCACGCGGTGTACGTCGTCAACTCCTCGACGTACGCCAGCCTGCCGATGGAAACGTCCTGGGAAGGCGTCTCGGGAATGCTGGAGGAAGAGGGCGAGTCGGCACTCGAAGACGCCCGCCGTATCGTGGGGGAGTACGACGTCTCGCTCACGACACATCTGCTCGAAGGGCCACCGAACAAGGAAATCGTCCGCTACGCCGAACTGGACGATTTCGATCTCATCGTGATGGGAACCCACGGTCGTGGTGGCATCGACCGCCTCCTCCTCGGAAGCGTCGCCGAGCGAGTCGTCCGTGCTTCGACCGTGCCCGTGCTCACGGTTCGCGTCGGACAGGAGGTCGACTCACCGGACGTGAGTGCGACAGGGAAAGTCCACACCAGCGGCTGAGTTCTCGACTCGGCGGAATAGCGCGACGAAAACGGGTTTTACTCGGTCTGTCGGTAGAACGTCTTACCAGATATCAGCATCAGCTCACACGTTTCGTCCCCATCGGACGATGGCGACACCCACGAACAGGGCGATGACGCCGACGACCGTCCACTGCACTGATCCGCCGGTGATCGGCTCACAGTCTGCCACGCACAGAATGGGATCGATTTGGACGATTCCGAGGCCTTGAACGATCCACAACAACCCGAGAAGCGCCACGATGCCGCCGAGGACAATCAATACGGTCGATTTCGCGTTCATGGTTTGGTACTACTCCCGTCCGGACCGTGCGTTTCGGCTGTTTCAACAGTCATGCTCGGCATACGCTGGTGGTATGGAGGTTCCACCGGTGCATGCGAATAGCGCCACACATCTGAGGCACGTTTAAATACGCATGCGGCATACTCCGACGCGCCATCGTCCGTGACCGACATAGCCGGCCCCGTCTCTGTACTGTGCGGCCGAGACCGGTCGTTCCGGACACTACGAACACGACGGCCGGTTGACAGATGAAATATATTACGTTCGTCATTCCTCGAATCGACGATGAACGCTGTTCGAGCGGCGAGTACGCCGACCTAACGGTGAACGGTGACGCGATTCACTACATCAACCTCTTGGATGACGGAACCGGCGTCGGACTGTACCAACTCGGTGGGGACCTCGAACGGGGAACCGAGATACTAGAGGCCGACTCGGACGTGCTATCGGTCGAGCGGTCCGCGGCGTCGGAGGGGCACGTCTACCTCCATTTTCGAGCGAATACCCTCATGACCGACCTCCTCGGTATATTCCGCCGACACGAGATCGTCGTGGACTGGCCGATGGAGTACAACGAGCAAGGCGGGCTTCGAATAACCATGCTCGGGACGGACGAGAAGATCCGAGAGGCGGTCGCGGAAATCCCCGACGGGATTTCGATCTCGCTCGAAGGGATCGGCGAGTATCGACCTGATATGCGCCGACTCGCGTCGCTGCTGACGGACCGCCAGCGAGAACTGTTGAAGCTAGCTATCGACGCGGGGTATTACGAAATACCGCGGCGTGCGACCCTCGACGACCTTGCGGAACGAGCGGGTATCTCGGCGGGGACGGTCGGTGAACACCTCCGGAAAATCGAATCGAAGGTCATCACGGAACTCGATTGATATCGACACCGTTCGACGACCGACTGATCTCCTCAGTTCACCGGCCGAAGGTGTTCACAGTCGCCCGCGTGAATCCGCACCGTTCCCTCCTCGGTCTCGACCACCAGCGCCCCCGGCATGACGATATCGACCGCAGTACCGACCACGTCGCCGTCAGGCGTTTCGACCCGTACTCGCTGTCCGAGCGTCGCCGACAGTTCGCGCCACGCCGGAAGGATGGAGTCGGTGTCGCTCCGAAGCGCGTCGAACTCCTCCAGCAGTCGCTGGACGAACAACCGTCGATTCACCGCGCCGACCTCCGCTTGGACGCTCGTCGCACCGTCCGGTAGGTCGTCCGCCGCGACGTTGACGTTGATGCCGATACCGGCGATGACCCACGAGACGCGGTTCGCCTCGCCCTCCATCTCGGTGAGGATACCCGAGAGTTTGTTGTACTCGTTCGCACGGCAAGAGCTTCGCTCTTGCTTGCTCCCGTTCGCTACGCTCACGGGAACTCCTTCGTCACTCACGAGGACATCGTCAGAACTTCGTTCTGACTGGCGCTCGTTCACTCGTTCCTCGCTCACGAGCACGTCGTTCGGCCACTTGATTTCCGCCGGGACGCCCGCCTCCCGTGCCGCCCGCGTCACGGCCACGGCAGCCGCGAGCGTCAACAGCGGGGCGTGCGCTGGCGGCATCGTGGGACGGAGGACGAGACTCATCCAGACGCCGCCCGAGGGGCCGACCCATGTCCGTTTCAAGCGGCCGCGGCCGCCCACCTGCTCGTCGGCCAGCACGACCACGTCCTCCGCCCCGTCCCCGGCCAGTTCCCGTGCCCGGTCGTTCGTGCTCCCGATGGAGTCGTGATATTCGACGGAAAACGGTGCCTCCAGTCCGTACTCGACCGCCGGTCCGAATTCAGGGACCTCCCCGAGCAGATAGCCATCCGCAGTGCTCTCGACCTCGAATCCGTCGGTACGAAGCGCCTCGACGTGTTTCCACACCGCGTTCCGCGAGATGTCGAGGGCGTCGGCGAGTTCCGGCCCGGAGACCGGGCCGTCAGCGAGCGCGTCCAAGACGACCCGACGTGTCTCGTTCATGGTTTCGAGTACGGGAAGTCCCGACAAGAGTCGTTTCGTTTGGCCGCGGCAAAAGGGAAAATCGTTCGTGGTTCGAATACGAACAGCACGATCATGCACCGGACGTTCATCGAGTTGTTGGAACAGAACGCGGAACACGCCGAAGAGTTCGACTCCCGTTTCGACGACGTACAGGATTCACAGCATCCCGACGTCGTCACCGTCTGCTGTTCGGATTCTCGCGTCCTACAGGACCACATCTGGGGCAACGACGAACCGGGACGGATCTTCACCTGCGGCAACATCGGCAACCGCGTCATTCAGCGAACGGACTCGGGCGAAGTCGTCTCGGGCGACGTGCTCTACCCCGTCGAACACACGGGAACCGACACCGTCGTCGTCATGGGGCACACCGGTTGTGGGGCCGTCACGGCGACGTACGACGCGCTGACGGGCGAGGTGTCCGAGCCCGCTGGCATCGAACACTGTCTCTCGTTGCTGAAACCGAAGTTGGAGGCGGGCGTCGAGTCGCTCCCGGACGACGTGAGTCGAGCGGGGGCGATCAACCGACTCGTGGAGTACAACGTCGACCGGCAGGTCGAATCCCTCATCGAGAGCGACGACATCGACGAGGATGTCGATATCATCGGCGTCGTGTACGACTTCCAGGACGTGTACTCGGAGCGGCGCGGCCAAGTCCACGTCATCAACGTGAACGGTGAGACGAGCGTCGAGACGCTGAAAGACGATCACCCTGACATTGACGCACGGATCGAACGGCTCTGGGAGTACTGAGTAGCCGAGCGAGTTCAACGCGGTCGGTTTCGCGCCGCTTACTCTGTCCCGTTCGCCTCATCGGCGAGCCACGCGGATTTGCAGATCTCATCGCAGAAGATGTAGAGATGGACACCATCTTCTGTCGGCACTGTGTGCGTCGGGTAGCGCACGTTGGCTCGAATCGGGGTTCCACAGTACGCACATTCGGATAGCGATACCGACTCGTCCATCCTTCACGTGGTCAGTCGAACGATGATTTCCCCGCTACTGGAGACGGTTATCGGATACCCTTCGTAGGTAAACGAGACCTCGATATCGTTCCCTCGTGCGGTCGTCAGTACCGTGAGCAGCGATTCCGCGTCGATAACGTCGTAGAGCGGAGTTATCGAGTACGGTTCCTGCCCACTCACCGCAGCGACTATCCCCACGATACTGAGGAGTATCGATTCCTCATCGTCAGTAGCGTAGCGAACGCGGAGCGTTCCGGTGATTGGGTCGTACCCGTCGTACTCTTTTATGTCGCCATGCTCGAATGCTTGCCGACCTAATTCCTCGGTTGTCGTATCGAAGGTGTCCATCCATGTAAACTGAGAGCGATTCGGTGATAAGACTCGGCTCTTACTAGTTCGACTCCCCTATGCCGTCGTCGTGAGCCTCGAACAGGTGATACAATACCGTGTCCTGTGCGTGGCGGAGGTGGTAGTTGAAGGTCTGGCGGGTGATGTCCATCCGTTCCGCGATCTCATCTCCTTCGCTCTGCCGAGGGACCTTGAAATACCCCGCGTAGTACGCGATTTGGAGGGCCGTCCATTGGCGTTCGGTGAGGTCATCCTTCACGAGCGTCTTGAACAGCCGAGGCGTGTACACCAGCTTTTGTGACGCCAATTCGAAATCCCGAGCGGCGACATCACGAATCGCGTCCAGGACGGCCGCCACATCGACCGTCGCCGGGAACTGTACCAAGTTCCTGATTTTACCGTCTTCGAGCGCGGTCGTTACCGACTCACCATCGAACTCGTCGTAGGTCGAAACCAGCGACGATGCGGCACCACGAACCTCGACGCGATAGCTATCGCCCTCCTTCTTGAGGAGGCGAACGTCCTCGTTCGTGGGAAAGAGTTCCGGGAGAGTCATCACCGTCTCGCCGGAGATTCCAGTGACCGTCCAGTACTGGACGTGCGAGCCGTCGGGAAGCCGTACGAACCCGTCGATTCGGAGGTCCATGTCCTCGTGGCCGAGTTCGAGAAACGGGCGAGCCAACTGCTCGGAAACGAATTCGAGTTCGAGAACTTCGTCGGCGGTCAACTCGGGAGGGAATTCATCCTCCGAATCGTCCACGGAGCGATCCGTCTCCGGTGGTGGCACATCGCTGGCCGTCGGTCGTATGGCGGGTCGCCACCACGCACGGGCTTGTGCGCCGATCGTCTTCGTCTCGAGTTCCCCCTCGTCGGCGAGACGGCGAAGTTTATCGTACGCCGTGCGCCGGGCACAGCCCACCGCCTCGGCAACCTCGCTCGTCGCAAGCGGTTCGGACGGATCGTCTAGTCTCTCGAAAACCCCGAGGATTTCGTCCCCACCGATGTCGTTCGCGGTCCCCATTAACTGAGATACGGGTTCGATGTAAAGGGAGCTTTCGGCGCTATCCACTTTCCGAGTCGTCGATGTCGAATGGCGTCGTCGCGTCGAACGTGAGGCCGTCACGGGGAAGTCCCGATGCCGGACCTCCTACGACGTGTAGTTTTCCCGAATCCGGATAGACGACGATGTCCGGTTCGTCCATCGTCGAGAAGAAGAGGCATTTGAGGGGTTCGCTCGACGTGTTCTCGACGGCGTGGCATCCGAACTCCCCGACCGGAAAGGAAACGTAGTCCCCCGATTCGATCCCGGTCTCCCCGGCAGGCGTTCGGAGCGTTCCGGTCCCATCCATCACGAACAGCGCCTCCTCGTTCGCCGTGTGGTAGTGATACTGGGCCGGTTGGCCACCGGGCGGAATCTCCTCGTACGTACAGCCAAGCCGCGTTCCACCCGCTTCCTCGGCGATGCGTTTCCAGCCACCGCCGTCCCCGTCGGTCCCCGTCCAATCGAGTCCGTTCACGTTGACGATTCGGTGACCGTCGTTATCTGTAACCATACCACGCTGACGCCGGGAAACGACAAAAGAACAGCTATGACCGTTTCTGCTCGCTTTATTTCGATGTTCGCCGTGTCCCGACCCGTGCCACCATTACATTCAGAAGCCGTCGGGAGGCTGGTCGAATGGGCGGGACCGCCGGAAGACGACGTACTACATTTCTTCGCACGTCGGGTGACCTCCGCGACGTTTCGGTTCGACCGGTCGTCACACGATGGAATCCGTACTGACTTCGCTCTCCACGCGAAACACCCCTCAAACCGATCCAAACCATGTCCACAACCCTGTTTCCGACCCTCATCGAGAGCGAACGGTTGCGATACGAACCGTTACACGAGTCGACCGAACCCCTCGACATCTACGAGTATCACCGTTCCGGCGAGATGGACGCCGTGATGCGCCCCCTCGGCGAGCGACCGCACGCGACGCCCAAGGAGACGATGGACGAAGTAACCGAAGCGGCGGAAGCGTGGGAGTCCGGCGAGCGAGCGACCTACGCCATCACGACGAAATCCGACGACGAATTCGTCGGCGTCGCCGAACTGTGGCTCGAATGGGAGAAGCGTTCGACCTCGTTCGGGATGTGGGTTCGTGAGCCGTTTTGGGGACGTGGCTACTCGGGCGAGCGGGCCGGTGCGATGTCGTACGTCGCGTTCGACCGACTCGACCTCGAACTCGTGAGTGTCGGCCACGACCCCGAAAACGAGCAGTCGAAACGCGCCATCGAGAAGTACGTCGATTCCTACGGCGGGCAGTACGATGCGGTCCTTCGGAACTGGTACCCTCCAGACGACTCCGGCGAACCAGTGGACCTCCAGACCTACAGCATCTCACAGGAACAGTGGCGCGAGAACGTCACGGAAGCGGAGCTATCGACGATTCGAATCGTTCGGTGATATTCACGCGTGACGCTTTTTGAGCCGTGGTAACGGTCGAAATCGCCTACGAAGAAACGCGCCGGGCGAGCGCCAGTTTGGCCCCGAAACCGACGAGCACGCTCCCGCTCGCCGTGCGAAGTATTCGTCGGAGGAGGTCGCGCTCGGTAACGACCCGGCGCGCTCGCGCGGAGAACACCGCAAGCAGTGCCTGATAGCAGAAGCCGAGCGTGGCGAACAGCACCCCGAAGAGGAAAATCTGGGGAGCGGCGGAACTCCCCGTCCGAACGAACTGCGGGAGGAACGCGAGGAAGAACAGCGCCACTTTCGGGTTCGAGACGTTGATGAACAGCGCGTTTCGGAAGGATTCGCCCGGCGTGTATCCCGTTCCCTCCGGCGTGATTTCGAACTCCTCTTCGCCGCGGAACGTCTGCACGCCGAGGTAGACGAGGTACACCGCGCCGACGAGTTTGACGGCGGTGAACGCCACCGCGGACGTTCGCAGGATTGCCGACAGACCGAGGACGGCCGCCGTCGTGTGGACGATGCTTCCAGTCGAAGAGCCGAGTGCGGCGGTGACACCGGTCGTCCGTCCGTCGCTGACGCTCCGGGTCAGCGTGTAGAGGCTGTCCGGGCCGGGGGCGACGATGAGAACGAGCGCGGCGGGGATGAAGGCGAGGATAGTCTGTACTGCGACCATGAACCAATCGTCGTGGGCGGTTACGATAAAATTACGAGACGGTATCCTCGCTTCACGTTTTCCCGTTCGATCCCGCGGCCCATCGGGATCGATCTCAAACTGCCCTTATCCCGACCGTGATCGGCTCTGCCGGTTGTAACGTCAGGGCCGCGGCGAGCCACGTTCATCGTGAAAACGCGCGTTCGTCACAGGACGCTCCAGAGAGCGAGCACGCCGAACCCGACGATGATGACCCCTGCCAATCGGTTCACCCGACGCATGATCGAGCGGGTGAATCGTGCGCGGAATACGCTCACGCCGGTACTGAGGACGAACCACCAGAGTGCCGACCCGAGGAAGACGCCGCCGACCAATACTGCGGCGTGGGTGTAGTTTCCGGACATTCCGACACCCAATCCCGTGAAGATGCCGACGAAGGCGATGATCGTCACAGGATTGGTGATCGTCAACAGGAACGTCGAACCGTAATCCCCGGCGAGGCCATGCACATCCGTGGTTGATACCGCCGTCTCCGCTGGCTCGGCCCGAAACGACTGGACGCCGAGATACAGGAGGAGGATACCGCCGCCGATGCGGATACCCACCCGGTAGTCGAGCAGGAGCGACGACACGGCCGTAATCCCGAACCCCGCAATCGCCCCGTACACGGCGTCCGCCGACGCCGCTCCGAGGCCGCTCACGAAGCCCGAACGTCGGCCCTTAGAAAGCGTTCGCTGGATGCACAACACTCCGATCGGGCCGACGGGGGCCGCGATCGAAAACCCGAGAACGATACCGCGAACCAGCACCTCGATTGTGGCTGTCGTTAATAGAGATCACCTCTCGTCAGTTCAAACGTAGCAGTCGTAGATGTACCTTGTGAGTCTGTGACTCATGATAACTATCGACATACTCGCCCACGTTCAGGTTTCGGATTGGTGTTACGGGTATCGTTTACAGTGCCACACTTTTGAGACGGGACGAACTACGGAGCTCCAACGAACCGATGTCGACGGGCCAAATAGAGGCTCGCAATCGGCACGTTCAGCAGCGGAACCAAGACGAACAAGTAGAGGAGGGTTGGCGTCCACTCCGACTGCTCGCTCACGTACGCTCGGTCGTAATAGAGTGCGAACGGGGCGAACAGGGAGAGCGCGTAACTCACGACGAGTAACACAGATGCCGTCTCACCGAGATACCCTGAAACCTGTAGTCCGACGTGCTGTGCGAAGGCAGTGTTCAGGAGCGTTACCGAGAGCCAAAGGAGGAACGAGATGGGTATTGCCAATATTGGAACCCACCAACTCCCGGGGAACAGCACTCTGCGGCTTTGTTTTGTGGCCATGTACTTTCGTCCATGGCAGGGATGCACGCAATCAGTAATAGCTCTTCGTAGCGAGTTCCGAACTGTCCGCTGTGTTAGCTACTACCGATTCTCCCGCTGTTCGACCTTGTTCAGTTCGATGAGTAACCGGAAAATCGCCTTCACCAGATTCGAATCCACTTCGAACTTCTCGGCGTTCTCGCCCGCTCGGTCCATCACGCGCTGTTCCTGTGCCTCGTCGGTCGTCGGGATGTCCTCGACGGACTTCACCTCCGCGACCGTATCGGCGACGTAGGTTCGTCGGGCGATGAGTTCCACCAGTTCGCGGTCGATGGATTCGATCTCTTCGCGCAGTTCGTCCAGGCTCATATCGTTCGGGTTCCGCCCGTCTGTGTTGTCGTTAGCCATGTCGTTCCCTCCAATGAATTCCACCTTTCCCGCACGTCCTCTAAAACCTCCCGCCCGCCGACGGCGACGAAACTCGGTCCCGTCCCCGAAAGCGAGACGCCGTCCACGTCCGGCATGGCGTCCACCATGGGGTCCGCGGAGAAACCGAGTGCGCCACAGAAGGCGAAGCCGTTCACCGTCATCGCCCGGCCGTACTCGCCGTCGAGGGCGAGGTCGGCGACGAGGTCGGCCATCGGCGCGACCTGCCGACAGCGGGAGACGTCGGCATCGGCGGAAAAGGACTGCTCCGGCGGCGTCCACACCAACACGTCCCAGTCCACCTCGTCGCGGGCGAGCAGTTCGTCTTCGGTGTTGTCCGTGACGGTGACGCCGCCGAGCATGCTCGCGCTGGCGTCGTCGAACGCGCCGGTCACGGTGACGCCGACGTCACGGGCCGCTTGCACGCCGATTCGGCAGGCGTCCTCCCGTCGCATCTCGACGTCGAGTGCGGACAGGGTCGCCAACACCGTCGCGTTCGCCGCGGCGCTCGAACTCTTCAGGCCGGAGGCCATCGGGACGTCGCTCTCGGTTCGCACCGTCGCGCCGAATTCCGAATCTTCCGTTTCGAGGACGAGTTCGACACAGCGTTCGATGAGTCGAGCGTCCGCGTCCGGATCCTCCGCTATCTCCCCGCGAATCTCGCCGGAGTCGTCCAGTTCGACGGTGGCGGTGGTTTCGGTGTCGATGGCGAACGCCGACCCGACTCCGGTGGCGAGGGCGTTGAGTATCGTCCCGGCGGCGGGTGCTTTCGCGCGGCCGTGCATGGTCGGCTTTCGCAGGTGGCCGTCTTCAGGGTGGCGGTGGGGGCAACGTTTTGATTGATCCGGAACGCGGGTCTTTTCCCCCTCTCCGACCAACCGTTGGACATGAGTGTCCGCAACGACGTTTCCCCCGACACGCTCGGTATCGAACTCACCGAGGACGGTATCGTCGTCGAATACAAGGACGGGCGTGAGACCTTCTACCACGGCGTTCCGAGGAAGGTGGACGGAACGCTCCGAACCCAACCGGGTAAGCTGGTGCAGGTGCTCGTCACCGATCCGACGGAGACGGAGGGCGTCATGACCTACGTCAACGATCGGGATACGCACGATGACATCCTCGAAGAGACCGGCGTCGGCCGAGTCATCCTGGAACCCGGAGAGGAGGCGGAACTGTTCCCCGGGGTGGCGGTCCACTCGGACGGCTACGCCGTCGAAGTCGAGGCCAGCCCGGAGATCGCGCGAGGCCGCGTGTTCCTCTTCGAGGAAGATGCGATGGGCGAACGGTCGTTCGAGTTCGTGGAAGAGGACGACTGATGCCGCTCGCGAAGCGCTGGCAAGCACTCGACAGGGGAACGGTCGCGGGCACGCCGGAACGCTGGGCGATGTACGAACTGGGGAACGACGGTGAAATCGTGGAGATCGGCGTCGGCGTCCTGCGCGACGAACTGAAGACGGCGTTGACCTACAGCGACGCGACACAGGTTCGTTGGGAGACGTGCCAGTCGCGGGCGCAAGCCGAGGAGTTGGCCGCCGAACATCGGGAACGAGCGGAATTAGACTGATTCGGCGGTTTGCCGAAGCGGAGCGGTTTTTCCGGTCAGTTGATGGGTGAAGAGCTGTGTTGTTCCTCGGCGTCCTTCCACTCGCCCAGTCCCTCCGGGTCCAAGTGGATGTGAACGTCGCCGACGTCGTCGCGCGAGACGAGGTCGTTTCTGAGTTCGGTTTCGATGTCGTGGGCTTCGATGAACGTGTGGTCGGCCGCGACTTCGGCGTGGAATTCGACCTCGTAGACGGTTCCGGCGTGGTACGCGGTGAAATCGTGAAGACCGTGAACGTCGTCGTGGGAGAGGATTTCGTCCCGGATGTCGTCGCGAACCGGCTTCGGTGCGGCGGTGTCCACGAGGTAATTGACGTTCTCCCGCGAGATTTCGACGCCTTGGTGGATGACGAGCAGGCTCACCAGTCCCCCGGCCAGCGGGTCGAGGACGGGAAACCCACCAGCCATTCCCGCCACGCCGATGACTGCCGCACCCGTGGTGTAGAGGTCGTTCTTGCTGTCGGCGGCGAGCGCGGCGAGACCGGCGGACTCGACGTTGCGATTGACCCGTTTCGTGTACCAGTAACAGAACGCGCGGTCACAAAAGGCGAAGGCGAGACCGGCAACGAGGGCGATGCTGTAGGTAGATTCAGGTGCCGAAAGGATGGTTTGACCGGCGTCGTAGAGCAGTTTCAATCCGAGGAGGACGAGCGTGCCGCCGACGAACAGGGCGGTCAGCGGTTCGACCCGGTCGTGGCCATGGGGATGGTTCGTGTCCGGACCCTCGAACGAGAGGCGACCCCAAACGAGCACCACCGCGCTGGCCAGCAAATCGGCCACCGAGTGGGCGGCGTCGGCGACGAGCGCGAGACTCCCGAAGGTGAGTCCGACGCCACCTTCCACCACGATTTTGAGGACGTTCGTCAGGACGTTGGCCCACGACGCTTTGAGAAACTCCTTCCGGTGGTCACCCATTCGTTCTTCCGTGGGGGTCGCGAGGTTAAGAATATATGGATTAGGGCTGACAAATAACTGTTTTAGATTGAGTCTAAATCACATGCCCACACGAGACATGGACGTCGAACCCCCACTACAGTCGACGTGCCATCACCACGATACCGAGGACGATGAGGGCGATTCCCCAGTAGAGCGAGTCGAAGGGGAGGACCTTCAACAGGAGCGTGACGACGCCGGAGGTGAACAGCGACCAACCGATGGTAGTGTTGTATCCCATAGAAGCTACACGGTCACGAATCGTTTCAAGCTATCGGCAGTGAGAAAATCAGGCCGGACGAACCCCTCTTCCTTTCACTGGATATAAGTGGGGTCTTCCGCATCGCAGTTCTCCTCGTGTTGTTCGGCGTCGCTCTGGTCGTCGAACATCAGTCCGCACTGCTCGCACTGGTACCATGTCGTGTCGTCTCGCTCGGTTCGAGCAACCATAATTGTACACTCGGTAGCATCGGACAAAGGGGTTTCTGCGGGAAACCCTGAAGACGGTCCGGTGACGAGTAGGGAATATGACGAAAAAACCGACGGTTGCGCTCACCGTCAGGGGCGCGGAAAAGCGCGACGGCGGACGGGGTATCGCCCGAATCGCCGACGCGGCGCGACAGAAACTCGGCGTGCTGAGCGGCGATACGGTCACGGTCGAAGGCGACGGGGCGACCGTGGTGAAGGTCTGGCCCGCTTCGAGTACGGTGCCGGAGAACACCATCCAGATCGACGCCGAGACGCGGACGAACGCGGGGGTCAGAATCGGTGACGAAGTGTCGGTGTCTCCGATTTCGGTCTCGGACGCGGATTCCATCACCGTCGTTCCGAAGGCCAACTTCTCGATGGACGACGTGGACACGCTGGAGCGAGCGGTGAAACAGGAACTGCTCGACCGCCCCGTTCAGTCCGGTGAGCAGGCGCGAATCGAACGACTCGGCGACGCCGGACTGTTCGTCGTATCGCGGACGAACCCCGGCGGAACCGTCCGCGTGACGAACGACACGGACGTGAAGGTCTCACTCTCGAAACTGACCGAATCCGTCTCGACTCCCCCGTCTAATTCCAACGATTCGACGGACGTGACCGGTGCGGCTTACGAGGACATCGGCGGACTGGACGAGGAACTCCGTCGCGTCCGCGAGATGGTCGAACTGCCGTTGTCGAACCCGGAACTGTTCCGCCGGTTGGGCATCGACCCGCCGAAAGGCGTCTTACTCTACGGGCCGCCGGGAACCGGAAAGACGCTCATCGCCAAGGCCGTCGCCAACGAGGTCAACGCCCACTTCGTCTCCATCTCCGGGCCGGAAGTGATGAGCAAGTACAAGGGTGAGAGCGAGGAGCGACTCCGCGAGATATTCACCGAAGCCAGCGAGAACGCACCCTCGATAATCTTCTTCGACGAGGTGGACAGCCTCGGCGGGAAACGCGACGAGGAGAGCGATATGGAAAATCGGTTGGTCGCCCAGATGCTCTCGCTGATGGACGGGTTGGAATCCCGCGGCGAAGTCGTCGTCATCGGCGCGACGAACCGCGTGGACGCCATCGACCCCGCGCTCCGCCGTGGCGGCCGCTTCGACCGCGAGATCGAGATCGGCGCGCCGGACGAAGGCGGCCGACGGGAAATCCTTGAAGTCCACACCCGCGGCATGCCGTTGGCCGACGACGTGGCCGTCGAACGACTCGCCGCGACGACACACGGGTTCGTCGGTGCCGACCTCCACACGCTCGTTACGGAAGCGGCCATGGCGGCGCTTCGCCGGGCACGTGACGACGGTGCGGACGACGACGCACTGCTCTCGGTCGAGGTGACCCGCGGCGACTTCAACACCGCGCTCGCGAGCGTCGAACCGTCGGCGATGCGCGAGTTCGTCGCCGAAGCACCCGAAATCTCGTTCGAGGACGTTGGCGGACTGAACGAGGCCAAGCGGACGCTCATCGAGGCCGTCGAGTGGCCGCTCTCGTACTCCAACCTGTTCGAGGCGACGAGGACGGAACCGCCGAGCGGCGTCCTGCTCTACGGGCCGCCGGGAACCGGGAAGACGCTTCTCGCCCGTGCACTCGCGGGCGAGAGCGACGTGAACTTCGTCTCCGTCGCCGGGCCGGAACTGCTCGACAGGTACGTCGGCGAGAGCGAGAAATCGGTTCGCGAGGTGTTCGACAGGGCGAGACAGGCATCCCCGGCGATCGTGTTCTTCGACGAGATCGACGCGCTCGCGAGCCAGCGCGACGACTCACACGAGGTCACCGAACGCGTCGTCTCCCAACTCCTGACCGAACTGGACGGGTTGACCGAAAACCCGAACCTCGTCGTCCTCGCGGCGACGAACCGCCGCGAGGCCATCGACCCCGCGCTGTTGCGTCCCGGGCGACTCGAATCCCACATCGAGATTCCGGGGCCGGACGAGGAGGCCCGGCGCAAAATCCTATCGGTGCACGCGGGGGACAAACCGCTCGCGGACGACATCGACCTCGATGCACTCGCGACGGAGTTGGACGGGTTCACCGGTGCGGACATCGAAGCGCTCGTCCGGGGTGCCTCGATGCGGGCCATCCGCGAGGCTGCGGACGAGTGGACGCCCGAAGAGGCGAACGAACGGGCGGACGAAATCGTCATCGAACGGAAACACTTCGACATGGCCCGCGAGTTCGTTCAACCGACGCTCAAGTAGCAGTTCTGACGGGGGTTTTCGGGTGGACCGATCGTTCGCCAGGGATTTGTGAACGACCGAAAACTACAACCGCCACAGTTACGGCTGTAACGAGGAATTTTCGGGGTTCCCTCTCCAGTGCCGTTGTAAATTCGCCCCGTATCCGCCGTCCGAAACGCTGCCCGTTCGGACGGTCGATGCTGGATGTGTCCCTGCCTGTGTAGCCATCACCCTTACCCGACACCGTGACGGAGGACCGTGTGCCATGCGCGCACTCATCATCACCGGAAACGGCGTCGAGGACAGCGAGTTCAGCTATCCGTACTACCGATTGCAGGAGGAGGGGATGAACGTGGACGTGGCGACCCCGGACGGTGGGTCCTTCGAGAGCAAGCACGGGCAGGAGTTCGAAGCCGCGGACATCTCCATCAACGATGTCCGGTCCGACCGCTACGACCTGCTCGTCCTCCCCGGCGGGCGCGCACCCGAGAACATCCGACTCGAAGCGTCGGGGGTGGGAGACATCATCCGCGGGTTCGACGACGAGAGCAAACCCATCGCGTCAATCTGCCACGGTGCACAACTGCTCATCACCGCCGACGTCCTCGGCGGCCGCGAAGCGACCGGCTACTGGTCGATCCGTGACGACATCGAAAACGCGGGCGCGGCGTTCGTGGACGAGGAAGTCGTCGTGGACGGCAATCTCGTCTGCTCGCGAAACCCCGGCGACCTCCCGGCGTTCATGCGGGAGACGCTCGCGAACATCGACAAACTGACCGACGCGCCCGCGTGAAGTCGAACCACGAGCACGTCACACCAGCATGAGCACATCACGCGTCACACGACCGATTCGTCAACTTGACCCGCTCGGTCGGTTCCGGGCCGTCGAGGTTGGTCGGTTGGCGGACGTAGTACACCGAGACGTTGACGAGGTTATCCTTGTGGTTTCGGTTCCAGCGCTGGCAGACGTAATCGGCGAATGCGGGACGGAGCGATTCGTAGCCGGGCAGTTGGAGGTCGAGGAGATACACCAGCCATCGATGGCTGGGAAAACCCATACTCCTGCCCGAGGGGCGACTCCAGCGGACGGCTGACCGGTGGAACGCATCGACGTGGGTTCCGGATTCGAGCGTTCCGGGAACCACGTACCAACCGTCCGTTTGCCGCGGTTCGGGAGCGAACATACTCCATCGGTGTTCGGCCGGATTCACGACGTCGTTCACTTGGTCCGGCGTCTGGACGTAGCCGAGCGTCGCGGCGTTCCAGACGAGCACGAACAGCAGGAGACCGGCCACGACGAGCGGGACGATTCGGCGTCCCGATTTCGAAATCGCGGACGGGACTCGAACGAGCGAAAATTCGGGGAACAACTGCCGACACCGATTTTCGAGGCGAGCCATTCGGCGTGAGTTTACCATCGGTTCGGTGAACTCCGCGGCCGTATCCCAGACGACGCTCGGAAGGAAAAGGAGCAGGGCCGTGATAGAAATCAACGGGAACAGGCCGAGACGCATCGTCAGAAACATCCCGAAGTGCATCACGATGAACATCGATGCGAACACCGCGCGTGACCAACCGGTGAGGAGAATCAACAGCACCGACGCCACGACGATTACGAGCCACAGTCTGTCGAAGGCGTCGAGGGCCGTCGGATAGCTCGAGAGAAACTCCCCGAACCGCGTCAGGACGTTGTGGAGGCTGAACACGTACCGGACCGCAACGCCGCGCATCCATAGGTCGCCACGGAGCTTGAACAGCGCGTTGACGGTGTAGACGGTCACGACTTGGAGCAGTATCCCCGCGGACGCGAGACTGACGACGCGTCGTCGGTGCCCCTCACCGTGAAGCGAATCGACCGAGAAGCGCTCCCCGAGCGGTAGGAAGATGCTCCACAACAGGAGCCGTCGAAGGATGGAATCCCCTGCGTTCAGCAGGACGGGGTTCCGGGCGTGCAGCGAGACGAGCAACACGAACGAAATCGCCGTCGCCAGTCTCGTCCGGTAGCCGAGGAGCAGGGCGACGGCGAAGATTCCAGCGACGACGAACAACGTTCCTTGGAACCACGTCGCTCCCGAAAGGGCGTGAATCGAGAGCCGGGAAAGGCCGGAAAATCGCGCTCTGAGCAGCGAACCCGGTAACACGCCGGAATCGGTATAGAACGCGACGAGATTCTGCGATCGGAGGAGTAAATCCGCGAGCAACAGTACACCCAAGGAAATCCGAAAGAGAGCGAGCGCCCGTGTGTCGATTCCGATTCGACGGGCGAGCGCAGCACGCCCACGAGTACGAACCCCCTCGACCGCAGATATATCCATGGCCGGGAATTTTATCGAATACGTATAAGTCTTCTATATTTCATTTAATGGGTCGGTTGCCGTCCATTCGTGTGAGAACGGAGTCTCAGTATGTCGTCAAAAGCGTTCGACCCACTCACCTCGAAAGCGTCACGTCGAAAACTCGCCGAATGGCATCGACCTGGATCGACAGCGGCAAACTCGGTTGTACCGACGCGCCGCTGGTTCCGTCCCCGTCCCGTGCGTGCGTGGCCGCCTGCTCCGGCGTGCAGGGCAAGTGGACGAATCCCATCGGAACGTCCCGACCCTCCCGCTCCAGATACGCCCGCGTCGAGTACAGCGCGTTGTTACAGAGGTGCGTTCCAGCCGTGTTCGAGACGGCCGCCGGAATCCCAGCGTCGAGCAGGGATTCGACGGCGGGAACGACGGGGAGCGTGGCGAAGTAGGCCGCGCGGTCGTCGCCGTCGATCCGTTCGTTTCGTGGCTCCACGCCCGCGTTGTCCGGCGTGCTCCCGCTGTCGTTGACGTTGATTCCCACGCGTTCGACGGTGATTCCCGGCCGTCCTGCCGCGAGGCCGGTGGCGACGATTGCGTCCGGGTCGTGGTCCTTGATGTGTGCCTGCATTTCCTCGGCGGCGGATCCGAACTCGACCGGGAGGACTTTCCCGACGACTTCGTGGCCCGCGATTTCCTCGCCGTCGAGTTCGTTCGCGACCATCTCGCTCGGGTTCTCGTCGTCGCCGCCGAACGGTTCGTAGCCCGTCAGGAGGAGTGTCATGAGTGGTTGGTTTTCGCGGGAGCGGCTTAGTTGGTCACTTCGCGGAAACGGAGGCATCCCGTCCGTTTGCCGCTCCGACCGTCCGGCACACAGCGTTTATACGACGCTGGGTCGACACTCATCCCGTCAGATGCCGTTCGGTGAGATGACCGGGTATGCGGTCGTCGGTTTCATCGCTATCGTTTCCCTGATACTTTCGGCGCAGGTCGTCGTTCGAAAGCTGGTACGGGTGGCGAAGTACTACCAGATATCGGAGGTCGTCATCGGAATGACGGTCGTGTCGATCGGGACGAGCCTTCCGGAAATCGCGTCACACCTCGTTGCGTCGTATCGGATCGTCTCCGGGGTCGGGCAACCGAAACCGGTCTCCGCGGCAGTCCTCGGCGGTAACATCGGGTCGGACGTCGTCCAACAGACGTTGGTGCTGGGACTGGTCGTCCTAACGGTCGGCGGACTTCGATTTTCGCGTACGTTCCTGCTTCGGGATTACGTCCCGATGATCGGGACGACGCTGATCACGTTGGCGCTCGCGTGGGACGGCATGTTCACGCGAGTGGACGGCGCGCTGTTGGTCGGGTTGTTCGTCCTCTACATGTACTTCCTGTACACGACGCGGAACGAGATCATACAAGAGCAGGGTACCGGTCCGCCGTCCGAAAATCCGTACCGGGACCTGTTCGTCGCCTTCGTCGGGCTGTTGGCCCTCGTCACCTCGGCACACTTCCTGTTCCGAAGCGTCGAGTTTTTCGTCAGCCGAACCGCGCTCGCGGGGTCGCTCATCGGCGTGCTCGTGCTCGGTATCGGTGCGGCGTCCCCCGAGATGACGACTGCCATAACGGGGTTGCGAGAAGGCGCGGAGGGAATCTCGCTGGGAACGCTGATCGGAAGCAACATCACGAATCCGTTGTTGGGCATCGGTCTCGGCGCGCTCATCTCGACGTATCACGTTCCGAAACCACTGATATACTGGGACCTCCCCATGGAGACCTTGACGGCGGGTATC
This sequence comes from Haladaptatus sp. AB643, assembly GCF_024136975.1. Taxonomy (NCBI): domain Archaea; kingdom Methanobacteriati; phylum Methanobacteriota; class Halobacteria; order Halobacteriales; family Haladaptataceae; genus Haladaptatus; species Haladaptatus sp. AB643. The sequence goes on from NZ_JAMYJW010000003.1 coordinate 116,237, forward strand.
CTGCTCACGTATCTACTGCTGAAGGACGACCTCGGGAAACGGTTGGGAGCCGTCGCCAGAAAACTCGGCATGGACCGAGCGGCGATTCCGTTCGAATCGGTCGAGGAGCGCCATCTGGGACGCGTCGGTGCCCTGCTGTTGATCTTCCTCTATTTCGTCTACCTCTACGTCAGAATCGTCCATTTCCCCCGCGATTTCTGACCCCGGAAGGGGTGCCGTCATCCAAGGAGGATGAGCAACAACGGAACGAGGAGGAGGGAGACGAGAAAGCCGATGAAGTAGGCGACCGTCCCGATGAGTTCGTCCTGCATCGTGTCGATGAACGAGGTGTAAATCGGGTACGTCACGAGCGAGAGGAGCGTTACGACGAGCCCGATGCTCAACAGCAGAACGACGGTCATCACACCGGTTGAGGTTTGGAGGGCGAACGCGACGATGAGGGTATCGAGCAGGGTACCGATGTTCGCCCCGAGGATGTACGGGATGATCTCGTCGCGTTTGATGTGTCCACGGTTGTAAAGCGGGACGATCACGCCCAGTGAGAATGCGATGCTCGTCGTCAATCCGGTGATGATGAGTCCGATTCCGAACGAGACCCACTTGTTCCCCAAACGGGAGAGGTATCGTCTCCGGAGTCGCTGCTTGTCGAAATCCTTCAGTATCCGGTCGAACAGCCGCAGGCTCAGGAGGATACAGGCGATCGCCACGAGGAAGGCGATTCCCGCCCCCAGAACCTCGATGAGTCCCTCGGTTACGATCGAGAAAAAGGAGGGGTTCGATAGCTGCGTCGCGGAAACGTCCCTGCTTACCGGAGCCGTGGTGCTAACGAGCGGCATCGAGAGATAGCCGAGAACCATCACCGGGAGGTAGATGGTGTACGTGAGCAGGAAGGTGAGCAACCCCATCCGCACGGATTCCCGGAGCGAGTCGCTTTCCGTATTGAGGTAATCGAAGGCCCCGATGAAGATGACGATGGCGGCCGCACCGAGTCTTGACCCGATTATCATCAGGTACAGCTGCGAGGAAACGATGACGTGCGAATTGAACAGGGTAAGGGCGAGCGCGGCGACGATCGAACCGTTCGCGAGGACGTACGAGGCGAACCAACTGGCTCCGAGAGCCGGAACGTCTCCGACGACGACTCGACCCAGATTCTGCCGTAAAAACGGTGCCAACGCGTCGGTTGTCGCACCCAACAATCGAACGGCGAACAGGAACAGTGCGACCGCTGCGAGCACTTTCAACGACAGTACGACTCTGGACTGTCCGGCAAGCCGGTCAGAAATGGCATCCCTGCTAATGGTCCCCACCGCTAGAGTCTACTTCCCGTATCGTCTAAACGATTTTCTCACGTTTCTGGTGGGAAAGATGACAAAATAACTCCCTCCCCTGAGGAGAGATTTACCACCGCGGGGAGACGATTCACGAACGAGCGTTCGGTGTCGGGGGTTTCCGGCGTGACCTGCAGAAAAGCCCGGTCAGTCCCAAAACGCCTGCGTCCGGGCGTACTGCCGTTCCCGGGCCAGAATATCGCGGTAGAAGTCGTCCTCGTCCTCACGCAGTTTGGCGATGATGCGCGCCGCGTTCTGTGGGCCGACGCCGCGGGCGGCCAGCGCGATGACGGCCTGCTTGCCGTGACTCTGAACCAGATTCGCCGCGTTGTACGCCCGCCGCGTCATCTTCTCCTGTTCGTCGTCCTTCTCTTCGGCTCGAACCGCCGTGACCACCTCGTCGGCCCACGGGTTGAGCGCGGCGACGCGGGTCGAACCGCACTGCACGCATTTGGGCTGGTCGTTGATTTTCTCGACGGTCGTCTTGCGTTGCCAGTCCTGACAGTGCAGGCAGAACAGGAGGACGCGGTCGTTTCGAATCCGCTCCTTGACGGTCTTGATGACGCTCGCGTCGGCATTTTCGGGCGCGAGCAGTTCCCTACCCGAGGAGCGCCCGCCGCTTCCGACCGGGGTTCGCCCGCCGGTCGTGACGACGTCGATGTCACCCGCGTGAATTCCGCGCAGGATTTCCTCGGTCGCATCGACGGCGAGGTCGTCGTGGAACACCTCCCGCACCGCTTCGTCGTACATCGGCGTGTCCTCCAGCGCGCCGAGGAGACGGCCCATCGACACCGGTCCGCGCCCCTCCCAGCGGTTCAGCGACCCGAACTTCGCCGCGACCTGCGCGAGCGTGAACTTCAGCGTATCCGAGTGTTTCAACGAGAGTTCGATGAGCGGGCCGACGTGCTCGGGGTCGGTCTCCCGGAGGACTTCCACGACTTCGTGACCGTCGACCTTTCCAGGTACGTCCAACTCGATCCGATACGGGTCGATCTCCATTCCGACCGAGGACCCGGTTCGCTGGCCGACCAGCGACGAGAGCATCCGTCCGAGCGTCTCGTTCACCTTGTGGCCGTAACAGGCGTTGACGACTATCTTCCCGGCGGCGAACTCCACGACGATTCGGTCGGCCGTCGGAATCGGGGATTCCGTCTCGGCCTGCCGATCGAGTTGCGACAGCGCGGATTCGGCGGTATGCTGGTCGGTCGAATAGCGGTTCGTGAACTCGCGGGCGACCCCCTCCATCGGTGCGCCGCGTTCGAACTGCGGACCGGCAACGGCGCGCATCTCGCCGACCTCTTGGGCCACCTCGAACGGCACGGGAATCTCTTCGCCGACCCACGACGGAACCTCGCCGCCGGGGTCCTCGATGGGCGAGACGTTCACCCTGCTCTCGTCGTCGTCGATTTCGGCGATGCGCCACATCTCGCCGCGTTGGATGAACACCTCGCCGGGTTCCGCGAAGTTGACGACGAACCGTTCATCGAGGGTTCCGATTTGCGACCCGCTGGCGATGTCGTGAACGGTGTACGTCTCTTCGTCGGGAATCATCGACAGGTTGGCGTAGAAGTACTGCCACGTCTTGCCCGACTTCTCGATTTGGTCGTCCTCCTCGTTCAGCCAGACCAACCGGTTGCTCTGGACCTCCCGCACGACGCCCTTGAACGTCTCCTCGTCCAGATCTCTGAAGGGGTAGGCCCGCGTGACGATATCGTACGCTCTCCGGGCGTCGATTTCCCCGAAGTCCATGACGAGGCCGACGATTTGGTTGGCCACCGTATCCAGACTCGCGTGGTGGATGTGGGCCGGTTCCACGTCGCCGTCGGTCGCCCGCCGTGCGATGGCCATCGCCTCCAGCGCGTCGTCCTCGTTCGAGGTGACGATGGTGCCGTTCGACACCTCGTCCATGCGGTGGCCCGCGCGACCCACCCGCTGAAGCAAGCGAGCGACTTCACGCGGGCTTTGATACTGGACGACGTGGTCGATCCGACCAACGTCGATGCCCAGTTCCATCGAGGAGGTACAGAGCAGGGCGTCGAGTTTTCCGTCCTTGAAGCGGTCCTCCACGTCGATTCTGGCCTCCTTCGAGAGGCTACCGTGGTGGACGCCGATATTCGTCCCGAGTTCCTTGAACCGCGACCCGAGCGCCTCGGCGGTCTGGCGCGTGTTGACGAAGACGAGCGTCGAGTCGTGGGTCTCGACGATGTCACGAATCGCTCGGACGTGACTGGCGATGTCCGGGTTCGTCATCAACTCGCCCGCCAGTCGCTCGTCTTCCTCGCTGATCTCGGGTTCGTGCACCCGGAAATCCACCTTGCTCCCGGCGTCCACCTCGATGATTTCACAGCCCCGATTTCCGGTGAGGAACCTGCCGACCTCTTCCGGGTCGCCGACAGTCGCCGAGAGGCCGATTCGCTGAAAGTCGCCCGACAGTTCGTGCAGACGCTCCAGTCCGATGGTCAACTGTGCGCCGCGCTTCGCGCTGGCGAGTTCGTGCACCTCGTCCACGACGACGTGATGGACGTCCTCCAGTGCCGTCCGCAACTTCGACCCCGTCAGCATCGCCTGCAGGGTTTCGGGTGTCGTCACCAGTACGTCCGGCGGGTCGTTCGCCTGCTTCTGGCGCTGGTAATCGGTCGTGTCGCCATGGCGCACGTCGATGTCGATGTCGAGCGTGTCACCCCACCACTCCAGTCGCTCGCGCATGTCGCGGTTCAGCGCCCGAAGCGGCGTGATGTACAGTACCGAAATCCCAAAGCGTGGCTCCGCCTCCACTACCGCATCGAACACCGGCAACATCGCTGTCTCGGTCTTCCCGGTCCCGGTCGGCGCGATGACGAGTCCGTGCTTCCCCTCGGCGAGGGGCGGAATCGCGCGCTTCTGGGGTTCGGTCGGCGTGGAGAAACCTCTTACCGAGAGCGCCGCCCGCACCTCGTCGCCGAGTCGCGCGAAGGCCGCAGAACCCACGGCCCGCCTGTCCTGCATCGTATTTCGGTTAGGGAGCGAAGCGAATTAAGCGCGTTGCCCGCCCCGTTCTATTCCCGGATTTTCGTCGATTTCTATACTTCGACGACCAATTTTCCGAGGAAGCTCTTTTCGAGCACGTCGCACTGTGCCTCGTCCACCTCGGAGAGCGAGTACGTTCCGGCGATTTCGGGGACGACCTCGCCGTCCGCGACGAGGCGGGCCAGTCGTTCGAGCACCGCCGAGATGTCCGGCGTGTTGAACATGCTCATCAGCGTTATCGTCAACTCCTTCGAGCGCGCGGCGGAGACGTTCTCGAATCCGGCCTCGGCGTCGGTGTTGCCGATGCCGACGATGCGCGCGCCCAGCGCCGCCACGTCCGCGTCGAACTGGAGGTAGTCGTCCAGTCGATGGTCGAGAATCACGTCAGGGTTGCCCGCCTCCTCGACTGCTTCCGCGAGGTGGTCCCGGTGGTAATCGAGGACCGTATCCGCGCCGACGGCTTCGAGGCGTTCGTGGTACTCCTCGCTCGCGGTGGTGACGACGCGCGCCCCGGTGGCGGCCGCGAGTTGCACGGCAACGTGTCCGACGCCGCCGCTGCCACCGTGGACGAGGCAGGTTTCGGCAGGTTCGAGGTTTCCGTGGTCGATGAGCGCCCGCCACGCCGTGACGCCGACGAGGGCGACCGCCGCCCCTTCGTCGAACCCGACGCCATCGGGGAGACGGGCGACCGTGTCGGTCGGCGTCGTGACGTACTCGGCACAGGTTCCCTGTCGGCTATTTCCGAGACCGGTTCCGAAGACGCGGTCGCCGACGTCGAACGCCTCGACTTCGTCGCCGACGGCCTCGACCTCGCCCGCGAAATCCGACCCCGGAATCCACGGCAGGTCGCCGGGTCGATACGATCCCTCGCGGAAGTACGTGTCGACGGGGTTGACCGTCGCGGCGCGAACCGCAACGAGGAGTTCGTCATCCTCGGGTTCCGGTCGGTCGATCTCTTCCACCTGTAGCACGTCCGGGCCGCCGTGTTCGTGATAGCGTACTGCTCGCATGTGAAGGGCAACGAAGGGAAGGAAAATAAGTCCGCAGGGGTGAGTTGTGGGTATGTCTACATCGGATTCACCCCAGCACATCGCCCATCGTGGTTTCGCCGACGACTACCCGGAGAACACGCCCCTCGCGTTCGAGAACGCGGCAGCGCACGCGGACGTGATCGAGATGGACGTTCAGCGTTGTGGATCGGGCGAACTCGTGGTTTTTCACGACGCGAAACTCGGGCGGCTGACGGACAGCCATGGGACGGTGCAGGACACCCCGTGGTCCGAGCTTCGGGAACTGACGATACTCGATTCCGACGAGACCGTTCCGCGACTCGAAACAGCGCTCGACGCGGTTCCGGACGGGACGGGGATCAATCTGGAGCTGAAACACGGCGGGATGGCGGAGCGAGTGTTGGACGCCGTTGCGAGCGTGGACAACGACGTTCTCCTGTCGTCGTTCGATTCGCAGGTGCTTCGGAATCTCCGAACCTTCGACCCCGAGGTTCAGTTGGCCTACATCAACCAGCGCGGCCCGAACTGCATCGACACGGCCGTCGATCTGGACTGTGCTTGCGTCCATCCCAAACTGGACATCTGTGATTCGGAATTCGTGGACCGAGCACACGACGCCGGACTGGCGGTGAACTCGTGGACGGTGCGGGAGGAATCGGAGGCGACCGCGCTCGCCGAGGCAGATGTGGACGGTATCGTTTCCGACACGCGGAGCGTCTTCCGATAGCTATCACGGGAAACGGCCCCCTCGAATGTGACAATGTCACATGGTGTACGTCACATAGAATTGTCTGCAGTTCTGAATGCGATTAAAAATGTGGTTTCGGACGTAACCTTGGGTGTGAACCGTCGGGATTTAAGCGGCGTGGCAACTCCCTTTCGAGTGCATGAGGCTACACGAGTACCAGGCGAAGGAGGTGTTCTCCGACGCGGGAATCCCGACGCCGGATTCAGCGCTTGCGGAGAGCGTTGACGAAGTCGTCGAAGCGGCGGAGGACATCGGCTACCCTGTCGCGGTAAAGGCGCAAGTACACGTCGGCGGTCGCGGAAAGGCCGGCGGCATCAAACTCGCCGAGGACCGCGAGGAGGCCGAAGAGGCCGCAGAGGACATTCTCGGAATGGACCTCAAAGGGTACACAGTTGAACAGGTGTTGGTCGAAGGGGCCGTCGATTTCGTCAACGAACTCTACGTCGGCGTGACGATGGACCGCGGCGAGGGCAAACCGGTCGCCATGGTCTCCACCAAAGGTGGCGTGGACATCGAGTCCGTCGCCGAGGAGACGCCGGAGGCCATCGCACGGGAGCACATCGACCCGGCGTTCGGGATGCACCCGTACCAGGCCCGCAAGGCAGTGTTCGACGCAGGCGTCGACAAGGAAATCGCGATGGACGTCGCCAGCGTCCTCACGACGCTGTACGACCTCTGGTCGGACAAGGACGCGAGTGACGCGGAAATCAACCCGCTGATGGTCACCTCGGACGACGAGGTCATCGCGGCCGACGCCGTGATGAACATCGACAACGACGCGCTGTTCCGTCACCCCGACCTCTCCGAGATGGAGGAGGACGCCTACGAGGACGACCTCGAACGCAAGGCGGGCGAGTACGGCTTCGACTACGTCCGACTCGACGGCAACGTCGGTATCATCGGCAACGGTGCCGGACTGGTCATGACCACGCTCGACCTCGTGGACTACTACGGCGGCACGCCCGCCAACTTCCTCGACATCGGTGGCGGCGCGAAGGCCGAGCGCGTGACCAACGCGCTGGACATGGTGTTCTCGGACGAGAACGTCGATTCGGTCGTCTTCAACATCTTCGGCGGCATCACCCGCGGTGACGAGGTTGCCAAAGGTATCAACGAGGCGCTCGAATCGCTCGACGAGATTCCGAAACCCGTCGTCGTTCGACTCGCCGGGACCAACGCGGAGGAAGGAATGGAAATTCTGAACACCGACCTCGTTCAGGTCGAAGCGACGCTCGAAGACGCGGTTCAGCGTGCTGTCGAAAACGCGGAGGACAAACAATGAGCATTCTCGTAGACGACGACACCCGAGTGGTCGTCCAAGGTATCACTGGCGGCGAGGGTAGTTTCCACGCCGAACAGATGATGGAGTACGGAACGAACGTCGTTGCCGGTGCGGTCCCCGGCAAAGGCGGGCAGGAAGCACACGGCGTGCCCGTTTACGACACTGTGCACGAAGCGGTCGAGGAAGAGGACGCCGACGCGTCCGTCATCTTTGTCCCACCGGCGTTCGCGGCCGACGCCATCTTCGAGGCGCTCGACACGGACCTCGACCTCGCGGTCGCCATCACGGAAGGCGTCCCCACACAGGACATGTCGAAGGTGTACAAGCGCCTCTCGGAGACCGACACGCGACTGCTCGGTCCGAACTGCCCCGGCATCATCACGCCGGGCGAATCGAAACTCGGTATCCTCCCCGGCAACATCTTCGAGTCGGGTAACGTCGGTCTCGTCTCCCGCTCGGGGACGCTGACCTACCAAGTCGTGGACAGCCTCACCCAGCGCGGCATCGGGCAGACCACCGCCATCGGCATCGGCGGCGACCCGATCATCGGCACGGACTTCATCGACGCCCTCTCGCTGTTCGAGGACGACGACGACACGGACGCCGTCGTCATGTGCGGTGAAATCGGTGGCGAGGACGAGGAAGAGGCCGCCGCGTTCATCGCGGAGAACATGGACACGCCGGTCGCTGGCTTCATCGCAGGCCGCACGGCCCCGCCAGGAAAGCGCATGGGCCACGCGGGCGCAATCGTCTCCGGCAGCGGAACCGGTACCGCGGAATCCAAGATCAACGCGCTCAACGACGCGGGCGTCCCCGTCGGCGACACGCCGGAAGAAGTCGCTGACAACATCGAAGACTTCCTGTAAACAGGGAGTTTTCTAGGTTGCGGATTTTTGTTTCCAATTTTTCCGTCTCGGGTTACTCCGATAACGAGGATATGTTCTTGTCCGTAGAATAGCGAATTAGAGCCAGCAGCGATCGTGAGATCCCGGTCGTTTTCTCCATAAAATAGAGGTCGTGGTCGAACGTCGATCGAAAACTCTCGCTCATCGAGAAAGTCCGAACGGAAACGACTCGCCGCGGGCGCGAGGGGTAATTCTCAAATCTTAAGAGACAGGGACGACAACCGGCGGGTATGATTCCACTCGAAGCGGTTCCCGCAAACTCGGCAGGCATCGTCGTTCTCGTCGTCGGACTGGCAATCACGATTGCGTGGATCGCCTACTTCTACCGTTAGGCGTCCGTCTCGTCCGGCGCTTGGACTCGCTCGCGTAACCACTCGACTGCGTTTTGGACGGTCGCTTCGTCCGTCCCCTCGATCTTGACGCGCACGTAGTCGCCCGGATAGCTCCCGACTTTCACGTCGAATCGCTCGCGGAGTTCCTCGAATCGGTCGATGAGCGCGCTCTCGGGTTCGCCCGCCGCGACGGTGCCAGTGAAATAGGGGTCTCCGTCGAACTCGTCGGCGATTCGCTCGAACATGGCGTGCATCTCGTCCGGCACGCCGGGCAGGACGTAGATGTCCTCTATCTCCGCGCCGGGAGCGACGCCGACCTCGTTCGGGAGCATGCGTGCCCCCTTTGGAAGGTGGGCCGTTCCGGTCGTCAGATCGGCGTGTGAGTAATCCGAGTGCTCTTCGATCCACTGGACGGCTTCCTCGTGTTCCTCGACGGGGACGCCGACGGCCGCCGCGATGCCCTCCATCGTCAGGTCGTCGTGGGTCGGCCCCAGACCGCCGGTGACGATCACGGCGTCGTACTCGGCGCGGGCCTCGTTCACGACGCGGGCGATGTCGGCCACGCGGTCGGGGATGACGAACACCCGTTCGACGGTCACGCCGCGCTCGGTCAGTTGCTCACCGATCCAGGCGGCGTTCGTGTTGACAGTGTCTCCGGAGAGGATTTCATCTCCGACGGTTACCAACGCAACTCGCATACCCGAATCGTAGGCGGGGGTGAAGAAAAGTGCTCTTACATTCCGGGCGGCGGCCCGTCGCCCATATCGTCGTCGGAGATGTCCATGTTGAGACCCATCTCCTCGCGCTGTCGTTCGAGTTGCCGAATCTGGTAGCGGTAGTAGGCCAGACCGCCGAACCCGACGAGCAACGCCAGCGCGACGATTCCGGCGAATATCCACTTGTCCCGGACCAGGTAGTACCGCACCGAGATGCTGTCGGATTTCACGGGTTGGGACCAGACGATATGCTCGCGTCCGTCCTGCATGCTCGTCTCGTAGCTACCGGGGCGCACGTCGCTCAGCAGGAACGTATCGACGCGCATGCCGCGAGGGATGGTCACTTCGTACGTTCGGTCTTCGAGGTAGGTCGGGACGTAGAACGTCTTCCCCTGTCTCGATACCGTGTACGCGAGTTTTCCGGGTCCCTTGGGCGGTCGGATGATGGTCGAGGATTTCGTCTTGTGCACCGAAATCTGATCGGCACCGACGACGGTCCCGTTCGGATACTGGAACTGCACGCCCGAAATTTCGACGGGGGCCTCCTCGCCGAAGGATTCCTCCTGGTGAATTTCGAGCGTGTCCTTCTTGTCGAGGTTGTAGACCGCTTGATACTGCCCGCTCGTGACGTTGTAGGTCACGTCCTCGGATGTTTTCCAGTCGTACGTCGCGTTCTTGTTGAGTTGCTGCTGGCTGATGTCCCCCGGGCCGAACACGGAGGAACACCCGGCACTGGCCGCGAGGAGGGCGAGCAGGGCGAACGCGAGGACGAACCGTTTTCTCATGGAATTACACAGCGGATTTCGGCCGGGATGTAGCCGCCGATGCTGGCGAGCAGTCCCGGCGGGTCGGTGTTTTCCGTACAGATAATGCTCTGTTCCAACACGCCGAGTCGTTCGACGGTGACGATGTCGTGGGCATGGCCCGCACGGTTGACCGTCGCTCGAACTTCGCCGCGTGTCGCGCTGTTGACGTTCACCCGTCCGGTGCCACGCGACCAGTCGAACAGGCGGTCACGCTCGGCGTCTGAGAGGCGCGATGTGCCGTCCTCCGCGTAGACGAATCCCATCGGCATGTGCTGAACGAGGCCGAACCGTTCGATCACCTGCTCGGGTTTGCCCGGGCCGAGTCCGAGTTCGGACGCCGGGATCCGAACGTCCTGTCCGGCGTCGAGGACGAAGCCGTCGTCGTCCCACGATTCGAGCGTGCCGACGTACGTTTCGCCGTCGCGCAGGTTGGGCGTGATTTCGCCCCACTCCTCGCCGAGGATGTTCCGGGCGACGACTTCGTCCTCGCCCTCCACGGTAACCGAGACGAAATCGTCGTGCCTGACGCCGATGTCGAACTCCACGTCGAGGTCTCCGAGTGCGTTTCCGACCAGCGATTCGAGACCGTCCAGCGCGCGGTGCTTTGCGTCGCCGGTAACGTACACTTTTGTTGCGAGAACGACCATTATGCACCGAGTGTTTCGACGTTGAGTACGTCTTCTAGGTTGTGGATTCGCTCCTCCATCGAGTCGACGAGCATCGAGTTCTCCATGGATTCGAGCGGTGACCCGCATTCGGGACATTCGAAACCGAAGTCCATCGCCTCGCCGAATTCGAAGCGGAGCGAGCAGATCTCACAGAGATAGAACTCGTGGTTGCGCTCGTACTCTTGGCGCTGTTTCAGCGCGTCGAGCAGGCGGTACATCTCCTCTTCGAGATTCTCCGGAATCTTGTCGTACTCGAACGTCCAGAGATAGGTGAGCCATCCCGAATCCTCGTCGCGGAGGCGTCGGTAGGTCGCCAAGTCGTTCTCGTAGAGGATGAACAGCGCGCGTCGAACGTCGTTGAGTTCGAGGTCGAGTTCCTCCGCGAGTTCCTCGTCGGTCACCTCACCGTCCGGCGGCGCGGCCGCGACGGGCATTCCTTTCGGTCCGACCAGTTCGTGAAGATATTTCTGAATCACCGGGTCGCTCAGTAAGTCCTCGAAAGCCATTGATACGTTATACCGGGTTGTTCATCTGTTTAAAACCATCGGGAGAGGGTTGCGGGGTTGCGTTGACATCATCATCTCGACGGCTGAAAGTGGAACCCGAATGTTCGGCCGTTCAAGCGTAATTCACAGATCAAAAGATATGTATACTCGTTGTTGCGATGAATTGAAAACCACGTATGGTATCGATTTTACACCGCTAGAGAACGTTCAACATCGACCAAAACCACAAGAAACTTAACCTATCAGTGTTCTGAGTGGGACGATGCAAGTCGGGATAGACCCTCAACAACTCGGACTCCAACTGGGAAGTGGTGCCGTCATCGGTGGCGTCATCGGATTCGCCGCGAAGAAAGTCGCAAAGCTCATCGCGGTCATCATCGGCCTCGAACTCGCCCTGTTCAAATTCCTCGAATCGCGCGGTATACTCTCTGTCGACTGGAACAAACTCTCCGCAGGAGTAGTGAAAACCGGTCAGGCCGCCGGAAGTAGTCAGCCTCCCTCGTGGGTAACGACCCTCCTCTCGACGCTCTCGGTTAGCGCCGGGTTCGTCGGCGGGTTCATGGTCGGGTTCCGCAAAGGGTAATCCCTACCACTCCTGACTGTCGCCGCGCCTGTATCGCTCCCGCAATCGATAGCCGGTTACGTCTCCCGACTCCGACAGCGCGATAGCGTACTGTCCGAGGATGTCCTGGGTATCCGGAACCGCGCTCCGTTCTACCATTTCGACGACGACTTGCCAGCCGTCTTCGTCCTCGGTTATCTCGATGATGCCGTCGAGCGGATGCCCGACCAAATCGTTGGCGACGTCCTCGACCGTCTCGCGGACGGCCATCACGTCGAACTCGCCGTCCCCGCTTTCGTCCGATTCGTCGCTCTCCGAGCTATCCTCCGCTTCCTCCTCGTCCGGGGAATTATCGCTCACGTCTTCTTCCTCGTCTCCGTTTTCGGACCCGGCTTCTTCCTCGTTTTGGCCGTCTATCGTCTCGTCGTCCGAATCGTGCTGATAACAAAAACCGTCGTCCTGTGCCGGACGGGTGCACCGCTCGCCGTCGTCGGTGAGCGCCCGACACTGATCTGCTTCGGACATCGTTCGTCACACTGTGCTTACGACGAACTGGCCTCGGGGGACGCGACTTCGACCTGTTCGAAGTCCACCTCGTCCTCCGAGGATGCTCGTTCTAACTTCGCCATCTCCTTTGCGTAGTGGAGGAACGTGTCGACCGATGCGACGACGACACGCGCCTCGACGGTCAGTACTTCGATACCGACCACGGAGATACGCGCCCACACGTCGATAACGACGCCTTTGTCGAGAATGCGGTCGAGAACGTCCGCGAGACTCGAAGAGTTCGGGTTTGCTTCTACCATAGTTGATCACGGGAACCGAATCCCTACGTTGGGAAATCCAGGCGAACGCTATTTCAGGATTCGGGCCGAGCCTGCAAGTTACTTTTAAGTGGATTCGTTTCGGCACCCGATTCCGGTTACGAAGTCGTATGCACTCGTTACGGGCGCATAAGTTATGCAACTCGATGACGACACGTTTGGGGAGGGAACGATGACCGAACAAACAAGCGACTCCGAAAGTGGCGAGTTCGACGATGTACTCGACCAACTGTCCGAGGCCGTCGAGGACCGGGACGGTTCGTCGGAGCGCACCGAAGCGAACGAGTCCGACATCGAGGAAATCGTCGAAAGCGACGACGAAATCGGCCTTTACGAAGCGCGGAACGTGGGTCGTGCCATCGCGAGCGACCTCATCGGGTCGCCGCTCGACGGTATCATCGAAGTGGGGGAACGGGACGAAGACGGCTGGCGAGTCGTCGCGGAGGTGGTCGAACGAAACTCGATTCCGGATACGCAAGACGTTCTCGGACGGTACGTCATCGGTCTCGGACCGAGCGGCACCGTCCAAGGGTACGGACGGGCGGGACGGTATCGTCGCGGCGATACCGGCACGCAGACGGAAATCTTCGAAGCCGAGGAACGCTAACGCCGACGCCGAATGAGGGACATCATGACTGAAGAAAACACGGTACGAAAGCTAGTCGAAGGGGATATGGGGAAGGAACTGAACGCGGAACGAGTCGTGAACGCGCTCACCGAGATGGAGGGCGAGAACGGCCAAGCTATCGGTCGGGACCTCGGACGGGTCGTCGGCTGTGGTCTGGGGATGCTCGTCGGGCGGAGAGTCGGGGCGTCGCTCGGCGACCGTCTCGAACATCGACTGGAGGCCCCGGAGGCGTCCGAGGAGGAATCGGAAGCGGAGCCCACACGGGAACAGCTCGTCCTCCAGCGAGTCCAGGAGGTCCTGGAGGTGAGCAAGGAGGATGCCCAGGATATACTCGCCACCGCGAGCAGCATCGGCATGGAGAGTGCGGACGGTGAAAGCGAGTCCTCGGAGGAAGACGAGCAACCGGCGGAGACGGCCGACGATGAGGCCGGAGCCGATAAATCCGAGGAAGACGGATCGAAGGAGAGCCAGTCGAAAGACGAATCGGGCGAGCAAGAGGTGACGGACGACTCCGGCGACGAAAGCGAAGCCGAAGACGACTCCGATGCAGAAGGTGAGCCGACGGTCGAACTCGACCAACTCTCGAACGACGACCTTCAGGTGTTGGCGAACGACCTGATGGAGGAACTCGACCGTCGGAAGGCCGCCCAGTGAGGCATCGACGTTCGTTACCTCCAGCGGTCGGCGAGCGGGTGAAAAATGGGTGAGACGCCACAATGCGGTGCGTGCTTGCACTCTCCGCCACACGACTTATTAAGGCACGTCTCGTCGCTTTCCAGTCGTAGGAGCACCGTCTCCATGAAACGATGAGTTCGAACCGATACGTCTACGGGGTCGTCGAGAAGAACGATTTCGAGTTCGACACTGACGCTGTCGCTGGTGGTGACCGAGTGTACACGGTAACGTACCGGACGCTCTCGGCCGTCGTCTCGGACATCGACACGACCGAACCCGAACGAACCGACGAGGATAGCAAACGCCACGACGAGGTACTCCGCGAGGTCCTCGAACGTGACGACGTGGACGCCGTCGTGCCGATGCAGTTCGGCATGGCGTTCAAGGATAACCGCACGCTGAAGTCCGTCCTCCGTGGTGCACGGAGAGCGTTCACGAAGGCGCTCAACGAGGTCGATGGGCACGTCGAACTCGGCGTCAAAATCGTGGTCGGGGAGGACGACGAGGTGGACCACGAGGCGATCCGGGAGGACGTCGGCGGACGACTGTCCGACATCGCCGAGAGCGAGACCGAGGACGACCTGTTCAGCGACAGGCTCGCCCTCAACCGCTCGTATCTCGTGGCGACGGACGACCGCGAGGCGTTCGCCGAGGAAGTCGGCGAGCTACGCGAGGAGTACGACGAGTTGACCGTCCAGTACACGGGGCCGTGGGCACCGTACAACTTCGTGGACATCCACATCGGAGCACAGGGATGATCGTCGTCGACGACCTGTTGTTCAGGCCGCTGGTGTCGATGGTGGACGTTCTCCACTCGCTGGCGGTCGACGAGATGTACGACATCGCGGGCATACAGGACGAACTCAAGGAGACGCACATGCTGTACGATCTGGGCGAGTTGTCCGACGAGGAGTACGCGCAACGAAAAGCCGACCTCGAAGCGCGACTCGACGCTGCGGAAACGGCCCACGAACGGCTGCGAAACGGGAAAGTCGAGGTGAAACGATAATGGGAATCATCGAACGGTTGGTCAGATTGGCGAACGAACTCTCGGACGACGAGAAACGAACGTACGCTGGCGAACACGGTAGCTCGGGGGGACGAATCAACTACGGGATTTCGCTTGACTCCGTCGCGTCGGGTCACCCCCGAAAGCAGCGGAGTCAGCCCCGGACACAACCGCGGCAACGATATCTAACGAACACGCGGGAGGAGGACGGCGAACTCGTCGTCACCATGGACGTCCCCGGCGTTCCGAAGGACGACCTCGGGGTCACGTTCGACGGCGAGACGAACGTGATCGAGATCCGGGACGACGAGCGGCCGATCAAGCGATTCGGCATCGAATGGGACGATGCGGCGATCAGGAACGCATCGTACAACAACTACATCCTCGAACTGCGAATCGGACGGGAGTTACCCGATGGCTAACGAAGAAATCGAACCGTTCCTCGACGAGGTACAGTCGGGACTCGACGGACTGGTGTCGGCGCTCGGGTCGTCGGACTCGTTCGACTCGGTTGCGACGGAAGCCGAGAACCTCTGGAACGTGTTGGACGAGGGCGAGGACGTGCTAGACGAACTCGACCTGACCGACCTTCCGGACGTACTCGAACTGTCCGAACTCCGGGACGTGGTCGAGTTGGAGGACACGGACGACGCCATCGACGAAGGTGACGCCGGGGAGGTCATCGACGTTCGGAGCCTCATCAGCGCCATCAAGTTCCGGGAGCTATGGTCGTCCACGGACGTTCGAAGCCTGTGGGAGGAGAGCGACGAGTTCACCGACGCCCTCGAAGAAATCGGCGTCGGAGACGACGAGTCGGACGACGACGACATGATCGAAATGGACGAGGACCTCGAAACCGAGATGCAGTCCGAACTGTACGAGTCGAAACTCCAGTCACAGCTCCAGGAAAGCGTGGAAGAGTTCCGGGACGGGCTCATCGACACACGGAACGACCTGAAGGAAGCCAGGGAGGAAAACGAGTCGATGGGGTCCACCGGACAGCCGTCGTCCGGTAACCCGTCAGCGTATTCCACGATGGCCGCATCCGGCTCCACCGAGGCCAGCGTCGCACGCTATTCGACGGTTCCGAAGAGTGGCTGGCACTCGTCCGGGTCGAAGAACAAGCGAATCTACGGTCGTCGATTCGAGGAGGAAGAGGATGGGTGAGACCGGACCCACCCGGAGCCAGTCCGACCTCGCCGAGATGCTGGAACTGCTGCTCGACAAGGGCGTCGTCATCAACGCCGATATCGTGGTGACGGTCGGCGAGACGGAACTGCTCGGCGTGAAACTCCGAGCCGCCATCGCGTCGTTCGAGACGGCGGCACAGTACGGCCTCGAATTTCCGGAAGGAACCGACATGAAGCGCGTCGAGGAAGCCGCAGGCGTCGAGGAACTGCCCGAATCCGAAACCGTGACTGTCGGCGTCTCCCCCGACGAGGAAGGGGACGACGAAGCGGAGACCGATGACGAGGACGCCGACGCGGACGACAGTGACGAGGATGGAGAGGAGGAAGAAACGGAGGCGAAAGCCGAAGCGGAGGCGGAGCATGACGGCGATTGAAGTGGATGGTGACGACGCCGGAAAAGGACTCGTCGCGCTCGTCATCACGGTGGTCGAACTGCTCGTCGAGGCGATGGAGCGCGAGGCGGTTCGACGGATGGAGTACGACGACCTAACGCCCGAGGAGATCGAGCGACTCGGGACGCAGTTGGCGGCCATCGAGGACGAATTGGAGCGACTGAAAGAGTCCGAGGGGATCGAGGAAGGCGTGGATACCCTCCGTGGCGATCTGGACGACCTGATTTCGGACGCACTGATCGACCTCGCGGACCGCGAACCCGGCATGGAGGAGTACGGTGGCTGATTCCGAGTTCGAGGAGGGGCGATACCTCTACTGTGTCGTGGATGCAGGAGCGGACGAAGACACGACCGATTTTTCGGAGGCAGGTATCGACGGCGGTTCCGTCTCGGTGCTCGTTCACGATGGGCTGGGTGCGGTCGTCCAGTCCTGTGATTCGCCGTTCGATTCGGACGACCTCGGGCGGGTTCGGGAGTGGTTGCTCACCCATCAGTCCGTGGTGGACGCCGCCGGGGAACGGTTCGGAACCCCGCTTCCGTTCCGCTTCGATACGATTCTCAAGGGCGACGACGACGCGGTGATGGAGTGGCTGGCTGACCAGTCCGAGACCCTCGAAACCCATCTCGACGACTTCGCGGGACACTGGGAGTACCGCGTCGGCGTCGCGTGGGACGAGGACCGCGTGCAGGACGAACTCGAAGCCGACGACGAAAAGCTGGCCGAACTGCGTGGGAAGGTCGACGAGGCGAACGAGGGGACCGCGTTTTTGCTCGAAAAGCAGTACGACAATCGACTCCGTGACCTCCGACGGGCGCGGCAGAAGGATCTGACCGCGCGACTCCGCGACGGACTCGACCCCCTCGTGCGCGAGTTCGAGGTATTGGATTCGAGCAGCGGGGTTCTCGGGTCGGATTCCTCGGACGAAGTCGTGCAGGTTGCGTTCTTGGCTCACGAGGACCACGAGGAGGAAATCGGCGAGTTATTGGACGACGTGGCGGCGGACCCGGGTATCGAGATCAGGTTTACCGGGCCGTGGCCGCCGTACTCGTTCGCACCGGAGTTGGACGCATGAAACCGACGAAGGACGACCACGCCGTCGTGGACTTGCTCGACGTGATCCTGCGGGACGGCGTCATTCTACAAGCAGACGTGGTCATCACAGTGGCGGACATCCCGCTCGTCGGCCTGAGTCTTCGGGCGGCCCTCGCGGGCATGTCAACGATGACCGACTACGGCTATTTCGAGGAGTGGGATGCCGTCCAGCGGGAACTCGCACGTGCACCGGACGACCATCCGTTGCTTCCCGACGACGGGTGACGCCCCCGAAATCGTGGATGCGGATAAGGCCCTTGAACTCGCAACCAGCGACGGTTCCCGGCGAACGGACGAGTTACGAACGCGATGACAACGCAAATCACTGACGACGACGAGGGGAAGAAAGTCGTGGACAACTCCGGCGACCAAGTCGGTATCGTCTCCGACGTACAGCACGGTACCGCCCACGTGGACCCCGACCCCGGCATCACCGACAAGGTGAAGTCGAAACTCGGGTGGGGCGACCGGGACGAGGACACCTATCCGCTCCAGGATGAGATGGTTTCGTCGGTCACCGACGACGAAATCCGACTCCAGGCGTAGACGAATTCCGTTCGGACATCCTCGTTCATTTTCGTTCGTCTTTTTTCTCCGACCGCGCTTCGTCCGGGGGATTCGACCCGATGGAGAGCGACGAGGTTGGCGTCACGCGTCGACCGTGGACCAGGTCACCGAAAACGATGTCGGCGAACTGCACGACGAGTACCAGCACCAGCGGCCCCAGAAAGATGCCGTACCAGCCGAACAGGACTCCGCCCAGAATGTAGGCGAACATCACGAGCCCCGTGTGCGTCGTCCGCCCGGAGATGTACGGCCGGATGACCGTCTGTGGGAGAAGGTCGAGCAGTACCAGCGAGACGAGGAAGAACACGAGCGGAAACCAGAGCAGTTTGGAATCGACTTCGAACGCCTCCCATCCGAAGTACAGCGTGAGCGGGACGTACACCAGTTTCCCGACGACGATGGGAACGAACGTGGCGAGGCCGGTCAACAGGGCGAAGACGGTCGGCAGGGGAAATGCGACCCCGTCGGGGGCAACCGCGGCGAACCAGTTGTAGAGGAGCGTCGCCGCGACGCCGACGAGGAGGACGGTGAGGACGTTCCCGAAGTACACGATTGCGAGGTCGCTATCGACCGCCGAGACGTATGCCACGACGGCGCTGTCCTCGCCCATCTCGCCGCGGAACCAATCCGCCAGTCGGTTCCCGTCCCGGAGCGCGAAGAAGGCGAAGGAGATGGAGAGAAACAGCGTGAGCAGCCCACGAGAAACGATGCCGAGCGATTCGGTGGCGGTCGTGAAATCGCCCCACAGACTCCGGAAATCGGACGTGAGCAGTCGTTGTGGATGGGCGAGGAGGTCGGGGACTGACGTCGCTCCGGGAAACAGGTGGGAGTAATACGTCCCGATGGCGGCCCCTGTGTACGCGCTGAGTTCGCGCACGCCGACGGCGACGGTGTAGCCGACGAGTGCCAGCGCCGGAAGCGAGAGCAAAAAGAGGGTCCCCGCGGCCGCGAGCGTCTTCGATTCGACGTATCTCGTCACCCGGCGATAGATCGGGCGTGATCCGTAGTAGATGAACAACCCGAGGACGAGCGTGCCGACGAACGCGTAGGCCACGAAGGCGAGCGCGGCCGCCAGTACGATGGCGAGCGCCCACCACCCGATGCGCGAACGCTCTTCGGAGAACTCCATCGTCACCCACACACGACGGCCGCACGGAAGGGTCTGTCTGCCGAATTACCGTGTCAGAACGAGTCGTTCGAACGATTATCGCGTCTGGAGGTCGTCCTCGTCCTTGATGATTCGCGTCTCGGCCTCGCCGCTCGTGTTCTCGTTCACGAGGTCGTAAAACTCGTTCTGCATCCCCGCGGGGAAGGTCATCACGCCGACCCACGACCCGTCGTTCTGCCACTCCTCACGCTCCAGTTCGCCGAACTGTCGAATTCGGGCCTGTGCGCTCCCTGCGTAGTTGGCGGGTACCTGCACCGCGATGGTCACCTCGTCGAACCTGATCGGGATGACGGGGCGCAGCGCGTCGAGCGCGTCGTCGACCTGCTGGTCAGCGGGCTCCATCGGGTCCACCGAGAATCCGGCCTGCTCCAGCGCGCTCTCGATGCGGTCCGGCGGGTGCGGCGCGTTGTCCATCTGCGGGTTGACCGCGTTGCGCGCGATCTGGGTGACCAATTGCTTGTGCTTCTGTTCCTGCATCTCCTTTCGCTGTTCGGCCGTGATCTGGATCTCCCCGCGCTCGATGACTTGGGGGATGATTTCGAGCGGGTCCGTCGTCTCGAAGACCGTCTCCAAATCCTCTTCGGCCGGTCGGTCCCCTCGACTCGCGTTTTCGAACACGTCCTCGGCGGCGATGATGTCCTCGATGTCCCCATCGAACTCGCCGCGTTTCATCGCCAGCGCCGCGTCCGGATCCACGAGGACTTCGAAGCGCGCACCGTGCGATTCGAGACGCGCCGTCACCGCCTCTTCGAGTGATATCATACCCGAAGGTAAACGCGCCCACCTAAAAGATGTTTCCCGCAAAAAACGTCGAAATTACTCTTCCGGCTCTTCGTCGTCCTCGGTTTCGAGGAGGTCGAGTTCGTCGAGGTAGCCCTCGACTTCGTCGTCGTCGAGCATGCGGAAGCGCTCGGTCTCGACGTCGACGGTGGCGAGGCCGACACCCGTCGGCGAGAGTGCGTCGTCGTTGACGGTGCCGAGGCCGCTCAGGGCGAGGTCGATACCGCTGTCCAGATCCATTCCTTCGCTGTAGTTCGATTCGAGGTAGTCCTGAATCTCGCCGCGGTCGGAACCGACGGCGAGCGCCTTCCATTCGTACGGCGTTCCGGACGGGTCGGTCTCGTAGAGACGCGGTTCGCCGTTCTCGATGCCGCCGATGATGAGCGCGACACCGAACGGTCGTGCGCCGCCGACCTGCGTGTACTGCTGGATGTGGTCGGTGACTTCCTTCGTCAGCGTCTCGACGCCGATTGGCTCGCCGTAGCGCAGGCGGTTGACCTGCGACTGACGGCGGGCGAAGTCGATGAGTTGTCGGGCGTCGGCGACGTGGCCCGCGCTGGCGATGCCGATGTGGTCGTCCGACTTGTGGAGCTTTTCGACGCTCGTCTGCTCCATGAGCGGCGACCGGGTGTGTTTGTCTACCGCGAGGACGACGCCACCTTCGGTCCGGACACCGATGCTGGCGCTTCCTCGTTTAACGGCCTCTCGTGCATATTCGACTTGATAGAGACGGCCGTCCGGGGAGAAGATCGTAATCCCTCGGTCGTACGCCTGCTGTTGGGCTTGTCCCTGCATAGTATCACTCGAAATCGAGTTCGGTCGCGCCTACGAACGAGTCATCGACCTGAATGTCGAAGACGCCGTCCCGAACGACGGCGGGTCGTTGCTCGTCCGCAAACACGACGCTTCTCTCGCCCGAAAGTTCCCTGCGGCGACCTAAATACTTTTCTTCACAACCTCGGACCGTCCCGCTTATACCACGGACGAACACGCCGACGGAATCGCCCTGTATCTCCTCGATACAGGCCAACACCGCCCGCGCCTCGTCGGTGTGTCCGCGCCGAGCACGCACCAGCGCCTCACCCTCGCCGTCCTCGAACTCGAAGCCGTAGACGGTCAGGTCGGCGTCGGCGCTCCCGGCGTCCCCGAGGAAGTTCTGCGCGGCGAACCAGATGCTCCGCTGGAACGAACGACGGTCGATGTCCGCGTCGGGCCACCCTTCGAGGCCGACCGCGAGATAACGCCAGTGCGGCCTGATGTGCTTCGGGAGATGTTTCATTCGGGCTTCTGCTGTGGGTTGGGGATGGACGAATTTGAATGATTTGAATGGGGACGTTCTCCCGTCGAAAGTCGGTTCGTATCGCTCAGTTCTTTCAGTCTGATGGCGCAACAAGCGGCTCGGCTACTGTAGTCTCGGAAAATGGAACTTCCCTCGAAAAGTCGCTCACACGGACTGGAATTTACGATCACAATAAAAATCAACCTCGCTCGAAATTCGCAGCTATTCCGTCAGGCCGTAGCCGCGGCGGAACAGGAACACGTCGA
This sequence comes from Haladaptatus sp. AB643, assembly GCF_024136975.1. NCBI lineage: Archaea > Methanobacteriati > Methanobacteriota > Halobacteria > Halobacteriales > Haladaptataceae > Haladaptatus > Haladaptatus sp. AB643. The sequence continues at coordinate 137,980 of NZ_JAMYJW010000003.1, forward strand.
TCGCCACCACGATGATCGTGAGCCCCGTCAGCACGCCCAGCGAGAGGTTGGGGTCGAGTTCGGACGCGCCGAGGAAGCCGTAGCGGACGCCGTCCACCATGTACACCATCGGGTTGAGCATGGTGAGGGTCCGGAGGAGTTCCGAATTGAGGCTGTCCAGCGTGTAGAACACGCCACCGAAGAAGACGAGCGGGCGGACGATGAACTGGTTCATCATCGTCAGGTTGTCCCAGTCGTCGGCCCAGAGGCCGCCGACCACGCCGAAGCTCGAAAACAGCAGCGTGATGACGACCGCGAAGGCGAGCAGATAGAACGGTCTGGCGACTCCGACTGACGTGAAGAACGCGCCGAGGACGGCGATGAGCGCGCCGACGAGCAACCCGCGCGTCGCCCCGGAGACGATGTAGGAGGCGACCATCCGCGAGTAGGACATCGGCGAGGTGAGCGTTTCCTCGATGTAGCGGTTCCATCTCCCGTGGAAGATGGAGAAACAGGAGTTCTCGAAGGCGTTCGAGATGGCTCCCAGCACGACCAGTCCGGGCAGGATGAAGACGATATACGGGACCGCGTGGCCGTCGAACTGCATCTTCCCGACGCGACTGCCGAGGATGACCCCGAACACGGAGAAGTACAACACGTTCGTGACGAACGGCGGGACGAACGTGTTCCGCGGCCGCCGCAGGAACCGCAGGATTTCGCGGCGCGTCAGCGTGATGAACCCGGTCAATCCCTCGTTCGCGTTGCTCACGCGTCGTCACCTCCGACGATGGCCGCGAGTTCGGAATCGTCGCGGTCGAAGTCGTCCGTCTTCCCGTCTCCATCGCCCGCCCCCTCGTTTCCATCGCTCGTGCTCTCGTTCGCCCGCGTCATCTCCACGAACACCTCTTCGAGCGAGGTGCGCGAGATGTCGAAGTGGATGATCTCGAACCCTTTCCGGTCGAGTTCGCGCACGAGTTCCGGCGCGAGCAGCCCGGCCTCCGGAGCGGTAATGACGAGTTCGTCGCCCGACAGCTCCACCTCCTCGATTTTGTCCCGACCGGCGGAGAGCTGCGGCGCGGATTCGGGCGGGTTGCGGAGCGAGATGGTGATCTTGTCCGGGCCGCGACCCATTAGCTCCTCCGGGCTCGCCACCTCGACGATACGGCCCGAATCGAGGATGGCGACCTCGTCACAGAGGCGTTCGGCCTCCTCGATGTAGTGGGTCGTGAGCAGAATCGTGGTCCCCGACTCGTTGAGTTCGGTGATGAGGTCCCACAGGTCGTGGCGCAACTGCACGTCCACCCCGGCCGTCGGTTCGTCGAGAATGAGCAGATCGGGTTTCGTGATGAGCGCCCGCGCGAGGACGAACCGGCGTTTCATCCCGCCCGAGAGCCAGTCGAAGCGCGTGTCGCGCTTGTCGTAAATTCCCACGCGCCGAAGTACCTCGTCGGCGCGCTCGCCCGCCTCCGACCGCGGGATGCCGTGGTAGCCCGCCTTGTGCTCCAGCACCTCTCGAATCGGGAAGAAGCGGTCCACGTTGAACTCCTGTGGCGCGAGCCCGATTCGGTCGCGCGCCTCGCGGTAGTCGTCCTCCACGTCCGCGCCGAACACCTCCGCCGTGCCGCCCGAGTTCTTCACCAGTCCGACGAGGATGTTGATGAACGTCGTCTTTCCCGCCCCGTTCGGCCCGAGCAGGCCGAAAAACGAGCCCTTCGGAACGTCGAGGTCGATTCCCTTGAGCGCTCGTACCTCCCCGTATTCTTTCTCCAAATCACGTATGCGTATCGCAGAATCCATCGGACGACCCGTAACAGTCGGGCACGGTTAAGGGTGCTGAACCCGGTCAAAGGTTCCCAAACACGTCGTCCGCGGCGTCGAGATATGCGGCGAGGTTCTCCTCGTCGTGGGCGAACGAGAGGTGATGGCGCTTGTACGGGTTCGGCGTGAAGAAGTGGCCCCGGTTCCGCATGCCCGCGGCGAACTCGTGGAACCGCTCCTCGTCCAGTCCGAGGATGTCCTCGTAGTTCTCGGGTTCGCCCGTCACGCCGAACTGGACGCTGAAGATGCTCCGGTGACCGATGACCCTGCCGTCGATTCCGTGATCCGCCAACAGATCACGGAGTCCGGCCCTGTACTCGTCGCCGAGGTCCGAGACGTGGCCCTGGACGTCCTCCGCCACGATGGTGTCAATGGTCTCGCGCGCCGCGGCGAGTCCGGGGAGGTTGCCCGAGTACGTCCCGCTGATGACGACGCCGGATTTGTTGTCGCCGCCCGCCTGTGAGAGCAGATCCTCGCGGCCGCCGACCGCCGCGACCGGATAACCGTTCCCGAGCGCTTTGGCCACGCACGTCAGGTCGGGCGTGACGCCGAACTCGCCCTGTGCACCGTGGGGCGAGTGACGGAACCCGGTGATGACCTCGTCGAAGATGAGCGGCACGTCCGCGTCCGCGGTGACGTCTCGGACCGTTTCGAGGAACTCCTGCCGGGGGAGGAGACACCCGACCGAGTGCGGCACGGGTTCGAGGATGACGGCCGCGAGGTCGTCGCCGTGTTCGCGGAATATCTCCTCGACGGCCTCGCCGTCGTTGAATGGGGCGACGAGCGTGTTCTCCACGGCGGCCGGGAGCATCCCCTCGGATTCGGGATGCCCCTCGCCGAGTCCGTCCTCCGGCGGGTAGACGCTCACGTCCACGTAGTCGTGCCACCCGTGATAGCAGCCCTCGAATTTCAGGATCTTGTCGTTCCCCGTGTACGCCCTGGCGAGACGAATCGCGTGGTAGGTCGCCTCGCTTCCGCTGTTACAGAAGTTCACCTGCTCGATGCTCGGCAGGAGGTCGACCAGTCGCTCGGCCACTTCGACTTCGAGCGGGGCCGTTCCGGTTCCGTAGAGCACGCCGTCGTCGATGGCGTTCCGCGCCGCCTCGTCCACCGCTTCGTAGCCGTGTCCGAGAATGATGGGACCGAATCCGAGGTGATAATCGGTGTACTCGTCGCCGTCGACCGTGGTGAGCGTCGCGCCCTTCGAACGTTCGAAGGCCACTTCCCCGGTGTCGTACGCTTGCGCCCGAAGTCCGGTCTGTGCGCCGCCCGGAATCACCTCGCGGGCACGCTCGACGATTCGTTCGCTTTCAGTCGTCTCGTTCGTCGTTTCGGAGTTCATAAAATGTGGATCGTGTCTGTCGTGTCGCTCGCGTTAGTAGTGTCAGTCGTCGGTTTTCGCCGCCGTTGGGACGTCTCCCATTCCGGCGTCACCGTCGGTCCAGACACCGGTGCTGAAGTCGATAGCGTCGTTCCACTTGGCGACGAGCGTCGTCACCGCGAGGTCGCCGGTGACGTTGTTCATCGTCCGCAGACGGTCGAGGAGCGGATCGACCCCCGCGACCATCGCGATGGGTGCCAGCGGCAGACCGACCTGTTGGAACACGACGGTCATCATGATGAGGCTCGCACCCGGAACGCCAGCGGTACCGATGCTGGCGAGCAGCGCCGTGAGGAGGACGCTCAGTTGTTCCGTGAAGGTCAGCGATTTGCCGACCACGTTGGCCGCGAAGATGGCGGCGATGCCGAGATACATGGCCGTTCCGTCCATGTTGATGGTCGCGCCGAGCGGCAGCGAGAAGCTGTACACGTCGTCCTCGATGCCGAGGTTCTCGTCCGCGTTCGACATCGTAACCGGGAGCGTCCCGCTCGAAGAACGAATGCTGAGCGCCGTCATCATGGCGTCCCGACTCCCCTCCACGAAGTCGAACGGGGACTTCCGAACGAGTCCCATGAGGATGATGAGGAAGTACACCACCGACATCTGGATGGCGATGGCGATGGCGAGCGCGGCACAGAGCTTGAACAGCGAGGCGATGGCGTCGATACCGATCTCGCCGAAGAGGGCGGCCATCAGCGCGAACACGCCGATGACACCGTACTCCATCACGCCCCAGACGACCTTGAACATCACCTCGGTACACACCTCGACGGAGTCGAAGATGTCCTCGACGCCGCTTTCCAAGGTCGAACCCGGTTCGGCCTCGTCACGAACGACGGTCAATCCGACGCCGAAGACGAGGGCGAAGAAGATGATGCCGAGCATCTTCCCCTCGGCCATCGCGTTGATCGGGTTTTCCGGGACGATGTTGAGGAGAACGTCCATGAGCGGCGGTGCCTGTCCGGGATCGACGTGTGCGTTTTGCGGGAGATGGATTCCGACGCCGGGGTTGATGAGGTTGGCCACGCCGAGGCCGACGGCGATGGCGATCATCGTCGTCAGGAGATACAGTGCGACCACCTCGCCCCCGATCTTCCCGAGGTTTTTCGGCGAGAGGTGCCGCGCCGCCATCACGAGGGTGAAGACGACGATGGGGACGATGACCATCTTCAACAGTCGGACGAAGAGGTCGCCGAGCGGTTGAAGGTTCGTCGCCGGTTCCCCGAACACGAGACCGACGATGGACCCGAGGACGAACGCTGCAGCAATACGATAGATGAGGGGGACAGATCGATAGCGGCCCCATGCCTGTTGGACATTGTTTGCCATACGTATTCAATAGTGCTCAAAAACAATGCAAAAATACTTCGATTTGGGGCAAATTATGGAATTGAATTCTAATAATAACGATTATATTGAGATCATGTATTTTTCATGGAGATGAGAATAGACGGTTATCGATGTCCGCTATTGTCCATCATTGCCCTACTCATCCCCTCGTTTCTCTCGCTTTCTTCCGCGAGTGTACCGTGTTCATTCTCTGGGAAAGTCAGCACTGGATGATCTTTTGTGGCTACAAAATTTTGTGAAATATATCTGCCTTACTCCCGTTTCACGCCGGGGTTCGTCACGGCACCGTTCGCCGCCGAACCGAATGCGGAGCCGTATTTCGCCAGCACCCCGGTGGTGTACTGCGGTTCTTTGGGTTCCCAATCGTCCAATCGCGCGTCGAATTCGTCGTCCGAAAGGTTCACGGAGAGTTCGCGGTTGGGGATGTCGACGGTGATTTCGTCGCCGTCCTCCACGATCGCGATTGGACCGCCAGCGCGCGCCTCCGGAGCGACGTGACCGACCATCGGGCCGCGGGTCGCACCCGAAAAGCGGCCGTCCGTCAGGAGCGCCACGTCGTCCTCGTGCCCCTGTCCGACGACGGCCGCCGTCACGCCGAGCATTTCGCGCATGCCGGGACCGCCGCGCGGCCCTTCGTTCCTGATGACGATCACGTCGCCGGATTCGATGCCACCTTCCTGCACGTACTCCATCGCGTCCTCCTCGTTCTCGAAGACGCGGGCCGGGCCGGTGTGGTGGAACTTGTCCTCCCCCGTCACCTTCAGCACAGACCCGTCAGGCGAGAGATTCCCTTTGAGGATTTTGATGGCTCCCTCCTCGTGGAACGGGTCGTCCACCGGACGGAGGAAGTCGACGTCCGCCTCCCCGGAGACTCCCAGATGGTCGAGTTCCTCCTCGATGGTGCGGCCCGTCACGGTCATCGTGTCCCCGTGAATCAGGTCGGCGTCGAGCAGACGGCGAAGGATGACGGGGATGCCGCCGATGTCGTGGAGGTCCTTCATCACCCGCGTGCCGCCGGGTTGGAGGTTGGCGATTTTGGGCGTCCGGCGCGAAATCTCGTCGAAGTCGTCGATGTCGAGTTCGATACCGGCCTCCGCCGCGAGTGCGAGCAGGTGGAGGACGGCGTTGGTCGACCCACCCATCGCCACCTGCACCGCGATGGCGTTCTCGAAGGACTCCCGGGTGAGGATGTCGGAGGGCTTGCGGTCGTTCTTCACCGCGTCCAGCGCGATTTCCCCGGCCTGTTCGGCGACCGTGTACCGCTCCGGTGATTCGGCCGGTGGGCTGGCGGAACCGAGCGGGGCGAAGCCGAGGACCTCGCTCATGGTCGCCATCGTGTTCGCGGTGAACATCCCGCCGCAGGACCCCGCGCCGGGGCAGGCGTCGTGTTCGAGTTCGATCAGCTCTTCTTCGCTCATATCGCCGTGGGAGACCGCGCCGACGCCCTCGAAGACGTTCTGGACGGTGACTTCCCGCCCCTCGTGTTCGCCGGGCATGATGGAACCGCCGTACAGAAACACGCTCGGAAGGTCGGTGCGGATGGCCGCCAGCATCATGCCGGGGAGGTTCTTGTCACAACCCGCGACCGTGACGAGGGCGTCCATCCGCTCGCCGAAGGCGACGAGTTCCACGCTGTCGGCGATGACCTCGCGCGAGATGAGGCTTGCCTTCATCCCCTCGGTCCCCATCGAAATCGCGTCCGAGACGGTGATGGTTCCGAACTCGATCGGCATGCCGCCCGCCGCGTTCACGCCGTCGATGGCCGACCCCGCGACGTCGTTCAGGTGGACGTTACAGGGCGTCACGTCGGCCGCCGGGTTCGCAACGCCAACCATCGGCGAGGAGAGGTCCTCGTCGTCGAACCCCATCGCACGAAACATCGCCCGGTGCGGGGCGCGTTCCGGCCCTTCGGTGACTTCTCGGCTTCGTAACGACTCGTCTTTCTCCATGCTGTTTTCCATGGCTGTGAGTATGGGTAACGAGGTGTGTTAAAGCCTCCCGAATCGACAGACCTTGCTGTCGAATCCGCGAGGGGGATTCGACGGGGTTCACGCCCGACGCTGAGTGCGGGAGACCGACGATCCGGTCGGTTTGAGCACGCGCCACGCGATTGGTGGACGGAACAGCGACGTCGGCAGTTGCTCCATCATCATCACGCGAAGGAACCGATGACCGTCGATACTGATGACGGATCGTTTACCGCACTTCCGATAGGACCTCATCCACCACCTCCCGCGCCCGTTCGACGTGTTCGTCCGCTTCCTCGCACCCGGTTTCATCGACGTGTGAGAGCAGTAAAGCGGCTTGTGAGACGCGCTTTTCCACGACCGGTTCGGGTGCACCTCTGGCGTCTCCGACGACCGCTTGTGCTTCGCCGAGGTACTGACTCGGGCGCGTGGCGACCGGCAGAGATGCCGTCGCTTCCAGATGATGGTACAGGTCCGCGACGAGGTCGTGAAGCTCGGTGATGGTCTGCCTTCGTCACCGCCGCAAAAAGAAGCTATTCCTCGCCGGTCTCGATGGGCGCGCGAACCAAGTTCCCCCACTCGGTCCACGACCCGTCGTAGTTGCGTACGTCGTCGAAGCCGAGCAAGTCGTGGAGCGCGAACCACTCGATGGCGGATCGTTCCCCGACTCGGCAGTACGCGATGACCGACTCCTCGCCGTCCACGTCGTGGTCGGCGTACAACTCGCGCAGTTCGTCGGCGGGCTTGAACCGACCATCGTCCTCGAACACTTCGGCGACCGGGATGTTACTCGCACCGGGGACGTGGCCGCCCCGTTGTGCGGTTTCTTTTTGCCCTTCCGGTGCGAGAATTTCACCGGTGAACTCTTCGGGGGAACGGACGTCCACCAGCGGAAGACCGGATTCCATCGCCTTCTCCACGTCGTCCCGGTAGGCCCGAATGCTCTCGAACGGTCCTTTGGCGGTGTAGTTTACCGATGGATGGTTCGGCGAATCCGTGGTCATCGGATAGTCGTTTTCGACCCAGTAGTCCTTCCCGCCGTTCAGCACGCGGGCGTCCTCGTGACCGTAATATTTGAACTCCCAGTAGGCGTACGTGGCGAACCAGTTCGGAATCCAACCGTCGCCGTAGAACACGACGGTCGAGTCCTCGCTGATTCCGTACTCGCCGACCACCTCCTCGAAGTCCTCCTTTTTGAGGATATCCCGCTCGGTTTCGTCCGAGAGGTCCTCGTCCCAATGCATGCCGATTGCCCCGGGGATGTGCCCGTCGTCGTACCGCGACGGGAAGTCGGTATCGGGAATCTCAGGGCTGTTCACCTCCACGAGTCGGTACTCGGGATCGTCGCTTTCGAACGCCTCGATGTTGTCCTCCACCCAATCCGCCGAGACGAGAACGTCGGTTGCGTACTCTGACATCGAACTCTGGACGACGCCCGTCGGCAAAACTGTCCCGGCCAAGGTCGCACCGAAGGGATTGCAGGCCAACAGCCAGCAGTACTACTTTCGTCGACGGCGTTGGGGGAGGTATGTCACTGGAGTCGATACGCGAGACGGTCTCGACGCTTCGCGAATCGCGCGAGGCGATTCACGACGGTCGAATCGCCATCGAGGAGGCCAGAGTCGACCTTCACGCCCGCTACGACCGAGCCAAACGCCGCATCGAGCGAGTCGACCGCGCTATCGACGTGCTCCGGCGAGACGGACCGGACGCCGACCTCCGGGAACTGCTCGACACGCTCGACGGTGGTGTCGGGATGACCGAAATTCCGATCGGTTCCCGATGATCCGGAACGGGATCTCCTGACTACCGGTGCGAACGTGCACTCCGTCCACGTTCGTTGGCCGGTACGCTCATACTCCGTCTATACGTTCAATGATGTATCACGTGGTGTCTACCACGATCCCGGACTGGAAAGCGTAGAACGAGGGGGAGGAAGCGGATTCCCTCGGACACAGGGGATACATGAATAGAAAATTATATGTCATATAGGGGCCTGGAATTTGCAATAGAGAAAAATTATTTTCATAGAAGTGAATTTGAGACGGTGGTAGTGGAAGTGAAGAAAGAGAATAGACAACATAAGCGGCAAATTTATAAACAATACCTCTCATATCCCACGTACAGGAGAGCCAGTTAATGTCCGAGGATACAGCCAAATACGGCAACGGAAAACCTGATTACGAGACGAACGGCGTCGAGAAGCCGACGCTGACCACGAACGGGGGAATCCCCCGATGACGCGTCAGACCGACCGCGATTGGTGGCCGAACCAATTGAACGTGGAACTCCTCGATCAGAACGCTCGGGACGTCAGCCCGATGGACGAGGAGTTCGACTACGGCGAGGCGTTCGAGTCGCTCGACTTCGAGGAAGTGAAGTCGGATATCGAGGACGTGATGACGTCGTCTCAAGACTGGTGGCCAGCGGACTACAGCCACTATGGACCGCTGTTCATCCGGATGGCGTGGCACAGCGCAGGGACGTACCGTACCAAGGACGGCCGCGGCGGTGCGTCCGGCGGACGCCAGCGTCTCCCGCCGATCAACAGCTGGCCTGACAACGTGAACCTCGACAAAGCACGTCGGCTGCTCTGGCCGGTCAAGCAGAAGTACGGCCGCGCGCTCTCGTGGGGTGACCTGATCGTCCTGACCGGGAACGTCGCGCTGGAGTCGATGGGATTCGAGACGTTCGGCTTCGCGGGCGGACGGGAGGATTCGTTCGAGCCGGACGAGGCCGTCGACTGGGGACCGGAGAACGAGTGGGAGACGACGTCCCCCGACCGGTTCGACGAGGGAGGCGACTTGGAGAATCCGCTCGGTAACACCGTGATGGGTCTTATCTACGTGAACCCGGAAGGCCCGTACGGCGAGCCGGACACCGAGGGATCGGCGCACAACATCCGAGAGACGTTCGACCACATGGCGATGAACGACGAGGAGACCGTCGCACTCATCGCCGGCGGGCACACGTTCGGGAAGGTCCACGGCGCGGCCGATCCCGAGGAATACATCGGCCCCGAGCCCGAAGCGGCCCCCATCGACGAACAGGGCCTCGGATGGGAGAACGGCTACGGCGAAGGCGTAGGGACCGACGCGATTACCAGCGGCATCGAAGGGCCGTGGACCAGCGCACCGGTCCAGTGGGACATGGGCTACATCAACAACCTGCTCGACTACGAGTGGGAAGCCCACAAGGGTCCCGGCGGCGCGTGGCAGTGGCGACCGGTCGATGACGAGGCGAAGGAAACCGTCCCGGACGCTCACAACTCCGACGATTCGGTCGACCCGATGATGCTCACGACCGACATCGCGCTCAAAAAGGACCCGGACTACCGCGAGGTCTTGGAGCGCTTCCAAGACGACCCATCCCTGTTCCAGGAATCCTTCGCGAAGGCGTGGTACAAGCTCATCCACCGCGACATGGGCCCGCCGACCCGTTTCCTCGGTCCCGAGGTCCCGGACGAGACGATGCTCTGGCAGGACCCCATCCCCGACGCCGACTACGACCTGATCGGCGAGGACGATATCACCGCTCTCAAACAGGAAACCCTCGACTCGAACCTATCCGTCTCCGAACTAGTCAAAACTGCTTGGGCGTCCGCATCGACGTTCCGCCACAGCGACAAGCGCGGCGGCGCGAACGGAGCGCGTATCCGCCTCGAACCGCAGAAGAGCTGGGAGGTCAATGAACCGGAACAGTTGGAGAACGTGCTGGACACCCTCGAAGGCATCCAAGAGGAGTTCAACGGCTCGCAGCCCGACGGAACGAAGGTGTCGCTCGCCGACCTGATCGTTCTCGGCGGCACGGCGGCCGTCGAACAGGCGGCGGCCGACGCCGGATACGACGTGGATATCCCGTTCGAACCGGGACGGACGGACGCTACGCAGGAGCAGACCGACGTCGAATCCTTCGAAGTCCTCGAACCGGACGCCGACGGGTTCCGCAACTACCTCGGCAGCGAGAACGAGCGCAAACTCGAAGAAATCCTGATCGACGAGGCCGAACTGCTGAGCCTGACCGCTCCCGAGATGACGGTTCTTGTCGGCGGCATGCGAACGCTCGGCGCGAACTACGAAGACAGCGACCTCGGCGTCTTCACCGACGAGCAGGAAACACTGACCAACGACTTCTTCGTGAACCTGCTCGGCATGGACCACGAGTGGGAACCGGTCTCGGACGACGAACAGGTCTTCGAGCTCCGCAACCGCGAGACGGGTGACGTCGAGTGGGAGGCGACCCGCTTCGACCTCATCTTCGGATCGAACTCCCGACTCCGCGCAGTCTCGGAAGTCTACGGTGCCGACGACGGCGAGGAGAAGTTCGTGCGTGACTTCGCCGACACGTGGAGCAAAGTGATGAAGCTCGACCGCTTCGACCTCGAGTAATCGCGGCGCTATCGAGAAGTTACGCATCGACGGACGGTTTTCTTTTTCGTGGAATCGGACATTACTTCGAGTACCCACGATACTTTCCAAAATTGTAATATTAAAAACAGAAACGGAGTTCGGGAAACATTGATGCCCCGACACGACACAGTCTACTTCGATGACAGGAAATTTCTCGCTCGAAGCCCTCGCACGCCTTCCCGAGTTCAACAGTCCAGTGGCCTCACCCGACGGCGAACACGTTGCCGTCTACTACGACGGCACCGGCAGAAACGAACTCCACCTCGTCGACGTTTCGACGGGTGAAACCCGGCAGGTGAGCGACAGCGAGGTTCCCCGAAACGCCCGGCATCCGCTCGAATGGGGACCTGACAGCGACCGGATTTACTTCCACTTGGACGACGCGGGCGACGAACAGAACGACATCTGGGAGATGGACCTCGACGGCAACGCCGCACCCGTCGTCGAGGACTCCGGGCAGTGTCGACTCACCGATGTTCACGACGGAACACTGCTCTACACGAGCAGTGCTGGCGGGCAGATGAACCTCTATCGGTACGACCGCGAGACGGGAACGAGCGAACGACTCACGGAGTACGACTTCGGGGCGTACTCCGGGTTGTCCGCCCCCGATGGCGACCGAATCGTCTATATGACGAACGAATCGGACGATATGGCCAACATAGACGTGTACATCGCCGACGCGGACGGATCGAATCCCCGTACTCTCGAAATCGGCGTCGACGGCAGCGAGAGTTATGCGGTGGACTGGTCCCCCGATGGGACGAAACTCCTCGTCGCCGACAATGCACTGGACAAGACGCACTGTGGCGTCTACGACCTCGAAACGAAATCGGTCGAATGGTTCGGCGACGGCGAGTACGTCGAAGACGCCATCGCGTTCCTCCCGGACGAAAACGGCTTCCTCGCGCTTCGAAGACGACGTGCCGCCGTCGTTCCACTGGTGTACGACTTCGACGGAACCGCGACGGAACTCGACATGCCGACGGGTGTCGCCTCGTTCACCAGTTACGGGGACGCCGCTCTCGTCGGCGACAGTCGTGTGTTGGTCCAAGAAACGACGCCGACGCAGCGACCCGCGCTGCTCGTCCACGACCTCGAATCGGGAGAGACGGAGACGCTCATCGAACCCGTCTACGGCGACATCGACCCCGAGACGTTCACCGACGCCGAATACGTGACGTTCGAGTCGCACGACGGAACCGAAATCGGCGGACTGCTGTACGATTCCGGCGAGCGCCCGTCCAAGGCGGTCGTGAAGGTTCACGGCGGTCCGGCGTCACAGGACCTACGGAGCTTCAAACGGCGAACGCAGTTCTTCCTCGATCGGGGCTACACGGTACTGGAGGTCAACTATCGTGGTTCCACCGGACGCGGCCGCGAGTTCAAAAACAGCCTCATCGGCGACTGGGGCGGTGCCGAACAGGACGACGTCGCCGAAGGGGCACGATGGCTCCGTAACAAGGATTGGATCGACGAGGACGAAGTCATCGTGTACGGAGGGTCCTACGGCGGGTACAGCGCGTACTGGCAGATGGTTCGGTATCCCGAACTGTACGCGGCGGGCATCGCGTGGGTCGGCGTCACCGACCTCCACGACATGCACGAGAACACGATGCCCCACTTCCAGACCGGCCTGATGGAGAAGTACATGGGCGACCCGGATGAGAACCACGACCTCTATCGGGAACGAAGTCCGGTCGAGTACACGGAAAACCTCAGTTCCCCGTTACTCATGGTCCACGGCGTGAACGACCGCCGCGTCCCGGTCTCGCAGGCGAGACTGTTCCGGGACGCGCTGGAGGAGGATGGCTTCGTGAAAGGCGAGGACGAAGACTTCGAGTACGTCGAACTGGGTGAGGAGGGACACGGAAGCACCGACATCGAACAGAAGATCCGCTCGATGGAACTCGTGGCCGACTTCCTCGACCGGCGAGTTGCGGCGAACTAAGTATCGCCATCACCGTTCGCCCACGAGCGCCAACCCGCGTGCCGTCATCCGTTCGAATTCGGTCGGCCACTCCACGACGATTCCTTGCCACGTCGTTCCCGCGTTCTCCGTTTTGAAGAGGCCGCGGTTGTTGACGGCGAACACTTCGCCGCCGGACGTCCCCCGCGCGAACACGGTTCGTGTAACTCCCTCACCCGTCGGGAGGCCATCCAGTCGCTCCCACCGCTCGTCGTCCCGCTTGCGATAGACGGCCGAATCCGCGGAGTCGACGTTATGTGCACTGCGCGGGCCGGTCGCACTGGAGAGCAGGACGATGCTCGGGTCGTCGGGCGCGAGTGCGACGCTCCAGCAGTAACGATGGTCGAGACCTTCCTGCGGGTACTCCCACGTATCACCGCCGTTTTCGGATTCGGCGTAGCCGTCCCCGGCGGCCGACCAAACTCGTCCCGGAGCCTCCGGATGTGTCGTGAGCGAGTGGTTGTCCACGCGGGCGGTCGGTACTTTGTCCTCCCACGTCTCGCCCGCGTCGTACGTCTGAACGAGCGCTCCGGCCTCGATTCCGACGTAGAGGTGGTCTGGGTCGTACGGATCCGGTTCGATCCAGCGGACGTGGTGTGTGTGGGGACGCGGCGGGAACGACCAGTTCGGTTCGGACGGGAGGTCGGTCAATCCCTCCCGCTTCTCCCACGAATCACCGCCGTCCGTGCTTCGGTAGACGGCGCTCGGTTCCGTGCCTACCCACACGGTGTCCGGGTCCGTCGGATCGATGGCGAGCGACATCACCGACTCACGGATCGTCCCGTCGCCGACCGAGTGGAACGACTCGCCGCCGTCCTCGCTCCGGAAGAGACCGGCGTCGAACGTGCCACAGAAGACCCGCTCTCCGGTCGCGACGACGCACTCCAGGTCGTGGTCAGTCAACCGCACCGCCGACGTTTCGGTCCCGTCCGTGACGAACAGTCCGTTTCGCATCGCGGCATATAGTCGCATACTTGAACGACGGGTCCGAACCGCCTGAATCTACCCCTAAATAGTATGTGATCCTACTTGATTCTGCTTCAGGAAACCCTTTATCCACACCCTTTCGTACTCGAATTCGGACACGATGTTGCGCGGGTCGCGGCCGTCGGCGTCGTCCTCGTCGGACTCACGTCGATCTATCTCTAGGAGTCACCCGTCGAGAGCGATGCCGAAACGCCCAGTTCGTCGTAGTTCACTCGACGGTGCGCGGTGGCTTCCCCTCCCGCCTCGTGATGTACCCCGCGATCTTGTTTCGAACGCTCTTCGAGTCCACGTTCGTCAGCGCCGTCACGCTCTCCTTGTTCCGGTCGAAGTCGTCCGTGAACGCCTCGGGGTATCGTTCCAGGAGAACGGTCGCTACTTTTTTGACGTAATCGGGTTGGACTGGCATTGGAAGGTCGTCAACCTACGCCGGGAAAACCGTTGGGGAGGCGGGGCGATTCGTACCGAACCCGTCGTCTTTTGGTGGTCGGCCGAAAAGGAGACCCCATGAACGCAGACGATGTCGCGGAACTCATCGAAGCAGGACTGGAAGATGCGGACGTCACGGTCACCCATCCACGCGGTGTGCACGACGAGGATCACCTCGCTGCGACGGTTATCTCGCCGGCATTCGACGGGAAAACGCTGGTCGAACAGCACCAGATGGTGTACGACACGCTCGGGGAGCACATGACGACGGACATCCACGCGCTCGAACTGAAGACGTACACGCCCGAAGAGTACGACGAGTGAATCGGTACCCTCGACCGGTCGCGGCGTTCGAACGACGCAACTAACGGATCGGACGAGTAGCGACCGTCCTCGCCGCTGTTCGAACGCGAAACGATGAAAGCGGTTTCCCGGGGAGTCGTTCTCGATTCTCGACGCTCGAAGGGAAAGAATCGACTGAAACAACAGAAACGAAAAACGGTGTTAGCGGTTCGGGAGCGTCGCTTCTTGATCGAGGCGGCGGTTACGAAGCGCCGTACCGGTTTCGGTGTCGAACAGGTGTATCGCGTCCTCCGGGATTCGGGCCACGACTTCCTGACCCTCCTCGATGCTTCGCATGCCGCTTAGCGTGGCGACGAACGTCTGGCGTTCCTCCATCGTTTTCGATTCGTCGGCATCGGCAAATCGGAGGTAGACGTTGTTCTCGTTCCCCATCGGTTCCACGACGTCCACGACCGTTTCGAAATCGTGTTCGTCGCTGCCGTTGGAGACGAGTTCCACGTCTTCCGGTCGAACGCCGAGCGTCACGTTCGTCGAATCGCCGAGTTCGTTCGCCGTCTCGGCCGACAGCGCGTAATCGAACTGCTCGCCGACGAGTTTCGACCCGTTCCGCTCCATCTCGAAGAAATTCATCGACGGCTCGCCGATGAATCCCGCGACGAAGAGGTTCGCCGGTTGGTGGTACGCCTCGATGGGCGTGGCGACCTGTTGGAGTTTCCCGTCGTTCAGGATGGCGATCCGGTCGCCCATCGTCATCGCTTCCGTCTGATCGTGGGTGACGTACACCGTCGTCACGCCGAGGTCCTCCTGAAGCCGCTGGAGTTCGGTCCGCATCTGCGAGCGGAGTTTGGCGTCCAGATTCGACAACGGCTCGTCCATCAGGAACACTTCCGGGTCACGGACGATGGCGCGGCCGAGTGCGACGCGCTGTTGTTGCCCGCCGGAGAGTTCGCCCGGTTTCCGGTCGAGCAACTCCGGCATGCCGAGCATTTCGGCCGTCTCCTCGACGAGCGAGTTCATCTCGGCTTTCCCCATGTCGGTGGACTCTTCGAGTCCGAACCGCATGTTCTCCCGCACAGTCATGTGCGGGTACAGCGCGTAGGACTGGAACACCATCGCGATGTCCCGTTCGCCCGGCTTCTTCTCGTTCATTCGCTCGCCACCGAGGCGCATCTCGCCGCTGGTTATCGTCTCCAGGCCCGCAACCATGCGGAGCGTGGTCGATTTCCCACAGCCGGATGGGCCGACGAGTACGAGAAACTCGCCGTCGTCGATATCCACCGTGAAATCGGAGACCGCGACGATTTCGCCGCCACCGCCCTCACGGAACACCTTCGTCACACCGTCCATTTCGAGATTCGTCATTGTGTAATCACCCTGTTGTGCGAACTGCTATCTGTTACTCGAACGTTCAGTACTCGCTTCACAAGTACGTTCATGTTGCGACCCCCTCCGCGAACTGGTCGCCGAACATGATGTACACCAGCAACGTCGGGAAGGCGGCGATGAACGCGCCAGCCATTCGGATACCGAACCCGACGTTCGTGAGGCTCGCGCCGAGCTGTGCCAGCGGAATCGTCACCGGGGATGCCGGTCCCGGACCCATTATCACCAGCGCGAACAGGAGGTCGTTCCAGACCTGCGTGAACTGGTAGATGAGCGTCACCGCGAACATCGGGCCGGACAGCGGCAGGATGATTCGACGATAGATGCCGAACGCGCTCGCACCGTCGAGTTCCGCCGCCTCCAACATTTCCGTCGGGATGTCCTTGTAGTACGTCCGGAACAGGAGCAGTGTGATGGGTATCCCGTAGGCGACGTGTGAGATTATCAGTTCGATCAGTTGACCGTACGTCCCGAACAGGTTGTGAATCGGGAAGTAGATCGCCCAGAACTGCGAGAGCGGAATCAACACCGCCTGATACGGGATGAAAATCCCGGCGATGAACAGCGTCAGAAACGCCGCTTTGTACCGCCACGTGAGGTTCGTCAACCCGTATGCCGTGATGCTTCCGATGAACGCCGATAGCACCGTCGCGGGAATCGCGAGGATGAAGCTGTTGATGAGTCCGGAGGCGAGTTGGGAGAACGCGTCGCTCCAGTGAACGAACGTGAATCCCGACGGTCCCGGCGGGAAGTACGGGAGCGAACCGAGAGCGTCGGATTTGAGCGACGTCATGAGGCCCGTCTCTATCGGGAGGAGATACAGTAACACCAGCGCGACCACTGTCGCGTAGAGGAGGATACGGGAGTATCCCATCCTCGATAGATTGCTTACATCGAATACGGACGTGTCGCTCGAATCAGTTGCCATGGTTATAGCTCACCTCGTTTGTACTGGTACGTGAGATACGGCGCGATGACGACGAGTGCGAGCAGGAACAGCATGATGCCGATAGCCGCCGCGTACGCCGTGTTGTTCGGCGAACCGAACGCTTGTCGCACCATCATCGTCGCCAGAATGTCCGACCCCTTCGGCGGGTAGTACGACCCGGTCAGCGAGTAGAGGAAGTCGAACGCCTTCAGCCCGAACACCATCAGAACGACCGAGGCGCTGATCGTTGCGCCTTTCAGTTGTGGGATCACGACCCGTCGATACAGCCGATACGTCGACGCGCCGTCGACCCGTGCGGCCTCGAAGTGGTCGTTCGGAATCGCGCGCAGTCCGGCGAGGTAGACGACCATCGCGTAGCCGCTGAACTGCCAGACGAGCGCCAAAACCACCGAACCGAGGACGATGCTCGGATCGCTGATCCAGTGCGGTGGGTTCTGGATTCCGATCCCGCGTATGATGACGTTGATCGGTCCGTCGCTGTAGTTGTACATCCAGAGCCAGAACTGTGCGGTGACGACGAACGAGAGGCTCATCGGGAGCAGATAGATGGTTCGGAACGTGTTCTCGAACCGTATCTTCTGGTCGATGAGTATCGCCAGCCCGAGCCCGACGAGCAGGCAGAAGACGGTGAACACGACGAGTAACACGAACGTGTTCTTCGTGGCTGCGAGGAACGTTGGGTCGCTGAACGCACGCGTGTACATCTCGAAGTCGAGATGCGAGTAGGTCGGCGGGACGAAACTGTTGTAGTCGGTCAACGAGACGAGGAAATTCCAGGCGATCGCTCCGTAAACGAAAAAGCCCATCACCAGAAACGGCGGTAGCCAAAACGGGAGCGACCTGAGGAAATCCGGACCCATGTCGAACCGACTGGACGTGCGCTCCGTCGCGGTTCCGCCGTCCGTCCGGAGGTCGTCGGTATTCCCGGTCCGTTTTCGGTATGTGTCTCTCAATTGTTCTATCATAATAACAACGTAAGATGTGGAAAGCTGTCGTTCAGTTCGACGAGGACGAAATCGCGTCCTTCCACTGCTGCGCGACTTTGTCCGCCGACGAAGCCTTGTACGACGAGAAGTTCTGCGAGACGGCGCTTTCGAGCTTCGCCTGAACGGTCGGGATGACCGCGAGGCCGTGTGCGACCGACGGCGGCTGTGCCTTCGATTTCTTGAAGGCCGCGTATTGGTCGGACTGGAACTCGGGGAACTTCTTCATCGACACGTCGGTTCGTGGCGGAATCGAGCCTTTCTTCGAGTTGAACCGGACCTGTGCGTCCTTGGTTCCGGCGTATCGGAGCCACTTCTTGGCGGCATCAGGTGCGGGCGTGTTCTTCGGGTACACCCACGAGTCCATGTTCATCGCGTAGTAGCCCTCGGTACCGGGGAATGCGACGTAGTCCCAGTCCTTCTTGTACTCGAAACTGTCGTCGGCGGCGTACATGCCAGCCACCCAGTCACCCTGCTGGATGAACGCCGCGTTTCCGTTCATCACTTTCTTGTTGCCTTCTTTGAAGCCGATGGTGCCCGCGTCGTCCGAGAAGTACTTGCTGTAGTCAGCGAGCGTCTTGAACGCGTTGGCGATGGGTTCCTTGCCGATGGAGCCGTCCATGAACTTCTGGTAGCCGTCCCAGCCCTGCTGGCCGAGGAACACCGCGCCCCAGAGTTGAAGCGTCGTCCACGGGCTCTTGGTCGATTGAGCCATCCCGACGGCGTCCGTGTTCTTGTCGACCTTCTTCATCGCGTCGGTCAGATCTTTCGGACTCTTGAGGTCTCCCGGACTGACACCCGCCTGCTTGAGGACCTTCTTGTTGTAGAAGACGTTGTTCATCCGGTGAATGTTCGTCGGAACACAGATGTACGTCCCATCCGGCTTTCCGGCGTTACGCGGCCCTTTCGCGTAGGCCTTCTTCATGTTGTTCTTGCTCCAGACGGAGTCACCGATGTCTCCGAGGATGTTACCGTCCTTCGACTGGAACTGGAGCAGGTTCTTCCCCGGCCAGTCGGCCCAGCTTCCCGGCGGGTTCTGTTTCTTCAGTCGGTTGTTGATGACGGTGTTCAGGGTCGTGTTTCCGCCGCCGCTGATGCCCTTGAGTTTCGAATCGACATCGGGGTACTCCTTCTCGAACCCCTGGTACATGTTCTTGATAGCACTGAGTCCGTCCCCGGGACTCCAGCCGTGCATGAGAAGCAGCTGCTTGTTGCCGCCACCACCCATGAAGCTCGAACAGCCGGAGAGACCAGCCAGACCGGCAGTTCCGGCTAATCCGGTTGCTTTCATATAGCTACGCCGCGATAGGTTGTTGGATTTTTTACCTGTCATATCTGCGCATCATCCACGTCTACCTTTACCATTTGTCACGGGGTACTTAATCATTTTTGGATTACTTCGTCACCGAGTGAATTTTTCTGTGACAATTCTCGTGGAATCAATTCCACCTTATCCTTCCGAAACCAAATCAGTCCCGTTTCGGTGGGTTTTACGCCCGCCCACATCGACCCTCCAAACGCATGAGCGACGAGGATTATCGAATCGAAGAGGACAGCCTCGGGGAGATGCAGGTACCGGCCGACGCCTACTGGGGTGCACAGACCCAGCGTGCGGTCGAGAACTTCCCTATTTCGGGGATCACGTTCGGGCGACGGTTCATCCGCGCGCTTGGCATCGTCAAGAAGGCGGCCGCGCAGGCGAACCGCGACCTCGGGATGATCGAGGACGACGAAGCGGAAGCCATTATCGAGGCCGCGGACGAGGTCATCGCGGGCGAACTCGACGACCAGTTCCCGGTGGACGTGTTCCAGACCGGGTCCGGCACGTCCTCGAACATGAACGCGAACGAGGTCATCGCCAACCGCGCCGCCGAGATCTACGGGGCGGAAATCGGGGACCGCGTGATCCACCCGAACGACCACGTCAACTTCGGCCAGTCGAGCAACGATGTGATTCCGACAGCGATGCACGTTTCGGCGCTCGAAGCCGTCGAGAAGGACGTTCTTCCGGCACTCGACACCCTCCGCGAAGCCCTCGCCGAGAAGGAAGAGGAGTACGACGGAGTGGTGAAGACCGGCCGCACGCACCTGCAGGACGCGACGCCCGTGCGCGTCGGACAGGAATTCGGCGGCTACCGCTCGCAGATCGAAAAGGGACTCTCGCGCGTTGACTACGTCCGGGACCATCTCAGCGAACTCGCGCTCGGCGGAACGGCGGTCGGGACCGGGTTGAACACCCACCCCGAGTTCCCCGGCCTCGCCGCCGAGTACATCAGCGAGGAGACCGGCATCGAGTTCCGCGAGGCGGACAATCACTTCGAAGCCCAGGCCGCCCACGACGCGATGGCCGAAGCACACGGCGCACTCCGCACCGTCGCTGGCTCGCTCAACAAGATCGCAAACGACCTTCGACTGCTGGCGTCCGGCCCGCGCAACGGGCTCGGGGAGATCGATCAGCCGGAGAACCAGCCCGGCAGTTCCATCATGCCCGGCAAGATCAACCCCGTCGTCGCCGAGGCGGTCAATCAGGTTCACAAGCAGGTCGTCGGCAACGACACCACGGTCGAGTACGGCGCGGCGGAGGGACAGATCGACCTCAACCTCTACAAACCCGTCCTCGCCCACAACTTCCTCGAATCGGCCGAACTCGTCTCCAACGCCAGCCAAACGTTCGCGGACAAGTTCGTCGACAAGCTGGAGGTCGACGCCGAGCACTGCGAGGAGAAAGTCGAACAAAGCATGGCCCTCGCCACCGCGCTCAACCCGCACATCGGCTACGACAAAGCCTCGAAAGCGGCGAAGGAAGCGCTCAAGGAAGGAAAGACCGTCCGGCAGGTCGTCGTCGAGAAGGGCTACCTGAGCGAGGAGGAGGCGGACGAAATCATCGACCCCGAAGCGATGACTCACACCGGTATCCTCGGACGGGAAGAATAAGTCGGATCTTCTTTTCGAGTAGCCAGTCGAAAGCGTGGTATCGGCTCGAAACGCGGCCTAGAACAGGCTGGTGAAGAACGACACCACCGATTCTATCAACGAGGCGAATCCGCTCCAGAGTTTCCCGAAGAACCCTTTGCTTCCGCTGGACGGTGGAGTGGTCGTCGTCGAGGACGTGGTCGAGCCACCGGTGGTGGTCTTCTCCGTGGTTTTCTGGGTCGTCGTCTGGGTCGTCGTTTCGGCCTTACACGACTGCGAGCTGATGGTTACCGGCTTGTTCATGTTCAGCTTCGTGCGGGTGGGGTTGTTCACGTCTCCCGACAACACCTCCCACTTCTTGATTTTCCCTTGGTACACGCCGTTCTGTTCCGACTCTCCCGCGAGAACGGCTTTCTCGTTGAACTGTGGGTTGATGGTGATGTTGAAATCGTTTCCGATGCCGCGATAGGCCATCCCGTCCGCGCGACCTTCCTGCCAGGTCCAACTGACGTTCGCGCTCGCGGTTTCCTTACCGTTCCAGTCGCGATGTTTCGAGTAGTCGAACGTGTCGAGGTTCGTCTGGGCGTCGTAGGAGTCGTCCTCGACCACGAACTTCCCGTTCACGGGAAGGTTCGTGATGCGGAACGTCACCGCACCCCCTTTCCCGGCATCTATCTTGTCGTGGATTGCGACGAGGCTGAGTCCTTGTGGACCCTTGTAGAGGAAGAGGATGCTGGTGTCTTCTCGTTGGAGGTTCTGGGTCCCGAAGGAGGCGTACTTGTACGACGACGGGTCCGTATCGGGCGTGCGGTAGTCGTAAAATTCCTTGATCGGCAGCCCCTGCATCGAGAGGGGTGTGATAGGGATACACTTACCGTCCTGTTCGAGGGAGTACTGCGGGGTATTCCCGGACTGTTGCGCATCTGCCGACGAGATGCCACCGAGTATGGCGGTCGAGGCGACTGTCGCCTGAACGAATCGGCGGCGGTTGATAGTGGGCGAGTTCTCGGTCATGCTGTCCACGAAGGGTACGATTTCCCGGCATCTTTGTTCCACGCCGACTGACTGAAATCAGTGCCAACCGAACGAAACGGTAGGAGGACCATTCTTTACCGGTAGGGGTGCTATGCCGGGACGATAGGGAAGACATTCTCTATCAGGATAGAAGGTCGGTTCTTGGAAGCGGTTTTCGGCGAATCCGGCGCGTACGCCACACCTACTTATATACAGTCTCCGTTCGGTCATGTGCGTATGGAGACACTCAACCCCCGTGTTCGTCTCGGTTGGCTTGCGGGCGTCCTCGTCGCTGCAGCACTCGTTGGGGGACTCCTCGTCGGGGTGCGGCGGTTCGTCGTCGCGTTCTCGCTCTCCCTCGTCGTCGCCGGGATTCTCGTCGTCGCCGTTCTCGGAATCGTCTACGTCGTACTCAACTATCGGGCGTGGCGCTTCGAGATCCGCGATGATGACCTCTATCTCGAACACGGCGTTTTCACCCGTGTCACCACCGTCGTCCCCTTCGTCAGGGTCCAACACGTCGATACCCAGCGAGGTCCCGTCGAACGCCTGCTCGGCCTCGGAAGCGTCGTCATCTACACCGCCGGGTCGCGCGGGGCCGACGTGACGATTCCCGGCCTCACCCCGGAGCGGGCGAGCGAACTACAGGGACGTCTTCGGAACCTCGCGGTCGAGAGCGAGTACGAGGATGCGGTATGAAACTCCACCCGCTCTCGCTCCCCTATCGAATCGTCACGCGCGGTGTGCAGATTCTCTCGACCGTACTGTTCGCCGGACTCGCCGCCGTCGGCGCAGTGAAGGCGCTGACACTCGGACTGTTCGCGCTCATCGTCGTCGTCGTTTTGCTCGGCATACTCGGGTGGGAGTTCGCCTATCACCGGCGGTTCGAATACGAACTCACGAACGACTCGCTCGACATCGATTCGGGGGTCATCTCGCGCCGTCGCCGGGAGATTCCCCTCCGCAGGATCCAGAACGTGGACATCCACCGAAACGTGATTCAACGGGTCGCCGGAATCGCGTCGGTCGGATTGGAGACTGCGGGTGGCGGTGATACCGAGGCGAGCCTCGAATACATCGCCTACGAGGAAGCGAGACGGCTCCAGCGGGAGATTCAACGCCGGAAGAACGGCGATACGGAGGCGGCGTCTCCGAACGAGTCGGAGACGCGGCACCCGGAGGACGTCCTGTACGAGATCAGCGCCGAGGAACTGCTGTTGCTTTCGGCCGTCTCGATCGAACCGCGGGCCATCGGTCTCGTCTTCCTCGTCATTCCGTTCGTGATGGACACGATGGATTCGTTCGGGAGCGTGGTGTTCCTGTTCGGCTTCGTACAGATCGTGTTCTCCGCGCTCGTCCTGTGGGTGAGTAGCGGGGCGATCACCTTCGCGCGTTACTACGACTTTCGGCTGACACGCGTCGGCGACGAACTCCGGTACGAACGCGGCCTGCTCCAGCGCTACGACGGAAGCATTCCGCTCGACAAGATCCAGACGCTCACGCTGCAGGAAAACCCGATCATGCGCCGATTGGGATACGCCACGCTGTCGGTCGAAACGGCTGGATACAGTCCCGGAAACGGGTCGTCCGGCGGTTCCGAGGCGGCGATCCCACTCGCCGTCCGTGAGCGCGTTCTCGTCCTCGCACACTCGCTCGAATCGTTCGAGGACCCGACGTTCGAGCGGCCACCGCGTCGAGTCCGGCGGCGATACGTCCTTCGCTATGCCATCATGGTCGTCGTGCTCACCGGCGTCACGTACGGCTTCGACCGTGTCACGGGACTCCTCGGGTTCTGGTACGTGCCGCTCGTGCTTCTCGTGGTGACACCCCTCGCCGGTCACTATCGATGGAAACATCGCGGGTATCACGCCGGGGACGCCCACGTCGTGACGCGCGACGGGTTCTGGCGGCGGACGACGCACGTCGTTCCCTACTACCGGGTACAGACGGTCGTTCAACGGGAGACGATATTCCAGCGTCGATGGGCGGTTGCCACAGTGATCATCGACACCGCCGGTTCCATCGGTTTTCGAACGAGGGATCCACACGCGGCGGACATCGAGACGTCCGATGCGAACGAACTACGCGAACTCGTCGCCCGTCGTCTCGGGCGGCAGGTAAAACGAAATCGACGGGAACGACGCCGGAAGCGAAAACGGGCGGAATCGATGTCGGCAAACGACCCGTGAGAAATCATTCCCCGTCGGATTCGGTCGTATCCTCGATGATGGAGACCATACGTTCGACGTCCCCTTCCTCGGAGTACACCGGTGCCCCGTTGACCGAGAATTGACGCCACTCCCCGTCGGGACGTCGATACCGAATCGTAGCACCCCGAACGGTCGTTTCGTCCTCGAAGACGCTTCTCATCGGATGGTCCTCCTCCGAAAGCGGGGTGCCGTTCTCGTCCGTGACCTCCCACTCGCGGGAGTTGTAGTTGCGATCCGTGATCGCTTCCTCCGACAAACCCAGCATCTCGACCGACCGTTCGTTGACCCGCTGAATCTCCCCGTCCGTTCCGAGGATCATGATACCGACGGGACTCGTCTCGAACACCCGTTCGAGCAGTTCGCGCTCCCGGCGGTGTTCCTTTCGAATCCGCGTCTCGTCGGTGATGTCACGGAAGTAAACCGACAACCCCTCCGTCGAAGGGTAGGCGTGCACCTCGAACAACGTTTTCAACGGGTCGAAGTAGGCTTCGAACGTCGTCGGCTCCTGTGTTTCCATCGCTGCTCGATACTCGTCTTCGAACATCGAATCGAGCGATTCGGGGAACTCGTCCCAGACGGAGTTACCGAGCAGTGCCGATTCCGGCCGGTTCAGCAACTCCTCGCCGCGCTCGTTGACGAACGTGAACCGCCAGTCCGTGTTCAGCGCGAAGAACGCGTCCGTCACCCGGTCGTAGACGGCGGCCATCCGTCGCTGGTATGCTTGTGCTTCCCGCTGTGCGCGATATCGATCGACCACGTTTTCGATACGGTTTGCCAACACGGCGTATCTGTCCGGACCGCCTTTCTGGAGGTATTCGGTGACCCCCGCGGAGATGGCCTCGCTTGCGATTTCCTCGCTCCCTTTGCCGGTAAAGAGGATGAAGGGTCGTTCCGGCAAGTGGACCCGGACGGCCTCCAGAAACTCCAATCCGTCCATCGATCCCATGTCGAAATCGCTGACGATACAATCGACCGTGAACTCGTCGAGTCGCTCGATAGCGTTCGACGGTTTCGTCTCCGTACGAACGACGATGTTCGGTATGTACTCCGACAGGAGGGCTTGAGAAAGGCGCAATCGCGCAGGGTCATCGTCGACGTGGAGGACTCGTATCGGATCCGTTGGATTCCTCGACGCGAGGAACTCGGTCATACACGAATCACTCTGGACTTCGGATTTATAGGTATTGAATCACCAGCGAACAAACAATTATATATTCGTAAAATCCCCGTACAACATCATCCATATCGGAACATTTCTTCGTGCTTTTATTCATTCGTTCTTTTGTTCGGAAAAGGCCGGTTCTGCGTCTCTTGCAACCTCACGGAACCAAGCACTATCGATCCGGTTTCCCTGCACCGAGACACCGTTCCGACCGACGACCACGAACGGTCGCGCTCCGTGGCGGAACTCGCCCGAACTGGTCGGTTTTTTACCCCTCCATCTCTCATGTCCGATCAATGAGTAAGTACGACTACGAGGACCTCGGTCTCGTGGCGGGGCTGGAGATTCACCAGCAACTCGACACCGAGGAGAAGTTGTTCTGTGGCTGTCCGACCGAACTCCGCGACCCCGAGGAGTCGTCCCGAACGTTCACCCGGTATCTCCATCCGACCCGGAGCGAACTCGGGGAAATCGACGAAGCCGCGCTCGAAGAGAGCCAAATCGACCGCGAGTTCGAGTATCTGGGCTACGACACGACCTGTCTCGTGGAAGCCGACGACGAACCGCCACACCGCTTGGACGCGGAAGCACAACAGGTCGTCCTCGAAATCGCGCAACTGCTCGACATGACCGTCATCGACCAGGCCAACGTCATGCGGAAAATCGTCGTGGACGGGTCGAACACCTCGGGATTCCAGCGCTCGACGCTCGTCGCCACCGGCGGGCAAATCGAGACGAGCGACGGGCCGGTCGGCGTCGAAGACCTGATGTTGGAAGAGGAAAGCGCCCAGCGCGTCGAGGAGCGCGAGGACGGCGTCACCTTCAGCCTCGACCGACTCGGCATTCCGCTGGTCGAAATCGGCACCAGCCCGGACATCAGTTCGCCCCAGCAGGCCCGCGAGGCGGCCGAACGGATCGGAATGCTCCTCCGTTCGACCGGCCACGTCAAACGCGGTCTCGGCACCATCCGGCAGGACGTGAACGTTTCCATCGCGGACGGCGCACGCGTGGAGATGAAAGGCGTCCAGAGTCTGGACGACATCGACGACCTCGTCCGGTTCGAAGTCGGTCGGCAGGTCGAACTCCTCGCCATCCGCGACGAACTTCAGTCGCGCGACGCGGCGGTCGGCGAAGTTCAGGACGTGACCGACGTGTTCGAGGGGACCGAAAGCGGCGTCATCGAGGGCGCACTCGACAGCGGTGGCAAGGTCACCGCCGTTCCCCTGTTCGGGTTCGACGGCCTCGTCGGCCGGGAAATCCAGCCGGACCGTCGCCTCGGCACCGAGTTCTCCGACCACGCGAAGCGCCACGGCGCGGGCGGCATCTTCCACACCGACGAACTGCCCGCGTACGGCGTTACCGAGGACGAAGTCGAAGCGCTTCGGGACGCCGTCGATGCGGGTGACGAGGACGCGGTCGCCATCGTCGCCGCCAGTCCGGAGGTGGCCGACGGCGCGATCGAAGCCGCCGCAAAGCGTGCGGAAGTCGCCATCGAGGAAGTCCCGGAGGAGACCCGTGGCGCGAACGAGGACGGTACCTCGCAGTATCTCCGCCCGCTCCCCGGCGCGGCGCGGATGTACCCCGAAACCGACGTGCCGCCGGTCGATCTCGACCCCGAGGAGGTCGAGACGCCCGAACTGCTGACGGAAAAGGTCGAGCGCTACCAGTCGGAGTTCTCGCTCGGCGCGGGACTCGCCGAACAGGTCGCCTACGGCCGCCGAATGCCGCTGTTCGAGCGGGCGGTCGAAACCGGAGCGGACCCGACGTTCGTCGCCGGATTGGTCGAGAGCACCGTGACGGAACTTCGGCGTGACGACGTTCCCGTCGAGAACCTCACCGACGACCACTTCCTCGCCGTAATCTCGCTCGTCACCGACGGCGAGTTGGCGAAGGAGGGTGTCAACGACGTGATGACGCTCCTCGCGGAGAACCCCGAACTGACGGCGGAGGAAGCGGTCGAGGAAGCCGGTCTCTCCGGCGTGGGCGACGAGGAAGTCCGCGAAGCGGTCGTCGAAGTGGTCGAACGGAACGACGAGCAGGTCGAGGAAGAGGGAATGGGCGCGTTCTCCGGCCTGATGGGCGAGTGCATGGGAAGCCTCCGCGGAAAGGCGGACGGTGACCTCGTCAGCCAACTCCTGCGCGAGGAAATCCAGAAGCGGGCCTGAACTACGTTCGCCCACTCGACCACGTTCGCCCGCTCGGTTACGATTTCGCGTCGCCCCCGGCGATGTGAACTGCTCCCCAAACGACTGTGGCTGTTGCTCGCTTTTCAACGGTCTGCCAGCTTTTCACTGACTTCGGGTAGTTACCGTTCGACGTTCGAATACGGAGACGTTTCGACCGCAGCGCGTCCGGTCTTATCGTCCGGTCGTTCGCCGGACCGCCGCGAGGGCCTCCCGTGAGACGACCGACCAACGCGGCTCACTGAACTGGCGCGAGAGAGTGTAGGCGCAGGCGACGAGGACGAGCGCGAAGGCCGCGTCGGTCAGCCAGTGGACGCCGAGATAGAGCGTCGAGATGACGATTGCCGCCGCGAGGAGCGCGATGGTGTAGGCGTACGTGGTATCCGCCTTCCGGGCGTAGAGCGCGGCGAGTACCGACAAACCGGTGTGGAGGCTGGGGAAGGACTTCACCAGCGTGTCGGTGGAGAAGATGCCGTACTGAATCGCCGGACTGAGTTGGTACATCAGCGGTTGGACGGAGGTCAGATACAGCGACGACACCTTCACCGGGAAGAAGACGAAGAACGGAACGGAGAGGACGACGAGGATGACGTACGCCAGCGCATAGCGGTGTGCCTCTTCCTCGTCGTGTGCCTTCAGTTTGAAGTACGTGAACAGCACGGCGAACGGGAGGCCGACGAGATACACGCCGGTAAACGCCAGCGTGAGGGGCTTGGACGCGACAATCTGGAACGTCGCGACGGACGCCCCTTCGATGGCGTAAACGAATCCCGTGAACGTCCGCCCGGCGTGGAAGTGCAACGCGACCGAGTTCACAACTTGGGTAACGATCCACGCGACACCGAGGTATTTCCAGTCCGTTTTGAGGAAATCGACGAAGAGGGTTCTGATCCGCTCGTCGGGCAAGAACAACTGCTTACCCACGAGCATGACTAATACACTCGGGACAGAGACGAGAAGCGTAAACTGAGTCCCCAGTGGGAGAGAATGAAATTGGAGGGGGGGAAGCATGGCTACACCCTACTCTAGCGACAGATTATAAAGAAGTTATGTATCGTTTCGCCTCGGTCGGTGTGAGTCCGATGACGACGCTCGCTCGTTTGCTCGCCGGACGATGCCGCGCAGTGTTGCGATTTCCCGGCCAGTCGGATGTGCTCGACCGAACAGCCTGCGGATCATTCGCATGTTTTTGTCGTGCTTTTCGGCGGGTTGGCCGACGGTGTCGAGCAGGTCGGCAAAGGCCCCATAGAAGCCCTCTATTTCGCCCTCGTCGGCGCGCTCGCGTTCCACGTCCGGTAACTGGTATTCGTCCACGGTCAGCGTCCTGAGTTCGTAGAGGGTGACGGTCGCGGCTTGCCCGAGGTTCAACGCGGGATACGCCGCGCTGGCAGGAATCGAGCACACCTCGTCGATGCGTGCGAGTTCCTCGTTCGTCAACCCGTTCGCTTCCCGTCCGAAGATGAGGACGGTGTCCGTCTCCACCGTTTCGAGGTTCTCGGCGAGTTCCCGCGGTGTCGTGAACGGAAATCGAACGTGGTGGCTCGCGTCCTCGTTCGTCGTCGCCGTCAGTCCGACGGTGTGGTAGTTTTCGACCAGTTCGTCGAACGTGACGTCGTCGTAGTTCGGAAGGACGTCCTCGCGGGCCTGTCCGGCAAAGCCGTAGGCCTCGCTGTCACGTCCGAACTCCGGCGGGTTCACGAGTTTCAGGTCGTCCAAGCCGAAGTTTTTCATCGCGCGTGCTATGGTTCCGATGTTTCCGGGCGTCTTCGGTTCGACGATAGCGACTGCAGGTTTCATGTACGATACTCCCCTCTCGCGTCGAATCGCCACCCGCGAAGACCGACGTTCACGGTACTCATTACGCCCCCGTAGCAACCGGACCGACAAAAAGAGCGTGTTGTCGAGGAGCGGAGGACCCTGATTCGTGAATCGATGTCTAAGACGAACGGGATGGACGACTGATTTCCCCCTGTTCCTATCCGAATTTTTATTATCGTACAATCAAATTACACATCTAACAATGCCGTCTTCAGGGATTTCGTTCCGGGGGGGTAGTGGGTCACCGGAGTTCCACGACGTACTCGCCGATTTCAAGCAACGAGGCTGTAACATTCTCGTCACGGGGCGGGTCTCTGAAACGACGACGAACCGGACGACGATGCAACTTCTCGGGGCGTCAACCGAGGAACGAAAGCGGGTTCTCGTCCTGACCGATACGACGGCACAGTACGCGAACTCGAAACTCCCCGGCGGGACGAACGCGGACGACCCGGACGTCTGGGTCATCGACTGGGGTGACGACGAGCGGTCGGTATCGGGATCGATGCCCGTACCAGAGACGCCGCAACTGACGACTTCCCCCGAGGACTCGATTCGCGAACTACGGAGCGACATCGTCACCGCCGTCAGCTTCTTCGACGAGTGGGCGGACGGGTTGACGCCGTCGGAACTCCGACTCTCGTTCGACTCGCTCATCAAACCGCTCGAACGGTGTGAGCAGGAAGCGGTCGAACGGTTCCTCCGGACCATCATGGCCCTCATCCGTGGCGTTTCCGGAATGGCCCATTATCATCTTCCGGTTCCGACGTCCAACCCGGTCGTTCAGGAGTTGACGCCGTTGTTCGATGCGCGTGTCGAACTCCGCCAGTCGAACGGCCTCGTTCCGGAACAGCGCTGGCACATTCCGGAGTACGAACAAACGACCAACTGGGTTCAACTATGAGTCACGACGAACGAACGAACCCGAACTCACCGGTGTTCGAATCGAACCCGGATACGTCGGGGATTCGGATCTGGGACCCCATCGACAAGGGCAGTTTCGTGTTTCATACGCCCGTTCCCGTCTCCCTCGAACGGGCCGATACCGACACGTTTCCCGTCCCGATAGACTCGGCGGTCAGGTTGCGGACGAATCGTCTCGACGTCCCGGAACGGGTCGATTTCAACGTCTGGGATTCGGACGGATCGGTTTCCGACCTCGTAAACCCGTGTGACGGTGACTGGCACTCCGAACAGGTGGCCTACCTCGAAATACCGACGTCCCCGATGAAACTATACGTCCACGTCGACTGTCCGCTCTCCATTCGGGAACGGCACGGGAGCGTTCACATCGATCTGGGCAAAGAACGAACGATCTTCATCGGCAGTCGATCACACAGCGAATTGCCCGTCGGGACGATCACCGTCACCGACGACATCGAGGACCTGATGCGTGCGGTCTCGCTGCTCGGGTCCTCGCTGAAACCCTCGATCCCGAACGTTCGTTTCCCACGCTTCGTGGCCACCCACCGCTCATCGAGCGAGGTGACGAGTTTTCGGTCCCCTCGAACGTCGTTCGTCCCGAAACGGAAGTACGACTGGTACTGCCACCGGAGCGACGGTACGTCTACGCCGCGACGTCACTCGCGTACTATCTGGGCGCGAACGTGGTTCCCGGCGATGCCCCACGGCTTGAAACCCCAACTCGTCGGTATCCGTTGGATGGAACGGGAGGGTTCGACGGGTTCGAAGCGGAAGTATCCCGCGTCTTTCAACACCTCTTCTTCCTCGACTGTATCATCCGGAACGAAGGCTCGTACGACATCCCCGTGCAGGAACGCGAAGCGGTCGAACCGCTCTTGGACTTCGACTGTTCAAGCCTCTACGAACGGTCGTTGGCGGAACAGGTGGACACGTATCTCGACGTTCCGTTCGACGTTACTGAACCCCATCTTCCCAAATGGTGCCTGACGACCGATCTGGTGCCATCGGAAGCGAACGTCGGGGCGCTCCCGTTCATCGCGGACGAACTCTCGTTAATTCGGTGCCCCACACCCACCACCCACGTGCAACCGGCGGCAGAGGCCCCTGAAATAGCTGATTTCTGTCGAAGCACTCAGACCCCAGCCGAATCGGAGGGGAGTACGCCTGCTGTCAGTCCGCAACCGACGACGTCGAAGGAACACGTTTGGATCGGGGAAGGCGTTCCCGTCGGCGGCAACAAGGCGACGGTGGACTCCTATCGTCGCCGCATCGATCACGATTCGTCGGAACGCTCGACGATTCGGGTCCAGATCGTCTGCAACGACACGAACATGAATGACGAGGGGAAGGTGTGTGAGCAGTACAGCTTCCGGGATACGAGTCGTCACGAGGTCGATATCGCCTACAACTTGACCGTCGAGGAACTACGAACCGTATTCGCCGCCGACATCGATTATCTGCACTACATCGGCCACGTCAATCACAGCGGTATCGAGTGTGCCGACGGCGTGCTCGATACCCGGACGTTGGACGCGGTGAACGTCGAGTCGTTCCTGCTCAACGCCTGTCGCTCGTACGAACAGAGCGCCACCTTGGTCGAAAAGGGGTGCCGGGTCGGTGTCGCAACCCTGTCGGACGTGTCCAACGACCCGGCCACGAAGATCGGGTGTCTGCTCGCCCGCGGACTCGGTGCGGGCCTTTCGTTCTGGAGCGCGCTCTCCATCGCCCAGTCGGAGACGCTGTCAGGCGACCAGTACGTCGTCATCGGGGACGGGAGTCTCACCCTCTGCCAACCGTTTTCGAGGATCAAACCGATGCTGTTCATCGAGACGGACGATGATGGAGGGTACACGATTCGGATCAAACCGTTCTATCCCCCCCGTGACAGCGCCGGTTCGATGTTCGGATCGGTGTGGGACGACGACATGACACAGTACCTCCAGTCGGACTGGATCGGCGACTTCCACTTGGAGGCGGAGACGCTCGACGAGGTGTTTCGAGAGGAGTCGATGCCGATCAAATACGACGGCGACCTGTACTGGAGCGACGACATCACGACGAAGGATTTGCAGTAATCGATTCGGTTTTCATCCGTGAGTACCATCGTTGCGATATGATTGTTCGTTCCACCACGATTCTGACCGACGTTTCGGTGCGATTCGGACGATTCGAGCGGACAGTCTCCGGAACGAACACCGGGGAATCATGACGCGGGGCGAAGATCGACCGAAAGGGACTGGAATACAGGTCGAACGCGTTTCGGATGGGTGTGGAATTAGAATCTGGGATCCTATCGAAAAAGTCACCGTCGTGTTACGGACGCCGTCCCGAATCGACGTTCAACGAGGTTCGACGGACGGATTTCCGTTTCCCGTCGAGACGGCGGTCGAATTCCGGACGGATCGAATCGATATCCCCGCAGGTATGTCGTTCGGTGCTTGGGATAGTTCTGACGTGCTACGGGGCACCATCCAGCGAGGCAGGGGAACGTGGGAACCAGCGTTCCACGTCAAGTATCTAGAGCTATCGAACGCCCCGATGAGATTTTACATTGGCGTCGACAGTTCCACCACCATCGAGACCAAGAATAATTCTTCGAGGATCGATCTTGAGGGGAATCAACGAATCACGGTCGGTGTCGGGTCGAAATACCGATTCCCCGAGGGAACGATAACTGTCACCGACGACCCCGAGGACGTGATGCGTGCGGTCTCGCTGTTCGGATCGGCGCTGGATACCCTCTCACCCGAGCGCTCGTTTCCCACACTTCGGGGTCACCCGCCGCTCATCGAACGCGGTGACGAGTTTTCGACCCCTTCGGGTCTCGAACGTCCGGATACCGGAGTTCGGTTAGTCGTTCCCCCCGATCGGGAGTACGTCTATCCGATAGTCTCGTTGGCGTACTATCTAGGTGCGGAGGTGGTTCCGGGGAACCATCCGCGCCTCGAAACCCCCGATTCGGAGTACGTATTCAGTGACTCCTCATCGTTTGAGCGGGACGTCAACGAACTACTACGCCACGTTTTCTTCATGGATTGTGTGACTCGTGAAGAGTGGTTCTACTCGGCACCACTCCACATACGTCCCGAGATCGAATCGTTGGTGAACTTCGACTTCGAAAGCCTCTATGACCGCTCGCTATCCGAACAACTCGACGCATACTTGGACGTACCGCTCGACCGGGTCGGGCCGCATTTTCCGGATTGGTACGTCACGGTAGCGCTGGAACCGACGACACGAAACGTCGAAGCGCTCCCGTACGTTTCATCCGACCTCGCGTTCGTTCGGTGTCCGTCCCCTACCGCCTGCACGCCACGAACAGAGCCACCAAGAACGGTCACCGACTTCTGTCGGAGTCAAACGGCTTCGGGACAGACGACGGAACCGATGGTCGTGACCCCTCCGGAAACGGAAACCGTCCACGACGAATGGCTCGCTGCGGGAGTTCCGGTCGGAGCGAACAAACTCTCGATTGATTCGTATCGCCGTCGGGTCGCCGAGGTAGAACCGAAGACATCGACGATTACCGTCAAAATCGTCTGTAACGACCAGCGGATGAAATCCGAAGAAAGGGTCGCTGAGATGTATGATTTCCGGGAGGTGACCGACTACGACATCGATATCGAATACGACCTAACCGTCGACGACCTCGCGACGATGTTCACCACCGACATCGACTTCCTTCACTACATCGGGCACGTCACCGACGAGGGTATCGAATGTACTGACGGCGCACTCGACACACACGAACTGGGGGAAGTCGGGGTGGAATCGTTTCTGCTCAACGCTTGTCGATCATACCACCAGAGTATGGCATTGATCGAAAACGGCTGCCGTGGCGGTATCGCCACGCTTTCGGAGGTATCGAATACACCTGCGACCGAAGTCGGGTCGTGGCTCGCTCGCCTACTCGGACAGGGCTTCTCGATCCGTGATGCGCTCTCTATCGCACGAACGACGACACTGAGCGGGGACCAGTACATCGTCCTCGGTGATCCGACGACGGCAGTCTGCCGGTCGTTTACCGTGTCGAATTTCAGTGTCGAGGTCGCGTTAAAGGAGAGCGGAGTGTATTCGGTAACCGAAGAATTACACCTCGACAGGAAAAATGCCGGGACGACTTACTACCCCGGAGAGGAAGAAAGTGAGCGCCATTATCTGTCCCCCGAAACCGTGCGGAAGGAGATGACCGCCGACGAACTCGACGAACTGCTGAACACAGACCCGATGCCGGTCAAGTACGACGGCGACCTCTACTGGAGCGACGACATCACGACGAAGGATTTGCGGTGATCGATTCGGTTTTTATCGATGAGTACCATCGTTGCCGTATGATTGTTCGTTCCACCACGATTCGGAGACGCGTTTGGTTGCAATCCGGACTGGTTGGCGGGGCCGTTACCGGGTCCGGATTAAGTGAATCATGACGGGGGACGATAATCGACCGAAAGGGGCTGAAATACAGGTCGAACGCGTTTCGGACGGATGTGGAATTCGAATCTGGGATCCCATCGAAAAAGCCGGTGTCGTGTTACGGACCCCGTCACGAATCGATCCACAGCAGGGTTCGACGGAGGGGTTCCCGTTCTCGGTCGAGACGGCCGTCGAGTTTCGGACGGATCGGATCGATATCCCCGCAGGTATGTCGTACAACGCATGGGACACTTCCAACGCGATACGGGACACCATTTTCATGGGCGGTGGAGTGTGGGAACCATCGTTCCGCGTCGGCTATCTCGAACTGAAAGTCACTCCGATGCGGTTCTATATCGCCGTCGATTGCTTCCCAACGGTTCGATCCGGAGACAGTTCCTCGACGATCGAATTCGGGGAAGAACGACGTATCACCGTTGGGGTCGGGTCGGCGCATTGCACCCCCGAGGGAACGATTACCGTTACCGACGACCCCGAGGACGTGATGCGTGCGGTCTCGCTGTTCGGGTCGGCACTGGGAACGCTCTCGCCTGAACGTTCGTTCCCGACCCTCCGTGGGCATCCACCGCTCATCGAACGTGGTGACGAATTTTCGTCTCCACCAGATCTCGAACGTCCGGATACCGGGGTTCGATTGATCGTTCCTCCCGAGCGTGAGTACGTCTACCCGGTAGTCTCGTTGGCGTACTATCTGGGTGCGGAGGTGGTTCCGGGGAACCATCCACGGCTCGAAACCCCCGATTCGGAATACGTGTTCGGTGACACCACTTCGTTCGAACGAGAGATCAACGGACTGCTACGCCACGTCTTCTTTTTCGACTGTCTGACTCGTGAAGAGGGGTTCTACCCGGCACCGCTTCGTATCAGATCGGAGATCGAACCGTTGGTCCCCTTCGACTTCGAAAGTCTCTACGACCGTTCACTATCCGAACAACTCGACGCATACTTGGACGTACCGCTCAACCGGGTCGATTCGCACTTTCCGAATTGGACTGATGCGGTAGCACTCGAACTAACGGCACGAAACGTCGAAGCACTTCCGTACGTTTCGTCCAATCTCGCGTTCGTTCGGTGTCCGTCTCCCACCGCTCGGATGTCGCGGACCGAGCCACCACAAACGGTCACTGACTTCTGCCGAAGCCAAACGACGGCTTCGGGAGCGGTGACGGAAACGACGGTCGTGAGCATCCCGGAGACGGCGGCCGTCCACGACGAGTGGCTCGGTGAGGGGGTTCCTATCGGCGGCAACAAGGTCACCCTCGATTCGTATCGTCGTCGAACGGAGAACATGGAGCCGAAAACGTCGACCATCTCGGTCAAAATCGTCTGTAACGACCCGCAGATGAAAGCGGAAGGAAAAGTGACGGATCTCTATATGTTTCGGGAGATCACCGATCACGAGATCGATATCGAATACGATCTTACCGTCGAGGAACTCGCCTCGGTGTTCGCCGCCGACATCGACTTCCTTCACTACATCGGGCACGTTAACGACGAGGGTATCGAGTGCACCGACGGCGTGCTCGACACGCGGACGTTGGACGCGGTGAACGTCGAGTTGTTCCTGCTCAACGCCTGTCGATCGTACGACCAAAGCATGGCGCTAGTGGAGAAAGGATGTCGGGGCGGTATCGCCACGCTTTCGGACGTCTCGAACGGACCTGCGACCGAGGTCGGCTCGTGGCTTGCTCGTTTGCTTGGCCGGGGGTTCGCTCTTTGTGATGCGCTCTCTATAGTACGAAGAACGACGTTGAGCGGGAATCAATACGTCGCCCTCGGCGATTCCTCGGCGACTGTTTGCCGAGCCTTCAATTCGTCGAACAGTAGCGTTCACATCGATTCGTACACGGACGGTGTATATACTGCAGATCTGGAGATCCACATGTTACGAGGGCACAAAATCGGTTCGTTTTACAATCTCGTACAGGAAGACGACGAACGGTTCTACTTATTTCCCGAAACCGTGCGGAAGGAGATGACCGCCGCCGAACTCGACGAACTTCTCAAACAGGAGTCCTCCCCGGTCGAATACGACGGTGACCTGTACTGGAGCGACGACATCACCGCGGCGGACCTGCACTGAAAGGGCCGATTTTTAACCGTGCTCGCCCTCGTTTTCGGATATGCAGAACGTTTCCGCCGCGGGACTCGGAATCGGGCCGGAACATCCGCCGCGAATCATGGGCGTGTTGAACGTCAGCGAGGAATCCCCGTACGACCCGAGCGTGTACGACGACCCTGCCGACGCCGCGGCGTACGTGGACGCGGAACTCGTCGCGGAAGGCGCGGACATCGTGGACGTCGGTCTCGAATCGGCGAACAAACGGTTCGACGTGCTCTCCGCGGAGGAGGAACTCGACCGACTCGATACCGCGCTGGAAGCCATCGAACAGGTGGAAGGGAACCCCGTCTTCTCCATCGAAACCCGGTATGCGGACGTGGCGGATGCGGCGCTGTCGGGTGGCTTCGACATGGTCAACGACATCTGTGGCTTCGCGGACCCGGAGATGGCGACGGTCTGTGAACGCCACGACGCCGCCGTCGTGAAGATGGCGAGTCCGCCGGACCTGACCCGTCCCGGCGCGATCGAGCGCGTGGACGACATTTACGACGCGCTCGCCGCCGAACCGCTGACGGACAAGACCATCCTCGATCCCGCATTCGGCGGATGGAGCGAGGAGAAGACGCTCGCTGACGACCGCGAGACGTTCCACCGACTCGGCGAGTTACGAGAACTGGGGCGGCCAATCCTGGTCTCCATCAACCGGAAGAACTTCTTGGGTGACGTGGTGGGCAGGGACACCGAGGATCGACTCCCGGCCAGCCTCGCGGCGACCTCGCTGGCCGTCGAACGCGGGGCCGACGTGATCCGAACGCACGACGTGGCCGAAACCCGTGACGCGGCCGTCATCGGCCACGCGTTCGGCCGCGAACGGCAATGAGGTTCGACGAGTGGGACCCCGTCTACCGCGCAATCCTCGCGGATTTCGGCTTCCCCCGAACGGACGACGAACGCGCCCGCGACGTCCTCGCCGAACTCGCGGTTCCGTTCGACCGCGAGAAACTCGACCGGATCACCGGGAACACCGTCGCAATCGCGGGAGCGGCCCCCTCGCTGGCCGACGAACTCGACACGGCACGAGGAGCGGAGTGCGTCGTCGCGGCCTCGACGGCCGCCGACGTGCTCCTCGATGCGGGCATCGACGTGGACTGCATGGTGACAGACCTCGACAAAAATCCGGAGACGGCGCGGGAGTTGAGCGAATCGCGGATTCCGGTCGCGGCG
The DNA here is from genome assembly GCF_024136975.1 of Haladaptatus sp. AB643. Classification (NCBI taxonomy): domain Archaea; kingdom Methanobacteriati; phylum Methanobacteriota; class Halobacteria; order Halobacteriales; family Haladaptataceae; genus Haladaptatus; species Haladaptatus sp. AB643. The sequence continues at coordinate 175,828 of NZ_JAMYJW010000003.1, forward strand.
CACGCACACGGAGACAACATTCCCGCGATACGCGAGTACGTCCCGACGTTCGACGCGGAGAACGTCCTCGCCACGACGCAGGCGGAACCGCACGGACCGGTCGAGAACTTCGGCGGGTTCACTGACGGCGACAGGGCGGCGTTCCTCGCCGACGAGTTCGGCGCGGCCGAACTCGTCTTCCTCGGCTGGGATTTCGACGACGCTACCGTGAACCCGATGAAACGGAAGAAGCTCGACTGGGCCGAGCGGTTGCTGTACTGGTTGGAACGGCGGCGCGACGAGCGGTTTTCGATTTTGGATGGCCGACGGACGGAAATCGATTTCGACACCGACCTATTTGAATCGGGGACGTAAACCGCCACACGATGGTCACCGAGAAGGAAAGGATGCTGGCGGGCGAGCTATACGACCCATCGGATTCCGAACTCGTCGAGGGGCGACAGCGGGCGAGACGACTCACGAGACGGGTCAACACGACGGAGGTAACGGAGGCGAACGAACGGGAGTCGCTGCTCCGGGAACTGTTCGGCTCACTCGGTGATTCCCCACACGTCGAGCCGCCGTTTCGGTGTGATTACGGCTCGAACATCCACGTCGGCGACGGCTTCTACGCGAACTTCGACTGCGTGATTCTGGACGTCTGTCGGGTCGAGATGGGGGACGACTGTTGGCTCGGACCGGGCGTCCACATCTACACGGCGACGCACCCCCTCGACGCGGAAACCCGTGTCGAGGGACCGGAGTACGGAAAACCGGTGACGATGGGGGACAACGTCTGGGTCGGCGGGAGGGCGGTCATCAACCCGGGCGTCGAAATCGGCGACGACGCCGTCATCGCCTCCGGAGCGGTTGTCACCGCCGACGTTCCGGACGCCGTCGTGGTGGGCGGCAACCCGGCGACGGTCGTCAAGGAACTGGATGGTGATGGTGAAATGGACGGGTAAGGAAGCCGTCCGAACAGCTTTATTTCATCGCACGCCGAGTGCTATCGTATGGCGCACGATTGTTCGTTCCTCCGCGACCTGCCGCTTCCCGACGACCGATTTTCCTTCGGCGACTCGCATCGCGCCGGGCACGCGGGGGATTTCGGAACCTTGGAAGCCGAGGAGGTAGAACCGGACGCGGTCGTCTGGCCGGAATCGACCGAGGAGGTATCGACGGTGCTCGCGGCGGCGGACGAGCGGGGCGTTCCGGTGACGCCCTTCGCCGCCGGAACCGGACTGGAAGGGAACGCGACACCGACCCGTGGCGGGATCAGCCTCGACATGACGCGGATGGATTCGGTGCTCGACGTTCGTCCGGACGACTTCCAGGTCGACGTCGAACCGGGGATTTTCGGGAAGGAGGTGGATGAAACCGTTGCTGGAGATGGGCTGTTCTTCCCACCGTTGCCGTCGTCGGGCGACATCTCGACGATCGGCGGGATGATCGCCAACGACGCGAGCGGGATGAAGACGGTGAAGTACGGCGAGGTCCACGACTGGGTGCTCGAACTCGAAGCCGTCCTCGCGGACGGATCCGTCATCACCGCGGGGAGCAAGGCGGTCAAAACGTCCAGCGGTTACAACCTCAAGGACCTCATCGTCGGCTGTGAGGGGACGTTGGCCGTCGTCACCCGTGCGACCCTCGAACTCGCGGGACGACCACAGCAGATTCGCGGGGGACGTGCCGTCTTCGATTCGCTCTCGGACGCCGTGGACGCGATTTCCGACGCGGTTCGGTCGGGCGTGGACGTGGCGAAGATCGAACTCGTGGACGAGACGAGCGCGACGATGGCGAACGCCTACACCGGGTCGTCGCTCCCCGACGTGCCGATGGTGTTCGTGGAGTTCCACGCGAACCACGGCATCGAGGACGAGATCGAGTTCTGTCGGTCGGTGTTCGAGGCACACGACGTCTCCCAGTTCGAGATCGCCGAGGGGGAAGAGATGAACGAGCTCTGGCAGATCCGGCGGGAGATGGCCTTCGCGGTCGAATCCTACGACCTCGACCTCTCGCCGCTCCATCTGGGCGACGTGACCGTCCCGATCAGCAGATACCCCGACATGGTTCGGCTCGTTCGGCAACTCGCCGACGAGCATGACCTGCTGATTCCCTGCTTCGGCCACGCCGGGGACGGCAACCTCCATTACACCGTGCTGGTGGACGAATCGGACGACGAGCACGTCGAACGCGCGAAGGAGGCCCAAACCGAAATCGTCCACACGGCCATCGAGTGGGGTGGAACCTGCACCGGCGAACACGGCATCGGACGGGGAAAACGCGAATACCTCGAACTCGAACACGGTGCGGCGAGCATCGACGCCATGCGTCGGATAAAGCGCGCACTCGATCCGAACGACACGCTCAATCCGGGCAAGATGTTCCCCGAGACGGTCGATGGTGGTCGGGTCGGAAACTGAGTCAGAAATCGTCGGCGAAGTCGCGTTTCGGCACTTCTCGATAGCGTTCACGCCCGACGGGCGTTCGCGTCCGCACGAGGTACGTCTCCTCGGTGAGGTCGTACACCGTCTTCCGTCGTCCCGCGTCGGTGGTTTCGGTCACCCGCGAAACGTCGTCGGAGTTCGAAAGGTGGTCGCCTAGCTGCCAGCTAATCGGGGTGCCACGGGGACCGGTCGGAGGGCGGTTCGCTTCGGACGCACGTGTGCCGTTCTGCCATTCCCCACGCAAATCCATGCCAATGGGAACGATATAAGGTGATAAAACGATATCGACATCGGACTATCACGGAAAATTAATATCGTCGGGAGACAGGCAACTGGCGTTTTAGGTATAACCGACGTTTTACGTATGGGGTTCGTAGAACCGTGAATGGATCCCAACAGCGTCCGCCAACAGTGGGAAGAACGGTCGGGAGAGTACTCGCCGGACTACTACGCCTACTACGGGCCGAACGAGACGAGCGAGTTGATCCGCGCTCGCCTCGACTCCGCTATCGAATCGGACGCGGCCATCCTCGAACTCGGGTGCAGTTCGGGACGGCACCTCGCGCACCTTCACGACGGGGGATACGAGGACCTTCACGGCATCGAAATAAACGGCGAGGCACTTTCGGTGATGGAGGAAAACTATCCCGAACTCGCCGCGGACGGAACGTTCTACATCGACGCCATCGAGGACACCATCACCGAGTTCGACGACGATCAGTTCGACGTCGTGTTCTCCGTCGAGACTCTCCAGCACGTCCACCCCGACGGGGGCGTATTCGAGGAACTGGAACGAATCACCGCCAACCGTCTCATCACCGTGGAAAACGAACGAAGAGCCGATGAGAACCTGGGGGAAGGAGACGACGGGTCGTCTGAAACCCCCGTGAACTACGTCCACGACGAGTTCCCGCTCTACTTCAGGAACTGGAATCGGGTGTTCACCGACCGAGGATTCACCGAGATTTTTTCCGAACAGACCGATCGGGACGTGTTTCGGGAATTCCACCTCGACGGCGGGGACGACGCGGCCATTCAGTCGTGAACCAACACGTCCACGACGCTCGGTCCGTCCTCGGCCAACGCCGTTTCCAACGTCTCCGCTATCGCACTGGGTGACTCGACGAGATAACCGCTCGCACCGTGGCTCTCCGCGTTCTTCGGGATATCGACCGGCGGTTCGAAATCCATGCCGACGTACTCGTGGTCGGCGTCCTCGCCGCCGAGCAGTTTCAGCGTGTTGTCCTTCAGGATGCGGTAGTTGCGGTTGTCGGAGACGACGACGGTCACGTCCACGTCGTATCGCGCCGCCGAGTAGAGCGAATGTGGGTAGTACAGATACGATCCGTCGCCGACGAAGCCAACGACCTGCCGCGGGTCGTCCCGCTCGGCTTCCGCCATCCCGGCCCCGATTGCGGCGGGGAGGCCGTAGCCGAGACCGCCACCCTTGTTCGAGATGTAGGCTTCCCGCTCGAACGCCCAGCGAAGGAGCATGACGTACTTCGACGTGATGCCCTCGTCCACGATGTACGGGGAAGAAAGGGTTTCCCGAAGGGTATCGACGAGTTCGGCTTTCGAGGCACGCGGGTCGTCGGTATCGTCGCCCTCGCCCATCGACGCCATCTGCCCTTTCGCGAACTCCTTGAACTGCGCGACGCGTTCCAACCGTCCCGTGAGTTCGTCGTCCCCTATTTCGACTTCCTCGGCGAGTTCGTCCATCACGTGTCCCAGATCACCCGTCACGGCGACGTCGGCGGGCGTGTTCTTGCCGACCTGCCACGGTTCGTCGTTCAGGTCGATGATGGTCGCGTCCTCGGGGACGAGGTCACGGTCGTGGCGCGTCAAGGTAGTATTGGTCGAACACCCCGCGAACACGACTGTGTCGGCGTTCATCGTCGCGGCGGCGATACCCTCGTCCGGCGGGATGTGGGACACCCACTGGTCGTGCGTGCCGGGGAAGTCCACTTCACAGGCCAATATTTCGGCGTGAACTCGCGCGCCGGTCGCTTCCGCCAACCGGACCGCCGCGTCGAGCGAGTCGACCTCGGAGTACGCGTTGTGTCGAGGGATGTGGTCGCCGACGACGATGACGGGGTCCTCGGCGTCTTCGAGCAACCTCGCGGCTCGTGCGATTGCGGCCGGGTCGCCGGAACCGGGGTTCTGAATCCGGCCCAATCGTTCGGGTTCGGCGTCGGTCTCGGCCATCATCACGTCGAGCGGGAGCGAGAGGAAGACCGGACCCGTCGGCGGCGTCTGGGCCACGCGGAACGCCCGCCGGAGCATGGTCGGGAGGGCTTCCACGTCCGTTACCTCCGCGCTCCACTTCGTGAACTGGTCGGTCATGGCGAGCACGTCTCCCGAGAGGATCGGTTCCTCGTGGCGGAAATCGAGGCTGTGTGCTCCGGCCGTGACGACGAGCGGCGCGCCCGTCACCGACGCGCCGTAGAGGTTGCCCAGTCCGTGAGCGACGCCCGGCGCGACGTGTAGGTTGACGACGCCGACCGGACTACCGTCTTCGGTACCTCGATAGTTCCTCGTGCTCGCATAGCCCGCGGCCATCCCCACCGCGATGTCCTCGTGTGGCGCGAGGACGTACTCCAGTTCGCTCTCTCCCAGCGCTTCCATGACCGGGAGTTCGGTCGTTCCGGGGTTCCCGAACACGTGTCGAACGCCGTAGGCTTCGAGCGCGTCAGTGAACAACGCCGCGCCCGTGCGTGTGTCTGCCATGCCGATGACTGGTCGTGAACCCCCAAAGGATTTCCGGGGGAACATAACGGTCCGAAACTGATCCGTGGGGGCGTGTACCGTGGTATCGTGTCTTCGAGAATTTTCAAGTATACCCGCACACTACCAGCGTCACCAACTGAACACAGGTGTCCACTCTCTCATGATTCCGTCACGATATCGAAATTCGATGCTGTTCGCTCTGCTCGCGGTGATCTGGGGTTCGTCGTTCGTCGCCATCAAGGCCGGCTTGCACGCGTTCCCACCCGTCCTCTTCGCGGCGTTCCGGTACGACGTCGCTGGCGCGGCCCTGCTGACCGTCGTCGTCGGCCTCGGCCTGCGAAACGACGACTTCCAGTGGCGACCGACGACACGAACCGACTGGACGCTCGTCGGAGTCGGCGGGACCTTCATGTTCGGTGCCTATCTCGCGCTCCTCTTCACCGGCCAGCAGTACGTCACGAGCGGCGTGGGTGCGGTCATCCTGAGCCTGAAACCCGTCGTCACGCCGCTGTTCGCATTGGCGCTCCTGCCGAACGAACGGTTCAACGCACTCGAAGTCGTCGGCGTCCTGCTCGCGCTGGTCGGCGTTGTCGTCGTCGCCGACCCCACATCGCTCGGCGGTTCGACGGTCGGCATCGCGCTGCTGCTCGTCGCGGCGCTCGTCTTCGCGTTCGCGTCGGTGGTGACCCAGCGATTGCGGACGACGCTCCCGGCGTTGACCCAGCAGGCGTGGATGATGGTCGTCGGCGCGCTCGTCCTCCACGCGACGAGCGCCGCAATCCGCGGGTGGCCGTCCGTCTCGTTCACCCGCCCGGCGCTCGTTTCGCTCGTGTACCTCGCGTTCGTCGCCAGCATCGGCGGGTACGTCATTTACTTCGACCTGCTGGAGCGAGTCGGCGCGAACGAGGTCAATCTCGTGAACTACGCCGTTCCAGTGGCCGCCACCCTGTTCGGGTGGGCACTCCTCGGCGAACCCATCACCGACGCGACGGTTTCGGGCTTCCTCGTCATCGTCGCCGGGTTCGTCCTGCTGAAGTGGGCGACGCTCAAACGCGGCGTCGTCGCCGCCCAGCGGCCGTCCCGACGCGTTCCCCAGGGAGGCTCGGAAACCGTCGTCGTCTCCGGAAACGTCTATTATCGCGGGTAGTAGGGCGGCGCGGTTGCGGTATGTTGGGGCTCGGCGGTCGTCTCTGAAAAACCAAACAGGACCGTTCGTAGTGAGCACGGAAGGGGTTCTCAAAACCATCGTCGCAGTGGTCCCAATCACAGGAAAATAAAATCGGATTCGCTCTTTCTCGCCCGAACGTACAAGTGCGAACCCGTCGTGGCGAATTCTACGATGATTCGTCCCGAGTACGAGCGAGACAACAGCACCATCAGGAGGTCGCCATAGTGCCGATCGAGGGTTGGCGACGGAGGGAGGATCTGGAAGGTGGCAAACAGATCCGGATCTGGTTGCGCGACGACGATACCAAGGAGTTGTACGTCGAAAATCTGACCTACCGAGACGAGGGCTACGCGGTTTACGTCTACGACGTGGAGGACGACGAGTGGGAGACTATCGCCGAGACCGATTCACGAGCGGATGCCGTCGAGAAAGCGACGGAGTGGGCGGGAAGTTAGAAACGGGTACTCAGAGGAGCGCCCGCAGTTCGTCGCTCGGTCCGAGGGAAGCGAGTTCCGAATCCACGTCGAGGTTCGAAAGCGTGTCCTCCCCGCCCGTCGTGTTCACCATCGTGCTGGCGTGAAAGAGGTATGAGAGTCGCAACAACCAGAGCGCACGCTCCACGTCGTCCGAACCCTCGACGTGGAACGTAGTCCACCCGGATCTCGGATAGATGTGATGTGGCTCCGTTCGCCCTTCCGTGACGAGCTCGTCGCGGACCCGACGCGGAAACGCGATATCGAGGATACCCCACTGATGGACATGGCCGATTTCCCGTGGCCCGAGGGAGAACTCCGTGCCACCGAACCGGTGTTCACCCACCTCCACGCCGTCCCATTCCGATACTTCCGTGATGATCGTCTCGATTGCTTGCGTCATGGTTTCCGTTCACCGTCCCCCCACAGTATGTGAATAGATCACACGGGGGTTTGCTCCTTTCGCAAAACGGGGACGATGACGGCGGAAATAGCTGGGCTCGGAGCTATCACTGGCCAGCGTACTAAAAGGCAATACAGGGGGTAGCCCCGGAAGGCTACCCTTCAAGGTTGCACTGTTCTAAGGCACGGGGCAGCTATGAAAGCCCCGATGTATCATTATCGATCTAGATATAAATCGGCGGTTCCTAACACGTTTGGTCGGGCACCGATTCACGGGGCCAACGCGGCCATCGTCTCCCGTGCGTCCTCGACCGTGGCACCGCGGGGGAACCCCACGGCGACCGAATCGACGCCGTCGATATCGGCGAACTTCTCGAACATCTCGCGGGCACGTTCGGGCGTGCCCGCGGCGGCGAGGTCGTCCAGCAGGTCGTCGGCCACCAGTTCGGTCGCCCGCTCCTTGTCGCCGTTCGCCCACGCTTCCGAGATGTCGTAGGCGACGTCCTCGTACCCCTGCCGGGCCAACGAATCGCGGTAGTAGGTTCCCATCCCACCGATGTAGAAGGCGGCGTGTTGTCGCGCGAGGTTTCGGGCGCGCTCGCCGTCCGAAAGCGCACAGCAGGTCAACGAGAGCGTCACTTCCACGTCGTCCGCATCGCGGTTTCCGAGGTCCACACCGCGCCGTAAGTCGTCGAGTCGGTCGGCCATCCCGTCGGGCGTGAAGAGGGTCGCGTGCCACCCGTCGGCGAACCGTCCCGCCAACTCCACCGACTTCGGCCCCATCCCGGCAGCGTCGATCGGCGGCGGCGTTTCCGGTGGCTCACACCGCAGTCGGAAGCCACCCAGCGTGAAGCAGTCGCCGTCGTAGTTCACCGTCTCGCCCGACAGCACTTTTCGGACGATGTCGATGGTTTCGCGGGTGCGCCGCAGCGGGCGGTCGAACGCCTCGCCGTGCCATCCCTGAATGACGGCCGGTCCGCTCGGGCCGATACCGAGCCGAAATCGTCCGTCCGACACTTCCTGTAGCGTCGCGGCGGTCTGCCCGATGAGCGCGGGCGACCGCGAGTAGACGTTGACGATGGACGGCCCGAGACCGATTTTTTCCGTGCCGAGCGCCATCGCGGTCAGGCTCGTCACCGCGTCGCGTCCCCACGTCTCGGGAAGCCACGCGTGTTCGTAGCCCAGTTTCTCAGCCTGCTGTGTCAGTTCGACGAGCGTCTCGACGCTCGGTTGTGCCGCGACCGGGAGATGAACCGTCCTCGTTGCAGCCATTTCCTATGAATCGTTCGTGTAGTTACCTATCGGTGTCGGTATTCACGATTTACGGGTTTCCGGGAGTTGTTCGCCGAAGGGTACCCACAAGTATCGGGGAATAGAGTTCGAGGGTAGCGCTCGACCGACGGGAGACAGTGTTCACGTCCCGAAGGAGTTCGGTTCGACGCTCGTGACCGGCGGGAACTCGCGGAGTGCGGGCACGACCAGCCAATAGCCGACGAGCAAACAGTACCCTATCGCGGAGAACCCGATGACCGTCGCGCTTCCGTATCTGTCTCCGAGCGACCCACCGATGAGATACCCGACCGGACCGACGGCCGCGACGAGACTTCCGGTCGTGGAACTCACACGCGCGAGCAAGTCGTTCGGAACGCCGGTCTGAATCGTCGCGCTGACGAGGACGTTGTAAATCCCGATGGGGATGGTGGCGATTCCGTAACAGAGGAGCACCGCCGGGAGCCAACCGACCGTGACGATACCGAGTTGGCCGACCGCGGTGATCAGAAAGCCGACGATTACGAAGCGGCCGAATCGAATCGTCTCGAACCGCGACGCGACGAGCGACCCCACGAGGAGACCGACGGTCATGGCCGCGATGAACAGTCCGTACGTCTCCGCGCCGCCGAGCGAATCGGCGAACGCCGGGAGCACTGCCGTCGAACCGGCAGTGAACGCGCTCACGAAGCTCGCCGCGACGACCATGTGCCCGACGACCGAGTTCCGAATCAACTCGAACCCCTCGCGGATGTCGGCGAGGTACTCCGTAGCGCTCGGTGACGTTCCGGTCTTCTCGGTCGTGGGAACGCTCAGCAGGGCGAAAAAGGTGGCACTCACGACGAACGTCGCCGCGTCGAAGGCGAACAGCGCGACGGCACTGAACACGGCGATGAGCGCCCCCGACAGGGCTTCTGCCACCGCACCGATGGTCTGATGCGTCGCCGATTCGAGCGAGTTCGCTCGGGGGAGAAGTTCCTCGTCCACGAGTCGAGGAAGGGCGGCTTTCTCGGCCGGAGCGTTGAGTCGTCCGAGAAGCGCGAGCAGTCCGACGACTGCGAGAACGAGGGAGACGCTCACCGTGTGAACGCGGGCGACTACGGGAACCGAAACGACGACGATGGCCTGTGCCGCCCCGACGAGAACGAGGAGTCGGGAGAGGCGTGAGCGGTCGACGATGGGACCGAACAGAAACCCGAACACTATCGGAAGCCGGGACAGGAATCCGGCGAGTCCGGTATAGAACGTCGAACCGGTCAGCTGATACACCAACCACATCGACGCGATGGAGTACAGTTTGTCGCCGACGCGGTTGACGATGCGAGCGAGATACAGCCGCCGAAATCCCGTGTTCGAGAGGAGGGTTCCCGTCTTCGATGACATGAACCGTCCACGCCATCCCGCCGATTTCGCCGACGAGTCGATGTCAGCCATACGCACTGTCGAGCCGAGTGAACAATCAAGCTTCGGCGAACGCCAGTTCTGTAAGAATTCTTATTGTTTTTCGGGGGATTGATGGCGAGCGCCGTCGAAAGCACCGCTATGACGTACGGGACGGACCCCCCGATGGACGCGCTCGCCGTGCTGGGCAACGAGATTCGCATGTCCATCCTCCGGGAACTCGCCGACGCCGAGGAGTCGCTTTCCTTTACCGAACTCCGCGAGCGTGTCGGCATTCGTGACACCGGGAAGTTCAACTACCATCTGACGAAGCTCTGTGAGTACTTCGTCCGACAGACGGAGTCCGGGTACGAGTTGGGCCACGCCGGAACGCGAGTCATCACGGCCGCGAATCCGACGGCATCGAGCGAGGGTGGTGCACGCGATGACGACGGTGCGTGCCCCATCTGCGGCGAGCAGGACTGCGAGAAGTTGTTTCACGTCCATCTGACTCCCGGTTCGTTCTGACTCGGTTCCTGAACCGTTCGGAACAAAGTATAATTCTACACAGTCTTTCAATCCGGTATGGACGATTCCTCGGAACCGTTCGGCCCGAACCGACAGAACGAGGTGTACGCTGGCGGCATGCTCGCCGATCAAACGCCCGATTTGCCGACTTCCCCCGAAGCGCTCGCCGAACTCGCACGCGAGAACCTCTCCCCGGAGGCCCACGCCTACGTCGCCGGGTCCGCCGGGTCCGAAAGCACGAAGGACGAGAACCGCCGCGCCTTCGACCGCTGGCGTATCGTCCCCCGGATGCTCCGCGACGTGTCCGAACGCGACCTCTCGGTCGAAATCCTCGGCCAGAGGCTCCCCGTCCCCGTCATGCTCGCACCGGTCGGCGTTCAATCCATCATCCACGACGAGGGCGAACTCGCCACCGCGCGGGCCGCCGCCGAACTCGACGTTCCGCTCGTGTTGAGCTCCGCCTCGTCCGAGACGATGGAGGACGTTTCCGAGGAACTGGGCGATACGCTCGGCTGGTTCCAACTCTACTGGAGCGCCGACAGGGACGTCGCCGCGAGTTTCCTCTCGCGGGCCGAGGACGCGGGCTACGAGGCCATCGTCGTCACGCTCGACACGCCGATGATGGGCTGGCGCGAGCGCGACGTGGACCACGCCTATCTCCCGTTCCTCGACGGCGAGGGTGTTGCGAACTACCTCAGCGACCCCGCGTTTCGTGCATCGCTCGACTCGCCACCCGAGGAGGACGCGAGTGCCGCCCTCTGGCGGTTTACCGAGATATTCGGCGACCCGTCGCTGTCGTGGGACGACCTCGCGTTCCTCCGCGAACGCACCGACCTTCCAATCGTGTTGAAGGGGATCCTCCATCCGGACGACGCACGGAAAGCGATCGATCGGGGCGTGGACGGGGTAGTCGTCTCGAACCACGGCGGGCGGCAGGTGGACGGCGCTATCGGCGCGCTCGATGCGCTCCCGGCCATCGTGGACGAAGTCGGTGACGAGGTTCCCGTCCTCTTCGACAGCGGCATCCGTCGCGGTGCGGACGCCGTCCGCGCCATCGCGCTCGGCGCGGACGCGGTTCTGCTCGGCCGACCGTACATCTACGGACTCGGAATCGCGGGCCAAGACGGCGTGCGGGAAGTCCTGCGAAATTTCCTCGCGGACCTCGATCTGACGCTGGCGCTGTCCGGACACACCTCGTTCGACGAACTGTCCCGTTCGGCCCTGCGCGAAATCGAGCGGTGACGGGTTCCGGGCGAGGAAACACTTTGGGGGTCGCTCCCGTATCGGAACGGGCTATGGGGGAACACGGAACGTGATGCGGGGAGAGGACTCGTACGACATCGAATCGTGGGAGCCACGGACCCTGATGGATCGGTTCTCGTTGCGGTTGTACGGCTTCCTCGCCGAGGCGGTCCGCGGCGCCACGCTCGTGCTCGCGCTGACGTTCGTGTTCATCGAACTCGGGTTGGTAGCGACGACGCTCGAAAAACGCCCGATTCTCGGCTTGCTTTCGTTCGTCTCAATCGTCCCGGCGCTCCTCCTCGCACTCTATATCTGGCGCGTCGATCCGACGGAACGGGAACCGATCCCCACGCTCGTCGCCACCTTCCTCCTCGGCGTGGTGTTCGCCGCGTTCGCCGCGGTCATCAACACCTTCGGGATGGGCGTCCTGAACGATGTGGGTATCGAGACGCTCGCCATCGTCCCCTTTTTCTTCCTCGTCGTCGGGCCGGTCGAGGAGACGGTGAAGTGGCTCGCCGTTCGGTTCCACGCCTACCGCACGCCACACTTTCAGACCGCCGTCGACGGTGCCGTCTACGGGGCGATGGCCGGACTTGGCTTTGCGACCATCGAAAACCTGACCTACGTCGTCGGGACGGTCGGAACCAACGGCGGTACCGCCGTCACCGTCTCGGGTGTCGCAGTGACGCGCGCCATCGTCGGCCCGAACCACGTGCTCTGGGCGGCCATCTCGGGCTACTACCTCGGGTTGGCGAAGATAGTCTCCTCGAACCGTGGGCCGATAATCGTCAAGGGAATCGCCATCCCCGCGTTCCTCCACGGGTTTTACAACTCGACCGCCGGATTCGTGACGAACCTACTGTCGTCGATATTCGGCGGTGACGCGTTGGCCTGGTTGCTCGTCTACGTGCTCGTCTTCTCGGGACTCGTCGCGTCCTACCTGTTCCGAAAGATTCGGCGGGCACGCGAGTATTACGAGGACCAGATGCGATTGGGATGGCTGTGAGACGAGGACCAGATGCGATTGGGATGGCTGTGAGACGAGGACCAGATGCGATTGGGATGGGTTTGAGTACCGAGGATTTCCAGTCAGGCACCCGACCGACGTTGCCGCGTCGTATCGAGACGGTCGTGCAACCAGCCACCGACGAACCCGCAGGCCATCCCGACGAAGAGCAGGACGATAGGCATGACGAGCAAAGTAACGACCGCCGCCGCAACCGAGATCACGGCCATCAGCCACGAGTTCCCGACGGCATCGACGAGGACCGGATCACCCCACCACTCGACCAACCCGGTTCCGGCGTTCCAAACGGCGATGGGAACCCCACCGACGATGCCGGTCACGGCCCCCACACGAGTTCCGCGTATCGACCGCGTGCCGTAGCGATAGCCCGAGAGTACACAGGCGACGGCCAGCGGTGTCGCCGAAACGGGGTCCGGAGTCAGTAGCCAGTTGTAACCGACGGTAAACGGGATGGAAGCGACGCCGAGGAGGACGGCGGTTCGGAACCGGTCGTCGCGCAAATCTCGGAGGGTTCGGGACGCGATCATCGGTTGAATATTTATCAGTTTGTGGCATAGCTCTTTCCCGCTCGCGGACGAAAAATCGATCTTCTCCGGTCGTCGATCTTCTCCAGTCGTTACTGTTGTTGCAGTTCGAACTTCTGTACCTTCCCGGTCGTCGTGCGCGGGAGTTCGTCCACGAAGACGACTTCGCGGGGGTGTTTGTACGCCGCGAGGTTGTCGAGGCAGTACTGCTGGATTTCGTCCTCGGTCACGTCCGCATCCGGCGTGAGGACGACGAACGCTTTCACGGTCTCGTTTCTTCGTTCGTCCGGGATACCGACGACGGCGACGTCGGCCACGGCGGGGTGTTCGAAGAGGAGTTCCTCGACTTCGCGCGGGTAGACGTTGTAGCCCGCCGTATTGATCATGTGCTTCTTCCGATCCACGACGTAGAAGAAGCCGTCCTCGTCCCAGTAACCGATATCGCCGGTGTGGAACCACCGCTTTCCGTCCGCTTCGGTGAACGCATCCGCTGTCGCGTCCGGCAGGCCAGCGTAGCCCCGCATCACGTTCGGACCCGCGATCACGATCTCGCCGGTCACGTCGTCCAGTTCCGCGTCGTCCTCGGCGAGCGGCCCTTTCTCGACGGGCGGCCGTTCCTCGAAGTCGTCGGTCACGATGCGAGCGCTGACGCCGTCGATGGTTCGACCGATACTGCCCACGCGACGGCCCTTGTCGGGCGTGTTGAAGTGCGTGACGGGACTCGTCTCGGTCAGCCCGTACCCCTCGTAAATCTTCGCGTCGTACAGTTCCTCGAATCGCCGAAGTACTTCGATGGGGATGCCACCGCCGCCGACACCGGCCATCCGGATGGACGAGAGGTCGAACTCGGCGGCGTTCGGTTGGTTGATGATGTCGTTGTACATCGCGGGAACGCCGTGCATCATCGTCAGTTCTGCGTCCTGAATGAGCGAAAGCGCCTGCTGGGCGTCCCACGTCGGCAGCGGGTAGAAAATCCCGCCACTGAACAGCGTCGCGTTCATGCAGACCGTCATACCGTAGATGTGGAACAGCGGGAGGACGCCCAACAGCGAGTCGTCCGGCCCGACGCCGCCCGGCGCGAGGGCCGCCGCCCCGTGCGCGTTCGAGGTGAGGTTTCGATGGGTGAGTTCCACCCCTTTCGGCGTGCCCGTCGTTCCGCTGGTGTAGGGCTGAACGGCGAGGTCGTCGTCCTCGCGTGGTTCGACTTCGCCGTCCCCCTCGGCGAGGAAGTCACCGAAGAAGGTCGCGTCCCCCTGACCGAGCGAAACGATGTGTTCCACGTCGGTTTCGTCCCGGACCTCCTCCACGAACGGGACGAGGTCCGGAAGCGTCACGACGACTTTCGCGCCGCTGTCGGCGAGCAGGTGGCTGATCTCCCGCGTTCGATACTGCGGGTTCATCGGCACCACGACGCCGCCCGCCGCGAGCGTCCCGTGGAACGTGACCACGAACTCGGGCGTGTTCGGGAGGTAGACGGCGACCCGGTCGTCCACCCCGACGTCCCGTTCCGCCAGTCCCGCGGCGAACCCGCCGATCTGCGCCCAGAGATCTTCGTACGTCAACTCCCTATCGTCGGTGACGATGGCCAAATCGTCCGGCTGTTCGGAAACCGTGTCCCTCACCGACGTGGTAAGATTCACCATGAACAACTGTAAGAAGGGCACCCTCATAAAACATCATTGTAAATTCGTGTCGAATGGTTGATCTGCTGTGGTGCTCCAGGGGGAACCCTACAAAGTGGGTTCGCTCGTTAAGAGGATCGTCCTCGTTCCCTCGCCCATGCACCTTCACTGGCATCGGCGCGACCTCCGGGTCGAGGATAACCGGGCGCTTTCGATGGGTGACACCGTCCTCCCGGTGTTCGTCTTCGACGACGAGGTTCTCGCCCACGCGGCCCCACCTCGGGTGTCGTTCATGTGCTCGGCGCTCGAATCGCTGCGTGAGTCCTACCGCGAACGCGGCGGCGACCTGCTGATCGTTCGCGGCGACCCGCGCGAGGAACTGCCGCGAATCGCCGAGGCGTGTGACGCCGACGCCGTCGTCTGGAACCGGGATTACTCCGGATTGGCGAAGGCACGCGACGCCGACGTTCGGGACGCGCTGGATGTCGCGGAAATCGACCATCGAGCGTTTCACGACGCGCTCTTGCACACGCCGGGTTCCATTACGACGAACGAGGGCGAGTACTACTCCGTCTACACCTACTTCTGGAAGAAGTGGCGCGACCGGGACAAGGACGCGCCGTTCGACGCCCCCGACGAAATCGTCTCGCCGGAGGAAGTGGTTGGCGAGGTCGACGGCGCGATTCCGTCCCTCGCCGACCTCGGATTCGAGGACCCCGAGGGGAACATCCCTCCCGCCGGAACAGAGGCGGCCCGCGACCTCGCGGCCAAATTCTGCGAGCGGGACGTGTATCGATACGACGACGCCCGTGACTACCCCGCCCGCGAATCGACTTCGCGTCTCTCACCGCATCTCAAGTTCGGGACCATCGGAGTTCGAGAACTGTGGGAGACGACGGTGAAGGCGAAAAACGACGCCGAGAGCGCGAGCGATGCCGACTCCGTCGAGGAGTTTCAGGGGCAACTCGCGTGGCGGGAGTTCTACATGCACGTGTTGGACAACAACCCGGACGTTGTTGTGGAGAACTTCAAGGACTACCAGTACGACATCGCGTGGCGCGACGACCCCGACGGCGTGCGGGCGTGGAAGAACGGGGAGACGGGCTATCCCATCGTGGACGCCGGAATGCGCCAACTGCGCGAGGAGTCGTGGGTACACAATCGCGTCCGCATGATCGTCGCCTCGTTTCTGACGAAGGACCTGCTGGTGGATTGGCGCGAGGGCTACGACTGGTACCGACGGAAACTCGTGGATCACGACACCGCGAACGACAACGGCGGGTGGCAGTGGGCCGCCTCGACCGGTACCGACGCACAGCCTTACTTCCGCATCTTCAACCCGATGACGCAGGGCGAACGCTTCGATGCGGACGCGACGTATATCAAGCGGTTCGTTCCCGAGTTGGAGGATGTCCCCCCGGACAAAGTTCACGATTGGAACGAACTCGACCTGGACGAACGGGAGGCGCTCGCGCCCGACTACCCCGCCCCAATCGTGGACCACGGGGAGCGCCGGGAGATGGCCATCACGATGTTCGAAAACGCGAGAGGATGACGAGTGTACGCTGAAATCCGGTTTATAGTGTCCACAACCCGGTGAAAGACGGCTGAACGGAGGTGAACCGTCGTTTTTCGTTTCCGGTAACCCTCGGTTTCCTGATGCTAGTTGCCACTGACTGTTGGCTGGAATACGTGCGATGAAAGCGGTTAATCCTCGCTACTCGGAAGTTAATCGGAAAGACGGCAGGTAGCGGGAGTCATCTCCCACTCAACGGTGACCGGGATTGAAGTACAAATCCATCGACGAGCGACGACAGGGTCGCACCCACCTCACGTGGTGAATGGGAGGTGGGGACTTGCGCCCAAGAGGCAATCATGAAAAAAACGCTCAAAATACTGCTCGTAGTAGCAATGGTCGGCAGTTTGTTCGCAGTCGGGTTCGCGGGCAACGCCGCCGCACAGTCACGAGATCGAGGAGATTCACAGCACAGCGGTCAAGTCGCAGTTTCACACGTTGACCAAGACCAGGGTGTCATCCAGTACAACCGCAACCACCAGGACGACAACTACGCGGTTTCGGCAGCGGTGAACGTCGGTGGACGCAATGATGGTCCGACAGACGCTGCCGCTCGAGACCGCCGAAGTAACGGTGCGGAGTCCGGCGACGCGATCGCCGTCCAAGCGAGCGCACAGAGCAACAAGAACTCGCAGTTCGCCTGGTCGAACGCCCAGAACGGCAACTGGCAGAACCAGGACGACTAAACCTCGGTCATCGACGCGACCGGGATTTTCGCGGAGCTTATTTTATCGAGCGACCTCGGACCGTCGCCTCAACACTTAACATCACGACCGTTGACCACTGTCCGGGGGTTACCAATGGCAACGTACGAACTACCGGAATTGCCGTATAGCTACGACGCGCTCGAACCGAGTATCGATGCGCACATCATGGAACTGCACCACGACAAACACCATCAGGGCTACGTCAACGGTGCGAACGCGGCGCTCGACACGCTCGAAGCGATGCGGGAGAACGACGAGTGGGGGGACGTGAAAGGTGTCGAACGAAATCTCGCGTTCAACCTCGCGGGCCACATCAATCACTCCGTCTTCTGGGAGAACATGTCCCCGGACGGGGGCGGGGAACCGGGCGGCGAACTCGCCGATGCGTTGGACGACCAGTTCGGGTCGTTCGACGAGTTCAAGGCCAACTTCTCGGCGGCCGCGAAGGGCGTCGAAGGCTCCGGGTGGGGGATGTTGCTATACGACCACGTCGGAGAAATCCCGATCGTGACCATGGCCGAGAACCACCAGAATCAGTCACCGATGGCGACGCCGCTGTTGGTACTCGACGTGTGGGAACACGCCTACTACCTCCAGTACGAGAACAACCGCGGCGAGTACGTGGACAACTTCTGGGACATCGTCAACTGGGACGATGTAGAGGAGCGCTACGACGAAGCGAGCAGTAGGTGACGACCGAGCAATCGCCCTGAAGTCGGTCTATTTTGCCGCCGTATCGTGTGATATGTTAGCTAACATCTCCTCAAGGTTTAACAGGCTAAGACGAGATACAGTTAGTGGAGGTAATTCATATGCCAGAAAAATCGAACGCGGAACTACCACCGCTCCCGTACGACTACGACGCGCTGGAACCGCACATCTCCGAGCAGGTTCTCACGTGGCACCACGATACGCACCATCAGGGCTACGTAAACGGCCTCAACAGTGCCGAAGAGACCCTCGCGGAGAACCGCGAGTCCGGTGACTACTCCAGCACGGCGGGTGCGCTGGGTAACGTGACCCACAACGGCTGTGGTCACTACCTCCACACCCTCTTCTGGGAGAACATGGACGAGAACGGCGGCGGCGAACCCGAGGGCGAACTCGCCGACCGCATCGAGGAGGACTTCGGTTCCTACGAGGGATGGAAGGGCGAGTTCGAGGCCGCCGCGAGCGCCGCAGGTGGCTGGGCACTCCTCGTCTACGACCCCGTCGCCAAACAGCTTCGCAACGTCAAAGTTGACAAGCACGACCAAGGCGCACTCTGGGGTAGCCACCCGATTCTCGCGGTGGACGTGTGGGAGCACTCCTACTACTACGACTACGGTCCGGACCGTGGCGACTTCATCGACAACTTCTTCGAAGTGGTCGACTGGGACAACGTCGCAGAACAGTACGACAACGTCGTGTCGCGCTACGAATAGGTCCGAACGCACCGATATTTTTTCGAGACAGCAGAGAAAGCGACGGCTATTTCTCGTCCGACGTTACCGTCGGAACGTCGTATCCGGAAGCGATGTCGCTGACGTGTCGATAGAGCGATTCGTAATCGTACCCGCCGGGTTGCAAGTCGAAACTGGCGAACACGCCGACGTTTCGCTCGTCGTCGTCGAAGAACATGCGGAACTGTTCGAAGTCGGTGAATCCCCTGACCGTGTACTGATAGTTGGCGTAGTAGAGTTGGTCGTAGGTGTCACGGGTGATGAATCCGAACCGCTCGTTGTCCACGAACTTCTCCACGTCGACGGTTTCGAGTTTGTCCGCGACGTCCTCACGGAGAAAGAGCATCTCGAAGTCGTGTTGGTCGAACAGCCAGATATCCCGAAGATAGGTACCGCCGAACTCGGCGAAGGCCGAGACGAGCGCTTCTTTCGTCTCGCTTCCCGATTCCTCGTCCATGTCGTTTTCTATCTCTAATGCACCAATATAAAAACTCGGATATAATGATCATTTATTATATTTGTTCGAGTATGATCGAACGATAGTACGCTCACGCATATCAAATAGCTCGTCGACGCGCCTCGATTCGGGAGCTTTTACGCTCGGTCGGACGTAGGTACACGCATGCCGAAGCCAAAAGACGATTTCGAGGAGTTGTATCCGTGTGATTTCTACGAACCGGAAGAACTGCTCGACGAGGAGATGATGTATTCGGTCTATGAAATCGCCCGCCTGCTTCAGGGTCTCGACCCCGACGCCGAACTCGACGTCGAAACCGAGGAGATTCTGCTGGATTGGGCGATTCCGTGGGTGATGCGAAACTCCGAGCGCCTCGTCGTCGCCGAACCGCCGAGCGACGAGGAACCGGGGTACTACGGGCTGAAGGAATGACGATACTCGTCGCCGGAAGCGACCGCGTGGACGCCGGAAAGACGACGTTCACGGTCGGTCTGCTCGCCCATCACGATGCGGTCGGATTCAAACCGCGGGCGGGCAACGACTTCTGGTTCGACCACGACGACGCCGTGCGTGCCCTCTCGGACGGACGACTGTACGGCAAGGACGCGACTCGACTGGCCGACGCGAGCGCAGGAAATCACGCGCCGGAGGACGTGAATCCGGTGCACCGACTGTGGCGGCCCGCACCCGGCAAAGGAAACGGGTTGCTCGGCCAGTCCCGCCGCGAGTTCCTCGTGGACCGCGTCGGCGAGGGATTCGTCGTCAACGGCACGGTCTCACTTCCCGAGCCCGTGCGCGAGAACCTCCCGCTCTCGGATGCCGTCGTCGTGGATTCGCTGAAGGGGTTGAACGACCAGACCGAGCGACGATATCTCCCGCACTTCCGGGCATTGGCCGAGCGGATTCGAGCGGAAGACCGGGCGGTCGTGGAATCCTACAGCGACATCGCTCTGCCGATTCGAGACATTGAGTTCGACGCCGTCGCCGTGGTCGAACCCCGCCGCGTGCGGGTGTACGACGGCACACGCTACGCGAAGGCCTGCGAGGTTGCGGACAGCAGCGTCCACGACGGAACGATGGAAAAACGTGTGGCGGACGTCGTGAGCCTGCTCGACCCCGCCGAAACCATGACGCTCGAACCGCTGGCGAAAGAGGAGCGGAACGACCCCGAAAAAACCGCGTCAGCGTACGGGGAAGCATACGAGGCGCTTCTGTAACCCTGCTTCTCACCGCATCCGCGCCGCTTGCGACGCCAATTCGACGTCCTGATACGGATTGGTCGTCACGCTCGGGCCGTGGCCGACGTGCATCTCCGCCAACTCCTCGTCCACCGTGTCGATGACGGAATCGATGCTCTCGATGAGCACCCGGCGGTCACCCTCATCGAGGTCGGTCCGGCCGAAGCCGCCGTTCTGGAAGATGAGGTCGCCCGCGAACAGGATTTTCGGGGAATCGGCGTAGAAGCAGAGGTGGTCGTTCTTGTGTCCCGGCGTGTGGAGCGCGAGGTAGTCGTGGTCTCCGATTTTCACCGTGTCCCCGTCCTCGATGGCGACATCGACGCCGGGTTGGTCGGTGTCGAAGCCGAACGCTTCGACGCCAAAGGCGTCCTTGACGGTCTCCAGGTTGCCGACGTGGTCGGGGTGAGTGTGCGTGATGATGACCGCATCGAGGTCGTCCACCTCCGCTTGGACTCGGCCTACGGCATCGAAGTTCGATCCGGTATCCACGAGGACGGTCCGCTCTCCGTCCACGAGGAACGCGTTGCTGGTAAACGCCTGCACGCCCGTCGCGATGTTTCGAATCATGTCTTTCCTCGAATTCACACCTCGCACGTTCACCACCCACGACCATCAATCCCGCTCAATCAACATCGATATCGCCGCCAGACCGCGGAAGCAAGGTAATAACCGCACTCACATACACGAGAGTGGTTACCAAACGTATCCACACGGAGTACAATTATAAGCGGTAATATAGATAGGAAAGAACCGTTCGACCGGGGAGTGACGGAAGAGAATCCATCGCGGTCTCCCGAACGAGTGATGCAATCAAGCCGTGGATAAGCCAGTATCGTCATCCCCATACCCACTTCCCCCTTCTACGACCGTTCGGCACCGTCGTTGTGGTATCACGCCCAGTAGCGGAACCTATCTCTCCCGAAGGGGGTGGAACCGGTGGGTCCCGAGAGCGGTGGGACGGCCCTACTCCTCCGCGAGTTCGTCGACTAGGGTGTCCAAACTATAGCTCTGGAGCACGCGGTGGGAGTCACGAAGGGTGGAGATGACGAACGTCGAGTTCGTCCGCTCGACCTCCTCGATGCGTTCGAAATCCCCGATGAGACGTTCGACCATCTCGCGCCCGGTGAGATGCGCGACGACGATGAAGTCGGTTTCGCCCATGGTGAAGTACGCCTGTGTGACCCCTTCGATGTCGAGGATTTTCTCACCGAAGTCCGAGTACGACCCGGTGTAATCGGCGAATACCTCGACGACGACGGTGACGCCGAGTCCGAACTGTTCGAGGTCGATGTCGTACAGGTCGTTTTCGATGACGCCCGCCTCGCGCAGGTTGTTCAACCGGTAATGAATCGTCGAGACTGGGATGTCGGTCTCCTCGTGTAACTTCTCCGGACTGCCGGTCTCCAGATCCGAAATGGCCTTGAGCAGTGTAACGTCACGTTCGTCCATTGATTTCGAACTATACGTCGATCATACTTAATATCACGACTTCGGCGGGGCGACGAATGGTGATGCACGAGGGGTGATCTCCCCTGATGGTTGGCAACTAATGTCTATAACGATTCAATACCAAGAATTTACTCTAACTGTCTCAATAGATCTTGTATGTGATTCGGTTGCAACGCTGTTCCTTGTAGAAGGGTTTAACAATGGTGGCCTGTTACAGTTGGATAGAAATCTATGAATGCGACAAAGCTTGGAAGATATCTTCCGATGAATGGTGTGATGTTCGGATTACTGGCCCTCTTCTGGGGTGGCTCGTTCGTCTCGATCGACGTCGGGCTGCACCACTTCCCGCCGCTCCTGTTTGCGGCGGTTCGCTACGACGCGGCCGGTCTGCTCATCCTCGCGTACGCGGCGTTTACGACCGACCGCTGGAAACCCCGGACGCGCGGTGACGTGCTCGCCATCGCCACGATCGGCGCGTTCATCATCGCGGGCCACCACAGCCTGCTCTACCTCGGTCAGGAACACGTTCCCGGCGCGCTCGCGGCCGTCATCGTCAGTCTCTCTCCGGTTCTCACGGCCGTCTTCGCCAGCGCGCTCTTCGCAGACGAACACGTCTCCCCCCTCGGTGCGCTCGGTTTGGTGCTCGGCGTCGCGGGCGTCGCTATCGTCGCCAACCCGACTTCCGCGAACCTCCTCTCGACGGACGCGGTCGGAATCGTCCTCGTCTTCCTCGCCGCAGCGAGTTTCGCCCTCGGTTCTGTGTTGAGCCAACCGTTCGAGACGAGCGTCTCGATCCCCTCGCTTCAGGGCTGGTCGATGCTGTTCGGTTCGATCATCATCCACGGCGTCAGCTTCGCCAGCGGCGAGTCACCTGCCGCCATCGACTGGTCGTTTTCGGCCATCGCATCGTTGGGATACCTGGTGCTCGTCTCCGGCGTCATCGCGTTCCTCATCTACTTCCACCTGCTCGACTCCATCGGCGCGACCGAACTGAACCTCGTCGGCTACCTCGAACCCGTCGTCGCCACCCTCCTCAGCTGGCTGGTGCTGGGTGAACTGGTCGCCAACACCACCATCATCGGCTTCGCTGCCATCTTCGCCGGCTTCGCTCTGCTGAAACGGCACGCGCTCTTCGACTTCGTCCGCATGGCCTCGCCGAACGTCGGACGCGCGTAAGCGGGAAAAAACGTACTGGTGCGGAAAGCTGATTTTTACGACGATTCTTGCACGCGTTCGGCGACCAGCACCCCGACCTGCTCGTGAACCCGCTCGACGGCGGTCAGCGAGAAGCCGTTGTCGGTCAGCACGTCGGCCAGATGGCCGACCGTCGAGGGGTCGTCCACCTCGGGACTGTAAAACGGGACCTCCGGGTCGGGCGTGCCGAAGAACATCACGTCGCCCAACACGAACTTTCGCGGCCCCAATTCGGCGATTGCTTCGATGGCTTCGCTCTTTTCCTCGTCGGAGAGGTGATGCATGGCGAAGTTCGATACCACGATATCGATGTCCTCGCCGACGTTCGGATCACGGAAGCGACCCTCGCCGAACTCGACGTTTCCGATGTCGTTCTCCTCGGCCTTCGTTCGCGCCTCGTCCATCATCCCTTCGCTGATGTCACGGCCGATGACGCGCTTCGCGTCGGGGGCGAGCGCGAGCGCGATTGCGCCCGTGCCGGTCCCCAAATCGAGGACGACGTCGTCCGCACCGGGGTCGGCGTGCTCCACGACCAAGGAGACACAAGCGCGATACTCCTCGCTGTCCTGAGAATCGTCGTAGTCGCCAGCGATGTCCGAAAAGCGGTCGGCGTGTTCCTCAATCGTCTTCTTCATACCGCCCACGTTTCACGCCGGGCGCAATGAAATCGTCGGACTGAATCGTCCGGTTTCGGTCGGCGAGGTGACCCCACTCGCGCAAGCCCTCCTCGATCTGTTCGGGCGAAAACCCGATGATCTCGCCGACGGCCGTGAGTTCGCGGGGTGCCCGCAGTTCGAGGTGCGTACGCGGGTTGGCGCTGACGACGAACGGGGCGTCGTATTTGACCACCAACTCGCGGAGTTTCCGGAGGTCTTGGATGGCCTGCACTCGCGGGCCGCCGTCGGTACGGAGGACACGGGACAGGTCGAATTCGATGCGGACGCCGTGTTCGGCGGCGGCCTTCGCCAGCACGTGGTTGAAATCCCCGCGTCCGCGCATCGGGTGGGCCAACACGTCGATCCGCTCCTCCTCGACGGCAAACCGGTTGAGCTTCGCCGTGCCGCCGTGGAGCAGGAGGACCGTCGTCTTCGGGCGAAAGTTACCGACGTGGCCGCTGGCCTGCGATGGGTTGTCGGCGCGGATTTCGAGGCCGTCCACCACGTCCACGCCGTACTCGTCGCTGACGGTCTCGGCGTCGAATTCCGCCCGTGAATCGCCGTGATTGCGGACGACGACGCCGTCGAACTCGTACTCACTCGCCGTGGCCGCAAACCGCGCGACGGTAGCTTCCCCATCCGGGACGGCGTGGACGCCCTCGTACATTCTCGTGTTCGAGTGCGGGGTGGTGAGACTTGGTGCTTGCGACTCTCGGTCCACGGGGACGGCGTCACCGGGAGTCGGAACTGATTAGCCGCTCCAGCCAAACCGGAGTGGTAAGCCCAAGGGGTTTTCCCGTCTCAACCCGGAAGGAAGGTTCAATAACAGAATGGATAACCAGCCACCGACCTCCGCGACCGCCGACGAGCCGCCAGGGGCAGACATCGAATGGTGTCACCAAGCGGTTCAAGGTGTCTCCCGCACGTTTGCCATCACTATCGAGCTGCTCGATACGCCGATGGCCGACGCCATCTGCGTCGGATACCTCCTCTGCCGTGTCGCGGACACCATCGAGGATGCGGGCCATATCCCGCCCGCCGAACAGGCGAGCCTCCTCCACCAGTACGACGCCGTCCTCGACCCGACCGATGCGACGACAGTTGAGGAGTTCCGCGAGGCTGTAGACGAGTGGATTCCCGACGATACCGACGGCGACGATGCCGATTGGTCCGTCGTCAGTCACGCCCCCCGCATCGTGCGGACGTTCGGTACGTGCTCTCCCTCGGTCCGGCAAGCGGTTCGACCGCCGGTGCGTGAACTCGTGAACGGGATGGCGATGTTCGTCGAACGGTATGCCGACACGGGTGGTCTTCGAATCGGAAGCAGGGCGGAACTCGAAGAGTACTGCTACTACGTCGCGGGAACCGTCGGAGAACTCATCACGAACCTCGTCTGCCAGGATGCGGATTCGGCGCAGGCGAGCCGTCTACGCGAGACCTCGGAATCGTTCTCGCTCCTCCTCCAACTCGTCAACGTGACGAAGGACGTCTACGTGGACTACCACGACGAGAACAACGTGTACCTTCCCGAGACGTGGCTGGACGAGGCCGATGTCCCGCAGGACGAACTCTGTGACCCCGAACACAGCGACGACGTCGCGGACGTCGTCGCCCGAACCGCGGACCACGCACACAGCTTTACCGACGACGCCCAGACGTATCTGGAGACCATGCCGCGCGAGCGGGGCAACCGTCTCGTCGCGTGGACGATTCCCTACCTGCTCGCGGTCGGGACGCTCCGCGAAGTCAGAAAGCGACCGGAGGACGCGCTTCGTCGAGCGGGTATCAAGGTTTCACGCGAGGAGGTGCACTCCCTCATCGCATCCCTCTCCAGCGGCGTCGAACGCGAGACGCTCGGCGAACTGCGGCGGACGATTTCCGAGAGGCCGTTTCACCGGTCTTCGAATTCGATTTAGCGAGGGATCCCGACGGAACCCGAAAGACGACCGACGGCGTCCGTAACCCATCCGGACAGCAGGAACACCCATACCGTCGTGCAGGCGACGCCGAATTCGACCGCGACGGCTTCGATTGCGAACGGCGGCCGTCCGCCGAACGCGTTTCCAACGACGACGGTCGCGCCGTAGGTGACGATAATCGGCCAGCCGAGGGTGAGGCCGAGGAGACGGACTGCGAAGTCGAGTTCACCGGGGAGAAACGGGAATCCCGTAACCGCGTAGCCGCCGAGCAACAGCGAAGCGATGGCGAACACGGCGAGCGTTTCGTTCGACGGGGAGAACAGGGTTCGAGCGATACCCGACCGGGTATCGTCGGGATTCACCGCGGCAACCACGAGGATTGCGAGCAGATAGCCGACGGCGACGGACGCGACGCCGAGTGTGACCGTTCGGGGGGTTATCCCGGAGATTTCCGCGTCCCGGTTCACGAACCACAGGAGGGCGGACGCCGTCACGGCAAACGGAAAGACGTGGCTCCGTTGCGGGCGGACGTTGGAGAGGGAGGGCATGGAACAACCGTTGGGTAGCAACTGTTACCAATCCTTCGACAATAGGGAAAAAGCGAAGTGGGAGGTTTTGGAGTTCCCTATCGGTTCGACGCGACGGATCGACGACTTCCGCCGGTCAGACGTCGTCGGCCCGTCCGGTCACGATGTCCGCGACCCGTCGTTTGTCGAACAGCTCTTCGTCCGCTCCGAACTTCGGATACGGCTGGCTCTCGGAGAACTTCGGCCACTCGCCGAACACGTCGGGGTACAGTTGTTTGACCGTCATCTCCAGTTGGAAGAGGTTGACGAGCGGACCCTGATAGCGCATCCCCTGCACGAACACGCGGTCGTTCTTCACCGCCGAGATGTTCGAGGCGACGGGGTCGCTTTCGAGTATCTCCCGAGTCTTGGACATCTCGTGGTCCGGTGCCATGCCGCCGAGGACGAGTAACACGTCCGGGTTCGCCTCCAGCATCGCCTCGAAATCCACCTTGTCGTTCGAGGAAACCTTGCTGCCGAAGGCGTCCGTTACGCCGAGCGGACGGATGTGCGCGCTGAGGAAACCGGGCGCGTTCAGCTTGTAGGCCCAAATATCGGAGAGGTCCGCGGAACCGGTGACCATGATCGCCGTCGGTCGTTCGTCCTCGGGTGGCAGCTTCGATTCGATGGTCGAAACGAGGTCGGCGTGAACTGCCGCGAGCGCCTCGTAACGCGCTTCCTCGCGGAACACCTGTGCGACCTTGCCGAAGATGTCCCAGAGGGAGTAGTACTCGTAGCTGTCACGCCAGCCCTTCGGCGGCTTCCGGTTGGCGTCGCTGTAACTGTTGCCGAACCACGGGCCGACGTTTTTCGCGATTTCGTTCACGTCCGAGCGCGACCAGTTCTTCATCGACACCATCTCCGCCGGGTCCGCGAGGTGAACGTCGCTGTCGAGTTCGTACAGTTCCTCTTTCGGTGCGCCCCACGACGAGAAGCAGTCCGACCAGTCAACCGAGACGCCGTCGAGGCGCTCGTAGTAGAGGTTCATCACGGTGTCGTAGTACTCCGGTGCGTGGAGTGCGTTGACGCCGTCGCCGTGGCCGAGTGCAACGGCCATCCCCGCATGGTGGGTGAGGACGGTGAAGATGTCCTCCGGAACGGCGTCGAACGTCACCTTTCCCATCGGGGACATCGACACCGAATAGCTCCCGTCCGCTGCATCGGTCGTTTCCGTCTCGGTATCGGTCGTTTCGGTCGCGGTCGTGGAACCCTGACCGTCGGATTTCGACCCCACGTTCCCGTCGTTACTGCCGGTACAGCCAGCGAGGAGGCAGGTGGCGGCGACGCCGGAGCCGACTCCGAGAAACCGCCGACGTGTTGGACACCACCGCCCCGCTTGCGTGTCTCGTGTCATAATTTTAGGCTCGCCTAAAACAAGATAACTGTTGCGATTTTTAGGTAGGCCTAAAGAAATTCGGAGACGTTGGTGAGTTTGATACTGTAGCGGTAGAGCCGCGTAATAGCGGAGATGAGAGCCATTCCCGGAATGTGAAAATGATTGGAGGGGGTTATTTATTTTTATGCTGAATTGATGATGTTGGTAATAATGAAGGGTCCCAACCCAACACGGATCGAACGAACTGTCCCTCGAATGACGCTGCCACACTCGGTAGACGAGACGGTCGGCGGTGAGCGCTGATGCGGTCACGATTACCGCTCCTCCTCACCGTTTGTCTGGTGCTGGCAACCGTCAGCGGTTGTGTCGGACAGTTGCCCGATGATGACGCCGGTGCCGGTGTCGAAACGACTTCCCAGACGACGACTGCAACGACCGATACGAACACGTCACAACGGACACCGACCACGACGTTCAGCGACGCGAAAGCTCACGAGGTCGTGAACGACATCCGCGCGAAGCAGGAGAACATCAACACGTACCACGCTGTCGAAGTGGAGAAACGGATCTACCACCTGCCGAACGGCAGTACGTACACTCGAACGAAGAAAGTCGATCGCTCGGAGCGGTACGCGGACGGGACGAAGCTTCTGCGAGTGGAATACCTCCACCCGACCAGGAACAGGATCATCATCGAAAACCGAACGAATACGATAGCGTACGAAAGCGCGACGAACACGTACGACGTGAGTGACCGGCGCGACGGCCCCGCGCACTACTACATCAGCGGCGTCTACGAGGCCAAACACGAGTTCGAAGCCGCGTTCGACCACGACGCGCTCACGTACCACGGGAAAACGCACGTGCTCGGCCACGAGGTGTACGTCATCGAGTTCGACAATCCACAGAAGAACTCCGAGAGAGCATCGTGGTACAACTCGACGTTCTGGATAGACGCTCAAACCGGTGCACTCGTCAAGAGCAAAACGAACTATCCGCTACCGATCGACCAGACGCTCGACCAGATCAAGAACAGGTTCGAATCGGGTCACCAAAAATCGAAGAACGCAACCGTGATTCACAACGGAACGGTCGTCTCCACCTATCGTGACCTCGCCGTGAATCAGAAACTGCCCGAGGGAACGTTCGCGCCGCCGAAGAACGCGACCCGAAAGGACTGATAACGGCGGTCCCGCTGTTTTTTCAGTACTCGTAGAAGCCCTTGCCCGTCTTCTTGCCCAAGTCGCCCGCATCGACTTTGCGCTTGAGCAGGTAGGCTGGCTTGTATCGGTCGCCGAGTTCCTCGAAGAGGGTTTCGCTGGCGTCGAGACAGATGTCCAGTCCGATGTGGTCCGCGAGCGTGAGCGGTCCCATCGGGACGTTCGTTCCGAGCGTCATTCCCTTGTCGATGTCCTCCTTGCTGGCGACGCCTTCGTCGTAGGCGCGGATGCCCTCGTTGATCCACGGCATGAGGATGCGGTTGGTGACGAAGCCGGGTTTGTCGTCGGACTCCCACGTCTCCTTGTCGAGGTCCTCCGCGAGGTCGTGTGCGAGCGTGACGACGTCCTCGTCCGTCTTCTCGCCGACGACGAGTTCGACGCCCTTCATGATGGGGACGGGGTTCATGAAGTGGAGGCCGACGATTTGCTCCTCGCGCTCGGTCACGCTGGCGATGGTTGTAATCGAGAGCGTGCTGGTGTTGGTGGCCAGCACGACGTCCTCGGGGAGCACCTCGTCCAAGTCGGCGAAGATGTCCTGTTTGATCTCCATGTTCTCGACGGCCGCCTCGACCACGAAGTCACAGTCCGCGAGGTCTTCGAGGTCCGTCGTGCCCGTGATCCGGTCGACGGCCGCCTCGGCTTCCTCCTGGCTCATCTTCTCCTTGCCCACGAGTCGGTCGAGACTTCCCTCGATGGTGTCGAACCCGTGCTGGACGAACTCGTCCTTGATATCGCGCATAACCACGTCGTAGCCGTTCGTGGCGGCGACCTGCGCGATGCCGCTGCCCATCGTTCCCGCGCCAACTACGCCGATACTGTCGATGTCGGAAAGCGAACGCATGATGGCAAGTGCTGCCGGAATCGTTGTAAGGATAGCGGAACGCGGGCGAGAAAGTCGAACTGAACTACTGTGATATATGAAATATACAACACCAGTGGACAGTAACGAAACGAATAGGTCGTGTACGAAACATTAATGGGGATCGGGTGGGAGAAAGAAACGAATCGGTGAGGGACGTGAGGGAACACGAGACACGCGAAACGGCCGAGATCGAAACGATAGACGTGAAATACGTCGGCCCAGCGACAGCGGCGGTCATCGAGGACGCGCCGTTCGACGTAACGGATATCCGAAATCGCACCGCCTCCTACGAGATGTTGCGGGAAGCAGGCGTCCATCCGGGCGTCGCTGGCCGTCTGCGTCGGGAACACTCCCTGTCCTGGTCGTTCGAGTCCGGCAACGATCTGACCGACCGTTCGAGCCAAATCCGTGGCCTGCAGGACGGCGAGCGTGCGTGGATTGCAGCCAGTTCCGGCGACTGGGAGGCCGAGACGACCGAAACCGCGACGGACGGAAGCGGTGACGCCGACGCGGAAGAGGCCGCATGGCGGGACCGAAGCAGTCCCGACCCCGTGACCGACGTGCCGGAAATCGACGACGAACTGGCCGGTGAACTCGCCGAAGCGGGTATCACCTCGGTCCGAAGTCTGGCCATTGCCAATCCGGAACGCGTGGCGGACTCGTTGGCCTTCGATTTGACGCGTGTCGCGAAGTGGCGCGAGTCGGCTCACGAACTGTTGTGAATTTACTACTATTGTAGTTTCCCATTCTCACAATAGAGCTACTGAGAACCCCGAAATCAATCGTTTAGGTTCGGACAGTACCAGTACACTCTTATATATCCTCGGTGCAGTTTCGGTTGATGATTCCGCTGACTGACTCGCAAGTCACGCGAGACGGCAAAGCACTTATTCTCGCCCACGACCACGGTCTGGAACACGGGCCGTCGGCCGACTTCGGCTCCGTTCCGGAGACACTGGACCCCGAGAAGGTTTTCGAAACCGCGACCCACGACGCAGTTACGTGTCTCGCGGTTCAGAAAGGCCTCGCGGAGACGTACTACCCCTCCTACGAGGACGACGTCAACCTCCTCGCCAAACTCAACGGGACGAGCAACCTCTGGATGGGCGAACCGTACTCGCCACAGAACTGGACGGTCGATTACGCCGCCGAACTCGGCGCGGACGCCGTCGGCTACACCGTCTACTCCGGCTCGAACAACGAGACGAGGATGTACGAGGACTTCCGCGACGTGCAGGAACGGGCACACCGCGAATACGACATGCCCGTCGTCATGTGGTCGTACCCGCGCGGACAGGGTCTCAAGAACGACACGAAGGAGAGCACTATCGCCTACGCGACCCGAATCGCGCTCGAAATCGGCGCGGACATGGCGAAGGTCAAGTACCCCGGAAGCCGCGAGTCGATGGAATGGGCCGTCAAGTCCGCCGCCGACATGCCGGTCGTCATGAGCGGTGGGTCGAAGACCAGCGACTACGAGTTCCTCTCCAGCGTCGAAGCCGTGATGGACGCCGGTGGTTCCGGACTCGCCGTCGGCCGCAACGTCTGGCAGCGTGATGACCCCGAGCGAATCCTCGACGCGCTCGAAAAGGTCATCTTCGACGGCGCGACCGCCGACGAAGCGCTCTAACGATGGAGACGGTTACAAAAATCATCGAGGTCGTCGCGGCCGCCGCGCCCGAAATCCGTGGCGGTCTCACCGGCCGCCGTCGAAAGGCGGACGAGGAAAACCCAAGCGGGGAAATCCAGATGGCCGCCGACGTGTGGGCCGACGAGTACCTCGAAGCGGAGCTGACGGCCATCGACGGCGTCGGCGAGTTCGCCAGCGAGGAGCGAGAGAGGGTCGTCGATTGCGGCGACGGACTGTCGGTCGCTATCGACCCGCTCGACGGCTCGTCCAACCTCAAATCCAACAACTCGATGGGGACCATCGTCGGAATCTACGATGCGCCGCTCCCGGCGAAGGGAACGGACCTCGTCGCGTCGGCGTTCGTCCTCTTCGGTCCGATCACGACGATGATGGTCGCCCGCGACGATTCCGTGACGGAGTACGTCGTGGAGGATGGTGAACAGCGGGTCGTCACCGAGGACGTGACGCTCCCCGATGACCCCACGGTTTACGGGTTCGGCGGCCGCGTTCCGGACTGGCCCGAGGCGTTCACCGCCTACGCGCGCGAAGTCGAAGACGAACTCAAACTGCGCTACGGCGGCGCTATGATCGGCGACGTGAACCAAGTGTTGACCTACGGCGGCGTGTTCGCCTATCCCGGTCTCGAATCCCGCCCAGAAGGAAAGCTTCGGCTGCAGTTCGAAGGGAACCCGATGGCGTACATCATCGAATCCGCCGGTGGTCGGTCGTCCAACGGCGAGAAATCGATCCTCGAAGTGACGCCCGAGCGACTACATCAACGGGTACCGCTCCACATCGGGAACGCGGACCTCATCGAACGACTCGAAGCCGCGCTGTAGTCGGATTCCCATTTTCGATTTTTTCCGTTAGCTGCTATTCGTCGGCGTCGTCCGTGGCCCGGTCGTCGTCGCAACGGTCGTCGGAGCAGCAGTCGCCGTCGGTCCGCCGACCGTCGTCCGTGGCACGGTCGTCTGATTCGTTCCGCTCACTTGTCGGATACACCTCTGCACGTCGTTTTGCTGCACCGTCGCGACCGTCTGCCCGTTCGAATCGAAGAACGTCGCGTTGACGAAGACGTATCCCGGAACGCCGAGGTCCGCCGTCGAGTTCGTCCACGTCACCTTGCCGTCGGCCGCCGGTTGGAAGTCCCCGGCGGAGATGTTCTGTGTCACCAGCACGCCCGACTGCGGGTTCGAGGCGTTGACCAGCAGCGCCTGCATCCGGTAGTCATCGGGTTGCGTCGCGTTCGCCGTGATTCGGGTGCAGGACAGGTTCGCCGAGAGCGGCGCGGTCGGCGGTGCGGTCGTCGATGTCGTGGTCGGTGTCGCGGTGGCATTCGCCGTCGTGGTTGGTGTCGCGGTGACATTCGACGTCGTTGTCGTCACATTCGACGTCGTGGTTGTGGTTGGTGTCGTCGTGACGCTCGTGGTCGTCTGCGTAGTAGTCGTGACATTTGGCGTCGTGGACGGCGGTGCGGTCGTCGATGTCGAGGTCGGTGCCTGTGTCGACGTCGCCGTCGTGGTTTGTGCCGATGTCGTGGTCGGCGTCGCGGTGGTCGACGTCGGAATCGGCGACGGAGTCGGCGTTGCCTCGCCGCCCGCTCCCTGTTTTGCGACCGACCGGAGCGTTTTCGGTGGAGCGTTCGCCCTCGACTTCACTCGGTTTGCCGCCTGTTCGGTCCCCGAAACCGCCGTTTGCTGAATCTGGCCCGCGCTGTTCACGTTCCCTTGCGTGGCGGACTGCGTCGCACCGGCGGCCGCGCCGAAGGTGATCGCCTGAATCTGCGTGACCGAGGCTTTCTGCACCTGCGTGATTCCACCCGTCGCAGCGCCCTGCGCGGCGGCTTGTATCTGCGTGACGGTCGCCTGCTGGCTCTGGGAAACCGCGCCGTTCGCCGCACCACGTGTCGCGGCCTGCACCTGTGAAATGCTCGCCTGCTGGCGCTGACTCGCCACAACGCCGCCTTTACACGCCCCTCTTGCGGCGGCTTGCACTTGTGTGACGCTCACCTGTTGGTTCTGGGTAATGGCCCCGGACGCCGCCCCGGCACAGGCCGACTGAATCTGGGTGATTCGAACGGTCTGCACCTGCGTGACTCCGCCCTGTGCCGAACCCTTCGCGGCGGCCTGAATCTGTTTGACGTTCACGACCTGCTTCTGGACGGCACCTTGGGTCGCACCTTGTGCCGCCCCCTGCGCGACGATTTGAATCTGCACGATGTTCACGATCTGGACCTGCGTGATGCTCAATGCACCAATCGCCGCACCGCGACAGGCCGACTGAATCTGTGAAACGGTGGCTCTCTGCGCCTGTGTGAGTCCACCAGTCGCCGCGCCTTGTGCGGCAACTTGAATCTGTGTGACGCTCACCCGCTGGACTTGGGAGACGGCCCCCGCCGCCGCACCGCGGCAGGCCGCTTGGATCTGTTCGACGTTCACCTGTTGAATCTGTGTCGCACCGCCTCTCGCCGCGCCCATCGCGGCGACTTGAACCTGCTTCGCGTTCGCGGTCTGTGCTTGGGCGGCCCCGGTCGCCGCGCCTCGTGCCGCCGCCTGCACCTGTTGGACCGAAACGTTCTGACGCTGGTCGAGCGCGCCGAACGCCGCACCCTGTCCGGCCTCCTGGATCTGTGAGACGCTCGCTCCCTGATTCTGTACCGCACCGGTCACCGCACCCTGTGCGGCACCGCGTGCCGCCACCTGTACCTGCGTAACGTTCACCCGTTGACTTTGAGCGACTGCGCCGTGGCCAGCACCGAACGCCGCGGCTTGCACCTGCGAGACGTTCGCCCGTTGGGTTTGGGAAACTGCGCCGGTCGTTGCCCCCTGTGTCGCCACCTGTATCTGGGTGACGTTCACGTCCTGACTCTGGAGGAGGGTACCGTGTGCGGCACCGCGCGCGGCGGCCTGAACCTGTTTGACGCTCGTCGATTGATCCTGTGAGACGGCCTGTGTCGCACCCTGTACTGCGGCCTGTCGCTGTTCCTGACTGATGGAGACACCTTGTCGCTGTGCCAACGCGGCCCCCTGTGCGACACCGCGGGCGGCCGCCTCCTCACGGGTCGAACGGTTCGAATCGGTCTGTAACAGTTCACTCGCGCCGTCGTTCACCGACAGTACGGGAAGCGTCGCCGCCGACTCCCCGACCAGGGGTGCCGACGCCTCCATCGACTGGGTGGATGACGTCGTGCCGGAGTTGGTGGGAGAAACGACGGCGATGCTTGCGATGCTGACGAGGAGGACGAGTCCGACCGCGACTACAGCCCGTGTGAATCGATCCATAATATACGACTCACACGCGCGAGACGCACGTCAACCGGAGCCATCGTTAATTCCGTTTCCTCACGTCCCCGGCCGGTTGTGATCGTTGACACGTGGTAGCGTCGCCCGACGGTCCCGGCAATCATTGCGAGTCATCGTGGTAATCGAAATTTCGCGATGACGAGCGGCAACCGAATATAGTCGGTGGTGTACTTATTGGAAATAAATTTATTCGGGCCGATGAATTCCTATCCGTTGGCACGTTTCTAGATGTCTAGATTCACCATTCTTTATCTATGCTGGTCAACTCCTCTTGAGCGTCGCATGAGCAATGAGTCACCATACCGTGACGACTCGGGGAACCGCCCGTCGGGACATCCGCCCCACGTACTTCGTGCCGAACCAGGAGTGAGTAGACCGTCTTTCGATGACATCTTCGAACTCCTGTCGGATAAGCGGAGACGATACGCAATCCACTATCTCTCAACGACTGCGGATGGCGTAGCAACGCTTTCCGACCTCGTAGAACAGGTCGTTGAGTGGGAAACGGAAACGTCGCCAAACGACGTTCCGGACGATTACCGACGACGTATCGAAGCGTCCCTTCATCACACACACCTCCCAAAACTCGCTGACGCGAACATCATCGATTACGATGCACGGAGCGAATCACTTCGGTACTGGGGGCAACCAGTGCTTGAAGAGTACGCGGAGCACGTCGCGGCCATGGAACTGCCGGATCAGTAACCACGTCCCGATTCCGCTCCCATCGTCCTCTCCCTAGACACTTCTTTCTCCACTCTCTCCGTCTCCCGCTCGAAAATATTGTCGCGATAGAAAGGGAAAACGGTTTGAAATCGCTTCGCGCATTCTCATTCATGAAAGTCCGTATCGGTGAAGGGGCGACCGACGAGGAAGCCTCGGCGATCGCCAGCGCACTCGCCGAACACGTCGGCAGCGAGGTGGAAGTGTTCGTCGGTGACGAAACGGAACCGACCGTCACGTGGGACGAACCCGGCGAACCGCTGGAGGACGACCTCGGACCGACCGAGCGCGAGGAACTGCTCCGGGAAGAGATCGAGGAGATCGAGTTGGGCGGTCCGGAGAAGTACAAGGAGCGCCTCTCCGAGAAGGGAAAACTATTCGTTCGGGACCGACTCGACCTCTGGTTCGGAGAAGAAGGGATCAAGTTCGAGGACGGCCGGTTCGCCGAGTTCGACGCGGACGACCAACTGCCCGCCGACGGCCTGCTCACCGGCGCGGCCACGTTCGAGGACCGCGACCTGCACTTCATGGCGAACGACTTCACGGTCAAGGCCGGAAGCATGGCCGCCAAAGGGGTCGAGAAGTTCCTGCGCATGCAACAGCGGGCGCTCCAGAATGGGAAACCCGTCCTCTATCTGATGGACTCCTCGGGCGGGCGTATCGATCAGCAGTCCGGGTTCTTCGCCAACCGCGAAGGAATCGGGAAGTACTACTACAACCACTCGATGCTCTCGGGGCGCGTTCCACAGATCTGCGTGCTCTACGGGCCGTGTATCGCCGGTGCGGCGTACACCCCCGTCTTCGCCGATTTCACCATCATGGTCGAGAACATGTCCGCGATGGCTATCGCCTCGCCGCGGATGGTACAGATGGTCACCGGGGAGGACATCAGCATGCAGGACCTCGGCGGCGCGCACATGCACGCGGCGGAATCGGGAAGCGCGGACCTCGTCGCCCGCAACGAGGAACACGCCCGCGAACTCGTGGCGGACCTCATCACGTATCTCCCCGACAAGGCACACGAGAAACCGCCTCGAAGCGAACCGAAAGCGCCGAAACTGTCGCCGGACGGTATCGACGAGGTCATCCCGTCGAGTCCGAACCGGGCATACGACATGACCGACCTCATTGAGCGCGTGGTCGATTCGGATTCGTACTTCGAACTCAGGCCGGAGTTCGGCGGCGAAATCATCACGGCGTTCGCCAAAATCGACGGCCGTCCGGTCGGCATCGTCGCCAACCAACCGGCACAGCGCTCGGGTGCCATCTTCCCGGACGCCGCCGAGAAGGCGGCCGAATTCATCTGGAAGTGTGACGCCTTCGAGATTCCGCTCCTCTACCTCTGTGACACGCCGGGATTCATGGCCGGGTCCGGAGTCGAGAAGGACGCGATCCTGGAGAAAGGCAAGAAGATGATTTACGCCACCTCCTCGTCCACCGTCCCCAAAATCTCCGTCGTCGTCCGGAAGGCGTACGGTGCGGGAATCTACGCCATGTCCGGCCCCGCGTACGACCCCCAGAGCGTCATCGCGCTCCCGTCCGGCGAGATCGGCATCATGGGTCCCGAAGCGGCGATCAACGCGGTGTACGCGAACAAGTTGAACGACATCGAGGACCCGGAGGAACGCGCCCAGCGCGAGCAGGAACTCCGCGAGGAGTACCGCGAGGACATCGACGTGCACCGCATGGCGAGCGACATGGTCATCGACGACATCGTCCCGCCGAGTACCCTCCGCGAGGAACTCGTCCAGCGCTACGACTTCTACGCCGGTATCGAAAAGGACCTCCCGGACAAGAAGCACGGAACGATCCTGTAATCGGCCGACGGGGACCGACACCTACTTTTTCACGTCCGAACGGCGAAATGACCGTATGAACATTATTCGAATCGGACAGTAGCACCCGCTTGAACACCGGGTGAACCGATAAGGCACTTCATAATAAAGCACCGTTCAGGCGTATCCGGGATGACGTGGAACTACCGCGCCATCACCTATGAGTCATCAGCAGTTCTCTTACCGCTATCAACGCACGGGTTGGTTCGATTTCGACGACGTGGAACGACTGCTCTGGGCCGTCGTCCTCCTCGCGCTGGTCGGCGACCTGGTTACGACGTACGTCGGGTTACAAGTGGGACTCGCCGAATCGAACCCGGTCGCACGCGGCGCGCTCGGCCGATTCGGATTCCTCTCGCTCGTCGGCCTGAAGATGTTCGCGTTGGCCGTCGGATTCGTCTGCCGGACGCTCGTTCCTCGACAGTACGTCACGCTCGTCCCCGCCGGACTCGCGTTCCCGTGGATGTTCGCCGTCGTCGTCAACCTCTCCCTATTCACCCGACTGTGAAACCTCCCCTGTCTACTCGGCGTTCGCCTTTTTGAGCGACAACGCCGTCCTGTCGAACTCACAGACGAGCGTCTCGTCCTCACCATCGACCTTGAACACTTCCACGTGCATGGTGACGACCCCGCGCTCGCCGTCGCTCGTCTCGCGTTTGTCGGTCACGGTGGACTGTGCCCGAATCGTGTCGCCGTGGAAAACCGGGTTGGGGTGTGAGACGTTGTCGTAGGAGAGGTTGGCGACGATGGTTCCGTCCGTCGTGTCCGGGATCGAGACGCCGACAGCGAGACTCATCGTATAGAGACCGTTGACGAGGCGCTCGCCGAACTGGGTGTCGGCCGCGAACTCGGCGTCCAGATGGAGTGGCTGTTGGTTCATCGTCATATCACAGTATTTCTGATTGTCGGCTTCGCTGATAGTGCGCCGCCTCTCGTGTTCGATAGTTTGGCCCACCTCGAACTCCTCGTAGTACAGTCCGGTCATGGCGAGATTTGGGTCAGCGGTGGGAAAAATCCTGTCGGTCTCCGTCGGGTCCGTTGCAACCGTTCCAACCGTTGCACGGCCGATAGCGGGCTGTAACCGGTTCATAACAAAGTAGACAGTATTCGAATGACTTGGCAGTCAGGCAGAATTCAGGTCTAGAGAAATATGAAATATTACAGCACACGACAGTCGACGGCGGACGACACGACGTTCATCTCGGATGGCGGCACCGATTCGGGTTCGAAGCCGCCTCGACCGTCCACCGATGGCGGTATCGACTCGGAACCGGATATCCGCCCCGGACCCGTCGATCCCGGGAGCGAGGAGGAACCGACGACGCCGACGACGCCGATGACACCGTTGAGCGACAGCAAGCGCGTTCACGCGCGGTGGTTCGCCCAAGTCGGTGGGCCGGTCGAAACCACACCCGTCGTCAGGGACGGGTCTGTGTACGTCGGTACCGAGAACGGGTTCGTCTGTAGTATCGACCAGCGGGATGGCGTGAGCAACTGGCTGTTCCAGGCACCGAACGCGGTCGGGTCGCCGACGCCGGGTGGGGACCTCACCTACGTCGGTGACAGGAGCGGGAACCTGCTCGCACTCGACAGGACGAACGGAACGCGTGAATGGTGTTTCGAGTCGGATGCTGGCGTGGAGGAAGCGCCGATACTCGTCGGGAACACGCTGTACGTCGCTTCGCGCGATGGACAGGTGTCCATGCTCGACGCCGAAACGGGTGAGTTGAAATCGTCCTTCCGAACCCCCGCACGAGCGCTCACGTCGATGCAGATAGCGGGTAACACCCTCTACGCGACCGGACTCGACGGTGGGCTGTTCGCCCACGACGTGGACGACGGGGAGGAGTTCTTCCGCTTCGCACCGTCACTCGCCATCGCGGGCGCTCCCGCCGTCGTCGGTGACACGGCCTACGTCGGGACCGTGGACGGCGACCGAATCTACGCGCTCGACGCCGAAACGGGCAAAACCAAATGGCGGCATCAGACCGACGCCGGAGTCTGGTCGTCGCCGGTCGCCATCGGCGGTATCGTTTACACCAGCTCCGCGGACGGGAATATCTTGGCGCTCGACGCGCGGGAGGGTACCGTCAGGTGGTGTGTCGAAACCGACGCCCGCGTGTGGGGGTCGCCCGTCGTCACGAACGAACTGGTCTACGCTTGCAACGACGACGGCTTACTGGTCGCGCTCGACCGCGCCGACGGCCGCACCAGGTGGCATTTCCGAGCACAGGATTCGCTGGTCGGGTCGCCAGCGGTCGGCAGCGAGTCCGTCTACGTCGGTGACGTGGCGGGAATGATTTACGCCTTGCCGCAGTAAGTCGCTCACCGTCCTCCTCCGTATCGTGCCGTGGTATCTCATGCCGACGCAACGACGGATGGCAAGGCATTTCTCGTATTACTACCGACTAAACTGGCAAGCCTGTCGGAGGCGTCCAACTATGGCATCTACTGGGAAGCAGACTACGGACGAACCGGAAACGGCGGTTGAAACGGCACGACGACAACTGGAGCGCGCGGCGGCGCACCTCGACGTGGACCGCGGCACGATCGAGCGCTTGAAGCACCCCGACCAAGTACACCGGGTTTCGGTGCCGCTGAAGCGGGACAACGGTGACACGGATATCTTCACCGGCTACCGCGCACAACACGACAGCGTGCGCGGACCGTTCAAGGGTGGAATGCGCTACCACCCCGGCGTCACCGAAGACGAGTGCGTCGGTCTCTCGATGTGGATGACGTGGAAATGCGCCGTGATGGACCTCCCGTTCGGGGGCGCGAAGGGTGGCATCATCGTCAATCCAAAGGAACTCAGCAACGAGGAAAAGGAACGGCTCACCCGCCGCTTCGCCGAGGAACTGCGCGACTTCATCGGCCCGATGCGCGACATTCCCGCGCCGGACATGGGAACCGACGCGCAGGCGATG
Source organism: Haladaptatus sp. AB643 (assembly GCF_024136975.1). Lineage (NCBI taxonomy): Archaea > Methanobacteriati > Methanobacteriota > Halobacteria > Halobacteriales > Haladaptataceae > Haladaptatus > Haladaptatus sp. AB643. The sequence continues at coordinate 215,655 of NZ_JAMYJW010000003.1, forward strand.
GCGTGGTTCATGGACGCCTACTCCATGCAGGAAGGCGAAACGCAACCCGGCGTCGTCACCGGTAAACCGCCGGTCATCGGCGGTTCCTACGGCCGCGAGGAGTCGCCCGGTCGCTCGGTTGCCATCATCGCCCGCGAAGCGTGTGAGTACTACGACTACGACCTCGAAGACACGTCGATCGCCATCCAAGGGTTCGGGAGCGTCGGCGCGAACGCCGCCCTCTCGCTCCACGAGTGGGGTGCGAACGTCGTCGCCGTCTCCGACGTGAACGGTGCGATCTACGACGAGGACGGACTCGACATCGACGCGATTCCGACCCACGAGGAGGAACCCGAGGCGGTCACGACGTTCGACGGCCACGAGGCGATTCCCAACGAGAAACTCCTCGAACTCGACGTCGACGTGCTCATCCCGGCCGCGATCGGAAATGTCCTCACTGAGGCAAACGCTCACGAGGTGCAGGCGGACATCATCGTCGAGGGTGCGAACGGTCCGACGACGACCACCGCGGACGAGATATTCGAGAAGCGCGGCATCCACGTCATTCCGGACATCCTCGCCAACGCGGGTGGGGTGACGGTCTCGTACTTCGAGTGGCTACAGGACATCAACCGCCGCCAGTGGTCGCTCGAACGCGTGAACGAGGAACTCGAATCCGAGATGCTCACCGCGTGGGACGACGTCCGATCCGAAGTCGAAGAGCGCGGCGTGACGTGGCGTGACGCCGCGTACATCGTCGGCCTCTCGCGTATCGCCGAAGCTCACACGGCGCGCGGACTCTGGCCGTAAAACGGTCGGAAGCGTCCTTCGGGACGTTCACGAACGGAAATCTTTTCTGTCGTTGTTCGGGGGGAGAACCATCACCGGTCGGGCATTCCTGCTCCGATCGCAACGCCGATAGCGATTCCGACCCCCATTCCGAGTGCGATGTTGTCCAGCGCGACACCGATACCGGCGCCGAGAGCGACGCCAATGCCGATACCGACTCCCATGTTGGTGTTCGAATCGGACCCCTCGTCCGCGTTCGACTCTTCCGTTCCCGACGTTTCCGTTCGTTCCATGCCGACGTACCGAAGGGTGGCGGGATAAACCTATCTGGGGAGTTTCCGATTCGATACGTTCTTCGAACGACGAAACTGGCGACGTCGAGGATGCACGAACGAAACCGTTCGGTGGGTTGAAATCGACGCCACACGTCGTTCCCGTATGCCACGACGAAGCGTCATGTTCACGCCGGGCGACCGCCCGGAGATGATGCGAAAAGCACCCGGCGCAGGGGCCGACGTGATCGTGTTCGACTTGGAGGACGCGGTCTCTCCCGAGCGAAAGGACGAAGCCCGCGAGGCCGTCCGTGACGTGCTCACGGACCCGGCGTTCGACCCGGACTGTGAGGTGTGTGTTCGCGTCAACCCGACGGGGATCGCGGCGGACGACGACCTCCGTGGAATCGCCGAGGGTGCCGACGCCATCGATTCGGTCATGCTGCCGAAAACGGAATCGGGCGACGATGCCGAGACGCTGGTTCGACTGCTCCACGAACACGACTGCCGGGTTCCGATCCTCGCGCTGGTCGAGACGGCGAGCGGGGTTCTCAGCGCCGCGGAAATCGCGGCGGTGGACGAAACGGCCGCCCTCGTGTTCGGGGCGGAGGATCTGTCGGCGGACATCGGTGCGACTCGAACCGACGAGGGGACCGAGGTGCTCTACGCCCGGGAACACGTCGTCATCGCGGCGAGCGCCAACGGCGTCGACGCCATCGATACCGTTTACACCGATTTCGGTGATACGGAGGGATTGAGCGAGGAGACGGAGTTCGCCATCCGACTCGGCTACGACGGGAAGATGGCGATCCATCCGGCGCAGGTCGCACCCATCAACGAGGCGTTCACGCCCGACCCGGAGCGGGTGGAGTGGGCCGAAGCCGTCCTGACGGCGAAAACGGACGCCGACGAGGACGGACGCGGCGTTTTCAGAGTTGACGGTGAAATGATAGATGCGCCGCTCATCGCCCAAGCGGAACGGATCATGGAGTACGCGGACGCTGACAACTGACTCTCTTCCTTATACCTCATTTAGGTATAATAGTTCATGGTTATTTCGTCACGTTTAACAGTGGGTGGGTGGGACTGACAAACGATGTCCGAACAAGCTAATCCGTTCGAGAGCTTGCAGGAACAGATAGACGACGCGTCCGAATATCTCGACGCGTCCCCTGACGTTTTCGAGCGGCTCAAGCACCCCCAGCGGATTCTCGAGACGAATCTCTCTGTCGAGATGGACGACGGGTCCATCGAAGTGTTCAAAGCGTTCCGTTCGCAGTTCAACGGCGACCGCGGCCCGTACAAAGGTGGCATCCGCTACCACCCCAACGTCTCCCGCGACGAAGTGAAAGCACTCTCCGGATGGATGGTCTACAAGACCGCCGTGGTTGATATCCCCTACGGCGGTGGGAAAGGCGGTATCATCATCGATCCCGACGAGTACAGCGAGGACGAGTTGGAGCGCATCACGCGCTCGTTCGCCAAGGAACTCCGCCCGTTCATCGGCGTCGACCAGGACATTCCCGCGCCGGACGTGAACACCGGCCAGCGCGAGATGAACTGGATCAAAGACACATACGAGAAACTCGAAAACACGACCGAACCGGGCGTCATCACGGGTAAAGCGCTCGAAAGCGGCGGCAGCGAAGGCCGCGTCGAGGCGACGGGTCGCTCGACCATGCTCACCGCTCGTGAGGCGTTCGACTACCTCGGCAAGGAGATGGACGGCGCAACCGTCGCCGTGCAGGGCTACGGGAACGCCGGATGGATTGCCGCGAAACTCATCGAAAACCTCGGCGCGAAGATAGTCGCCGTCTCGGACTCCAGCGGCGGTATCTACAACCCAGACGGACTCCACGCACGCGACGTCAAGGACCACAAGAACGAGACCGGTAGCGTCGTCGAGTACGCCGGTGCCGAAGAGGAAATCAGCAACGAGGAACTCCTCACGCTCGACGTGGACCTGCTCGTTCCCGCGGCGCTCGAAAACGCCATCGACGGTGACCTCGCGAAGGACGTTCAGGCGGACGTCATCGTGGAAGCCGCGAACGGCCCGCTCACGCCGGACGCCGACGACGTGCTCACGGAGCGCGACGTTTACGTCTTCCCCGACATCCTCGCCAACGCGGGCGGGGTGACGGTCTCGTACTTCGAATGGGTCCAGAACCGCCAGCGCTTCTACTGGTCGGAAGAGCGCGTCAACGAGGAACTCGAAGACGTCATCGTCTCCGCGTTCGGCGACCTGACGGACGCTTACGAGGCGAACGACCTGCCGAACTTCCGGACTGCGGCCTACGTCGTCGCCCTCCAGCGCGTCATCGACTCCTACACCGAGAGCGGCAACTGGCCATAGCCGACGAATAAGGCCATTCACGGAGCAGTTTTCGAACGACGACGGTTCGATCGAACACCTTTTTTGGCCCGGTCATCGCGTGCGAACGGGGAACGTCCTGTCCTCGAAGGGTACTTTCCGCCGGGGTAGAGATATCATCTAATGACGACTGCCGTTTACTTCGACCTCGACAACACTCTCCTCGAATACACCGCCTCGTTCGGGGAGATAACTGCGCGGTCGTTGCCCGTCGAACCGACGGAGGAGATGCTGGTACGGTATTCGGATGCGGTGTTGGAGGCCATTACGGAACTGCAATCGAATCCGTACGAACGCGCCTTCGCCGCGGTCTGTGCGGAACACGACCTCGATGCGGATCCGAGCGCGTTGGCGACACGCCACATCGAAAACGAGGCCGAGGCCACGCGCATCCGACCGGCCGTACGGCGGTTGGTCGAAACCGTCTCCGCTCGACATCCGACCGGAATCCTCACGAACGGGGACGGGCGGGCACAACGGCGAAAGATCGAAGCGCACGGACTCGAAACGCTCGTCGATACCGTCATCGTCTCGAACGAGTTCGGTGCCCGGAAACCCGACCCGGTGATCTTCGAGGAAGCGAAACGGCGACTCGACGCGGACGACTACATCTACATCGGCGACACCTTCGAAGAGGACATCGTTCCCGCCCGCGAGCAGGGATTCGGAACGGTGTACGTCGGCGACGAGTCACGACCGGCGGCCCCGGTCTCGGCCGCCGATATGACGGAACTCGCGGACGTACTCCTGCCGTTGATCGAAACGACGGGGACGTAAAAGGAACGTCAGAAGTGAACGGGGAGGGGACCGTATCAGCCACTGAGTACACGACAAATTGAAGGTTTAGAAGCGTCTAATCCTCGGTAGTGATGCTGAGCGACGTGATGGAGGACTACTTGAAGGCCATCTATACGCTCCAGACGGAGGACGGGGGTCCGGTAGCGACCTCCGAAATCGCGGACTATCTGGGGGTAACACCGCCGACAGTCACCAGTATGGTTGAAAAGCTGACCGACCGTGGACTGCTCGATCGGGAGAAGTACAAGGGGGTGGAACTCACCGCCGAGGGAGAGACGGTCGCGCTCGAAGTGCTCCGTCACCACCGATTGCTGGAGGCCTACCTGACGGAACATCTCGACTACTCGTGGAGCGAAGTCCACGATGAAGCCGACCGCCTTGAACACCACATCAGCGAGGAGTTCGAACAACGCGTCGCCGAGGCACTCGGGAACCCGACCATCGACCCCCACGGGGACCCGATTCCCGACGCGAACCTCTCGCCCATCGAGGAGGACGACACGACACGCCTGAACGAACACGAGGCCGGTCAACACGTCGTCGTGGCGCGCGTCAGCGACCGCGACGACGAGGAGTTGCGCTACCTCGCCGAAGCGGGAATCTCGCCGGGAACGGAACTCGAAATCGTTGACGTCGCCCCGTTCGGCATGGTGACCGTGTCCGTCCTCGGTGGGGAACAGAGCCTTCCGGAAAGCGTCGCTCGGTCGATTCGCGTCCGGGCGGTCGTCGAAGAAATCGCCTGAGATGGTCGGAGAACCGACGCCGTTAGCGGCGGGTCTCCAAGGGGTCATCAACCGCTACGACGGCTACGGCCCGCTCGTCGCCGCGTTTCTCGCCAATCTGCTCGCCACCTTCGGTGACAAAGGACAACTCGTCGTCGTCACCCTCGCGTCACGCTACGACGCGAAGAAGGTGTTTCTCGGCGCGATGGCGGCGTTTTCGTTGTGGAGTACCGTCGAAATCGCGTTCGGTCACCTCATCGAATCCACCCTTCCAGGGAACGCCATAACGGTACTGACCGGCGGTTTGTTCGTCGTCTTTGGACTTTGGACGTTGACGAACGCGGTACCGAAGTTCGCCGAGGACTCCTCGTCCGACCCACCGCTCGTAACCGGCGGCGGAATGGACGTGGGCATGACTGGGAGGCTGATTCCGGACGAGTTACTGAATCGGATGGGTGCCTACGGCGGCGTGCTTTCGACGTTCGTTTTCATCATGTTCGCCGAGTTCGGCGACAAGACCCAACTGCTGACGATCAATCTCTCGACGACGTTCCCGCACTCGCCGCTTTCGATATTCGTCGGCGTCATCGCGGCGCTCGGTCTCAGGACGGGACTCGACGCCTTCATCGGCGAGCGCTTCGAGCGCGTCCTCCCGACGAAGTGGCTCGAACTCGTCGCGTCGCTCGTCTTCCTCGCCTTCGGCGCGCTCGTCTTCGCCGAATGGCTCGGTTTCCCGTGAACTCCCCGCGCCACTCACCTCTTTCCCCTAACCGCGGTCTTTTACTCACCCCATCCCAAACTGGGTGACAGATGTTTGCCGTACTCGTCTCGGCGTTCGCGGGGGTCGTTCTCGGACTCTCGCTCGCCGCACCACCGGGTCCGATGAACGCAGTTATCGCCGAGGAGAGCGTTCTCCGCGGGTGGCGGTCGGGCTTTTTCGCTGGACTCGGTGCGATGACCGCCGACGCGTGCTTCTTCGTCCTCGCACTCGCGGGCGTCGTCACGGTCGTTCGGGAAGCCCCACTCGTCCGCGGACTCATGGTCGGCGTCGGCGGACTGTTGATGCTGTATTTCGCCTACGGCGCGGCGAAGGACGCGACCTCAACGTTCACCACGGATTCGGTGGATGAGGACGCGAGGGGGTTCCGGAAGGCGTTCGCGCTCGCCATCACGAACCCGTTTCAGATCATCTGGTGGCTCACGGCCGGCGTCGGTCTGCTCGACCCGGGTCAGTTCGACGTGCTCTCGGGACTCCCCGGACACCTCACGGTATCGACCGGCGGGCCGATAATCATCGTCGGTTTCTTTTTGGGCATCGCGTGCTGGATTACGGGCTTTCCGGCGGCGCTGTCCGCGGCAGAAAAACGGATCGACTCGCTCGCACCGGCCGTCGCGTACATCAGTGCGGGAATTCTCGCGCTAGCGGGGATTTCGTTCCTCTACGACGCCGTGACGACGCTCGCATAAATTAGTCGGATTCGAATTCGATCTTCCGTCCGCTCAGCGTCCGGTGCCGCGGGGCGAACCCGACGGTTCGGCGTCCATCTCGGGAACTTCGTCTTCGAGCCATTCGCGGAACCACTTCACGCGCTTGAGTCTGCGGTGAGCGATGTCCTGTGCCGTCTCGCTCTGCACGCGGGAAGACGCGTCCTTGCCACGTTCGAGCACGCGGTCCACCATCTCGGCGGCGGCCATGTGCGTCCGCGCCTCGTAGCCCATGCGCAACAACATCAAGGCGGTCCCGTTCGCGCCGACCTTGTCGAGCATGTCGGCTTCGATGAGGGACTGGGCTTCCTTCGAGAGGCGCGAGAGGTCCCCCTGATAGGAGTGGTCTTCGACGGCTTTGCACACCTGGTCCACGAACGATTCGGGGAACTCCCCGTGCGATTCGAGGTACTCGCGGGCGACCCGCGCACCTTCCTCGGCGTGGACTTCCTGATCCGCGTCGAGTTTGGCGATGTCGTGAAACAGCGATGCGACGCGGGCGACGTCCACGTCGGCCCCTTCGCGTTCCGCTATCGTTTCCGCGAGGTTCACGACGTTGAGAATGTGGTTGAATCGGTAATCCGCGGAGTGCCACGGATACCACCGCATGCGTCCCCCACTTTCTTCGTTTTGGACGCTCGCATCGAGATACTCGTACACGAACGTCTTCATCTCCTCGAATTCGGAATCGGAGACGGGTGAACCCTTAATTTCGACACCCACAAAAATCCCTCCAGCGTTCAGCATTCGTACTCATTACTGATACAAACGCACGATTCGCTCTTTAGCGTTACGACGAGGTCATTAAGTCCCGGGTGTTCTTCTCCCCGTGTATGACCGAAGCGTTGTACCTCGAAGCGACCGAGGAGCGGGAATTCGAAGCCACAGTCGAGCGCGTCGTCGACGACCGCGTCGTGCTCGACCGAACGCTGTTCTACCCTGAAGGCGGTGGCCAACCCTTCGATACTGGAGTTCTCGAAACCGACGGCGAGACGTGGAACGTCACCGACGTACAGAAGAAGGACACCGTCTACCACACCGTCGATGGAACCCCGCCCGAAGCGGGGACGACCGTCACCGGACGAATCGACTGGGACCGACGATACGCCCACATGCAGTATCACACCGCCCAGCACCTCCTCTCGGCGGTGTTGTTGGACGAGTACGACGCGAGCACGACCGGAAACCAGTTGTACACCGACCGCGCCCGAATCGACTGTGGCTACGAACGGTTCACCGACGAGGAGTTCGCCCACATCGAGTCGGTCATGAACGACCGCATCGAGGACGGACTGGAAGTCTCGTGGTACGAACTGGACCGCGAGGAAGCCGAGTCCTCCCTCGACCCGGAACGAACGCGGATCCATCTGCTCCCAGAAAGTATCCGCGAAATCCGTATCGTGGAGATCGAAGCGTTCGATAAAACCGCCTGTGCCGGGACACACGTCCGACGGACCGACGAACTCGGGGAGTTCAGGATTACCGGTCGGGAGACCAAAGGAAGCGACGAAGAGCGATTGAAGTTCGTGCTGGATTAGTGAGACGCCAACTGGCGCTCGTCTACGAGCGGCAACGAGTCGAGTCGCGCCGCCGTAATCTCAGCGAGGGCATCGCTTCGGGCGGAATCCTTCTTCGCGTGCATGTAGGCTTCCCTCGTGCCCTCCGGACCTGCCGTGGGAACGAATCGAACGGTCGTCCCGTGTCGGTCGATGTCGAACAGGAGGTACGCCTGTGGGAACGAACACAGCGACGGGGCGAGGAGTTCGCGTACGCCCATCGTTTCGGCCGTCGCCGGGACGTGCAAATGACCGGAGACGTGGAGCGGAACGTCGTGTCGGGAGAGGAGTTCGGCTAGGTCGCTCGCGTTTTGCATCGGGAACGACGACCGCCACGAATGGGCGTCCGTTTTATCGCCGAGACCCGGAAGGTTGTGATGGGAGACGACGATCGGGGCGTCCGTCTTCGGAAGCGTCTCGTCCAGCCACGCGAGTTGTTCGGCGGAAATACAGCCGTCGTGGCAGTCCGACAACGTACCGGTCGGCGTCGATGCGCTGTTCAATCCGATGACGTCCACGCCGCCCACCTGCCGATGGAACGGGAGTTCTTCGGGCGTGAAGTTCGATTCGAACGAGGAGAGCGCCGGTGTCTCGTGGGCGTCGAACGACTTCGGAACGTCGTGATTGCCGGGGACGGCGACGAACGGAACGTCGAGGTCAGCGAGGAGCGATCGGACGGTTTCGAAATCCGCGACGGACCCATCCTCCGTGAGGTCGCCCGCGAACACGACCGAATCCACGTCACGGCTGTTTACGTCCTCGATAACGGTCCGGAGGCGGTCGCGTGTTCGGTGGAAGACCTTCCACGTCCCCTGCTTTTCGGTAGAGACGTGCATGTCGGAGACGAGCGCAATCCTCGTTTTCGTCTGACTTCGAGGATGCGAGAATCGAGCGAATAGAGGACCGGAGTCGGTAGTCGCCTCGGATGATTCGATGACCGCGTCAGTTGGGCCGGATTTCTCGGTGATTTCCAGCGCCATCCCCTCTTCGAGCATCATACGTGTAAACTGCCGCGAGAAGTATAAACCTAGCGTATAGAATATATATCTACCACCATATTCTATATAGACTTGGCCGAATAGTCTATTAGGGATCAGGTCATGTCCGACACACATGTCTGACTGACTTTCATTACGTCACACGTCGAAACGGAAGGTGAGGATGAGCACGAGAAGCCTCCAAGGAATCGGAACAACGAGGACGACGACGACAACGGAGTCGTCGTCTCCCTATCTCAACAAGATTCTACAGTTGATGGGGTTGTTTTTCTTCATCAACGGGATCTATGTAGCGTTTTTCTCGGATAACATATTCACGGCGTTCGGCTACTACTTCGTGGTGATCGCTGCCATCTGTGCGATACTGTCACGGGCAATCTCGCCGGAAGAACCACTCATCTCCAAGGAAACGCAACGCAAAGTTCGACAGCTAGCTGGCGGTTCGACGTCGACTCAGACACGCCGTTCCGGACGCCAACGTTCGGGACGACAAAGCGAGTTCGACGTTCGTCGGTATCTTCGTAAGGTCGTGAAAGCAGTAGAGCGAATCGACGTGGGCGGGTCGACGTCGCGTGGCAACGGCCGCGACCGGCTCTAAACCCCTATTTTCCATATTATATTACAGATTCAGATCACTCGCTATCGAAATCACGTTTCCCCCGATACTGGCCGTTTTCAGCAGCGAGACCGCTCGTAGAGAGTCAATGTTCCGTCTTCGACAAAATCGTCCCCATCGTACACGCTTAGTTTAACATATCCCTTCGTGAGCAGTTTGTCCAACGGTGGTGTCTCATTCGGATCGAAGCGAAGCGACAGACACAACGATCCGTCCTCCTCGAACTGTGCATTTTTTACTGTCATCCCATATCGCCCATGTTGTCTATATCTCATAAGGAGTCTCGATTGATGGTAGATATTACAGAAGTAGCGCGAGGGTATATGTCTTGTTTCTATTTGTTAGCGAACCCATCACTTGTCTGTAGAAAGGACATATCCAAATACAACTGATCGAGAGCTGTAACGGACTATTTCGGCGATATCGATCCGTGTCGCTTTCAACACTCACTGGTGTGTGCTAACGATAGTCTGACGTTTTCGAATCGTTTTATAATGAGATGTTCGTCAAAAACGGGTAGGCCGATTCAATTTGCTTGTGGACGATTCGACGAGCGTGTACGACCGGCTCAGAGTCGGGTAACGTCCTCCTACTGACGAATGATCACGTTACTCTCCCCCTGACTGGTTTCGAAATGAGGAAATGGCAGATTAATTACTGACAACAGGATATTTATGGAGCATCGCGTATATATGAACATACCACATATGAATCGGAATCGATCAATCGCAATCGTCCTCGTCATCTCCGTGCTCCTCGCCGGTTGTGCCGGTCTCGGTGGTTCGGATACGACGAGTTCGAGTACGGCGACGACGACCACGACGAGCGCCCCCACATCGACGAGTTCGAGCGCGTCGACGACGACGGCGACGACTACGACCACCACGACGACCACGACCACGGAGGAAACCACGACGACGGAAGAGGCTTGGGAGCCGCCAAAAGCACCGAACACGCCGTTCCAGCACAAGGAGGACCCCACCCGCTTGAAGAGCGTCAAACTCGTGGACAAGGTGAAAGCCAAGAGCGGTAACGGCTACTCCAACTTCAACGTCGAAGTCGTCGCCAACACGTCCATGAAGAACGTGGACCCGGAACCGCTCGTCGACGGTGACCCGTACTTCCTCGTCCAAATCAACGGCAAGAACGTCGGTCGGACGGGCGTCCGATTCCAGCACGACGAAGGTACTTACCCCGTCGATATCGACAAGAGAGCGTTCGAGCAGTTCAACGACGGCACGCTCCACGTGACGGTGTACCTGCTCGACAAGGACCACCAACACGACGACGTGTACGCCAAGTGGACCGGCACCATCCAGTATAGCTCGAAGTAAGCGGTTCGATTCTTTTTTCTAGTTTTTTAGCTCGTGATGAGTAGCACTCCGCTATCGCTACTCCGGATAGGTGGCAGAATTCGTTCCGACTACCGACAAAGTACTTACCACGAGTGTTCCAAAATCCGAATATGATCGAGATCGGAAAAACGCTCTTCGGACTCGTACTCCTCGTCGGGGGCGTGTTTGCGTACCGGTACGCCTATGAGTTGTCACGGTTGAGTGAACGTCTCGATTCCATCGGGAGCACGATGTCTTGGGACGAGGTCGAACCGACAAACTGGCGGGTCCTTCTCAGTCAACTCACGAGCGTCATCGTGGCGGGCGTCGGCGTACTGATGGTGCTCAGAGGGGTATTTTAATTTCCGAATTATCGAGAATTACTCGGGACGCGTGCCACGGCGAGCATTTCTCGGGAAACGTCTACGACCGTTCGGTCTTCCCGAAGTTCCCGGAGGAGTTCTCGCACCGTCCCCCGAGCCTCTTTTTCGTGAGTTTCGAAATCGACGTCGAGCATCGTGCAGATACCGTTGAACCCTGCGGTCCGCTCTACGCGCAAGTCGGCTTGCGCGAACTCCGCTTCCAGTTCAGCGAGGCGATAGTAGTGGCACTCGGTCCAATCCGGTTCGTCGTACGTCTGCATGGCGAGTTCACGGGTGTAGTCACCCGAGCGTGCCTCGGGAAGCAGTAACGGATACGTCGTCTCCAAATTCCCTTCGCGAAGGATGATTTCGAGGTTCGCCAACCGCCCGAAGACGGAGACGACGATAGGTGAACCGGGAGTCGAGACCCGACTGAGTTCGTCGAGCGCCGCTGCCCTCCCGTCGGCATCGAGAATATGTGAGAGCGCACCACCGAGACAACACACGCCGTCGAAGGTGTCATCATCGAACGGAAGTCCACGGAGGTCGCCTTGAACGGTACGAACCTGATCAGCAACGTCGTGCTCGGTGATTTTCTCACGCCCGGTACGAAGCTGTGTTCGACTCACGTCGAGGAGAACGGGGCAGTTTCCACGCTCGGCGAGGCGAATCGCATACCGACCGGGGCCGCCACCCGCATCGAGAATCAATCCGTCGTCCGGAAAGAACTCATCGAGGTACTCGAACGTCCCTTCAAACGCGATTTCCGAGAGGAACGAACCTCGGCGTCGGCCCCACTCCCAGTCGGCTTCTTCGTCGTAGAACCGACGGGGGTTCATCGAGTCGAACATACACGTTCTGTGCGTTCTTCAGTTATAATCTCTTCCGTGGGAGTTGAAATTTCGTTCAGATAGCTTCTGGATTTACTCCGCGACAGAAGTCACTGTGTTTCGGGATGACTACTGTAAAATTCTAGTAGTCCCGGGCGGATTCGAACCGCCGTCAATGGCTGTCTTCCGCAGTTGGAAAAACCAACCACGTCCAAAGGCCATTATGATTGGCCGCTACACCACGGGACTGCGATTACGCATCTTCGGATAATGCGTCCTGGTACAAGTGTGTTGCTTTTCTTGGTTAGTTTGGAAGAGTCGTATTCCCCTCTTCCACATTTCGATGACAACTTCTGCAGAGGGTGATGACGTTGTCCAAACGATGTGCTTCTTGTGGGTTATCAAATTCACGTAGTCGGATAATGTGATGCACATCCGGTGTTTGTCCGATTTCTGACTCTGTTTTTCCACATTGTTGGCACGTCCTAGCATCTCTTTCAAGCGCTTGCTGTCGAATACGCCACCATCTTCCAGTATAGTTAATTGTAGAATCTTCCCACTGGTGATGGTTTTCTCCAACAATATTTTCAGATAGCCAGCTGCCATAGCAACCCATATCACAAAATATTCCTCTGCTACGACCCTTATTTCGAGATGGTCGGACAATCATCTGCTCGTGACAGTACAAACATTCTGTTTCAATTCGCTTGCCCTTCTTTGATGGGTTTTCGGGAAGTAAACCCGTAGCTTTTTGAATACAATCTGAACAATAAATCCCCTTCTTATTTGAAGGATAATAGCTAAACTCACTCCCACATTCATGACACTCAGTAATCACTCTTCCACCACGCCAGTTCCCATTATTTTCAGCAGCGTTGGGCGAACAGCTCTGACAAAATTGCTTCCGAGCTTTTTCATCGTAAAACTGTTTTCCACACCCTTTGCACGTCCTATTTGGAAGGCTCTCACCATGTTTATGAGTGTGATGTATTCTCACCCCTTGTTGCGAATCAAATGATTTGTTGCACGTCGGGCAGCCCACCATAGTCACTATTGACTATGTAGTCACATTATATATATAGTTTAAGAATTGAAATCTGGTTTCACTGACCGAAATCCCTTTGGTCAATTCTTCAGTCCGCGAATCCGTCTTCGACCAGATGTTCACACATGTCCTCGTCGGCGTAGAAGCAGTCCGGACACTGGGGTTCGCGGTCGATGATGGTGTCCAGTCGGTTCGCGACGGTTTCGTCGATGACGCTTTCCAGTTGTTTCGCCTCCATCTGGAAGTCATCGACTTCGAGGACGTTGGCGAGGAAGCGTTCCAGAATGCAGTAGGTCTGAAGCGCGTCGCTGGCACGGGCTTCGCCCTCTTCGGTAAGCGTGACCCCGCGATACTTTTCGTGCTCGACCAACTCCCGTTCCTGGAGTTTGCCGACCATTTCGTTGACGCTCGCGGGACTCACGCCGAGTCGGTCCGCGAGTGCCCCGGTCGCCGCCGGGCCGTCTTCGATACGCTGGACGAGATAGATCGCTTTGAGATACTGATCTGCTGTGTTCATTCTGCGTCCTCCATCAATTCCGCGACTTCTTCGGCACCCTCTGCTTCCTCCGCTCGAATCCCCGAGAGCGTTTCGAGCAGTCGCTCCCGCTCGACGCCGAACGTCGTCTCGCTCTCCTCGATGGCGACGATGAGGTCGTCGTAGAACTTGTACGCCGTCTCCTCGCCGTGCAGTTGGTCGTAGAGCACGCCGTCGAAATCGTCGGGGGCGGTCTGTGCGTACTGCTCGCCCACCAACAGTTCGATCTCCTCGAACGGAATCGTCTCGGCATCGAGCTCGTCGATCAACGATTCGAGTCGACCCCTGTGTTCCGCCGATTCCTCGCGTGCCTCCGCGAGCATCTCGCGTATGTCCTTGTGAAGTTCGTCCTGTTCCTCCGAAGGGAGGGTCTCGAAATGACGCGCAGCCCGTGCCTCGACGACTTCTTCAAGTACGACGCCGATTTGGAGCAAGCGCGCGAGTTGGCGGTCCGACGAGACGCGCTGACTCACACTCATATCCGTGAAAAAGTGGTGGGGAAACTTAACACTCCCTGATGTCGGTCGCGGAAACGAAGGGAAAGAAAACGGTGAAGATCAGTAGTCGAGTCGCTCGACGATCTTCGCGTCGAGGTCTTCACGGAGCTCCTCGACTTCGACTTCGTCGAGAACGGGGACGAAGAACCCTTCCACGAGCATGTTCTTGGCCAGTTCGTCCGGCACGCCGCGCGATCCCATGTAGAACAGGTCCTCCTCGTCGACCTGTCCGACCGTCGCGGAGTGGCTGGCTTCGGTGTCGTGGTTGTTGATGATGAGTTTCGGCGAGGCGTCGGCTTCGCTCTGGTCCGAGAGCATCAGCGTGTTCTCACGCTGGTAGGAACTCGTGTCCCACGCGTCCTTTCCGACGTCCTGGACGCCCTCGTAGACGGAGCGCGCTTCGTCGTCGAGCACGCCGCGGGTGACGAGGTCGGCCGTCGTGTGTTCGTTCTTGTGCCAGACGCGGGCAGCGACGTCGAAGTGCTGGTCGTCGTGACCGAAGAACGCGCCGACGGTCTTCGTCTCCGAGCCTTCGCCGTCGAGCAGCGTCTCGACGGAGGATTTGGTGAGTCGAGAGCCGACGTTCCCCTCGACCCAGTTGACGGTGGCGTGGTCGGCGGCGGTACCACGCTTCAACGTGTAGGTGTACGTCTCCTCGTCGACGTCCTGCAGGGAACCGTACTGGACGTGGCTGTTCTCGCCAGCCGCGATTTCGACCAGGCCGCTGTAGTAGCGTTCGCCTTCCAACTCTTCACTCTCCTGGCGTTCCATGATGGTCACCGAGCTCGATTTCTCGGTGACAACGAGCGTGTAGTTGAACAGCGACTGGCTCTGCATCGTCGTCCGAATCGTCACGTCCTCGGCGTCGACGCCCTCGGGGACGTAGACGAGCGTACCGGACGTGAACAGCGCCGTCGAGAGCGCCGTCAGGTAGTTGTCTTCGGGGTCGATGACGGAGCCGAAGTACTCCTCGACGATCTCCTCGTGCTCGTCCAGCGCGTCGGACAGCGAGAGGACGGAGACGCCTTCGGGTTCGACGCGCTCTTTCTCCTCTGCGGCCGACAGCGGATCGACGAAGCTGTCGTAATCGAGCGCGTCGAGGTTCGTCCAGTCACGTCCCGGCGTTCGAATGACGTCGGGCATGTCGAGGTCGTCCAACGCGGAAAGCGCGTCGAGACGTGCTTCGAGCAGCCACTCGGGTTCGCCGAGGTCGCTCGAAATCTCGCGGACGGTCTCCTCCGAGAGGGTGCTGTGAACCTGCGTGCTCATCCGAGGCTGCCCTCCATTTCGAGTTCGATGAGGCGGTTGAGTTCGACCGCGTACTCGATGGGGAGTTCTTCCGTGATGGGTTCGATGAACCCGCTCACGATCATCTGTTTCGCGTCGTCGTCGTCGAGACCGCGGCTCTGGAGGTAGAAGACGTCCTCGTCACCGATTTTCCCGACGGTCGCCTCGTGGGCGACGTTGACGCGGTTTTCGTTGATCTCCATGTACGGCATGGTGTCCGACGTGGACTCGTTGTCGAACATCAGCGCGTCACATTCGACCGACGTGGACGAGTCGACTGCCCCTTCGCTGATGTGAACGAGACCGCGGTAGTTCGTGCGGCCTCCGTCCTTGCTGATGGACTTCGACTCGATGGTCGAGTTGGTGTTCGGCGCGTTGTGGTACACCTTTGCGCCGGTGTCGATGTTCTGTCCCTCGCCCGCGAAGGCGATGGAAATCTGGTTCGCGGACGCGCCGCGACCCTTGAGGATGGAACACGGGTAGAGCATGGTGGATTTCGAACCCATGCTTCCCGAGACCCACTCCATGCGGCCACCTGCTTCGACGATGGCGCGCTTGGTGTTGAGGTTGTACGTGTTCTTCGACCAGTTCTGCACGGTCGAGTACTGGACGTGAGCGTCCTCGCCGACGAAGACCTCAACGCCACCGGAGTGGAGGTTGAACGCGGAGTATTTCGGTGCCGAACAGCCCTCGATGTAGTGGACTTCGCTGCCCTCTTCCGCGATGATGAGCGTGTGTTCGAACTGGCCCATCCCTTCGGAGTTCATGCGGAAGTACGCCTGCACCGGCATCTGGACGGTCACGTCCTCGGGGACGTAGACGAACGACCCTCCGGACCAGACCGCGCCGTGGAGCGCCGCGAACTTGTTGTCGCTCGGCGGCACGCACTTCGTCATGAAGTACTCTCGGACGAGGTCCTCGTGCTCCTGGACCGCTTGGTCCATGTTGCAGAAGATGACGCCCTTTTCCTCCCACTGTTCCTGCATGTTCTGGTAGACGACCTCGGACTCGTACTGGGCACCGACGCCGGAGAGCGCGTTGCGCTCCGCCTCCGGGATGCCGAGTTTGTCGAAGGTGTCCTTGATGTCGTCCGGGAGGTCGTCCCAGTCGTCCGCGCCGCCGCGTTTGTCGACGTCGGGGCGGATGTAGGGAACGATCTCCTCGACATCGAGTCCCGAGAGGTCGGGCTGGCCGGGCCAGTCCGTCGGCATGGGCATGTTCTGGTAGTGTTCCAGTGCGCGAAGACGCCGCTGGAGCATCCATTCCGGTTCGTCCTTGTCCTCGCTGATGAGGCGGACGACCTCCTCGGTCAGTCCCTTGTCGGACTTGACCGCGGCTCGCTGTTCCTTCTTGAACTCGAACCGTTCTTCCGTATCTGTCTCTTTCAAGTGGTCCTGATCTGAACTCATGATATCACCTTATGCGGTCTCGTAGACCTGGTCGCGGACCCAGTCGTACCCCTTGTCTTCGAGTTCCTCGGCGAGCTCCGGGCCGCCTTCCTTGACGATTTCGCCGTCGAGCATGATGTGGACCGTGTCGGGTTCCACGTAGTCGAGGATACGCTGGTAGTGGGTAATCTGGAGGATGCCAGTACCCTGCTCGTCGCGGAGTGCGTTGATTCCTTTCGATACGTCCTGTAGGCGGTCGATGTCCAGCCCCGAGTCGATCTCGTCCAGCACCGCGATGGACGGTTCGAGGATGGCGGCCTGCAGCACTTCGTTCTGCTTCTTCTCACCGCCGGAGAACCCGGCGTTGAGGTAGCGCATGGCGAACTTCTCGTCCATGTCGAGTAGTTCCATCTTCTCCTTGAGGAGTTCCTGGAACTCGGCGACGCCGACTTCACCGTCGTCGGCCGGGCCTTCCATCGGACTGGTGTCGTAGCCGGACTCTTCCTCTTCGTCTTCAACTTCGTCCTCTTCACTGAAGAGGTCTTCGCGCTCTTCGAGTTTCGCGTTGAGTGCGGTGCGGAGGAAGTTGGACATCGTGACCCCTTCGATTTCCGCGGGGTACTGGAACGCGAGGAAGATGCCGAGCGCCGCGCGCTCGTTCGGTTCCATTTCGAGAAGATTCCACGTCCGCTTGTCTTCCGGAATCTCGATGTCGCCGAAATCACCCTCTTCGAGGTGTAGGAGTACCTCTCCCTCGGTGACTTCGTACGCGGGGTGTCCCGCGATGACTTTCGACGTCGTCGATTTCCCGCTTCCGTTCGGTCCCATCAACGCGTGAATCTCGCCGGATTCGACTTCGAGATCGACGCCGTTGAGGATCTTTTCGCCTTCTTCCACGACCTCTGCGTGGAGGTTTTTCAGTTCGAGCGTTGCCATTGTTAGGTTCACCTAAGTCGTTTAGACGAAGGGTAGGTCGTCCCATAACCGTTTCGCATTCCTGTGCAATCGATTTTCGGAAAGGAAAAAATAGTTTCCCAGAGTGGAAAAGGAGTGCCCTCCAGGACGGCGCAAGAACGGATCGGAAATCAAACCGACCCAGTCACATGAAACTGCTGAGGCCGGTCTGCTGTTGGCCCGTTTTCACTTCCTCCCACGAGACGTCGAGCGCCTCCAGCACGCGCTCGATGGGGCCCTTGAGCGTCTTGTCGAGCATCTTGTCCCAATCGATTTCGAACTCGTCGGGAATCTGGTCGGCGTACTCGAAGCAAATGACGTCCTGTTCGTGTTTGAACTCGCCGTACAGCGTGTCCGGACGAGCGTCGAACTCCCCTTCACGCTCGATTCGCTCGAAGTACGCTGGATGTACCTTCTTTAGATAGAGGCGTTTCGGCTTGCTTCCGCGCTGGAAGTTGGTTCCAAGCAGGAGGTTCGCGTACTTCGCGCCGCGAACCTGTGCCGTATCGGTGTCGTAGTTGTCGAGTCGTTTGCCGATACCGCCCGGAATGGCGACCTCGTTCAAATCGACGTTCCCGTCCTGGAAGTCCACGATGATGTCGTGGACGTACTCCTCCACGTCGTCCAAATCTTCCCCGGTTACGATCATCTCGATGACCTGCCGCTGGACCTCCTTCGTGATGGGCGCGATGTCCGAGCGTTTGTACTCGAACCCGGTGATGTCGATGTCGTCTACGTCCTTGCCTTCCTTCCAGATGATGTAGCCCGCGTACCGCTTTTTCTTGCCCGCCTGGAAGAACCGCCGGTACAGTTTCTCGAACTCGATCTGGAAGCGATGTTCGTTCGCGTTGAGTTCCTCGCGCGCGAACTCGTCATAGCGGGAGTTGATGTGCTCCTCGATTCCGAAGGACTGTTCGAGGGCCTCGTCCTTCGCGATGTCGCCGCCGAGTTCGAGCATCACCGAATCGGTGTCCCCGTATGCCACTTCGTAGTCGATTTCGTTCGCCGCCGTCTCGGTGAACTCGATGACTTCCCGGCCAGTGGCGGTGATGGCCGCGCCCATCTCCTTGTCGTAGAGGCGGAACCGGTCCCACCCCAGCACGCCGTACAGCGAGTTCATGATGACCTTCACCGCGGCTTGCTGCCGGTCGTAAATCCCGTACTCGGCGCTGTTCGGGTCGTGTTCGTTCCGCAGTCCCTTTTTCTCCTCGCGCTCGGCCAGCGTTTCCGTGATGATGTCGCGGATGATGCCGTCCTCGTCCTTCCGGAAGTGGGTGCCGTTCGGCGCGACGTAGGTATCCCCGTCGAACGTTTCCGGGTCCACCTTCGTCTCGGGGGACGCGTTGATGGTCGCCATCGACATCGGATACAGGGATTTCAGGTCCAGCACCGTCACGTTCTCCCTGACGCCTGTAATCGGGTCGAACACGGCACCGCCCTCGTAATCCTCGCTCTCGACCTGCCCCTTCGACGGGAGCGCGAACTGACCGTGGGCTTTGTGCAGGACGTACACGTCCACCGCATCGCCTGGCGTCGTCGCGTCTTCGAGTTTACATCCGACGAACGAGGCGACCTCCTTCCAGAAGGTGACGATGTCCTGTTTCTTGTCGAGTTCGACGCAGAGTTCCACGTCCCGAACGTTGTACTCCAGCAATCGAGTCGGGTTCTCCTCCCAGAGGTCGCCGATGTCGCCCGCGTAGCGCTCCTTCCCGACGCCGAGTTCGACCTCGCCGACCGCGTCCAGCCGATAGGAGTCGAGTTCGCTGAACTGCGTTCGTTTGTACGCGTACAGCAGGTCGAAGACGACGCGACCCTTGACGGTCGGGCCACCCCAGTCGCTCCGCCACACTTCGTTCACGCGTGAGAGTCGGTTGTAGTTGAGGTCGTAGTCGTGATGCGGTCCCTCCAACCGTTCGAGTCGGTCGAGGAAGTACGGCGCGTCGAAGTCCTCGAAGTTCCACCCCGTGAGGACGTCGGGGTCGGTGTCGTCGATGTAGTCGAGGAACGAAGCGAGCATGGCCTCCTCCGTCTCGAACGTCCGGACGTCGATGGACGGTTCCTCCCGAAGCGGTTCGTATTCCGGGAGGTCCGTCGGCAGGTCGGCCTCGCCGTCGGGCGCGTCGAACAGCCACGCGATGTACTCGTCGCGATAGGAGTCGTGACTCGTCAGACAGACGATCGGCTCCTCGCCGTCCTCCGGGAAGCCGGAGCGGTCGTCGACTTCGATGTCGAAGGTGTGTACCCTGAGATTTGCCTGCACCTCGGCCGCTTCTACTTCGCTTTCCTGAACGACGAGGCCGCCGTCGTCCCGTCGTCGTTCCGGAATCCGAATCCCGCTGTTGATGTCCTTGTCGATGAGAAACCGGTTGGGAAAGAGGATGTCGGCCTCGAAGTGCTCGAACTCGTCGCGGATGTTACCGACGTCGCGTGGCGTCCGACCGAAAATCTTGGTCAACTGCTCGCCACGGATACTCTCGTATCCCTCCTCCGAACCCGTAATTCGGCCATCGTTCAGCTTCCCGTCGTTCAGCGTCTTCGTCGGCGCGTAGAAGTACGGTTGAAAGCCGACGACGCGGACGTGTTCCTGTTCGTCGTCCGACGTCCGGCCGAAGACGTGGATGATGGGTTCTTCGTCGTCGCCGTTCCCGTCGATGGTGTAATCTACCTGTGTCACCGCGAGTTCGATGGTTCCCTGCGAGTCCGGGAGCCAATCGGTATCGGCGTCCACGACGTGCGCCGTCGTGTCGTTTGCTCCTGCAACGGCGTGGGCTTCCGCTGCGGGGCGTTCCTCGCCGCCCGCAAAGTCGCCAAGCCCGGATTGAGTCATGTCGATTGTTTTTGGCGCTTCCGGGTAAAAACCCTCCCGTTTGTGCCAGTCCCGGAAGGGGAAAGAGATTTAATGTGTTAACTCATAGCACAGGTTGAGGTCAAGCCAATGTCTGACCGTGCAACAGAAGACGGAACGCTGGACTGCGCAGAAACCGAACTACCGGTTCCCGACGAACCGATGAGTTCGATTGAAGCCTATGAGACGGAGGACGGTGTCGTATTCTACGATGCCAACAATCCGCTCGGCTGGCTCAAGGCGTCCAGCACGGTCACGCTAGAAAAACACGTCTGAATCGACTCCGAACGCTTTTCCCTTTTATCCACCAACGTTCGACACCGTGTCCGACGACTTCGGCGATGACGATGAATCCTCGGAACCTGATGAGGCTTCTGAAGGGGGTCTATTCCCGAAAAATCCGGCCGACTGGTTTCAGGTCGGCGGGGTGAACGACAGTGATTACAACGGGCCAACGGTCCGCGATTACAGCGAGGTGGACGCACCTTCCGAGATCAAAAACGAGTTCTGGAGACAAGTGCTGTTGTTCAATATCGCCATCTTCTGTCTCGCCCTCGGCGTCTTGCTCATCGCCTTCGAGCAACGATGGGCCTTCGGCGGCGGATTGCTCGCCGTCGGCGTCGTGGCGTTCGTACGCGGGTACCGCCGTTATCAGGAGTTCCAGAAGGACTAACCCGTCCGCCGCCGCTAGAACGACCGTATGCGAACCGTGCGCGACGAATCGGGGAAGCCGTATCTACTGGTCAAACGGTCGAGCGAGTCAAGCCTCGTCCGCGACCCGAAAACTGGAGAGGAGCGATATCTCGAAAACGATAGTCTCGAACCCGCCGAGGGGGAATCCCCACTGGAAACCGCTGCACGCCGAGTACACCCATCGGTCAGACGAATTCTCACCGCCGTTCCGAACGACCGCGCCCTCGGCCTGTTGGTCGAGTTGTTCGAGCGGGGGGCGGTTCCGGCACGAACCCTCGTCTCGTCGTACGATCTCTGTGAAAGCGATCTGCACGGCTTGCTCGCCGAATTTCGTGCGGCAGGGCTCGTTGAGGAGCGCAAAATCATGGGTGAACGTGGATACGGGTTGACCGATATCGCACGGGAGGGACTGGAACTGTTAGTCGGCGACGCCGAGCAGTGAATCGAGTTCCTCGACGTGCGATCGATTCGTGGTCGAATCCTTCTCCACGCGCACGAGGTTGTCCGCACCACCGACCAACTCGTCGTCGTGGCTGACGACGATGATCTGTTCGACGCCCAACTCGCGCATCGATTCCACGAGTTCGACCAACTGCGAGACGTGTCCCGAGTCGAGGAACACCGTCGGTTCGTCCAGAATGAGCGGGGGCATCGGCGCGCTTCCCTCGATCCCCTCCGCGAGCAACCGATAGATGGCACAGCGCAGGCTCAGGTTGAACAGCGCCCGTTCCCCGCCCGAGAGCTGTTGTGGGTCGAGCGGTTCCCCGTCCTTCTGATAGATCGTGAGACGGTACTCGCCGTCGAGCGCGATGCGCGCGTACGAATCGTTCTGGTACACCAGATCGAACACTTCGTTCAGCATCCGTTCGAGGCTCCGCACGTTTCGCTGGCGGAGTTCCGATCGGAGGTCTCCGTACATCGACTGCAGATCCGCGGCCTCGTCGTACAGCGATTCCAGCGCCGAAACGCGGGCTTCGATATCGTCACGCCGATTCCGAAGTTCTTCCAACTCCTCGATTTCACCACGAACGCCACCGATTCGATCAATGAGGTCGTCCCGCCGTTCGCGGAGCGACGACAGTTTGTCCGTAACCTGTTCCAGGTAGTTCTCCGCCCGTTCCTCGTCGTCACGGGCTTTTTCGACCGCCGACTCGTCGTACGCTTCTCGGAGCTCCGACTGCCGCGTCCGTTTGTCCGAGAGGCTCTCGCGGCGCTGATCGTTGAGTTCCTCCAGATGGTTTCGTGTTTCCACAAGCCGTTCGAGCTCTGATTCCGCGTCCGATATCTTCCCCTGAATGGTTTGGATCCGCTCGATTCGTGCCTCGCGCTCGGCTATCGCCTCGCGCTTGGCTTCGAGCGTTTCGGCTTCCTCCCGGTGGGTCGCCGCCTTCGCTTCGAGTTCGTCCACGTCCGAACGGCGTTCCTCCGCGTCCGATCCGAGCGTTTCGGCTTCTTCCCGAAGCTTCTCGGCCTCTTCGCGCTTTTCCTCGACGGTTTGCGCCCGACTTTCGACCAACTGTTCGACGTTCTTTCGGTTGCTCTGGCGCTCTCGAACGCGGTTCTCGGCGGTGACGAGTTCCTCCGCACGCTCGATTTTAGTCTCCAGTTCCGTGCGCGTTTCCCGGAGCGACTCCACTTTCCCTTCCAGTTCCGCTACCTTGGATCGGTCCTCGTCCACGGTATCGACGTGTGGAGATTCCTCCACGGGTTGCCCACACTCCGGACATTTCCCGGCATCGAGGAGACGTTCGGCTTCCGCGACCCGCTCCTTCGCGGTTTGCAGTTTCGCCCGAACGTCGGTCTCTTCCTCACGACAGTCCGTGAGGTCCGAGCGAAGCGATTCGAGATGCTCTTTCGCCTCGCCGAACTCGATAGGGGTATCCGTGAACCGCTTCCGATACGATTCGATTTCCTCGTCCAGTTCGGTCAGTTGCTCGCGGCTGGTTTCGAGTTGTTCGGTCGTCTCCTCGACTTCCGCGTCGAGTCGCTCCGCTCGCTGGCCCTTTTCGTCCGCTCGTGATTCGAGTTCGTCGGCTCGTTCCCCGAGGTTCGACGCTTGATTGTCGAACATCTGGGCCTTCATGCGCCGGTCTTCCAACTCCTCCGCGACGGATTCGTCCTCGGAGTCGAGTTCCGCCAATCGCGCGTCGAGCACGTCCTTGTCGGCCGTTTCGAGCGTCGTCTCGGCGAGCAGTTCGTCGACGTTCGATTCCAACTCCGAAATCCTCTCCCGAACCTCGCTCGCCTGCGTTCGGCAGTTCTCGCGTTTCCCTTCCGTCTCGGCGATTTCGTCCCGCAGGGTTTCGATATCCTCGGAAACAGATTCCAATTCTTCCCGTTTTTCCTCGGACGTTTCGAGCGTCTCCCGTGCTCCTTCGAGCGTTTTCCGCGCCTCGTCGCGGTTCCCTTCGAACCGCTCGATTTGCGACTCCATCTCGTTGCGCTTCGATTCGAGGTCGTTCAGCAGTTCGTGGAGGTTCTTCTCCTCTTTTCCCTCGATCTGGGATTCGAGTTCCGATAGACTCCCGCTCCGGTCGTCGAGGACGCTTTTCACCCCGAGGCGGGCGTCGCTCGCACGCTCCCGGTACTCCTCCAGTTTCCCGAGTTGGAGGAGGTCGTCGATCATGTCCTGTCGCTGTGACGGCGTCGCGTTGATGAGTTTGTTCACCTCTCCCTGTCGGACGTAGGCACAGTTGACGAACGCCTCCGCGTCCATCCGGAACAGGCCGACGATGTGGTTGCGGACGTCGCGGGCACCGTCGAACGTCGCGTCGGGGGTTTCGAGTACGCATTTCGCGGTCTGGGCGTTCTCCCCCGTCGCACGGATTCGGCGGTGGATATGGTAGTTCCCGCCAGCGTGCTGGAACCAGAGTTCGACTTCGGCGTCCTCCGCACCGATGGTGACGACGTCTTCGAGCGTTCTGTCGAGCGCTCGCGCGCCGTACAGCGCGAAGAAGCACGCTTCGAGCAGGGAGGATTTGCCGCTCCCGTTGAGGCCGTGGATGACCGTGATTCCGGAATCGAGCGTGAGGTCGGCATCCTCGTAGCATTTGAAGTTCGACAGCCGAACGCGTTCGAACTTCACAGGTAGTCCTCCATCGAAACCTGCCCATCCGTTCCGTCAGCAGCGTCGGCGGCGTCAGACTCGGCCTCGACGTCACTGTCGTCAGCGCTCGCAGCATCGCCCGTACTCCCTGTTTCGTCCATGCTTTCCGTATCGTCCGTACTTTCCGTTTCGGCCGTACTTTCCGCATCCGCGGAGGACTCCACGGGCTGAGATTCTGCGATCGATCCTTCGATCGAATCCTGCGACCCTACTTCGGACCCGTCGTCGGCCGGGGAATCGGCGGTCGATTCCACCGCGACAGCCGTTCCGTCTTCGGGACTCGAACTCACCGAAACGGAAATATCGGACCCGTCCGTCTCGGATTCCTCGTCCGTCGATTCCGATCCTTCGCCTTCCATCGGTTCGAACGCCCCGACGTCGTCCGCGATGCGGGTCGAAACGTGATCCTCGATGGCCGCCCGGACGTTCGAATCCGCGACTTTGCTCGCGCGAACGAGTTCGTCCAGTTCGTGTGCGGCCTCGCTGAGTCCCATCTCACGGACGCGCTGGCGCACGGCGTCGTCCGGGTCGGCGAACGAAACCGACAGTTCGTCGGCTTCGGCTTCGATCTCCCGTCGGTCGGTGATACGGGCGACGAGCGCCCCCGCCTCCAACGCGAACTCCTCCACGCGGGCGGGCGTGACGTCCTTCCCTTCGCCCTCGATGGAGATCAGGACGACCGAATCCTCCACGTCGTACTCCCGAATCGCATCACGCACGCGGTCGATACCATCGTCCTCGCCGAGCGTCACCGATACGTACTCGAAATCCCGGGTCGGGATGCCGCGCCGGGTGATGGTCACGTCGTCGGAAAAGTGGACGATGTTGTAGCCCCGGTCGTCGCGCTCGCTCGCGCTGGCGCGCTCGGTCGAACCGCAGTAGGTGACCCACGCGTCGGCGACTTCCTCCCGTTGCGGTTTGTGGTTGTCGCCGAGCAACATCGCGTCGAAATCGACCGACGCCTCGGTCAGTACTTCCTCCGCGTCCCAGTTGCCGAACTCGAACGGTTGAAACAGGCCGTGGGCGACGAGCGCGGCGGTATCCGCGTCGTGTTCGTCGAACTCGTATTCGAGTTCGTCGCGTTTCGAGAGCGGAACGTGGTCCAAGCCGTAGAAGGCGGTGTCGCCGACGAGGACCGGGGACGGTCCGAGTCGCGTCGCAAGCCCGAGCGTCTCGAAGAGGTCGAGCCACTGTTGGCCGTGCGTGCTCTCGTGGTTCCCGACGATTGCGAGAAACGGGATGTCCGCCCGATTGAGTTTCCGAAGGACGGAAATCGTCCCGTGGAGGTCGATGAGTCCCGGTCGGCGGTCGTGAAACAGGTCACCAGCGTGGACCACGGCGTCGACGTCGTCCTCGATGGCGTCCTCGACGACCCTGTCGAAGGCGGCAAGAAAATCGTCCCGTCGCTCGGGCGAATGGTACTGGCGATACCCGATGTGAGTGTCGCCCGTGTGAATCACCCGTGTCATTGCTTTCGGTAGGTTCCCTTCTCATAAATTGTTTCCGTGACGGTCGCGTTGAGAGGTGCATGACGTTTCAGACGGCGAGGGTTCGAGCCGACCTGCTCGCCGACCTCGACGGAGCGGCCGCCGTCGCTGACAGCGGTTCCGACGATTCGATCCCCGTCCACCTCCCGTTCACCGGCGAACAAGTCGGAAGCGTTCCGGCGGCGACCGAGCGGGACGTTTCCGAGGCGGTTTCGCGTGCGCGAGCGGCCCAACGCGAGTGGTCGTCGTGGTCGGTCGAACGACGGGCGTGCCTTCTGTCCCGGTTTCACGACCTCGTGCTCGACAGGCAGGACGAACTGCTCGACGTGATGGGGTTGGAAAGCGGAAAAGCGCGACAACATTCCTTCGAGGAAGTCCTCGACGTGGCGACCAATGCCCGATACTACGCGAACCGTGGAGCGGACTTCCTGCGGCCACGTCGGCGAGATGGAGCGATTCCGTTCGCGACGAAGACGAAGGAGTACCGGACTCCCGTCGGCGTCGTCGGGATTATCGCACCGTGGAACTACCCGCTCACGCTCGCCGTCTCGGACGCGATTCCCGCGCTGTTGGCCGGAAATTCGGTCGTTCTGAAACCGGCAGAGGAGACGCCGTTTACCGCACTGTTCGCCACGAAACTGCTTCGGGAAGCGGGAATCCCCGAAAACGTCTTCCAGGTAGTGACCGGTCGTGGGGGCGAGGTCGGCCCGGCGCTCATCGACGGCGTGGATTTCGTGGGGTTCACCGGCAGCACCGAGACGGGGCGAACGGTGGCGAAGCGCGCAGGGGAGAACCTCGTGAAGTGCTCGCTGGAGCTCGGCGGAAAGAATCCCATGCTCGTTCTCGACGATGCGGACGTGAGCGAGACGGTCGAGGGTGCGATTCGTGGCTGTTTCACGAACGCCGGACAGCTCTGTCTCTCCTTCGAGCGACTGTACGTGCAGGACGGCGTGTACGACGCGTTCCTGGGTCGATTTGCGGAACGAACTCGGAACCTCACGATGGCCCCGTCGCTCGACTACGATATCGAGGTCGGATCGCTCGTCTCCGAAGCGCAGTTCGAGAAAGTACGGGCACACGTCGAGGACGCCGTGGAGAAGGGAGCGACGGTCGTGACGGGCGGAAACGCGCGGCCGGACCTCGGGCCGTACTTCTTCGAGCCGACGATTCTGACGGACGTGACGGACGGGATGGTTCTCGCGCGCCAAGAAACGTTCGGGCCGGTCGTCTCCGTCACCCGGTTCTCGGATTCGGAGGAGGCGATTCGACTCGCCAACGACTCCGAACACGGTCTGAACGCGAGCGTCTGGACGACCGATTCCGAGCGAGGATGGGATGTCGCCCGACAAATCGACTGTGGGACGGTGGGGATCAACGACCCGTATCAAGCAACGTGGGCGTCGGTCGACGCCCCGATGGGCGGCATGAAGGCTTCGGGAGTCGGTCGCCGTCACGGCCGCGAGGGGATTCTCAAGTACACGGAAGCACGAACGGTCGCCGAACAGCGGTTCGCCTCGCTCGCGCCACCGCGACGGATTCCGACGGAGTGGTACACACGAGCGATGACGGGCGTGATGCGTGCGTTCAAGTGGCTTGAGGGTGGCCGATAGATGTCCGTCTTTCTCACCGGATTTCCGGGATTTCTCGGGTCGGTGCTGACGGAGCGATTGGTCGCCCGTGGACGTTCGGTCACCTGCCTCGTACAGCCGAAATACCGGCAGAAAGCCGAGCAACGGGCGCGGGAAATCGAGCGTGAGTCTACGGGGGACGAGTCGGGACGAATCGAACTCCTCGTGGGGGACATCACCGAATCGGACCTCGGACTCGGCGAAGGGATGGATCCGTTGCAAACCGATACCGACGCCGTCTACCATCTCGCGGCCGTGTACGACCTCGCCGTGAGTCGGGAGGTCGGAATGGTCGTCAACGTCGACGGGACGACGAACGTCCTCGATTTCGCGGACGGTTGTGGAGACCTCCGGCGGTTCCAGTACGTGAGTACCTGTTACGTGAGCGGGCGCTACGACGGGACGTTCACGGAGGACCACCTCGTGGAGGGCCAGCAGTTCAACAACTACTACGAGACGACGAAGTACCTCGCCGAGGTGGCGGTACAGGAGCGGATGGCCGACGGGTTGCCCGCGACGATTTACCGCCCGGGAATCGTCGTCGGGAATAGCGAAACCGGCGAGACGCAGAAGTACGACGGTCCGTACTACCTGCTTCGGTGGCTTCTGCGTCAACCCTCGGTGGCCGTCGCCCCGACCCTCGGAAACCCGGCGACGTACGAGGTCAACGTCGTCCCACGGAACTTCGTGGTTGACGCGATAGCCGAACTGAGCAGACTGGACGAATCGATCGGGGAGGTGTACCAGCTTTGTGATCCGAATCCGCTCACGGTGGACGAGATGCTTCGAGTCTTTGGACGGGCGACGGGGAAACGGGTCGTCCGAGTGCCGGTTCCGAAGAGCGCCCTGAAACGGGTGCTTTCCAGCCTCCCGGAGTTGGGTATCGAACCGGCAACGCTCGATTACTTCGACCAGCCGACGAGCTATGCCTGTGAGAACACGCTGGCCGCGCTCGAAACGATCGACGAACCGGTTCGCTGTCCGGCGTTCGGGTCGTACGTCGGGAATCTGGTGTCGTTCGTCCGCGAACACCCGGAGATCACGCCCGACGCGATGGTGTGACCGTGGAGCAATGGAAGCGGGAATTGGTAAGATAGCTACCGTTGTAAACGGCGAAGTGAGCAAAACAGGGTGAGTAGACGGAGTGGGAAGAGCGGGGGAAGTGGGGTGAGTGGAGGGCGCGGGGGAAGTGAGGTAAGTGGAAGGAGCGGGGGAAGTGGTGGGTGTGGGGTGAGTGGAGGGAGTGAATCGAGTGGGTGGCGTCAGCCGATCGAGAGGTGTATGGTATGGTTGTGCCACGGGTGGCTACCGTTGGCCGCGCCATGAGATATAAACGCTCAGGTGGGTCGGGGAATTAGAGGTCGAGCGTGTAGAGGCGCTTGCGGGCGTCGGAGAACGAAAACCGAGAATCCACGAGGTCTTCGTCTTCGAGACGGGTCAGGGCGTAGCGAACGGTTCGCGGGGGCAGTAGCGTCTCGTCCGCGAGTTCGCTCTGGGTCATCGTCTCGTTGTATTCCAGCACCTTTGCGACTAACTTTGCGCTCGGAGGGAGGTCGCGGATGGTGGCGGTCGAATCCACGTCCTGAAGCCGAGTATCGGTCGTTCGTGATAGCTCTGGGGCACTCATCAATCATCCATTTCGGATACAGCGTAATAATATTTCCCATTCGTTTTTATTACCTTCAGGAATTAAAATGCAGGGATGGTCCGTGTGTACCAACAGGTCGTTCACCCGAAGCCTCTTAAGATGCAGGCTCTTATCCGGAACTGATGACCGATACTGTGGATGACGTAGAACTCCCATACGACGAGGAGAGTACGTCACAACAGGAACAAATAGAGGCTCTCCAAGAGCGTCTCGATGTCCTCGAATCCCAGAACGAGGAAATGCGGGACAAGCTTCTCGACGCGAACGCAGAGAACAACAAGTATCAGCAGAAACTCGAACGGCTCACCCACGAGAACAAGAAGCTGAAACAGTCACCGCTGTTCGTCGCCACGGTACAGGAGATTACCGACGAAGGCGTCATCATCAAACAACACGGCAACAACCAGGAAGCGGTCACCGAAGTGACCGAGGAAATGCGCGAGGACCTCGACCCTGACGCGCGTGTCGCCGTGAACAACTCCCTCTCTATCGTGAAGACGCTCGACGACGAGACAGACGTGCGCGCTCGCGTGATGCAGGTCACGAAGAGCCCCGAGGTCACCTACGCCGACATCGGCGGACTCGAAGAGCAGATGAACGAGGTTCGGGAGACCGTCGAGATGCCGCTCGAACACCCCGAGATGTTCGAAGAGGTCGGTATCGATCCGCCGAGCGGCGTGCTCCTCTACGGTCCGCCAGGTACCGGGAAGACGATGCTGGCCAAGGCCGTCGCCAACCAGACCGACGCCACGTTCATCAAGATGGCCGGATCTGAACTGGTCCACAAGTTCATCGGCGAAGGTGCGAAACTCGTCCGCGACCTGTTCCAAGTCGCACGTGACCACGAGCCAGCGGTCCTCTTCATCGACGAAATCGACGCCATCGCGTCGAAGCGCACCGACTCGAAGACGTCGGGCGACGCCGAAGTCCAGCGGACGATGATGCAGTTGCTCTCGGAGATGGACGGCTTCGAGGATCGCGGCGAAATCCGCATCATCGCGGCGACCAACCGCTTCGACATGCTCGACCGCGCCATCCTCCGCCCCGGTCGCTTCGACCGTCTCATCGAAGTGCCCAACCCTGGCGAGGAAGGCCGCGAGCAGATCTTCGAGATCCACACCCGCGACATGAACGTCGCCGACGACGTGGACTTCGAACACCTCGCGGAGGAGACGGGCGACGCCAGCGGTGCCGACATCAAGGCCATCTGTACCGAGGCCGGGATGTTCGCCATCCGCGACGAGCGCACCGAAATTCGGATGCAGGACTTCCTCGACGCACAGGAGAAGATCGAGCAGGAAGAAGAGGAGAACGACGAAGTCTCCAAGACGTTCGCGTAATCTCGTCTAAACAATTCTGGGCCGCCCGCAGCACCCGCTTCGGGCGGATTTTCCATCGTTCGCAGTTCCCAACTCGCAGTTGTCGAGCGGTCAGTCGTTTCAGAACGCTCAATTATTCGAGCGACCAGCTATCCTAGCAGCCAAAAAATAGCGTACGGAATCCCGAACAGCAGGACGGTCATCGACACGAGGATGAGCAGATACGATCCGACCGTGCTCGCCGCGGTCTTCCACGCGGGGTGGTCGAAGCCAGCAGTTTCAGCGGTTTCGGTCATACCCGACGTTTCGTGTCTCTCACCTAAACGCTACCGGACTGTCAGGGGGTTCGATTACCGCAAGATGTCCCCGATTCGGCGCGCCTGACCACCTGTCGCCGGGTCCTTCTCCACGATATGCAGCACTTGGTGGTCCGTCACGTCGTAGTAGGACTTCCCCGTCGCCTCCTCTATGAGGTCCTTCGAGAGCCGGAATTCCGTCCCTTCGTACACGACATCGACGCCATCATCATCGAACGAGAGCGTAGTCATGCCCCTTCGTTGGCCACGGTCGGATAAAAAAGCTACAAATCGGAGACGACGATACTGGTTCTGAAAGCTCCCGTCCGTTCGCTACGAAGAGACGTGTTTGATCCTGTTTTTGGGATTGTAGTTGCCGGGGAATAGAGTTTGAACGTCCCCATTCGTTTGCTACACAGGGGTGTTCGCTGGGTTTGTGAGTGCAGTCGCTAAGAAGACGACCTCGACAGCCTCCGCCCATGTGGATAGTTGCTCGCGCAGACGACCACGTAAACGCAAGCGTACGGCCCCTTTCAACCCACCCACACCACGCACCTCATCCTCCCCAACCTCTTCTCCCGTCCGGTCGCTCGTCCACCGTCGGAGACAAGCTCCGACGAGCCACTCGTTCACTCCGGAAGAGCAAGCTCTTCCGTGCTCCCGTTCGCACGCTCACGGGAACTTCGTCGCCGGCGCTTTGCGCCGGCTTCCAGCGGGACCTCCGGTCCCGCCCGGTTCACGAGGACCTCGCGCGGGCGCACAGGGGTGCGCCTTCGCACGCCGTAGCGGCTGGTCCGTAGCACTCAGCCTGTCCTTCCGAGTGGCGCACGCTGGCACCGGCCGGAGGCCAGCGGTCGGCCGACGGTCGGTGCCGATAGCGTGCGAGGGATGACGAAGGGAGCGCTAGCGACCTGAGGAATCGGCTGGGGAGGCGTGTGGTGTGGGGCGGGGGCTGTCGAGATCGTCTTCTTAGCGACTGCACTCACATACCAGACAGACACCTCTGTTCGGAGTGAACGGGTGGGGACTTTCGAGGTAATCATCCCAGCAACTTCGATCACAAAACTATCACTCACAGCCCTTCGTGGCGGCAGACGGGCGTCAGACGACTCGGGAGGATTTATTACGAGCGAACCGGTGGTAGGATGTGTGCCGCTCCGTTCCGACCCTCTGGATGAACTCTCGATTCCCGACGGGACGACCGTCGAAGAACACGACCTAGTGACCGACGGGGACATCATCGTCGGCGCGCAGAGTACCGTCGAGTTCGGCGTACGGGGAAACAACGTCGTTGCGGGCGAACGGGCGACGTTCGGCGGACACATCGAAGCCGAGGACGACTGCCGACTGGACCTCTGGTGTGACGTGGACGGCGACGTGCTCGTCGGACAGGACGCCTATCTGGGCGAACGCGTCCACGTCACCGGCCAACTGATGGTCAGCGGCGATCTGGATATCGGCGACGACGTGGAAATCGACGAGGGGTTCGAAGCCAACGGCTGGATCGTCATTCGCAACCCGATGCCGACCGTGGTCTTCCTCTTCGTCTACCTCTCGCAACTCCTCCGACTCGGCGAGGAGGAGGCCGCCCAGGGCATCATCGACGATGTGCTGGACGAGAGCGACGCGGAACCGATCACGATTCCGCGAAACGCCCACGTCAGCGATGACGCGTGGCGCGTCTCCACTCCTGCCGCCGTCGGCGACGACTGTCGCCTCCACGGCAACATCCGGGCTGAGGAAATCACTGTCGGCGCGGACAACGAAGTGTTCGGAAGCCTGCGCGGCCGCGGCGATATCGTGGTCGGCGAACGAACGCGAATTCACGGCGACGTGACGACTCGCAACGGGACCGTCGTGCTCGAAAACGGTGCCGAAGTGCTGGGCGACGTGTCCTGTACGGACCTCGAATTCCACGAGAACGCGACGGCCGACGGGACCATGCGCGCACGCGGGGAGATGACGATGGTGCGCGCCGAAACGCGAAGGCCGACCGACGAGGAGGAATCGGAGAGCGAACCCGAGGAGGTAGAAGACGCAGAAGACGCCGCCGAAGCGGTCGAGACGGCCCATCGAGACCGAAGCGGTTCCGACGGGCCAGCACCACAGGCCTGAGCAGTGACACGTTTTCGCCGTCATTTCGTCTGAGCGACAGCCATCAATCTTCCATTGAATCCGGCAAGTATGTCAGATTATTGTTAGACCTCCGACAGTATAATAACGACTGAGGGAATTGGTAATGATTGACGTATGCAAACTAAACACACTCACGGTAGGAGGTACCGATGCACTCGGTCGTGTTGACCAAGGGCGTTCCGGACTTCCGCGAGGGGCAGGTGTCGTTCGACGAGGACGGCCACCTCGAACGTGGGAATACACCGACGGTGATGAACCCGAACGACCGGTTTGCACTTCAAGCCGCCCTCCAGACGAAGGTGAAACACGGTGGAACGGTGAGTGCGATGAGCATGGGGCCACCCGGCTACGCCGACGTGCTGGGCGAAGCGATGTCGGTGTACGCCGACGACCTCTACTTGCTCTCCGACCGCGCGATGGCCGCCGCCGACACGTGGTCCACATCGATCACCCTCTCCGCAGGTATCGAGAAACTCGACCATCCCGACCTCGTTTTCGCGGGATTCAAAACGGCTGACGGAGAGACGGGACAGACCGGCCCACAGACCGCGTGGTGTCTCGATTATTCCGTCATCACGCACGTCATCGCCATGGAGGTGGACGAGGACGAGGGCCGCGTTCGCGCCAAGCGACTCGTGGAAGGGGACGTGGACGAAATCGAGACGGTCGAATCCCCGCTTCCGGCGTTCATCGTCATGGACCCCGAGTACGAGGCGAGCTATCGGAAGGCCTCACATCGACTCCGGCGCAAACAACTCCAGGACGAAACCGAGGAGCGCGCCGCGGAGTACGAGGAGTATCTCACGACGTGGGATCACGAGGACCTCAACCTCGACCCGGATTACATCGGGTTGGACGGATCGCCGACCATCGTTTCGTCCGTGGACCCGATCCCGAAGGCACCGGCCGAGCGCGAAGCCACGATGGCGACATTGGACGACGAGGAGGCGATGTCCGACGTGCTCGAAACGATCCAGCCGTTCGCGGCAGGTGACTGATCATGGCTGAAATCACCCCCGGCGAGCGAACCGTTTCGGAAATCGAGGACGAGGTTCGAACCATCGAGGACCCCGGTGCGCTCTCCGAACTGCTTACCGAAGAGGAGGACGGAAAGGACCGCAAGACGGCGAAGAAAGCGATTCAGGAGCGGATCGACGAAGTCGCCGACGAGTCGCCGGTCAGCGAGGCCGACGGCGGGACGGATACCGACGACACGGAAACCGAAGGCGAGTACGAGGAGACCGAGGAAGACGTGGAAAGCCCAGACGAAGCGGAAGCGACGGCGGAAGAGCCGGAATCGGACGAATCCGAGTCCGCGGAGAGCGAATCGACGGACGGCGAGGACGAGGAAGTCGAAGAAGACGACGGCCTCACCGAACCGACCGTCGACAAAAAGCACGTTCGAGCGCTCGAAGACGGCGTCTACCGCGACATGTGGGTGTACTGCGAGACGCAGGGCGGCGAACTCCTCGACGTGTCGAGGGAGATGCTCGGCAAGGCCCGCGAGTTGATGGACGGCTACGCCGAGGAGTACGGCGACGAGGAACGGGTCGTCGCCGTTCTCGTCGGCGACGACATGGAGGAACTCGCCGAGGAGTGTATCACCCTCGGTGCGGACGTGGCGGTCTATCACGACGACGAGCGACTGGAGCGGTTCCGCCACAAACCGTACACCGAAATCGTCGCGGACATGGCCCGCTCGAAGACGGACTGGAAGGAGTACGACAAGCCGCGGTACTTCCTCTTCCCGGCGACGAACAACGGCCGCGACCTCTCGGCACAGACGCAAGCCGAACTCGACTCCGGACTGGCGAGCGACTGTTCCGGCCTGACAATCACGGACGAACTCATCTCGAATCCCGTGAAGACCGGCGAACCCGGCGAGAAAATCGAGTTCGAGCGCATCCTCCACATGCAACGCCCGGACTTCTCCGGGTTCGAATACTCGACCATCCTCTGTATCGACAACCCCGACCGGGAGTTCCACCCGCAGGGCTGTTCGGTGATTCCCGGGAGTTTCGATCAGATGGCCCCCGACGCCGACCGGGAAGGCGAAGTCGTTTCGCACGACGCCGAACTTCCGGACGACTGGTTCCGCGTCGAGGTGTCCGAGTGGGACACCCTCGACACCGGCGTGGACCTGACCGACCGGGACGTCATCGTCGCGGTCGGCCGCGGTATCGGCGACGACCCCACGGAGGGGATCGAACTCGCGCTCGACCTCGTGGACGCGTTCGAGGACGCGGACCTCGGACTCTCGCGCGGCGTGGTCACGGCCTCCTACAGCGTGGAGGGACACGTCGAGCAGTACGTCTCCGAGGAGCGACAGATCGGCGAGACCGGACAGGTCGTCCAGCCACCGCTGTACATCGCGGCGGGTATCAGCGGCGCGATTCAGCACAAGGTCGGGATGGACGAATCCGAAACCATCATCGCCATCAATACCGACACTGACGCCGACATTCGGGACTTCAGCGATTTCTTCATCGAAGGGGACTTGTTCGAAGTGTTGCCCCGCCTGACGGACGCGGTAGAGGCGGGCGAACTGGACGCGGTCGCAGCGGAGGACGATGACTGAACGATGAGCGAGGAATACGAACACTACGAAGCCGTCGTGGTCGGTGCCGGTCCCGGTGGGGCCGCCGCCGCCGCGACGCTCGCACGCAACGGAATCGAAACGCTCGTCCTCGAACGCGGTGTCGAGGCCGGGTCGAAGAACGTCTCCGGTGGGTTGCTGTACGCCGAGGAGTCGGCTCCCTACACCATCGACTCGCTGTTCCCAGACTTCCGCGAGGAGGCGACCGAACGGCCGATCACGGACTACAACATCCACAACGTGGCCGGGAACAAGGTGAAGTCGTTCGACATCACCCGACTCCACGAACACGACACGGAGTGGTCGGACGCGGTCCTTCGGCGGAAGATGGACTCGTGGCTCGCCGACCAGGTTCACGAGATGACCCACGAGACGGGCGGCGGTCTGCTGACCGGCGTTCACGTCAACGGTCTCCTCCGGGAGAACGGGAAAATCGTGGGCGTCACCAGCGACGAACTCGACCCGATCAAGGCCGACTTCATCGTCGCGGCGGACGGCGTGAACAGCGAACTCGCCCGACAGGCGGGGCTGATGGACTGGGACGAACCGGAGGAGTGGTTCCAAGGCGTCAAAGCGGTCATCGAGATGCCCGAGGACGTCATCCAGGAGCGGTTCGACGTCGGCGAGGGAACGGGTGCGGCCCACCTCTTCTCGGGCAACCTCTTCGACGACGTTCGCGGCGGCGGCTTCCTCTACACGAACGAGGATTCGCTCTCCATCGGGTCGGTCTTCCACCTCGACAGCCTCGTCGAGGAGGAGGCGGAACCCCACGAACTGCTGAACAACCTGCTCACACACCCGCTGCTCGGACAGTGGCTCAACGGCCACTACAACGAGATAGAGTACTCGGCGAAACTCGTTCCCGACTCGAAGAAGGTCGCACACCCGGCACCGCACCGCGGACGCCTCGTCCTCGTCGGCGACGCGGGCGGGCAGATGCAGGCCCAAGGCCCCATCATCAAGGGCATGAACCACGCCGTGAGTGCGGGCGCGCTCGCGGCGGAAGCGTTCGCCGAGGCACGCATGCGCGGCGACCCCGAGGAGGCGGGCCGACTGTACGAAAAGAAGCTCAAGGACGAGGGCGTGATGGGCAAACTCCGCCCCCGTCAGTATCGGGCGACGCGCGGCGTCGCCGAGAACGACCGGATGAGCGAACTCGTAGATGGGGTTCTCTCGTCGTCGCTCGGCCGGGTCGCGCTCCGCTCCGGCCTCCTGTCGGGACAGCTCGAACGGCTGTACGGTTCTCCCCTCCTTTCCACGATGATTCCGGACACGCGGACGCCGTACGTCACGCTGCCGACGGTCATCGCGGAGGAACTCGGCACCGAAATCACGGACACGAACGAGGTCGAACCCAAGAGCCTCGCCGACCGCATCGGCGACCTGACCTACGACACCGACGTCGGCAACCCGCACATCGAACTGCGGGACAACTCCTACGAAGCCAGCGGGGCGGCCGTATCGGCCTGCCCGGTCAGCGCGGAGGGCTTCGGCGGTGGCTGCTATCGTGCGGAGACGGTACAGGAGAACAGCCACGAGGAGGAGATAGTCAGCCTCGACACGCAACCCTGCGTCGAGTGTGGGACGTGTGCTATCGTCGCCGACACGAAGTGGGAGCACCCCCGCGGTGGCAAGGGCGTCGAGTTCCGAGAAGGATAGCGAGCGCATGAGCGAATACCGCGACCGAATCACGTCCCTCGCGGAACGGGCACGGGACGACCGCGAATCGTTCGACCCGCCCGCCGACCCGCCGGACGAGGAACTGGCGGTGGCGTATTTACGAAACGGGGTCGGCGACGTCGTTTCGGTCTACATCGACGGCCGAACGGCCGAACTCGCCCGATTCGACGCGGACGAGATGGCGACGATGGAGCGAGCGCTCAACGAGTGGGTCGCGCTGTACGCCCGCTGTTACGGCTACGACATCGAGACGGAGTTCACGGTGCGGGAGGTCGCCGAGATGGTGTTGAAGACGTACGATCTGCGCGACACGGTGCAGTTGCTGACGCAAATCCCCGACCCGAAAGCGGAACGGGTACGGCGAGGCGAGAATGGAATCGGTGCGGCGAAAGCGGACCGTGCGTAGCTGAAAACGAGGTGGTCGGGGCCTCAGTTGAACGCCTCTTCGTTCCCCACCAATTCGAACAGCGGGTCGTACTCCTCGGGCAGTTGCCCGCGAATCTGTTCGAACTCCCCTTCCGGAACGACCTCCGCGACGAGCGACATCACGCCCTTCGCGTGAAAGAGCGCATCACCGTCGTCGATCCCCTCGCGCTCGGCGACGCGGGAGACGAACTCGTCGAAGTGAAACCGTTCCCCCGACTCGGCGTGGATGAGATACCAGTCGATTTCCATTGGGAGTGGCCCCGCGAGGTCTTTGGCCTCTCCCGCCTGTAAGCGCTCGCCGAGCGTCATCAACGTGGCCCGAATCGCGCGTACCGCTTGACCCTGTTTTCCCAATTTGAGACGATGCTGTACCTGTCCGATGAACTCGCTGTAGTCCATGATACCCCCACGCCCATCACGACGGGGTACTACAAGAATCGAGCGGCGGAGTTCGATGGGGGGATATCGACAGCTCCGAGACCTCTCACCATGGTTTCAGAACCATCGTTAATAATAAGTATAGATAGATGGTAACAGTGTACATGGAGTTCTCCGAGAAACTCGAATTCGGTCACGACGACCGCCGACGAATCTACGAGTACGTCGAACGCCACGGTACGGCGAACGTAAACGACGTACAGGATTCGCTCCGCATCGACCCCAGCGGGTTCCGTCATCACATCGCCATCCTTCGCCGCGACGGCTACCTCACGGAGGAAGACGATGCTCTCTCCGTCGCGCTCGAAACCGGCGCGGAGGAGGAGTTCAACGACGAGGACATCGAGTTCGTCATCCGCCCTGCCCGCCAGGAGGACCTCTCGGGAATCGTCGGCGCGATTCGACAAGTCGCCCAGGAAGGGTCGTACATCGTCGCCGAGACCGTCGCCGACGAGATCGACCATCAGGAAGCCCTGCTCCGGCACAACGACCTCGAATCACGGATGTTCTTCGTCGCGACCGTCGGCGACGAAGTCGTCGGCTGGGTTCACCTCCACGCCCCCGAACTGGACAAACTCAGTCACACCGCCGAACTGACCGTCGGCGTGCTGGACGAGTATCAGGGCCACGGCATCGGAAGCCACCTTCTCGAACGCGGACTGGAGTGGGCGGGTGCCAACGGGTACGAAAAGGTGTACCAGAGCGCCCCCTCGACCAACGAGAACGCCATCGACTTCCTCGAAGCCCACGGCTGGGAGACCGAAGCCGTGCGGAAGAACCACTACAAGATCGACGGCGAGTACGTCGACGAAGTGATGATGGCCGTGAAGTTGTAGGCGAGTCCGACCGGCAACGATCGATCCCGTTTTTGCACTTGCTTACTATTATCGAGCACTCGCGTACGTGTCGAAGCTTCTCACGAACCATGCCGATCAAAAAATCTGTTTCTGATACTCCGCCGACATCCTGACGACGAAAAATCTGAAGACTCATTTCGGTTCGGCCACGACAACACCCTATGAGCGACGAAAGCCACGACAACGTCGTCCCCGGGAGCGAGGAGGAAATCGCTTCCCCCGACGTTGCAGGCTACGATTTCAAGGGCGAATTCGACTTCTTCGACATGCTGTCGTCGTACGAGACGACCGGATTCCAGGCGAGCCACCTCTACGAGGCGATCGAACTGATTCGAGCGATGCGCGAGGAGGGCGCGGAGATTTATCTCACCTTCACCTCGAACATCGTCTCGTCGGGGCTTCGGGAGGCCGTCGCCTACCTCGCCCGGGAGGACCTCATCGACGTGATGATCACCACTTCGGGGTCGATCACCGAGGACGTCATCAAGACCGAAAAGCCGTTCAAGATGGGCGAGTGGGACGTGGACGAGGCCGAAATGCGCGAGCGGGGTATCAACCGCCTCGGCAACATCTTCGTCCCCTCCGACCGCTACGTCTGGTTGGAGTCCTACCTCAACGACTTCTTCGAGGACTTCTTCGCCGAGGAGAAGGTCCGCACGCCGATGGAGTTCTCCCGCGAACTCGGCGAGACGCTGGACGACGAGGACTCCATCCTCTCGAACGCGGCGGACAACGACATCCCCATCTTCTGTCCCGCTCTGACCGACGCGGAGGTCGGTAACTTCCTCTACTACTACCGACAGGGCTACGACTCGGACGTCGGCATCGAGATTCTGGACGACTACGACAGCCTCATCGAGAAGGGCCTGCTCGCGGACAAGACCGGCCTCATCGTCCTCGGCGGCGGCGTCCCCAAACACCACGCCATCATGACCAACCTCTTCCGCGGCGGCGCGGATTACGCCGTGTACGTTTCGACCGGCATGGAAGGCGACGGGTCGCTCTCCGGTGCCCCACCGCACGAGGCCGTCTCGTGGGGGAAGATCAAGGAGGAAGCGACGAACTACGTGCAGGTCGAAGCCGAGGCGACGCTCGTGGTTCCGATGATGCTCGCTGGCGGGTTCAAAGTCGATTAGAAGGCGAGCAGGTTTTGGAGTCCGTTTTCTAGCGAGAGCGGCCGCGAGCGGGCGGGGGCTTTCGAGGACTGCTTCCCAGTAGTTGCAATCGAAAACCAGCCAAACACGACTCGTAGCGAGCGAACGGGGGATTTCAAGGACTGCGTCTTAGTCGCATTCGGCACAACTCACCCAAACAGCACAGCTTCAAGTTCTTGGCTTAGTATCCGATGAACAGTCACCCACGGCACTGCATGAGCAGACGGGATACAGCATGAGTCGCATCCACGAGGTTGTTGAAGAACTCCGTGAATTTCGAGAAATCGTGCTGAAATGGATCGCTTATAATATCAAACGAACTGTGGTACAGTGAAATCATATGCCGTATGGCGATTCACCACGCCAAAATGGTCTAAACCATATTTTATCTATCGAGTTGCTTAATCCGATGTGATTGGTATAGGATAGTCAGACCAAGAATAACTAACAGTAGTAATAGGAGGGGAATAGGCGATTCAAATCCTACCTCTCGATAGATATTAGACAATTCTGACGAGAACAAAAAAGATACAATTACAACCACTGCCACGATTATAATCGATGATTTGTTGTCCATATTTCTACGATTGACTTGGTCGGTAATAAGGATTTTACCATCGTGGATAGCTTTCTCGGGAACAGACATCAGAATAGAAAAATCACCGAACGCTGCTTCTCCCCACAAAAATCGAAAGACAGTTCCGACCCTCTGTGGTATCACCAAGCATGATTTCTATCGCGCTCGCGGGCAAACCGAACGCCGGGAAGTCCACCTTCTACAAGGCAGCCACGCTGGCCGACGTGGACGTGGCGAACTACCCGTTCACGACTATCGACGCGAATCGCGGGGTGAGCTACGTCCGAACCGACTGCCCCTGTCTCGAACGCGACGAGCGCTGTGGCAACGACAACTGTCACGACGGGAAGCGCTACGTTCCAATCGAACTGCTGGACGTGGCCGGATTGGTTCCGGGGGCACACGAGGGACGCGGACTGGGCAACCAGTTCCTCGACGCACTGACGAACGCGGACGCCATCGTCAACGTCGTGGACGCTTCCGGCGGGACGAACGAGGAGGGCGAACCCGTCGAGGTGGGGAGCTACGACCCCGTCGAGGAGGTCGATTTCATCGAGGAGGAGATGGACCAGTGGCTCACGGGCATCATCGACCGCAACTGGGAGGGCGTGGTGCGTCAATCGCGCTCGCCGGGATTCGACATCGACGAGGCGCTCGCGGACATGCTGACAGGGTTCGGGGCGACGGAACACGATGTGACGACGAGTCTCCGCGGCTTGGAGTATCCCGGCGACCCGCAGAAGTGGACGGACGAACACCGCGTGGCACTGGCCCGCGACATCCGCGCCCGGACGAAGCCCATCATCCTCGTGGCGAACAAGGCCGACATCGCCCCCGAGGAGAACATCGAGCGACTCCGCGAAACGGGCAAGATAGTCATCCCCGCGACCGCCGAGGGTGAACTCGCGCTCAGGCAGGGTGTCGAGGCAGGCGTGGTGGACTACGACCCCGGCGACGAGGATTTCGAGGTGGTCGGCGACCTGAGCGATCAACAGCAAGCCGGACTGGAACAGATTCGCGACGTCATGCACGAGTGGGGCGGGACGGGCGTCCAAGAGAGCCTCGACGCCGCCGTGTACGACCTGCTCGACCGGATCACGGCGTTTCCCGTGCAGAACGATTCGAAGTGGACGGACGGACAGGGTAACGTCCTCCCGGACGCCTTCCTGCTCCCGAGGGGGTCCACGCCGCCGGACCTCGCCTACGCCGTCCACAGCGACATCGGCGACGGCTACCTTCACGCCGTGAACGCCAAGACGAAACGCGACATCAGCGACTCCTACGAACTGGAAGAGGGAGACGTGATAAAAATCGTCAGCACGGCGAAGTAAGCCGCTCGTCCGGTCATCGTTTTCCCGCTCACCGTCTTTCCTGCACCCCGTTTTCCTGTAGCACGTTTCTCCAGCAGCACGTTTCAATCACCTTATCGACCCATTGATTGATATTGATTCGACTTCTTTCATAAGACGATTATGGCACGTAATCGCACGAACAACGGAGAGTTCGATGTCTGAATCGGCGGGGGACGACCTCACATCCCTCCTCGACGAACTCCGGATCATGGCACAGGTGGGCCTCGAATACGCCGACGACCCGTACGACGAGGAGCGCTACGAGCGGATTTTGTCCCTCGTAAGCGAGTGGTACGGTCGGTCGTACGACCTGCCGTCGGAGGAAGTTCGACAGCGGTTCGCCGAGGAGGTCGGCTACGTCACGCCGAAGGTGTGTGCGGAGGCCGTCATCTTCGATTCGGACGGACGGCTTCTCCTCCAAAAGCGAACGGATGACGGTACGTGGTGCTTTCCGTGCGGGTACACCGACCCCGACGAATCACCGGCGGAAACCGCCGTGCGGGAAACGCGAGAGGAGACGGGTCTCACGGTCGAGGTGGACGAACTAGCCGGAATTCACACGAGAAAACCCGGAGAGCACGGCCCGCACTGTCTGGTTCGTCACTCCTACCTCTGTTCCGTCACGGGCGGCGAACTCCGGGTCTCCCACGAGGGCGAAGACGTACGGTACTGGCACATCAACGATGTACCGGTTTGGCACAAGGACCACGAGCCATCGGCACGCGCGGCGGCCAGGAAGCGACGGAATTCGGAGTAATCGTCGAAGGTCGGAGTCGAGTCGCCCTATCCGTCGTCCACCAATCTCGCGAAGTTTTCGAGCACCCGTTCCCCGCTCGCGTCCGCAAACGACAACTCGTTCTCCTGCCAGCCGAAGTCCTCCGCGATTCGCGGGAGCAACTCGTCCGTGAACTCCGGGTGGAACTGCGTCGTCCACAGCGGCACGTCCCGATGACGGCTGGCGAAGTACTCGTTGTGCGCCGTCGAGCCGATGGCTTTCATTCCAGCACCCAGTTCGACCACGTGGTCGCCGTGTACCGCCGGAACGACCGACGAAACGCCCTCGAACAGCGGGTCATCCGTCAACTCGGCCCGAACGAGTCGGTTCGTGAGGCCGCGATGTTCGACCGATCCACCGAGGGCGTCGTTCACCAACTGGTGGCCGAAACAGACACCCAGCGTCGGAATTTTCCGTTCGATCAGTTCGCGGACCAGTTCGGCTTCCTCCTCCATCCACGGATACTCGTCGCGCTCGTACACCCCCGCCGTGCTCCCGGCGACGATGACGCCGTCTACGCCCGACAGGGACGGTTGGCCGCCCGCCGCCACGTAGTCGTACACCTCGTGATCCGGCAGCAACGACTCCATCGCGCGGACGAAGTAACGATAGTCCGGGTTCACCTCGTTCTCCAGTACGAGCAGCATGGGTGAGAATCGGATTGAGAGTGATAAAAAGCTACGCGAGGACGATCTTCAGGCTCACTACGGATCGATGTCCATCCCGTCGTACCCGAACCGCAGATTCAGGTCGTCGTACTCGCTCCGGTGCACGATACTCGTCGTCGCTTCGCGAGTCCATCGAATCACTCGTCGGCGAAGTCGAGCGAGACGCTGTTGATGCAGTAGCGTTTGCCGGTCGGTTCCGGGCCGTCGTCGAAGACGTGGCCGAGGTGGCCGCCGCAGTTCGCACAGACGACTTCGGTACGGACCATTCCCTGGCTGGTGTCCTGTCGCGTCTCGACGTTGTCCTTGGGTACGTCGTAGAAACTCGGCCAACCGCAGTGTGAGTCGTACTTCGTGTCCGAATCGAACAACTCCGCGCCGCACCCGGCACAGACGTAGGTACCGTCGTCCGTTCTATCGAGGTGTTCGCCGGTATGGGGGCGTTCGGTACCCTGCTCGCGGAGGACACGGTACTCCTCGTCGGTCAGTCGTTCGCGCCACTCCTCGTCGCTCTCCGGTAGGTCGGTGGACGGTCGTTCGCTCATGCCGTCATCTAGTTCCTGCGGCGGGATAAACTGTCTGCACAGGGGGCCAGTAAATTCATGTTTTGGGCGATTAACAGTGTGGACGATATGAGTCTGACTACTGAGAAAGGCATCATCGGACATCTCGTGGGGGAAAAGTGTCAATGGTGCGACGACGGCACGCTCGTTCACGAGACGTACAAAGGAAACGAAGCGGCGATCTGCGACTGCTGCGAGACGCCTACCGCACAGCTCTGGTAGGGATCCGCGAGCGATCTATCTCCTACCGAATTCACTTTTTTCGTCCCGAACAAGAAGACGAAACTCCGTGAGCGGTGCCAGCGGAACCGTACGCGAACGAGGGCACGGTTTTCGTGCACGGGATTACGGTTTTCGTGGTGTTTTCAGCGAACTGCGTTCCGAAGGTCGTCGTACGACCCCGTCTCGGTC
This sequence comes from Haladaptatus sp. AB643, assembly GCF_024136975.1. Taxonomy (NCBI): domain Archaea; kingdom Methanobacteriati; phylum Methanobacteriota; class Halobacteria; order Halobacteriales; family Haladaptataceae; genus Haladaptatus; species Haladaptatus sp. AB643. Next base: position 260,125 of record NZ_JAMYJW010000003.1, read on the forward strand.
ACGTGTTCGACGTTCTCGGCGAGGATGTCCGCGAGGCGGGCGAAGTATTCCGGCGTGTGGCCAGCCATGTGCGGCGTGATGAGCACGTTATCGAAGTTCCACAGCGAATGGTCTTCCGGTAACGGCTCCGGATCGGTGACGTCCAGCGCCGCGCCGCGAATCGCATTGCCGCGAAGCGCCGAAACGAGCGCGTCCGTTTCGACCACTTTTCCGCGTGCGATGTTCACCAGGACGGCGTTCGGCGGGAGGGTGCTGAACTCCGCGGTCCCGATCAACCCGCGCGTCTCGGGCGTCAGCGGACAGGCCAACACGAGATACTCCGTCCGGGCGAGCGCGTCGTGCAGACCGTCGAAGCCCACCACTTCGTCCGTCGGGCCGCCCTTCTCCGGCGAGTACCGAACGCCGATGGTCTCGACGCCGAACCCGTCCAACCGCTCGGCGATGGCCCGTCCGATGGCACCGAGTCCGATGATGGTTACGGTGCTCCCCTGCAGTTCGTGTGCCTGAAAGTGCCGCCATTCGCCGTGTTCCTGTTGCCGTTCCGCGCGGAGGAAGTTCCGGGTGAACGTGAGTATCGCGCCGATGACGTGCTCCGCGATGTTCGGTCCGTGAACACCGGAGGCGTTCGTCACCGCCACGCCCCGTGATTCGAGCGCGTCGAGCGGGAGGTGTCCCGTTCCAGCGGACGCGGCGGCGAACAATTGGAGGTTTTCGGCGCGGGAGATCAGGGCTTCGTCGATTTCGAGGCCGGTCACGATTTCCGCATCGACGATGTACTCGCGCTCCTCTTCCGGGGTTCTCGCGCGAACGATTTCGTGGTTCGGCAGTCGCTCACGAAGTTCGGCAACGTAGTCGGACATCGGCATGCCGTGCGTTCCTCGACTCAGTACGAGCACGGTCGGTTCCTCAGATCCGGTTTCGGCGTCAGTCATACACCCGGCTTCTCGCCGAAAGGAAATAGAAGTAGGTGTCCCGGAACATCCTACCACCGTCCTGTGGGCGTTCGAGCATCACACAACGGTCGAATCATGGATGGACGATCGAATCACGGGCGGACGGTCGAATCATGGATGGATGGTCGAGTTACGATGTGGTGGCGAGAGGTGGTCTGCCAGAAAGTCGTACACTCGCTGTCGGGAATCCCGGGCGAATCGTGATTCGTTGAGTTCGAAGTCGTGGCCGCCGGGAGCGTCGTCGTAACACTCGTATTCGAACTCCGCGCCGACGTCGCGCAGGGATTCGACGAGCGACTCGACTTCGGAGTGATGGACATCGCCGTCGTTGGTCGTCGCGTGGATCCGGAGCGGGGTTCCCGTGGCGATTGCTTGATGGGCGGGCGAGCGCTCGCGGTACCGGTCCGGGTCGGCGTCCGGCGTGGTACCGAGGTGATAGCTCGCCGTGTACAGGCGGTGATATCCCTCGTCCTTGTACTCCCAGCGCTCCAGCAGGTCGGAGACGGGTGCACCAGCGTAGGCGACGGCGTAGGAATCGGGATACCGAAACACGGACAACAGGGCGTGCAACCCGCCGTGGCTCCACCCTACGACCCCGATCCGTTCGTCGTCGACCTCCGCTCGGTCGGCGACCCAGTTGCGGGCGGCGAGCGTGTCGGCGATCTCGTGGCCGCCGTAGTCGATGGCCTCGTAGTGTTCGCGGCCGTATCCGGTGCTTCCACGATACTCGGGAGAAACGACGACGTACCCCTCGTCGAGCAGTTCCCGAACGACGCTCACGTACTTCGTCGAGAAGTTGTCGTGAATTCCACCGTGGACGAGGACGATTGCGGGGCGGGACGAAGCAGTATCGTCGTCCGAGGGGCCACTGACCGGGAAAAACGCGTACGTCGGAATTTCGAGTTCGACATCGGTGTTCGGAATCGAGGGACCGAGCAGGGTGAACTTCCGAACCCGAGCGTCGGGGAGTTCGTGATACCAGCGGTTGTCGTCCGCCTTCCGTTGGAGGATGTCGAGTCGATGGTCGAGTCGGTTATCGAACTCGTTGCCGTCGGTCCCGCCAAGCCATCGATGTACGTCATCGGCGTGGTCGTCCATTATCGATACGATGACCGCACGGATGATAAATACAGGGTAACGACAGGTAGAAATATATATGTTTTCCGGTTGAGGTAATTCATCCCACGAGACCGATCCCTGGTCGCCGCTCACGGGATCGCAGCCGGTTTTATTCTCGTTCGCTTCGCTGTCGCCGTACTTCCCGAGCCAACGCGCCGACCCCGATCGCGAGAACTCCGAGGGCCAACACCCACGGCCCAGTTTGTCGATCTCTCGCTCTCGATTTCTCGGACACGCTATTCTCTAATCGGGCTGTGGGATCCGTTGATGTCCCACTCGTGAATACAGAAGGGTCGTCCCTCATTCCCCGTGATCTTCCAGTTATGGTCTGATTCGTCCCACGAGTCCTCGCGTCCGCACGCCACGCACTGTCGTCGGTTGGGTCGGTTGAGTTCAGCCATCATACCCGAGAAACGACGTGCAGGCACTTAAACAGACGGCAACAGGGCATTTTACCGCGGGCGTCGAACGTCCCATCGATGCTCCGAAGACGAACCTTCCTCGTCGGCGTCGCTGAGGGAGGCGTGGCCCTGTCGGGGTGCACAGGCGTTCGCCACGATGGGAGCGACCGGACGACGCGAACGGAATCGAGGACGAACACCATGACGGAATTCAAAACGACCGCGTTCGAGGACGGCGGCCGCGTGCCGACCGAGTTCACCTGTAGCGGGAAGGACCGCTCGCCACCGCTCGAAATCTCGTCGGTCCCGAACGACACGGAATCGCTCGCCATCATCATCGACGACCCCGACGCACCGAGCAGAACCTTCACCCACTGGTTGCTGTGGAACCTCCCGCCGAACACCCACCGGATCGGGGGCGGCGTTCCGGGAGCGAAGACGGTCGATTCGCTCGGTGGGGCACGACAGGGGACGAACGGATTCGGCGAAATCGGCTATCGCGGTCCCTGCCCGCCGAAGGGCGACGGCCCGCACACCTACCGATTCACGCTGTACCTGCTCGACGAGAAACTCGGACTCGACGCGGGTGCGAAACGCGACGCCCTATTGAACGCGATGGACGGGAAACGACAGGGTAGCACCCGATTCACGGCGAAGTTCGGTCGGGGATAGCGAACTGATTTCGTCCCACGGCGACGACGACCGGTAATGAACGATTTCGACGTACGCCCCGAGAACGAAATCGAGACCGATGAAATCAGCGACGTCGTCGCCGCCGCGTTCGGTCGCCGCGACGAGGCGGACATCGTCGCGGCACTCCGGGAGTCGTCCGCATTTCGTCCTGCGTTGTCGCTCGTCGCCCACCGTGACGACGAAATCGTCGGTCACGTCATGTTCACGGACGCCACGCTCGACGACGACGAAGAACGAGGGGCGCTCGTGCTCGCGCCGCTCGCCGTCGCGCCCGACCACCAGCGTTCGGGCGTCGGGAGCCGACTCGTTCGAGTCGGCCTCGACGCCGCCCGGACGGCGGGTGACGACCTCGTCTTTCTCCACGGCGATCCAAACTACTACGGACGGTTCGGATTCACGGCGGCAATTGCCGCCGGGTTCGAGAATCCGATCGACTTGTCCGACGAAGCGTTTCAGGTGTTCGACCTGACGGGAGATGGGTCGGATGAAACCTCGGGAACGCTCACCTATCCGTCTCCGCTTCGGGAGTGAAATTTCATTTCTCTTCTCGCTTCCCCGTTCCCGGTTTCCGGTTCCCCATTCCCGATTTTCGGCCGCCAGTCGATACAGCGAAGTTACCGGGGAAACGATTTCACATTCCATGATAAAGATGGTCGATTTGCTGGTCCGCAAGGACGGCATGAGCCACGAGGAGTTCGAGGAGTACTGGCTGGACGAACACTCCGAACTGGCGAAGGAACTCCCCAACGTCAAGAAGTACGTTACCTCCGTCTCGAAGGACCCCGAGAAGGCGGGCTACGACGGCGTCCTCGAACTCTACTTCGACTCGACGGCGGACATGAAGGCCGCGTTCGACTCCGAGAAGGGGGAGGAGGTCATGGCCGACGCCGCGGAGTTCATCGACATGGAACAGGGTCCGACGCTCATCCTCGACGAGACGGTGCAGTTGGACGAACTAAACTAGTCGAACCGACGTAGTTCGGGAAAAGGAACACCCTTTTTCGTGTGGTACCGAACCTATGGAGATAGTCAGCCGTCAATCGTTCTCGTGGCGCGACGTGCCTGCCCTGCTCGTGAGCATCGTCGTCTGTGAACTGGCGGGAATCGTTCCGTCGATCCTGACCGCAACCTCGGTGGCGACGTGGTACACGACGCTTCAAAAACCCGGCTTCACGCCGCCGAGTTGGGTGTTCGGGCCGGTGTGGACGACGCTGTATTTCTTGATGGGAATCGCGCTCTATCTCGTCTGGCGACGGGGTGACAACCGATTCGCGCTGGGTATTTTCGCCGTTCAACTCGTCCTGAACGCGAGTTGGACGCTCGTCTTCTTCGGCATGCAGTGGCCAGCGGGCGGGTTGGCCGTCATCCTCGCCCTGCTCGTCGCCATCGTCGCGACGATGGTCGCGTTCGCTCGCATCGACCGGCGGGCGGCCGCACTGCTCGTCCCCTACCTCTGTTGGGTCAGCTTTGCCACCCTGTTGAACTACGAACTCTGGCGGCTGAACTGAGCGAGTAGGGAGAAAACCGGGAACGCCGGGGTTAAAAGTTCTCGGCCGCAAGGGAGGTATAATGAGCGAACAGAGCGGGTACAGCGAGGGAGACCTCCGAAACACCGGGATGGCTCTCAAACACGACCGGGAATGGGATTACGAACTCGAACGCATCATCGAAGCGGTCGACGAGCGCGACGCCGAAAAAGTTGGGCTGCAGTTCCCCGAGGGACTCAAACGCCGCGGCCCGCAGGTGGCCGACGACCTCCGCGAACTGCTCCCCGACGACGTGACGATTCTTCTCTCGGGGCAACCCTGTTACGGAGCCTGTGACCTGGACACCTACCTGATGAAGCGCACCGACGTGTTCGTCCACTTCGGTCACTCGCCGATGAAGAACACGGACAAGGTCATCTACGTCCCGCTGTTCTCGAACGTGGACGTCTTCCCCATCATGGAGGAGTCGCTGGAGGAACTCGAAGTCGGCGACATCGGCCTCGTCACGACCGCTCAGCACATGAACCACTTCGAGCGGATGCGCGAATGGCTCGAAGAGCGCGGCTTCGACGTGCACACCCGGCGCGGAGACGACCGACTCACCCACGAGGGACAGGTTCTCGGCTGCAACTACGCCTCAGCGGACATCGACGCCGACCAAGTGCTGTACGTCGGCGGCGGGAAGTTCCACCCGCTCGGACTGGCGATGGAGCACCCCGACAAGACGGTCGTCATCGCCGACCCCGTGAACAACGTCGTCACCGTGGCGGACACGGAAAAATTCCTCAAACAGCGCTACGGCGCGGTCCACCGCGCGATGGACGCCGAGAAGTGGGGCGTCATCTTCTGCACGAAAATCGGACAGGGTCGCTGGGACGTCGCACAGGACATCCTCGACGAGAACGAGAACGCCTACCTCATCACGATGGACGAGGTGACGCCCGACCGACTGAGAAACTTCGACATGGACGCCTTCGTCAACACCGGATGCCCGCGCATCACGACCGACGACGGCCCGCGGTTCCACAAGCCCATGCTCACGCCCGGCGAGTACGAAATCGCCGTCGGCAACGAACCATTGGATTCCCTCGAATTCGACACCTTCCACGGCACGTGGTAGGAAAATATTTGTAGCGCTTCTCTCTCATTCTCCCTTCTTGCCGTAACCGAATGACCCGTCCAGTGGTGTTTCTCTCTTCGCGTGGAGAGACCCATCAAATCGAAATCAGTCGAAGTCGGCCCCAGTTCGCTCCTTCGTCGCTCACGAGAACCGCGAGAGAGCGAAGCTCTGACTGGTTCTCGTTCGTTCCTTCGTCACTCACGAGAACTCCCCAACAACCGCAGGCATACACCCGTCGCCGGGTTCGTGATACGAGAAGTGGTCGGGGACGTAATCGACGTTGTGATCCTCGTAGTTCCCCGGCGGCGTCCCTTCACAGCCAGATTCTCCGACGGCGGAGTCGAACTCGGCTGTCGAGTACGCCCACGTGAGCACTTGATCGTCGGATTTCCAGAAGTTGTCGAACTCGCCGACGACGTTGGCGATTGCGGGACCGTACTCGCCATCGACGGCGACCGATTCGTTGTCGGCGGCACCGCCGAGCAGGGTCGCCGACTCGACGTAGTCGCTGTAGCCGAGCGAGTCGAGCGCCCCGATGGTCGCCGGAACGACCCGCCCGCCGAGCGAGTGGCCGATGAGGCGGACGCGAGCGCCGGTTCGGGCGCGGTAGTCGGTGATGAAGTTGGCGAGTTTCGCGCCGTTTCGCTCCGCGATGTCCGTCGCGGGCCACCACTGGTCGATGCGGGTGTCCGAGTCGTAACTGAACCCGATGACCGGATGGGTGTAGCCGTTGTTCCGGAGTGAGGTTTTGACCGTCTCGAAGTGGTCGGGTGCTTCGTCCGGCGCGACCAACCACCCGTGAACCGAGATGACGACTTCCTCCGGGTTCGCGCTCCCGTAGCCCGGTATGTCCCCGACGGTGCTGTAATCCCATTTCGTGTGCCCGTCGGTCAACTCCTCTTCGTACAGCCAATCGATGTCGAAATGACCGCGTGTCGTCGCGCGGGGGAAATCCGCGGGTCCGGTGATGTCCCCGTCGTCGCCTTCGAACCCGGCGGCGGTTCCGGTGACGCCGACCAGTCCGACCGCCGCCGCGGCCGTCCCTTTCAGCATGGTCCGACGGGTTATCTCGGTCGTTTCGGTCGCCTCTGAGTTTCTGTCGGTGTCTCGCGGCATGAATTCATAGAGCCCATTCCAGATATTAAATCTGTTGCAAAATTCGTTAGGGTTTCTGTTCGCGAGATCGAATACATCCATCCGCGCGATCTCACGCGTCCTTACGTTCGATTCGATACGTTCGTCCCTCGTATTCGATGACCCGCGACTCCGACACGGAAATCGCCGTTCGGTTCACGTCGAGGTTGACCCGGCGAACGCCCGTTTGACCAACCGAGATTACTACTAGACATACACAAACCTTTTTGTATTCCCAGTAGGTATTGTGTGGTAACCATGAGCGTAACTCGTCCATCCACGATCGAAACCGCGATCGAAGGCTGCCGACCCACCGACAAGACCCCAGTGACCCTCGATGCGGCCGCGCTACCGGCCTCGCGCGACGACCTGCGCGACCTGCAGACGGAACTCGCCGCGAACGATTTCGTCCCGGCCGGAGTGACGGTGCAAGCCTGCTTCGACGCCGACTGCTCCTTCGCCACGCAGGACGAGGCCGACCGGATTCGGGAGTACATCCGGACCGCCGCGTTCATCGGCGCGGGTATCGTCACAGTCGAATTCGATACCGTCGAAGACGAGTCGAAAGTCCGCCCGTCCCTCGCCGCGCTGAAGGAGCGTGCCCGCCGTGAAGGCGTCACGCTCGAACTGGACGGCCCGCTGACGCTGAACGCCTGATCCGATCTAAAACCTGTCTCTTACGTCGTCCCGCCGCGTCCACCCGATCATGGGAAAACGCGCGCTGGAACGACGTCTCTCTGCCGTCTCCACGTTCGACCAGCCACGCGTCGAGTTGGAGCAGTATCCGACACCCGCGGACCTCGCGGCCCACCTCGTCCATCTCGCGGACGTTCACCACGATATCGCGGGGAACATCGTCCTCGACCTCGGAACCGGAACCGGAATGCTCGCCATCGGCGCGGCGACTCGTTCGCCAGCGCGCGTCGTCGGTCTCGACTGTGATTCGGCCGCGTTGGCACAAGCGCGGGAGAACGAGCGTCGGGTCGAACCGTCCGCTTCTATCGACTGGCTACTGGGCGATGCGACCCGTGTACCGCTCTGCACAGTCGATTCGGACTCCCCCGTCACCGTCCTGATGAACCCGCCGTTCGGGGCACAGGAAGGCAACGAACACGCCGACCGGGCATTTCTCGAAGCGACCGCAGACATCGCGGACGTCTCCTATTCGATTCACAACGAGGGAAGTATGGGGTTCGTCGAATCCTTCGCCGACGACGCCGACGCCGAAGTGACACACGCGTTTCGCGCGGAACTGCCGCTCTCGCGGCAGTTCGAGTTCCAGCGCCGGGAGCGGACGGTTCTCGACGCCGAGGTTTTCAGAATCGAGTGGCGTTAGCCGCCGTACTGTTCTTTTTTGGCGACTTCGATACGCGAATCGTTGACGGCGGCGATGATATGGTTGTTCTTCTTCCGGGTGAACCTGATACCGTCGATGGTCACCGTCGAGTTTTTCCCCGGCATCGGCGCTGTGCCGACGGTGGACTTGTTCTTCGACAATCGCAGGACGAACCGTCCCTTTCGTGGGACGATCGACACGTTGTTCCCGGCGAGGACGGGACTCGCCGTCACCGAGTCGGACGAGAAGACGTGCTTCCACCGCCCCTTCGACGACCGAATCCACACCTGATACGCCGCACCGCCGCCGGTGACGGTCCACCCGGTGCGTCGCACCTTCACCGTTTTCGCCCACCCGACGCCGCCGACCCTGACCGTTGCTCCGCCAGCGTACGCGAGTTGCCCCTTCGACACCTCACGGGACCATATCTCCCGATCCGGGTTGATGACGATGACGCCGCTGGTGTTCACGTCGGTCGTCTCGCCGCCGACCGATACGTCGATGACGGACACCTTGCGGTTCGGCACGTTCTCGGCGTACGTCACGGTGTAATCCCCGACCGTCACACCCGTATCGAGGGCGTCCGCCCTGTTCCGATGGACCGTCGTGAGGTTCAACGGGGCGGCGACACCGGCCATGATGATGATCGGTATCAATAGCAGTACCGTTCCGACCTGTCGCGCGCTCGGCGAGAACGTCCGTTGGTCCGTCGTGCGGACCGCGACCGCGAGCAGCGTCGCCAGCGTGAGGACGAACAGGACGCCCAGCGCGCGAAAGAGGACGAACGTCTCCATGCCGCGATACCACCAGAGCGCCCACAGCGACGACGAGACGAGGACGACGAACCCACCCGCCCACACCCGAAGCGCGCTCGGTCGAACGCCGCGCGACCGGAGGAGATAGACGCCCGCGACCGCGCCGAGGAAGAAACCCATCGTGTGACCCTGGATGGCGATGCCGTACCACCACGGCCGGGAGAAACTCGTCGTCGCGTGTGCGATCGTTTGCGGGTCGTGAAACGCGGAGTAGAGGGTCGAAACGACGGTCTGCACCGAGAGTGCGATGACTGTTCCGAGCGGATAGCGAACCAGCGCGAATCCGACGAACGCGAAGAAAACGCCGGAGAAGCCGATGACGGGACCCCACGAGAAGATGCTGGTGAGGAGTCCGATGGCGACGACGCCGAGCGGGAACAGGACGAACGCCCGGACCCACGGGTTCGTCCGCCACGAGGAGAACGACGTTTCGCCGTCGTTCGGCGGATAGTGGCCGAAGTAGTACTCGGCCAGCGGCGCGACGGCCAGCGTGCTCGTCATGTTACCGAGCAGGTGGCTCGGCCCGACGTGTGAAAACGGTCCCGTCAGCATTCCGAGCGGGTAGAGATACGACCACGACGCGAACGCGACGGTTACGGGATTGTACCAGTGGTTCCAGCCGTCCTGTACGAACAGATACACCGCGATGACCCCCGAAACGCTGACGACCGTCCCCCACGGGATTCCGAAGAGAAACCGTTTCCGGAGCGTTCTCCCCCACCGTCCGCGCGGACGGTCCAATCCCCAGACGACGACCATGGAAACCAACAGGCCGAGCAACAGGCCGAGTTGCATCGGCCACCCAGCGAACGGCGACACCATGTTCGGACCGTGTAACCGCGATACCATAAAACGAACACGTCCGCGGTCGCCGCGACTACCGACCGGTCGCGTCCGCGGAAAACGTTAGGTCGGTTCGTGAGAACATCGAGGTATGACAACGACGCCGACGGAGGGCGAGACGAGGTCTTTCTCGCGGACGTTCACGAACGAAGAGGTCGCCGCGTTCGCCGACCTCTCGGGCGACCGGGGACAACATCACGTCGAAGGGGAGACGCCGATGGTTCACGGCCTGCTGACGGCGACGCTACCCACGAAAATCGGCGGCGACATGGACTTCATCGCGCGGGAGATGACGTTCCAGTTTCGACGGCCGGTGTACGTCGGCGAGGAAATCACCTGCGAGACGACGGTCGAAGATATCGTTTCGAGTCCGGAGCGTCACGAGATGGTCGTCTCGTTCGCCTGTGTGAACGAGGACGACGAGGTCGTCCTCGCGGGCGACATCGACGGCGTGATATTCAGGAATTAGAAGTCCGGCAAGTCGTCGGGCGCTTCGAACTCCGCTTCCCAGTCCACGTAGTTCTCCGCGAGGACGTCACAGACGACCTGTCCGAGTTCGGTCAGCGATGCGTTGATAGACGAGACGGCGTTCCACGAGTCGATGTCCGGGTGGATGTCCCTGACCTTCCAGTCCTCGGGGATGCCCGGCGCGTGGTAGCCAACGCGGTTCGCGAAGTCGTCCCAGAAGAAGTCGAACTCCGAAAAGAGGTCCAACTCCAGCGCGGTTTCGAACTCGCGTTCCTCCAGGTCAGTGTGTTCGGCCCACTGGTCGAACGATTCCTCCCACGCACCCTCGCGGAGGAAGTCTTCCAGTTCGTCGCGGTGGTAGTCCCGCTCGCCCGCGACCGACACGTCATCGTACTCCTGAACGTCCATCTCGGCCTGAAGCGTCGGCGGATCAGGGGCAGGTACGTCGAGTCCCATGAATCCGGATAGAACGGGTGCTCGGATAAGCGTTCCTTCAGGGACGGCACGGTAGGTATGGATTTCGACCGCGACGAATCGCCGGAAATCGAAGTTACGTCCCCGAAAACAGCCGTTACACGCGTGGACGGTCTGGGAGATTTATCCACGTTCCTGCCGACGAACGATCCGGAATGAGGGACACGACACGCACACTCGGAGTCACGCTCGTCGCAGCGCTACTCGCTGTCAGTGCCGGGTTCGCCGGTATCGGGGCGATGGCCAGCGGCGGCGGTACGACGACGAGCCAAACGACGATGGGGAATGGAACGACGTACGCGACACCGACAACCAATACGACGACTGCGATGGGCGGGACGGCCACTGCGGCACCGACGTCCACGACGACGGCGAACGAGACGATGACGACTGCCGCGAACCAAACCACGAGTCGGACGACGGCGAACCAAACGACCGCCACGAGTCGAACGACGACGTCGAACGGAACGGGGAACGCACAGGTTCGCGTCGCGCACATGTCGCCGGACGCACCGCCGGTCGATGTCCTCGTGGACAACGAGACGGCCGTCTCCAACCTGTCCTACGGGAACGTCTCGGACTACACGAGTCTCCCGGCAGGCGAGCACAACGTGACGATCACCGCCGCGGGCGACCCGAGCACCGTCGTTTCCTCGGACAACGTGACGTTCGACGCGGGCACGAACTACACCGTCGCGGCGACCGGGTTGCTCTCGGGAAGCGGTGATAACGCGTTCGAGCCGGTCGTGTACGAGGACAACTTCACCGCGCCCGGACAGGGGAACGCCTCCGTCCGCCTCGTCCACGAAGCCATCGGAGCGGGACCGGTGGACGTGACCGTCAAAGGGACCAACACCACGTTGTTCGACAACGTGTCGTTCCGCAACGCGACGGCGTACAAGGAAGTCCCGGCAGGTAACTACACGCTGGAGGTCCGTCCCGCGACCGCGAACGACGACGGAACGGTGCTCAAGACGTTCAACGTCACGCTGAACGAGAGTACCGCCTACTCCGCGTTCGCGGCGGGATACGTCGACCACGACCTCGTCCCGCAGGGGACGCCGGACAGGCCGTTCGACCTCATCCTCGTCACCGACTTTACGGCAGCGGGGAACGTGACGACCACGCCGACGACGGCTACAGCGACGACGACCGCAACGACCACAACAGCCACAACAGCCACATCCACGACGCCACAAACGACGAGTTCGACAGGCACGATGACGACCACGCCGGAAACCACGTCGATGAACACGACGAGTACGACACCGCCTACGAACACGACGACCGCCTCGACGACCACCTCGCAAACGACGACGATGGCGGAGAACACGACCACCACGACCACTACCACGACCACCAGCAAGTAGACCATCCGCCGTTTTTTCGGATTCGTGGGCGTCACACTCGTGGATAAGAATAAATGCGTTGAGTAAGATACTTGATAGATTAGCGGACGTCGAGCTATCGGATACGGCCCGTACGCTGTCGCGGCGGGTATCGCACTGACTGCCGCGCTCGTAACCGGGGTGTTCGACTTCGTTCCCGTCTCGGGACGATTCGTGCATTCGGTCGCATCGGTTCTCCCGCTTTCCGAACCGATCCTATCGCTGTCGTTGTTCGTCGGGCTTCCGCTACTGCTCGCGTTTTTGATCGTCATTCGAGCCGCGTACGTCACCACGCCCGTCAACGTGGTGCTCGCACTGTTCGCCGTCCCCTGTTTGCTCGTCTGCCTGTGGGCGTTCTACTCGGCCGTTTTCACCAGTTCTGGCGTCTATTTCGGAGGTCTCTTCGCCATGGTTGCGGGGACGTCGCTGGCCATCGTCGTACTCGCCGACGGACTCCTCTCACGCGTCGGTGCGTTCCGCTCGGCTCGTCGGCGAACCCAGTTCCCCGACTGAGTCGCCCGTTTCGTTCTCCAGGTTCCGATCACGGCGCTCGACCGAAACCACGCCTCAGTCGATTCGTTCGACGAGTCTTTGGAGTTGTTCGATACGCTCCTCGCGGGCGGTGTCACGAAGCGCCTGCTGGTTTTCGTCGGGGCATTCGAGTTCGGGGACGGGCGTCGGCTTGCCGTCGTCGTCCAGCGCGACGAAGGTGAAATACGACGTCGTCGTTTCGCGGTTGATCCCCTTGCGCGGGTCCTCCGCGTGCACGTCCACCTTCACGTCGATGCTCGTCCGGCCGGTATCGAAGACGAACGCCTCCACGACGGCGACCTCGCCGCGGTCGATGGGCGAGATGAAATCCACGTGGTCCATCGACGCCGTGACACACTGGTTCCCGCAGAATCGCATCGCCGAGATCGCGCCACAGATGTCCATCCAGTGGAGCACCGCTCCCCCGAGTGCCCGGTCGAGGTTGTTGGTATCGTTCGGCAGGAGCAGTTCGGTCATCTCGGTGTACGAATCCATCAACGTCGCCGTGTCTGCCATACGCCCACTTCTCGGGCGTCGTACTTAGTTCGTCCCAGTTTTGCGCGCCAGAGTTATGCGCGTCGCCGACCGCTAGTACCCCAATGAGCCGGGAGCGGACGAAGCCGGAATCGAAACTGTTGGCGACCGAAAAAGTCGTGTCAGCCATCGGCGATGGGATCTATCAACTCGACCCCGACGGTCGCTTCGTCGCGGTCAACGACGCAGTCACCGAAACGACCGGTTACGACCGCGAGGAACTGCTCGGGGAACACGTCTCACTTCTCGTGGACGATGCCGACGTGCGACGCCTCGAAGACGAAATCGCGGATCTGCTGTCGAGCGACCCGGATGGAGTTCGAACGACCGAGTTGTTGCTTCAGGGAGCGAGCGGGGAGGAAGTCCAGTGTGAAATCCGTTTTTCCGTGGTGCTGTCCGATGGGGAGTTCCTCGGCACGGTCGGCGTCACCCGCGACACCTCGTGGAAAAAGCGACGGGACGCCGCGCTGAAGGCACAGCGCGACGAACTGACACAACTCCGCCACATCAACGCCGTCGTTCGAAGCATCGACCGCGCCGTCGTCCGCGCGGACACGGTCGAAGGGATCGAACAAGCCGTGTGTGACCGCATCGCGGCCGCCGAACCGTATCGGTTTGCGCTCATTTCCCGTTTCGACCCCGAACTCGAAACCCTCACGCCCGAAGTATGGGCGGGTATCGACGGGGAGTACGCCGAGAACCTTCGAGAGACCGACTTCATCGATTCCGACAGTGAAGCCGTGGAAGCGACCAGAACGCGCTCGGTGCAGGTCGTACGAGACGCCACGACGGAAGTGCACGACTGGGAGGGTCCCGTTTCGGACACCGGTCGTTGGTCGATGGCGTTCGTTCCGCTGGTCCACGACCGGACCGTTTACGGCGTCCTCGGCGTGTACTCCGACCGCCCGTTCGCGTTCGAGGGTCCGGAGCGTGACGTGTTGGAAGAACTCGGTGAGATGGTCGGCTACGCGCTCTCGGCGGTCAAAACCCGGTTGGCGCTCGTGGGCGACCGAACCATCGAACTGACGTTCCAGTTCTCGGACGACGAATACCTCTTCACCGTTATTTCGGAGGAGTTGGACTGTGTCGCTCGGTTCGAGGACGCGATATTGCATCCCGACGGAGCCATGCTGTTGTACGCCTCGATAGAGGGAGCCGATCCCGAGCGTGTCCTCGACTTCTGTCGGGAGTTCGGCGTCACGCATCTTCGAGGGATCAGCGAGCGGGAGGACGAATGCCTGCTGGAGATACGCTACGACGAGCCGATGGCATTTTCAGTGCTGACGAACCACGGCGGTATCATCCGGTCGGCAACTGCGGAGGACGGGGTCGCACGCGTTACCGTCGACATGCCGGAGACGGGCAACGTCCGCGAAGTCGTCAAAGCCATGACTAGTGTGTTCGAGGATTCCGAACTCATCTCCCGACAGACGATCGAACAGCCGACGGAAACGCGCGCCCGGTTCCGCGACACGCTCGAAGACCGACTCACCGAGCGTCAACGAACGGTCCTCACGACGGCGTATCGAGCCGGGTACTACGACTGGCCACGCGGGAGCACCGGGGAGGAACTCGCAGAATCGCTCGACATCGCTCCGCCCACCTTACACAAACACCTCAGACTCGCCGAGCGAAAGGTACTCTCGGGAATCTTCGACGAGCGGGATCGGGACTAATCGTTTAGCCTTCCCACTCAATGCCGTTCGGTGGTTGATCTCTGGTATGACAATCGATACTCTGCCGAGGAAAAACGACGGTGTACGATTGGACGAGACGTCCCCTTCCTCTCTCGACACGCTCTTCAAGGT
Organism: Haladaptatus sp. AB643; assembly: GCF_024136975.1. Lineage (NCBI taxonomy): Archaea > Methanobacteriati > Methanobacteriota > Halobacteria > Halobacteriales > Haladaptataceae > Haladaptatus > Haladaptatus sp. AB643. The sequence continues at coordinate 275,229 of NZ_JAMYJW010000003.1, forward strand.
GTTCTCGGAACCGACTCGGCGCGAAGCGGTCGTTCTCCTGCGACGTGAAGACGACCCTCTTTCCGTGATGGACCTCGCCGACCGCCTCGACGGCGATGCCGACCACATACACATCGCACTCGTTCACGTTCATCTCCCGTTGCTGGATCGTGTCGGAATCGTCGACTGGGACCAAGTGAGGGAGTCAGTCGAATTCGCGGACTTCCCCGACGAGTACAACGAACTGTTGAACGTCGTCGAACGAGATGTCCAGCAGTAATCTCAATATCAGACCCCTTTTAAAAACTCAACTATTGAACGCATAATCGCATGCGAGTCGATATAATATGTCCATGAGTGAATCAATCCGTGTTGAAAGGAACATCCGATCCAGTCGCGTCGGCCCAGTACTCGTGGGGTGGCGAAATGACACTCGTTCAGACTATCGTCGAGACGATGTCGTCGGTGAGTGGTCGATCACCTGAAGAGCTACCACCGCTTCACCACGTCGTTGATGTCGATGCCCTCGAATCCGTCTTCGGTCCCCGTGGTAACGGCCAGCTTCGGTCCGTCACAGGTGAAATCTCGTTTATGTACGAGGAGTACGAAGTCGTGGTCGAGAGCCAGGGCCGCGTCCTCGTCCACGTCGCCGATTAGTTCGATTCGCCGCCGAGCGCGTAGAAAAATTGCCTTGTCATCGATACTGGTAAAAATAGCGAGAGAGTACGGAGAGTGATGACCGACCAGCGCCCGCCGTCATCCGGAGGCGGCGAGGGAAACATACGAGTAGTCGGAACGGCCCACGTCTCTGAAAAAAGCGTCGAACGAGTCGAAGAAGCCATCGAGGTGGATCAACCGGAGATAGTCGCCGTCGAACTCGACGAGGGGCGATACCGGCAGATGCAGGGCGAGGTCGCGGAGGACCTCGACCCATCGGATTTACTCCACGGAAACACCGTCTTTCAGTTTTTGGCGTACTGGATGCTGTCCTACGTGCAGGCGCGGATGGGTGAGGAGTTCGACATCCAACCCGGTGCGGACATGAAGGCCGCTATCGAGGCCGCGGAACGGCACGGTAGCGGCGTTGCACTCGTGGACCGCGACATTCAGATGACGATTCAGCGCTTCTGGGCGCGGATGAGCGTCCGCGAAAAGCTACGAATGGTGGGCAGTCTCGCCCTCGGCGTGACCGACCCGCTCACTATTGGCCTCGTCGGTGGTGCCGTCTTCGGCGTCTTCTTCGCCATGATCTTCGGCGTCTTCCTCTCGCCGCTTCTCGGGTTGAACGGAGCACTGACCTTCGGCGCGGGAACCGGCGCATTCCAACTCGTCGGTGGCCTCGCGGGTGGCGCGTTCGCCGGACTAGTGCTCGGAAGTCTCGCGCTCTCCATGGGGATGACGCGACGAATCGACCTCGCGCTCGGCGGCGGATTGGTGCTCGGAATCGTCGCCGGTGCGGCGGCGGGCGTCGGCGCGATCAGTCTCGTCGGTGCGGGCACGCTCGCCGGAATCGGCGCGGTCGTGCTCCGAATCCTGACGTCGCTCGTCATCGGCGTCGGTATCGGCATGGTCCTCGGGATGCTTGGCGGGTTCTTCCTCGGAAGCGCCCCCGTCGAAGAGGAGGAACTCGACGAGGAGTTCGATATCGAGGATCTGACCGACGGCGACGTGATCACGGCGATGATGGAGGAGTTCCGTCGGTTCTCACCCGGTGGCGCGGAAGCCCTCATCGACGAGCGTGACGCGTTCATCGCACACAAACTCGTCACGCTTCGGGAGGCGGGCCACGACGTCATCGCCGTCGTCGGCGCGGGTCACCGCGCCGGGATTCAGGGATATCTGGACAACCCGAGTACCCTTCCACCGATGGAGTCACTGGTCGGCACCGAGAAAGGCAATCGATTCTCGCTGTTCAAACTGCTCGGCTACTTCATCACGGTCGCGTTCTTCGCCTTCTTCATCCTGCTGGCGATGGCGGGCGTGCGACACACGTTCCTCATCGAGGTGTTCGCGGCGTGGTTCCTGTTCAACGGCATCTTCGCCTTCGGACTGGCGAAACTCGCCGGTGCACACTGGGTCAGCGCACTCGTCGGCGGCGCGATTGCGTGGTTGACCAGCATCAACCCGCTCCTCGCGCCCGGTTGGTTCTCGGGCTACATGGAGCTGAAATACACGCAAGTCAACATCGCCGACATCGCCACACTCAACGAGATCATGAGCGACGAGGAGTTGCCCCTCGGGGACATCATGAACCAGATGCTCGAGGTACCGCTGTTCCGACTCATCGCCATCGTGGCGATGACGAACATCGGGAGTATGATCGCGACGTTCCTCTTCCCGTTCGTCGTCCTGCCGTTCCTCGGGCCGCAAGTCGGTGGCGTCGCAGAAATCACGCGACTGATGGTCCAGGGCGCGCACAACAGCGCCGACATCATCTGGGGTGTGCTGTCGTGAGCGGCGGTGTGAACAGTACCGGCGGGGGCGTCCGGTTCAGCCCGATAGAAATCCGCGACCTGCTGGTCGCGTGGGTTGCGCTCGGCGTCGCGTTCACGCTGTTTCTCGACCCCGAATTCGGGCAGTCGCTGTTGCGTCCCGGCGTGTCCTTTTCGACGTCGGTGTTCGTGAAGGCGTTCGGCGTCTCGCTGCTCACCGCGGGGGTCGGGTTCCTGCTCCACGAGTTGGCACACAAGGTGGTGGCGATTCGATTCGGTCAGTTGGCCGAGTTCCGCGCCGACTACCGAATGTTGGCGTTCGCCATCGTCGGCGCGCTCGCAGGCTTCCTGTTCGCCGCACCCGGCGCGGTGTACCACACCGGCGGGGTCACGGAGCGCGAAAACGGCCTCATCGCGCTGGCCGGACCGATGACGAACATCGTCCTCGGCGTGTGTTTCTTCCCGCTCATCTTCGTCGGGCCGGACATCGTCACGCGCATCGGCTACCGCGGCGCACAGATCAACTTCATCCTCGCGGGCTTCAACATGCTCCCGTGGGGACCGTTGGACGGAAATCAGGTGAAGCGGTGGAGTACGGTCGTCTTCATCGCGGCGCTGATTCCGAGCGTGTTGCTGGCGCTGTTCGGCTTGTTCGTGATGTGACGCGGTTCGTTATGACGGGATGGGCTTGGCGGGTTTGCAATTAGCGAGAATACGACCTTGAACCCCCCCACACACTCACAACGACGTGACTATTCTGGTTTTGCGACCGCAGCGACTACGAAGAAGGCCCAGAAAGCCCCCGCCCGCTCGCAGGGGCTTTCCGGGCGGTCTGTTTTCCAGTAGTTGCCGTAGAAGTAGTTGCAATGTTTTCTCGTAGCGAACGAGCAGGAACGTTCGAAGCGGTGTACCTCTCAGCAACTGCACTCACAAATTATCTGAACACCGCTGTTCGTAGCGACTGGACAGGGGCTTTCGGGATCTGCTTCTCAGTAACTGTACTCACAAAATCATCAAATCCATCTCAAAATGACTAGCTTCATCGAAACCGTCCGTGTGAGCGAACCCGCGAACAGCAAACCTTTACTCACCCGGGACACGCGTTCCACCATGAGCGAGGACGAGGAACTCACCTATTCTGACGCGGGGGTAGACATCGACGCGAGCGAGGCGGCGACGGCGGCCCTCGTCGGCGCGGTTTCGGACATCGACAACACGACCGACTACGCTGGACTGCTCGACATCGGCGACCAGTATCTCGCGCTGGCGACCGACGGCGTCGGGACGAAACTGCTCGTCGCGGAGGCGCTGGGCGACTACTCCACGGTCGGCATCGACTGCATCGCCATGAACGCGAACGACCTCGTGGCCAGCGGCGTCGAACCCGTCGCGTTCGTGGACTACCTCGCCGTGGACGAACCCACGGAGGAGTTCTCCGAACAGGTCGGCAAAGGACTCGCGGCGGGTGCCGAAGAGGCGGGCGTCGCCCTCGTCGGCGGCGAAACCGCCGTCATGCCCGAGGTCATCTCCGGCCTCGATTTGGCGGGTGCCTGTGCCGGACTCGCGCCGAAGGACGCCATCTTCCCCGGCGAGGCCGAGGTCGGCGACGTCGTCGTCGGCTTCGAATCCGACGGCATCCACTCGAACGGCCTGACCTTGGCCCGCAAAGCCGCGACGAAGAATCACGACTACGACGACGAATTCCCGGACGGCGAGGGTACCGTCGGCGAACAGCTTCTCACCCCGACGCGGCTATACACCTACCTGCTTCCCGCACTCCGCGAACGTGACGTGCACGCCGCCGCTCACGTCACCGGCGGCGGATGGACGAACCTCCTGCGGATGGGCGAGCACGAGTACGAAATCACCGATCCGTTCCCGGTCCAGCCGGTTTTCGACTTCGTACAGGAGGAGGGCAACGTCTCCGACGAGGAGATGCACCGCACCTTCAACATGGGAACCGGCTTCGTCGTCGCGCTTCCCGAGGACGACGCCGAATCGCTGGTCGAGGAGACGGACGGCCGGATCATCGGCACCGTCGAAGAGGGCGAGAGCGTCGAGATTCGTGGCCTGAGCCTGAACTGACGTCCGGACGGGTTTCGTTCTGAGGGGATTCGGTCGGGGCAAACTTGCAGGTGGGAGAACCGAAACCAGCTGAATCGCTGCCAAGTCGTATCCTCACGGCGTGAAACTGCTACGTCTCCGAAGCGGTATTACCAGAATATTTATTTAATTTGGGTGTGGGTTTTTGTCATGCCCAACCTGACCCGTCGCGCTCTGCTCGGTTCCGCCGGTATGTTCGCTATTTCGGGGTGTGTGATGGGGTCAGGGGTACAATCGTTCGATTCGGATCACACTATTTGGCTCGAAAACAGGTACGACGAGGAGCGGACGATTCACGTCTGGATCGTCCGGAAGGCAGCCGACGAAACCGTCTTCTCGACCACTCGACAGATCGGGCCGGGGGACACGGCCGCGCTGTACAATCTCGAACAGGCAGAGACGACGAACGTAGAGACGTTCCGCGTCTGTGCCCAAATCCTCGATACCAGTTCGAGCGACACAGGGTACGAACAGTGTACGACGGCCAAGACGAACGCGTGCTACGGGAACGTCGATATACAGGTACAGAAGGACGGGTCGGTCGGAATCACCTACGCCATCTGTTGATTCCGCCGCTCATTGCACTCTCACAACTCCTTCACGTACACGTACCCCGACGTGTCGATGCGCTCGTCGTAGAACTTCTCGTCGCGGCGGTAGCCTGCCGACTCGTAGAACTCGATGGCACGCTCGTTTTCGGCCATGACGCCGAGTTGGATTCGCTCGCCGCCGCACTCCGCGACCATCCGCTCGGCGTGTGAAAGCAGTCGGCCGCCGATTCCCTCGCGCCATCTTCCCGGGAGCACGTAGATGCGCCCCAGATCGAACGTCGCGGAATCGCCGTCGGTTGGACTTGCGCCGACGAACCCGACGACGTCTGCCTCCGTTTTCTCGTCCCCCGTTTTCCCGTCGTCCGCTGCAACGCCGAGGATGGAATCGTCGTCCTCGACCAACGAGCGGAACGTCGCGGCGTCGTAGTAGCGTTCGAGGAACTCGTCGGTCGTCTCGGTCCCGATTATCGGGGCGTGTGCCGAATGCCACGCCTGCTCCGCGACGTGCTGAATTCCGTCGGTGTCCTCCCGCGTCGCCGGACGGACGTCGATGCCCATGCGAAAACGTCAGCGAGACCGATGAAAAAACTGTCGCGGAGTCGGAGTCTCAGTTCGTGCGAAGCCGTCGTTCAACGTGAACGAAGCCGTCGTCGGTCCTCCGAGCGAATCGTCTCGTAGGCGGCGAGGACGACGAGCAGCGCGGTGAGCAGGCCGAGACCGACGAAGGAGGGTACCACCATCATCACCGGAATCAACAGCACCGCGACGATTGCCACGATGGCCCGCGCGACGCTGATAGTGCCGTGGTCGCGGAACCGGTACGCGTTGTGACCACAGAGATAGAGCGTTCCGCCGCCACAGAGCGCGACGGCGGGGATGGCGGAGAGCGGTTGGTTCAGGTGTGCCAGCGTCTGTTCGATGCCGAGCGCGACGAAGATGATGCCGCCCATCATCATGAGGTGGATGTAGCTGTATGAATCGCGCGCCAGTATCGCCCGCTCGCGGTCGGACGCCCGGGCGAATCGCCGTTCGGCGGCGAGCGTGATGTAATCGAAGTAGAGCCACCACAGCGTCGCGATGAGCACGAACCCGAAGAGGACGGCGAGCAGGAGTCGCCGGGTGATCGTCAACCCGGCCATGCCGACGCCGATGGCGACGATGGATTCGCCGAGCGCGATGATGATGATGAGTCGATGGCGTTCGACGAAGTGACTCGCTTGGACGTGAAACCCTTCGACGCCCCGAAATCGTGCGATTCCATAATCGGTGACGATTGCGGTCGTCCACAGCGCCGCCTGTAGCGTCGTCCCGACGAACCCGGAGACGATGAGCAGGACGGGCGCTCCCAAAAATCCCGGTGCGAGTCGGAGTATCGCCTTCCGGGTCTCCGGCGGCGTCGTCAGTCCGTAGAGGACGACGTGCAACGCGCGAACGACGAAGTACGCGACGGCGAAAAATACCGCGTCCGTGCCGAACGCACGCGGAATCGTCAGCGCGACGACGAGCATGGCCGCCATCGCCAACAGGATGACCAACCGCTCGGGGAGGATCTCCTCGGCCGGGATGGCGTTCGTCAACCACGAATAGCCGACCCACGCCCACCAGACCACGGCGAGTAGGGCGATTCCGCGAACGACGCCCGGCCACGACAGGTGATTCGTCAGAAAGCCCGTGATTTGCGTGACGGCGAACACGAACACCAAATCGAAGAACAACTCCAGTGGCGTGACGTCCCCGTCGTGCTGTACCTCGTCCACGGACTCGACATCACTCGTGCTCATCGTTGACATACTTTTTTTCGTCCCGAACGAGAACCTGCGGGGGCATAATTGCGATGGGAGAAGTGGCAGTTTCGAACTATCGAACCGCGCGACGGACCGTCACGACTAGCTCGCGCAAGACTGGAAAGCCGTCGTACGCCCAGAGCAGCAACGTGCACGCCGAAATCGCTCCGACGAGGACGAAGTACGACGTGAAGTCGTGATGGACGAGGTGGGCCCGATACTCGGCGAGGAGTTGCCCGACCGTCCCGGTGAACCCCGCGTCGTGGTCGGGTGGGAGCACGACTACAGGCCAGAGCATGTGTTCGATACCGTACCGGATTCCCTCGTTCATGTGTTCGAGCGCGTCACCGACGTTGTGCGAGAGGAACCCGATACCGAACGCGAGTCCCAGTCGGGGACGGGTCGTTCGCCGCGCGAGCGCGTGAGCGACGGCGATCACGAGGATGCTGGTGAACAGCGAGTGACCGAACGCATACCCGTTTTGAAAGACGCCGTACTGCCAACTCAACGGCTTGTCGATGAGGTCGGGGACGACCGAGGCGACAGCGGCGACGACGATCGCGGTACCGCCCGGTGGTTCGTGATGACGAACGTGAACGAACGCGGAATAACAGAGATAGGCGAAAATCGCGGATTCCCACGGCCACATGGTTCGCCGTACGTCCGCTTCGAAGATACGTCTATGGTGAGAAACGGTATCGCTCGACACGACCGAAAAAGCGACTGCGACCGGAAGACACCCCAATTCGCGTTAGGACAGTCGAGCCGCGATATCGGCTTCGGTGACGATGCCGATGGTTTCGCCCTCTTCGGTCACCATGACTGCTTTGTAGTGGTCGAGGAGGTTGCTGATTTCGTTGAGCGTGGCCGACTTCGAGACGGTCGGGAAGCTTTCGTCCATGAACTCACGGACGGCCTCGTCGCGGGCGTCCTCGTTGACGTGGACGAGGCTGCTTTCGCTGATCGAACCGACCGGAACGCCCTCCTTGATGACGGGGAGTTGGGAGTAGCCAGCATCCTGCATCTTCTGTACTGCCTCGCTCACCGTGTCGGACGGGCCGACGTTGACGACGGATTTGTGGAGCAGGTCGTTCGCACGAACGATGTCGCCCTCGGATTCCTCCAAAGCGTTGACGATTCGTCGGAGCGTCGAGAGTCGCGGGTCCACGTCGTCGCCCTCGATCCGGGCGATGAGCGGTTGTGAGACACCGGCCCGCTTTGCGAGTTCACTCTGCGTGAGTCCCAAATCGGTTCGGTGTTCCCGAAGATCTTGGGGTGTCGGGAGTTCCATGCCTAGAAATTACCAATGGTTATGGTATAAATCGTTCGGACCGTTTATTCGTCGCCGAAGTCGATATCCTCGTCCTCGCCGAATTCGATGGTTTCGACCACCGACAGCGGGACGTCGCGGAGCGCGCCGCCGACTTCGCTCTTCGCGATTCGCTGGGCGTGTTCCTCGCCTTCGGCGTTGAACACTTTCATTTCGAGGACGAGACCGACGAGCGAGGTGTGGGCCGCGATGAACGCCGAATCGAACGGTTCGCCGCAGGCAGGACACCCCGTCGCGCCGACTTCGACTTCGACGTAGTCCATGTTCTTCTGATTTAGCCGCTTTCCTGCTTCGCTGACGGCGACGCCGATGGCGTCGTCGATGTCGTTGACATCGCGTACCAACCAAGCCGCCTCCATCGCAACGAGGTAATTGCTCATACTCGAACCAAACACCGGAGGGTTTCGTGTCTTTTGGTTTGGCGGTCGGAACCGGGCAGTTCGATGACCAATCGTTTCACAGGTCCCGCCACATCTCGACGCACGCGAGTTCGACGCCACCGAACACCTCGTGTTCGACCGTCTCGATCCGTTCGTACCCGTTCGCCTCGTAGAAGTCGGCCGCGTTCAGCGACGCGTGCAGGGAGAGCGAATCCAACCCCACGTTTCGCGCCACGGATTCGAGATGCGAGAGCAGCGACGACCCGAGACCGTTCCGCGCGTACTCCGGGTGGACGTACACCGCCGAGAGAACGCCGGTATCGAGTTCGAGACGACCGAACCCGGCAACCTCACCGTCCTCCTCCGCGACGATAACGTACTTCGATTCGTCACGGATCGACTCCAGATACGGTGCCACTCCGAGCGGTTGGGCGGCCCACGCGTCCACCTGTTCGTCGTGGTAGCCCTCCGGTCCGAAGGCCCGAATGGACGCCTTCCGGAGGTCGAGAATCGATTTCGCGTCGGCCTCCGTCGCGGAGCGAATCGAAAGCATAGAACAGGTGACAACGGATGGGACCCTAACAGTTCGGATGCAGGCGATAGCCTACTATTCGGAAGCGGGATACGGTCGGTCTCGAATCTCCATCCATCGTCCCCTCGTTCGACTACGACAGGCCGACGATGGCGTAGATGAACAGGAAGCCGAAGTACAGCAGGACGAGCACGCCGAGCGCCTTGAGACGGAAGTGTTTGAGTTCCTCCGTCTCCTCCTCGTAGGTGTCGTAGAACTCCTCGACTTCGCCCTCGGTGAGTTCGTCCCCGTGTTGCAACCCGCGGTGGAGCACCAGATACTCCTCTCTCCGAAACGGGCAACCACAGTAGGCACACTCGTAGGCCGATTCGCCGGACGGAACGTGGTAGTCTGTCGCTATCGTCATGGTCATGGTGGTGTGATCGTCGGTTGCGAAACGACCCACATGCTCGTCATCGTGTACAGGATCATCACGGCGACGAGCGGGTACTGGCTCCGTATCGCCTGCATCCTGCTCGGAAACACCTCGTACGCCGTGGCGTGGGCCACCCACACCGCGAGCAGGTGGCCGATCAGGATGAACGCCATGTTGACCGCACTCCACCACGGCGGAAGGACGATGATGATCGGTTGGGGCGGGTTGATCGGGTTCGACAACATTCCCAAGAGGGTGGGAGAGAGCGAGAGGAAGTAACCCACGTAGTGGGCGAGGTGATACCCGACGGCTATCGGCAGGAGCGACGGCGCGAACTTCCGGGTGATCGCCGAGGTGGTGAGGTAGGTGTCCGCCGTGTTATGGGCCAATCGCGCGGCCAGTCGATACGCGCCGAGGAAGAGCAGGAACCCACCGAGCAGCGCCGCGAGATAGGTGACGTGTCGTGGCACTCCGGCACCGGTCACCGCGCCTTCGATGTCCGCCCAGAGCGGCGTCGAAACGAACCCGTCGTAGGTCGTCACCCACAGGATAGAAATGATGAACGCGACTTCGTCGATCCCCGTCACGTACTTCGTCTCGGTCAACCGCGCACCCGGTAGTTGGAACTCGAACCCTGACTCGGTTCGGCGGAACGGGGCGACCCGCCCGTAGTAGCGAAAGACGCGGGCCACGGGATCGACAGTGCTGAACCACCTTTCGGTGTTAAATACGACGGTTCCCGCGAGCGTGATGAGCGAGTACGCGACGATGATATCGGCCAACATCTTGGGTTCGCTGGCGAGGGGGCTGAGCACTTCGAGCCAGATGAGCGCGAGCAGTCCGACGACGCTCGGCCACGCGCCCAATCGCTCGGGGTAGTGAACGTCGAGGGAGGGGAGGAGGTTTCCGATGGTTCGCCACGGGTTCAGCGCGGGCCACGTGTTGCCGAAGATGTACACCGTCGTGGTGTACGCGGCCCACCACCCGACCCAGACGAAGATGATGGCGATGTTTTCGCGCGACGTGGGCGGACCGTACCATCCGGCGGCGATGATTCCGAGCAGAACGAGGACGCCGATGGCTTTCGTCGCGTGAATGACCGTGTCTGCCGACCACGACGTGAATCGTTGCCAGTCGTGAATCTCACGGATGAAGCTTCTGTCGGTGATGAAACTGGCGAGGAGGAACGACGCGCTCACCACGCCGCCGCTCGTGAGGATGAACAACCAGAGGGGGACGGACAGGGATTTCGATGAACCCTCGATACTCGCCCCGTGTGCCAGCGCGTGACCGGAGAGGGCAATGAAGAGCCACAGCGCGGCGACCGCGCGAGTCGTGTACCGAATCGGTGTTCGGCGATGCATCGATTGAACTAGAGTGCGTCGGTCGATAATAGTTTCCGAAAGCGGACCGCAGGCGTCAAAGAAATGAAAAACGTGTGAGATTCAAACGTGTGAGATACGAACCCGTTCGAATCGCTCCCGAACTCAGTGGTTCGGTTCTTCCGTCGGCGCTTCCATCCCCTCGATCTTCAGGATGAGGATGTTCCGGGTGTCGTCCTTGCCGTCGACGCGTCCCTCCACGACGAGCTTCGAGAGCGGCGTCGGGCCGACCTTCACCGCGTCGCCTTCGTGGAAATCACGGACGGAGCCACGGAGGTGGATCTCCGCGCGGCAGAGTTCGGGGTGGTGCACGCTCGTGAGGTCGATCTCCTCGATGTTGCTCTGCTCGACTTCCTCGCCGTTGTGGGTAAGTGGCACCTCGGCGGCGGAGTCGAGTTCTTGCGTGTCGAGTGCCTCGAAGGCCGTCGCGGTCGGCTTGTAGCCGCCCTTCGGGCCGGGAACACCTTCGACGAGTTGGAGCGCTTTCAGACTCTGCATCTGATTGCGAATCGTTCCTGGGTTGCGGTCGACTTCTTCGGCGATGTCCTCGCCCTTGACCGCATCTTCTGTCTCACGGTGGAGATTTACGAGTGCCGTCAGTATCGTCTCCTGACTAGGCGTCAACTCAATACTAGACATTAGAGGAAACTTGGTAATTGATTTCCTTAAATCCGCCGAATATGCCGGGAGAATCGCTGTCTGTTATCTGTCGAAACTCCAGGTATAAATACCAATCCATCCGCCCGAAATGTTGCCTTTGAAACCCCCCCACCTCGTCCATTCTAGTATGACGAAACCCGTCCAAATCATCGGGGCACCGGTCGACTACGGCGCGAACCGACGTGGCGTGGACATGGGGCCGTCCGCGATTCGCTACGCCGGACTGGCCGAGGAACTCGCCGACGCTGGCGTGACCGCCATCGACACCGGCGACCTGAGCGTCCCGCGCGCGGAGGAGCGCGATCCGGAAACGCACGAGCCGAACGAAGGAAAGGCCAAATTCCTCCGCGAGACGGCGGACGCGTGCGAAGGCCTCGCCGACAGGGTGGCAGGCGCGATCGAAGACGACGCCTTCCCGCTCGTCCTCGGCGGCGACCACTCCATCGCCATGGGAACCCTCGGCGGGTCGGCCCGCGACGCCGAAATCGGTGCCATCTGGTTCGACGCGCACAGCGACTTCAACACCCCGAAGACCTCCCCGAGCGGGAACGTCCACGGCATGCCGCTCGCTGGCGCGCTCGCGGTGGACGACTTCGCGGACACTGACTGGGCGAACGCGCCCGGCCTGCGCGCCGAAAACGTCGTCCTCGTCGGGCTTCGAAGCGTGGACAACACCGAAGTCGATGCAATCCGCGAGAGCGGCGTCACGACCTTCACGATGTCCGACATCGACGAGCACGGAATCACCGAAATCGTGGAGGAAGCAATCGACATCGCCACCGACGGCGTGGACGGCATCCACGTCAGTTTCGACATGGACTGGCTCGACCCCAAGGAAGCCCCCGGCGTCGGGACGCCCGTTCGCGGCGGCGTCAGCTACCGTGAAGCCCATTCCGCCCTCGAAATCGTGGCGACGCGCAACAGGGAGGATGGTATCCTCCGCTCGCTCGAATTCGTGGAAGTGAACCCGATTCTCGACGAGCACAACGAAACCGCCGCGCTCTGCACCGAACTGGCGGCGAGCGCGCTCGGGAAGCGCATTCTCTAGAACCCACCTTTTTATTGCGAGGGTCGCTCCGCGACCCTCGATAAAAATCTGGACCAAAAGCAACGGAAGACGTTCCTGCTCGCTTACGCTGTGCGGGCATGCGACTTCCTGGCCTTCCTTCACTACGTTCAGGAAGACACTCCTCATCCTACTTCGGGGTCGTCGGCCCGGAAAATCGAAGATTTTCCGGTATCTCAAAATCGCGTCGCGATTTTGATGGCTCGAAAGACCGGAGGTCTTTCGGTGGAGTTGCTAGCGACTGGCGGATGTGTCACCGGCTGTTGTCGATGGATGTATTAATTTTACAACACAGTGGACTGTGTCGCTTGCTGATCTCGGGCGGTTGTGAAAATTCGAGTTACTGGCAGTCGTGCAGATTTCGTCGCTCCGGTAGTTGTATTGATTGACGGGCGCGACTCGAACGCTCGCGGCGGACGCGTCCGCCGCGAGCGAATGCCAAGAACTGGGTAAACTCCCGGGAATCTACGATTCTTCCAACATTTCGGCGATAAAACGCGCTAATTTATTATCCACCGGAAAAATCGGAAGTCATGCGAGAACGAGTGAATCGATTGGCCGACGAGCTAAAAACCGAACTCGGCGACGACCTTCACGGTGTGTTTTACGGCGATTTCGTCCACGCTGACTACTCGGTATCGTATCTTCACGAAGGAGTCCAAGAGAGTTTCACACCGGCGGAAATCCGAACGCTCGTGGACGTCGTCGTGGACGAACAGATCGTTCCCCACGACCACGACGAACTCACACACCTCCTCGGCGACCTCGATTTCACGATTCGCAGTTTCGAGAACTCGACCCACTTTCTGGTGTGGAACTCGATGGAGAACGAGGGCGTCTTCGTCGGGACGAGTTCCGACCCGACGTGTTTCACGCCGACCGTCGCCGCGCTTCACTCGCTGGTTCTGCACGACTGATCCCGAGTCGAAAAATCGTCGTTTCGACTGAAAACGTACCGACCGTTATTCGTCGGCCGCGTCGTCTTCTATCGGTTCCGCGTCGTCCGGAACCGCCGTCGCCGCTTCCGCGGGGATCACGTCCACGCTCGCTACGCGGTCGTCCTCGTCCACGTCCATCACGGTGACGCCCATCGTGTTCCGACCGACTTCCGAGATGTCGGCCGCGCGAATGCGCATGATCTGACCGCGCTCGCTCATCATTACGAGGTGGTCGTCCTCGATGACGGTCTTGATTTCGGTGACCGGCCCGTTTCGCTCGCCGGTCTTGATGTCGATGAGGCCCTTGCCGTTGCGCGACTGGGAGCGGTACTCGTCGAGTTTCGTCCGCTTCCCGTAGCCGCGACGGGTGACGGTGAGCAGGTCGTCCACGTCGCCGTTCGCGGCGACCATCCCGACGACTTCGTCGTCGTCGTCGAGTTTGATGCCGTGAACACCGCGGGCGCTGCGACCCATCTCGCGGGCTTCCGTCTCGTCGAAGCGAATGGTCATCCCGTTCTTCGTGGAAATGAGCAGGTCCTTCGTGCCATCCGTGACTTTCACGTCCATGAGTTTGTCGCCGTCTTCGAGCCGTGCAGCGATTTTTCCGGTCGAGCGGATGTTCTCGAACTCCTTCGCGGTGGTACGTTTGACGTAGCCCTGTTCGGTGACCATACTCAACGACTCGTTCTCCTCGAACTCGTCCGTCGTGATGACGGCGGTGATGTCCTCGTCCCGTCCCAAGTCGAGGATGTTGACGGCGGATTTGCCGCGCGCCGTGCGCGACATCTCCGGTATCTCGTAGGTCTTCAGGCGATAGACCTGCCCGTGATTCGTGAAGCAGAGCAGGTAGTCGTGGGTGTTCGCGCGGAACACCTTCGAAATCTTGTCGTCCTCTTTGAGGTCCGCACCGATGATACCCTTGCCGCCGCGGCCCTGCGCGTCGAACCGCTCGATGGGCATTCGTTTGACGTAATCCTGCTCGGTGACGACGACGAACACGTCCTCCTCGGCGATGAGGTCCTCGCGGGTGACCTCCGACGTGTCCTCCACGATTTTCGTCCGCCGGTCGTCGGCGTACTTCTCCTTCATCTCCAGCAGTTCGTCCTTGATGACGGCGAGTAGCTCCGACTCGTCGCCGAGGATGGTTTCGAGGCGCTCGATGCGCGCCGTCACGTCCTCGTATTCGGCCTCGATCTCCTCGGATTCGAGCGAGGTGAGGCTGCCGAGTTGCATCCGGACGATGTGTTCGGCCTGCTTCTCGGAGAAGTCGAACGTCTCCTGCAAGCCCGACCGCGCGCCGTCGCGGTCCTCGGCGTTGCGGATGAGGTCGACCACATCGTCGATACTTTCGAGCGCTCGAAGCCGACCTTTGAGGATGTGAGCGCGTTCCTCGGCTTCGCCGAGTTCGTGCTTGCTCCGCCGTCGAACCACGTCGCGCCGGTGGTCGAGGTAGTGTTCGAGCAGTTCCTTCAGCGTCAGCACTTTCGGCTGGCCGTCGACCAGCGCCAACGAGATGATGCTGAACGTGCGTTCGAGGCGGTGGTTCAGCAGTTGGTTCTCGACGACCTCCGGGATCGCGTTCTGCTTGAGTTCGACCACGACGCGGATGCCGTCGCGGTCGGACTCGTCGCGCAGGTCGCGGATTCCCTCGATAGTGCCGTCGTTGACGTGGTCGGCGATTCGCTGGATGAGTCGCGCCTTGTTCGTCTGGAACGGCAGTTCCGTGATAACGATTCGGTCGTCCTGTACCTCGTACTCGGCGCGGACGCGGAGGCGTCCCCGTCCGGTCGTGTAGGCCTGGTGGATGTCGTTACGCCCGACGATGTTCGCGCCGGTCGGGAAGTCCGGTCCCTTGACGTGCTCCATCAGGTCCTCTATCGTCGCGTCGGGGTTGTCGATGAGTTCGATCGTCGCGTCGATAACTTCTCCCAGGTTGTGCGGCGGGATGTTCGTGGACATCCCGACCGCGATGCCGGACGAACCGTTGATGAGGAGGTTCGGGACGGCCGACGGGAGGACTTCCGGTTCCTGCAAGCGCCCGTCGTAGTTCGGCTTGAACTCCACCGTGTCCATCTCGATGTCGGCGAGCATCTCCTCAGACAGCGAGTCCATCCGAGCCTCGGTGTACCGCATCGCCGCTGGCGGGTCGCCGTCCACGCTACCGAAGTTCCCCTGCCCGTCGATGAGCGGGTAGCGCATGGAGAACTCCTGTGCCATCCGGGCGAGTGCGTCGTAGATCGACTGGTCGCCGTGCGGGTGGAAGTCACCCATCGTGTCCCCGACGATGTTCGAGCATTTACGGTGACTCGCGCTGCTCGTCACGCCCGACCGGTGCATCGCGTAGAGAATGCGCTTGTGGACGGGCTTCAGCCCGTCACGAACGTCGGGGAGCGCACGACCCGCGATGACGGACATCGCGTAGTCGATGTAGCTCTGTTCCATCTCGTCCTCGACGCGGACGCTCTTTACTTTCTCCGCGACTTCGTCCGGCAGGTCCGGTGTGTCGGAGCTCATATATCCACCCACTCCGCTTCGGTCGCGTGGTCCTGAATGAACTGTTTCCGTGGGCCGACGGAATCACCCATCAGCACCGAGAACATCTTGTCCGCCGCGGCGGCGTCCTCGATGGTTATCTGCTTGAGGATTCGGTTCTCGGGGTTCATCGTGGTCTCCCACAACTGTTCGGGGTTCATCTCGCCCAGTCCCTTGAACCGCTGGACCTGCGACGGGTTCCCGTCGCATTTCTCCTCGATGATGCGGTCGCGTTCCTCCTCGGTCATCGCGTCGTACGTGTTTCCGCGATATCGAACCCGGTACAGCGGCGGTTGGGCGGCGTAGACGTAGCCCGCTTCGAGCAACGGTTGCATGTAGCGGTAGAGGAGCGTCAGGTACAGCGTCCTGATGTGCGCCCCGTCCACGTCCGCGTCCGTCATGATGATGATCTTGTGGTAGCGCGTCTCCTCGATGTCGAACTCCTCGCCGACGCCGGAGCCGATGGCCGTGATGAAGTTCCGGATCTTCTCGTTTTCGAGCACGCGGTCGAGACGGTGTTTCTCGACGTTGAGAACCTTGCCGAACAGCGGCAGGATGGCTTGGAACTCCCGGTCGCGGGCCTGTTTTGCCGACCCGCCCGCGGAGTCACCCTCCACGACGAACAGTTCGGACTTCTTCGGGTCGCGCGACTGGCAGTCCGCGAGTTTGCCGGGGAGCGCGCTCGATTCGAGCGCGCTCTTGCGGCGCGTGAGTTCCTCGGCCTTCTTCGCGGCTTTGCGGGCCTTCGCGGCCTCGACCGCCTTGCGGATGATTGCCTGTGCAGTGTCCGGATGTTCCTCGAAGTAGACCGACAGTCCCTCGTGGACGGCACTCTCGACGATACCGCGGACTTCGCTGTTGCCGAGTTTCGTTTTGGTCTGCCCCTCGAACTGCGGGTCGGGGTGTTTGACGGAGATGACGGCGGTCAACCCTTCGCGGATGTCCTCGCCGCGGAGGTTCTCGTCGATGTCGCCCAGCATGTCGTTATCGTTGGCGTAATCGTTGACGACGCGCGTGAGGGCGGTCTTGAATCCGGTCAGGTGCGAGCCACCTTCGCGGGTGTTGATGTTGTTCGCGAACGCGTGAATCGACCCCTGCAACTCGTCGGTGGCCTGCATCGCCACTTCGACTTGGATGTTGTCCGCTTCGTCCTCGAAGTAGATGACGTCGTTGTGGAGGGCGGTTTTCGTCTCGTTCAGGTACTCAACGAACTCGCGGATACCGCCGTCGTAGCGGAACGTGTCGTGTTTCTCCCCGTCTCGTTCGTCGTCGAGGACGATTTCGACGCCGGAGTTGAGGAACGCGAGTTCTCGCAGGCGGTTTTCGAGCGTCGAGTAGGTGAAATCGGTCGTTTCGAAGATGTCTCGGTCGGGCCAGAACCGCTGGTACGTGCCCGTCTCCTCGTCGTCACGCATGTCGCGGACGCGTTCCATCTCTCCCGCCGGGTCGCCACGCTTGAACGTCTGTCGCCAGACGGCACCGTCGCGCTTCACTTCGACTTCGAACTTCTCCGAGAGGGCGTTCACCACGGAGATGCCGACGCCGTGGAGACCGCCGGACACCTGGTAGGATTTGTTGTCGAACTTCCCGCCAGCGTGGAGGACCGTCAGGATGACCTCCAATGCGGGCATGTCGTACTCCTCGTGGCGGTCCACGGGGATTCCACGTCCGTCGTCCGCGATACTCACCGAATCGTCTTCGTGGATCGTTACGTCGATACTGTCACAGTATCCGGCTAACGCCTCGTCGATGGAGTTGTCCACCACTTCGTAGACGAGGTGATGTAACCCACGGGAGTCGGTAGAACCGATATACATCGCTGGGCGTTTTCGAACGGCTTCGAGCCCTTCGAGAACTTGAATCTGCCCAGCACTATACTCATTTCCGTCGCTCATAAATTCTGATTTTTAGTAGGCAGGCACCACTGATAAAGTTCACGCACGCGCGCGTAGAGCAGAGTAAAATTATCCGACACACCGAATTTATCCCACGCCACTCAGGAGAGAGAAAGTGAGAACCGCCACGTCGATTTAGCGTCGTTTCGCCGGAAGACACGAGCAAACTCGTATGTACCCCGAGGGAGACAGGACGTGTTTTCGGGATGGTTCCACAGATGACACGTTTTGTTCCACGTCTCCCCACCTAGAATCGTGATCGACCGTTCCTGATCGGGAACACCTCGTTCGAGCACGCGTGCGTCGGGTTGCCAACAGCCATCTGTCCGCGTCCACTTCGTCCCCCCGCCGACCAGCAACACCCGAGCAGTTCCCGACGATTTCGTTCCGATAATGAGGTCCAACCCACGCGGCCGATTGTACGAAAGGGTCACGGATTCCGACGACCGATTCCGGAGCGAGAGAACCAGTTCGGCGGTATGCGCGTCGGTGATTTTCGACTTCCGGAGCGAGAGCGACCCGGTGATACCTCCGGTTTCGAACGAACCGGCGTCAGCCACCGCGACGACGCGATCCGTTCCCGATGTGGACGATGTCGTGGTCACACCCTGGTTTCGGGTCGTTTCGGTAGTCGAGTTTGCCGCCGTCGTTCGCGTCCCATCGGTCGCACCAGCGGCGGTCGAACCCGACATGGTCGACGAAGTCGACGTGTCGGGTGACTGGCCGAGACACCCCGCAAACGCACCGGTGTAAGCCACCCCCGCGAGGATGAATCGTCGGCGATGCATACGGAACGTCTCGCATTCCACCGACAAAATCACGGTGATGACTCAAATGCCCCTTTGACCGATGGTCCCCACAATCGAACGACGAAAACCGCATCCGGGCGACTCGAAACATCCCCGTTTCGCACCCGCTGAAATCCCCAACCGTCGAAAATCACGGCGTAACCGCCTCTCCGCGGTCACTTTCACTTTCACTCCGCACCATCGGCGCAGTTTTAACGTTCCCGCGGATAAATACTGGCGAAGAATGCCTTCGATGCAGTCTACGCTCGGCGACGAGGGGATCGCCGAAGAGTTGGCCGAAAGCCAGCGACAGATCTCCATCGCCGAGTTCTTTGAGAAGAACAAGCATATGCTCGGCTTCGACAGCGGTGCCCGGGGGATGGTCACCGCCGTCAAAGAGGCGGTCGACAACGCCCTCGACGCCTCCGAAGAAGCCCGATTGAAGCCGTTCGTCCGCGTGAAAATCGAGGAGGTCGGCGACTACTATCGTCTCATCGTCGAGGATGAGGGTCCGGGGATCACCCGCGAGCAGATCCCGAAAGTGTTCGGGAAACTGCTCTACGGGTCGCGCTTCCACAAGCGCGAGCAGTCCCGTGGCCAGCAGGGTATCGGTATCTCCGCCGCCGTCCTCTACTCCCAATTGACCAGCGGGAAACCCGCGAAGATCACGAGTAAGCCGAAAGGGAGCGACCGACAGCGCTACTTCGAACTCATCATCGACACCGACGAGAACGAACCCGAGATCCAGACCGAATCCGACACGCCGCCGGTCGGCCGCGAACTCGTCGGAACGCACGGCACACGTATCGAACTGGAGATGGAAGCGAACATGCGCGCCCGCCAGCAACTCCTCCGATACATCAAACACACCGCCGTCGTCAACCCGCACGCGAAGATCGTCTTCGAGGAACCCGGGATGGAGAACGGGGAGGAGATGGTGTTCGAACGTGCCGAGGGGGCCAGCCTCCCCACCGAAACCGAGGAGATCCGCCCGCATCCACACGGCGTCGAACTCGGGACGCTCCTGAAGATGCTCAGCGCGACCGACTCCCACAGCATCTCGGGCTTCCTCCAGGAGGAGTTCACCCGTGTCGGAAAGAAGACGGCCGAGAACGTCATCGAGAACTTCCGCGACCTCCACTTTGGCCGCGAGGCGGCATGGCGACCCCCGCAGGCACACGAGGAAGTCGACCTCGAATCGGCCATCGAGGAGGCCGTCGCGAACAAGGGTGCCGACGCCACCGCTTCCTTCGCGGAGAACGTGGTGACGCGAGTCGACGAAAACGACCGTATCTCGCATCACGAACTCCGTGCGGTCATCGCCCTCGTCGCCGACGAAACCGAGGAGGAGTTCGGAACGTCGTTCGGCAAGACGGTCCAGGAAAACGCGCTCGATGCGGCGTGGGACGCGATTTCCGACGACCGCGTCACCGACCTGTACGAACTCGCCGACGACGCGACGAGCGTTCGAAAGGACGACGAGACGGTTCGCGCCCTCGCGGAGCGAATCGCCGCGAAGTTCGAGAGCGAGGACGGTCACGACCGAGCGACGGAAAGCCGCCTCGTCGAATACGTCGGCCGTGCGGCCGACATGACCGAGGAACGTGAAGAGGTGACCATTGGCGAGACGGCCCGCGAGAACGTCGTCGAAGCCATTTGGAACTCGATGGTGACCGTCCCCGACGAGGTACCGAAGGTTCGGACGGTCGCCGACAGCCGCGACACTGCGAGCGAACTCCTCGACGCGATGAAGGAGACGGACATCATCTCGCCGCCGACCAACTGCCTGTCGCCGATCACGGCGGAACTCGTGGAGGCCGGACTCCGCAAGGAGTACGACGCGGACTTCTACGCGGCCGCGACCCGTGACGCCGACGTTCACGGCGGCGACCCGTTCATCGTGGAGGCCGGTATCGCCTACGGTGGCGAACTACAAGCCGAAGGGTCGGCCGAACTGCTCCGCTTCGCGAACCGCGTGCCGCTGGTGTACCAGCGCGGTGCGTGTGCCACGACGGACGTGGTGAAATCCATCGGTTGGCGCAACTACAATCTCGATCAACCCGGCGGCAGCGGCATCCCGAACGGACCGGTCGTCATCATGGTGCACGTGGCGTCCACGAACGTCCCGTTCACGAGCGAGTCGAAGGACGCGATCGCGAACGTGCCCGCCATCGAGGACGAGATCGAGTTGGCGATTCGGGAGGCGGCCCGCGAACTCAAATCGTACCTCAACAAGCGCCAGTCGCTCAAGAAGCGCCAGAAGAAACAGAACGTCATCGCCACCATCCTGCCGGAGATGGCCGAAAAGCTCTCGACCATGACCGGCCAGGAACGGCTCGAAATCGGCGATTCGCTGGCGCGTATCATGAACAACGTGCTGGTCGAACGCGAGGTCGAGGACGACCTCGTCAAACTCGTCGTGGAGAACCACGGTTCGACCAACGAGTCGCCGAAGCTGACCGAAATCGTGGCTGCCGAACCCCAAAACCTCTCGGACGGCGCGACCGCCGTCGAGATGGATGGCGAGTGGTTCGTGACGTGGGAACCCACCGTCGAAAGCGGTGAGGAATCCGTTCTCGAATACAACGTCGCCGATGACGTATCGTTCGACGCCGTCAGGGTCGAAGGAATCGAAGACGAACGATTGACCAACAACACATGAGCACGGACACCAACGAAGAAGCCCAGCAGAAACTCATCGACCTCGCCGCGGAGTTCTACGACCAGTTCGCGGGGGGGAAGATCCCGGAGATGTCCATCCCGACCCGGACGAAGAGCAACATCGAATACGACGAGGACGACCGCGTCTGGGTGTACGGCGACCGGAAGAGCACCCGGAGCGCGAACAGCGTCCGCGGGGCTAGAAAGCTCCTGAAAGCGGTGTACACTATCGACTTCCTCGCGAACCAGTTGGAGGAAGACCGCTCGTCCACCCTCCGTGAGTTGTACTACCTCTCCGAGTCGTGGGACGCCGACGAGGCGCAGTTTTCCAACCAGGACGAGTCGAACCAACTCATCGAGGACCTGGAGATCGTCTCGAACGTCACCCGCGAGGACTTCCACATGCGACCCGAGGAGTCCGGCGCGAAGGTGATGGGACCGCTGCTCCTCCGGGAGCAGACGAATCGAGGCGACCGCGATATTCACTGTCAAGAGGACGTGGGACAGGGCGGCTACCAGATTCCGAACAATCCCGACACCATCGAGTTCCTCGACCACGATGCCGATTTCGTCCTCTGTGTCGAGACCGGTGGGATGCGCGACCGACTCGTCGAGAACGGGTTCGACGAGGAGTACAACACGATAATCGTCCACCTCGGCGGTCAGCCCGCACGGGCGACCCGCCGCCTGACCAAGCGACTTCACCAGGAACTCGATCTACCGGTCACCGTATTTACAGACGGTGACCCGTGGAGTTACCGTATCTACGGTTCGGTCGCCTACGGTTCCATCAAGAGTGCACACCTGAGCGACTACCTCGCCACGCCCGAGGCGAAGTTCATCGGCATCCAACCGAAGGACATCGTGGAGTACGACCTGCCGACCGACCCCTTGAGCGATTCGGACAAGAACGCGCTCGAAAGCGAACTCGAAGACCCGCGCTATCAGACCGACTACTGGCGGGAACAGATCGAACTCCAACTCGACATCGAAAAGAAGTCCGAACAGCAGGCACTCGCCTCCCACGGGCTTGACTTCGTGACCGACACCTATCTCCCGGAACGCCTTTCGGACATGGGAATCATCTGATCGGGACGATTCGCTTTTTCGGACCTCGTTTCCCCAGCGACACGGTCAACCATTC
The DNA here is from genome assembly GCF_024136975.1 of Haladaptatus sp. AB643. Taxonomy (NCBI): domain Archaea; kingdom Methanobacteriati; phylum Methanobacteriota; class Halobacteria; order Halobacteriales; family Haladaptataceae; genus Haladaptatus; species Haladaptatus sp. AB643. The sequence continues at coordinate 297,801 of NZ_JAMYJW010000003.1, forward strand.
TTGAACGACGGTTGGTTTCATAGGTGGCCGGTACGTACGAATGAGACGATGGGGAACTGGCTCAACCTGAAGCTCACCGGTATCGGCGCGATGATTTTCGCGTTAGTCTGGGCGCTGACCAACTACTCGATACACGTCTCGAACCCGTTTCTGACACAGTTCGCCGGAGTTGCGGCCATCGGTCTCGCCGTGTTCGCAGTGGCCGATGCACTGCACGGCGGATTGTCCGACTGAGCCGAACGAAATCAGACGAACTCTCTCTCTCTCTCTCTCTCGGTCGTCTCGCCGAATCCGGTTTCGGTGCGATGGTCCACGTCACCGCGAGCGCACGACCGACAGTAGTGGTTTTCTCCCTCGTTCACCGTTTTCACGGGGACGCCTGCGACGTACTTCCGTTCGTGATACTTCCGCTCGACGCCGTTTCCGACCGGTTTGGCGCACACCGAGCATGGCGTGGCCGGTTCGTAGACCGTCTTCTCGTCCGTCGAACGAACCCGACCGAACGTCGTCGGCGACCTGAGTCCGGGAACGTGTTGCGGTGTGAGAACGAGCAAGAACAAGCCGAGCAGGAGGGAAAGAGTGCCGAAGACCAATCCCGCTCCGGCCCAGTTGGTCAGGAGGAGAAACAACCCGAACAGGACGCCGAGGGAACCGAAGACGAGGCTCACGGCGAACGCGAGGGCGCGTTTGACCGTCCAGTCGGTGGAGAATCCCTCGTCCTCGAAGTACTCCTCGGAGCCATCCTCGCGCAGTTCGATTCGCTCCGCGCCCGGCGAGTAGCAGTACCACGCATACAGCAAGTTGCCGATGCCACTGGTGGACATGAGGAGGAGGATGTGGAGCGGAATCGACCCGAACCCGCGATTTATCATCACGACGCGGTCGCCGTAATCCTGTTTTACGTCCCAGCCTTCGACCGTGAGGTCCTCGATTCGGCGGCGAAAACCGTCGTCTCGCGGGTATCGTGAGTTCTGGGTGTGCCGTGAATGCTGTGAGCGAAAGCTATCGCTCCCACCCGAATCGACTGCACTCCCGCACTGGGAGCAGAACGAATCGCTCGAGGAGAGCGACGAACCGCACTGCGAACAGAAGTTGGAGGGACTTCGGGAACGCATGTGTGAACCAACCCCGTCTCGACTCAAGAAGATTGTGTTGTGATGAACGGTTCGGACTGGTGAACGGAACGGGGATCGTTCCGGACGATTCCCTATTCCTCGTCGAGCGCAACCGCGATACCGCGTCCTTCGACGTCCTCGGCGAACGCCGCCGAGTCGGCTTCGAGCGCGGCGAACGTGTTGTAGTGAATCGGGACGACGAGGTCGGGGTCGAGGTCGGCGGCCAACGCGGCCGCCGCGTGTCGGTTCATCGTGAAACTCCTGCCAATGGGCGGCAAGAACAGCGACACGTCGAGTTCACGGTGGCCGTCCAACACGTCGGAGTCCCCGGGCCAGAAGACGGTCGTTCCGGCGAGCGACAGCAGGTAGCCGACGCCGAACCCTTTCGGATGCACTGGCTCACCGTTGTGTTGGACGTGTGGGCCGCCTTCCTCGTTGTACGCCGGAACCGACCACGCACCACAGGGACCGACCGTTACGTGGTCCTCCTCGCCGATTCGAACGACGTCGTAGGGCAGTTCGGAGAGCGGTTTCACGTCACGGTCGATCCCGTCCGGGTTCACGCCGTCGTAGACGACGAGCGTGGCGTCGTCCGCCGCGACGCGCTCGATGCCGTCCGAATCGTAGTGGTGATCGTGCGTGACGAAGACGACGTCCCCGTCCTTCGCTCGATAATCCACCGGTTCAGGGTGGGCGGCGTCGGGGCTGTCCGGTTCCCATTCACCGGTCAGAACCCCGTACCGTCCGGGGTCGATATACGCGACGAACCCGTCGTCGGTTTCGAGACGCACGGTCGCGTAGCCGAACCAGTCCACCGTCAGTCCGTCATGTCGTACAGTCATGGGATTCGGTAGGCGGGGTTCCGAAAAAAGGATTCGGATGGCGGAGATCGTCGGTGGCGGTCCGATCGGCCGAGGGATGCCAGTTAGGCGAGGAAATACCAGAGTAGAACTCCGACGACGACCCAAAACAGCAGGATCGACACGGCAGTGATCCATCCAACCACGCCGTCTTCCGTCTCCCGATCCTTCGATTGCTGGCGCGCGTCGGCCATCACGTCGTCGGGGATGCCCCGCCGAGCGAGGTACACGCCAAGGGGGATGAACACCACGTCGTCCGCGTAGCCGAGGACGGGAATGAAGTCCGGAATCGGGTCGATGGGGCTGACGGCAAGTCCGACCGTCACGAGAACGATAACCTTCGAGTACCACGGCGTCCTGGGGTCACGGCCAGCAATCGCCAGCGCCGTGACTTCGCGTCGGAGGTCACGGGCCCGGTCGCGCCAGTTCGGCATCGTTTGGGTGGTCGTGAGTGACGAAAGTAATCGTTCCGCTCGGGGACGGTGCGCAGGTCGAGCGAAACGTCGCGTCCTCGGAACGCGAGTTCGGCCGTTACTGCATCTCAGCCAGCCGCTCGATTCGTTCCAACGAATCGGCGGACTCGGGCGTCTTGTCGTCACGCACGCCGAGGAACCGCGGGAACCGAAGCGCGAACCCGGACGAGTAGGTCGGAGACTGCTGGATTTCCTCGTAACCCACCTCGAAGACGACTTCCGGGGAGAGGTCAACGACCTGCCCGTCCTGCGTGGCGATGTGCGGTTCGAGCAGTTCGGTCAGTTCGGCTAGTTCCTCGTCCGTGATTCCGGTGGCGACTTTGCCGAGGGTTTCGAATTCATCGTTTTCGGTTCGTGCCGAGAGCAGGAACGTCCCGAGGAAACTCGCCCGGCGACCCTCGCCCCACTCCGCGCCGGTGACGACGAGGTCCACCGTCTCCACGTCGGGCTTTCGTTTCCGCCAGTTCTTCCCGCGACGACCCGGCGAGTACGTCGAATCGGGGTTCTTGAGCATGATGCCCTCGTGACCCGCATCGAGCGCGTTCTCCTCGATGGCCACGATTTCGTCCTCGTCGCCCGTGACGGTGAGCGAAGACACCCCGCCGGAGAGAATCACTTGAAGCCGGTCGTGGCGCTCGGTGAGCGGCGCGGTCAACAGGTCCTCGCCGTCGGCGTGGAGGCAGTCGAACGCCCGGAGTTCGACGGCGACCTCCTCGCGGGCACGCGCCACGTCGTGCTTGCGTCGGAACCGCCGGAGGACCTCCTGAAACGGCAGCGGTTCGCCGTCCGCCATCGCCACGACTTCGCCGTCCACGATGGCCGGAGCGGTGAGGTTCTCCTCCGCGTACTCCACGATTTCGGGCAACGGGTTCGTCACCTCCTCCATGTTTCGAGAGAAGATCCGAACCTCCTCGCCGTCGTAGTGCAGTTGCACCCGCGCGCCGTCGAACTTCCACTCGACGCCCGCCCGCTCCCAATCCTCCAGTGCGTCCGTGACGGTGCCCGCCTGCGCGAGCATCGCCTGCACCGGTCGCCCGACTTCGAGTTGTAGCTCATCGAGCCCGGATTCGCCCTCGTCGCGGGCGACTCGGGCCACTCGTCCGTAGTCGTTCGACACCTGAAGGGCGCGTTGAACCGACTCGACCGGCACGTCGAATGCCGCCGCGATGGCGTCCCGAACCGTCCCCTGGCCGACGCCGATCCGCATCTCCGAGAGGACGAGGCGGGCCAGATATCGGGCTTCGTCGGAATCGGTGCGGTTGAACAGCCCGAACAGGATGTCGATTTTCGTGTCCTGACTGCCCGACCCCTCGGTCGTGGCGAGCGCGTCGAGTTCGTTCGCCACCTCCGCGACGGTCAGTTCGTCCTGCCCGGCACCGAACGCCGCGAGTCCCCGTTGCCCCCCAAAATCGTAACTCGCCGCAACCGCGCCGATGTCCCCCAACTCGGCGAGTCGGTCCTCGACGTCGTCCGCCGAGACGTTCTGTCCGGCGGCACGGGCGATAGCCGTGTAACACAGGTTCGGGCCGATGTCCAGCGTCGTCGAATCCCACGCCGGAAACACCCGCCCCTGTACGAACCGCGCCAGCATGTCCAGGTCGTCGTTCGCCGACGAGAGGAGGTCGGTCACCGCGTCGATGATGTCGGTATCCGCACTCAACTCCTCGATCTCCCCGGCCACCTCGGCGAATGCCGCGAACTCCATTATCGGGCGTTATTCTCGGTCGGAGTTAAGCACACGGCTTTCGATTTCGGGGGACGACGGCGGCTAGAATGGTTCTGACTGACCTCGTCTTCTTTCGTGATGGGTGCGTTCGAGAGAATTAGGAGTGAATCGAAATCACGGCGGAAGTACCACTTCACCGTAGCGTTATCTCCCCCGACACTTGCACGCACAGCAGAACCAAATCAACACGATAGTTCACTCACCATCACGACGAGAAAGCCCGTGGATTGAAGCGTCTGGACCGCACACCCCCTCGCATGACTTCGGACCTTGCGTCGCAGGTGAAAGACGTGTTGACGGTAGACAGGGAGGAGTTTCAGGCTCGTGTCGAGGAGGACGCAGAGGTCATCAAACGGGAACTGGAGGACGGCACGTTCGACAACCCGCAGGCCATCGTCGGGTTCGAGTACGAGTTCTACGCCGTGGACGGTGAGACGAAGGCGCTCTCGCGGGTTCCGCGCAGGCTCCTGTCGCTCATCGGCTTCGAGAAGGAACTCGGCCTGCACAACGCCGAGATGTCTACGAGTCCTCAGCCGCTGAACGAGTACGGGCTGGCGGCACAGGAATCCGAGGTGAAAGCCCGCCTCTCCGCGGCCGAAGACCGGGCTGGAGCCGAAGGGATGCGCCTCGTGAGCGATGGTCTCTGGACGATTCCGCCGACCGGCGAGACGGCGAGACGGTATCTCACCGACGGCGTCGAGGACGACGGGGTTCAAATAGCGGCGAACATGAGCAACTCGGTGCGGTATCACGCGATGGCGAACACGGGGGAGGCCGTCGGGATGGAACTCGACGCGCCGCACGTCTCGTTGACCTCGAAGACGGTGATGCCCGAGAGCCTCATCACGTCCATCCAGCCCCACTACCAGGTGCCACACGCCCGCGACCTGCCGACGTACTTCGAGTACGCGACCCGTATCGCGGCCCCGCTGTTGGCCCTCAGCGTCAACTCGCCCTTCTTCCCGCCGGATCTGTACGAAGACGCGCCAGCCGAGGAGATCGTGGACGAGGCGTGGATGGAAAACCGCATCCACGTCTTCGAGTCGGTGTTGAACGCCGACGACCCCGGCAAAGTTCGATTCCCGGACGACCTCGAATCGGCGGCGGACGCTATCGACGACGTGGTCGACGACCGCACCATCGTGCCGATGCCCGTCTCCCGCTCGGACCGCTTCGACGACGAGTTCGCGCATTTCCGGTTGAAACACGGCACTTACTGGCGGTGGGTTCGTCCGGTGTTCGGCGGGTCCACGCGCGCCGACGCGAACGCGCGCATCGAGTTTCGCCCCATCGCCGCGCAACCGACGGTCCGCGACTCCATCGCGTTTCAGGCGGCGTTCGCGGGCCTGTTGGAGAGCACGTTCCGCCGGGAGCATCCGGTACACCACCTGGATTGGGTCGTCGCACGGGACAACTTCTACGCCGCCATGCGCGACGGACTCGACGCCGACCTCTATTGGATCACGAATTCCGGCGAGGAGACGACGGAGACGGACGAGTTGTTCAGCGACTTGTTCGCCCACGCGAAGGACGGTCTGCAAGCGCGGGGATTGTCGGACGAACAGGCGGCGAAATACCTCTACCCGCTCCGACAGCGCGCGCGCCACCGTGTGACGCCCGCGGACTGGAAGAAACGGGAGGTAAAAGAACGGCTGGAGGATGGCGAGTCGCTGGAGGATGCTATCTCGGGTATGCAACGCGCCTACATCGACCAACAGAAAGAGACGTTACTCGACGGTAGCTTTACCGACTGGAATTAGAGGACCTCGTCGAAGTCCTTGTGCCCGGTGATATCGACGCCTTCCTCGGTGATCTCGGCGAGGAAGACACCGTTGCCGCTGCCGGTGTCGCGCTCGACGGCGCTCTTGATACCGCGTGCGGCGACGGCCTTCGCTTCCTCGTTCGAGAGACCTTCCTCGTAATCCTGTTCGAGGACACCGTAGGCGAGTTGCATCCCGCTACCCGTGACGGTGTAGTCGTCGGCCATGACGCCACCGGCGGGGTCGAGGCTGTAGATGTGTGCGCCTTCCTCGTCGATACCGCCGAGGATGGGCGAAACCATGAAGAACGGGCCGCTACGGAGCATGTTGCCCGCGAGCGTCGAGAGGGCCTGCATGCTCATCTGCTCGCCGCGTCGGGACTCGTAGAGGTTGGATTCGATGCGCATCGTTCGGATGAACGACTGTGCACCACCGACCGACCCGGCCATCGTCAGTGCGGCCGTCGGGTGGATCTGTTCGACCTTCTGGACGTTCTTGTTGGAGACGAAGCGACCGCCGAGGCTGGCGCGCATGTCCGTCGCCATGACGACGCCCTCGCCGGTCGTGAGACCGATGGTGGTCGTCCCGGTTTTGTTGACGTTTTTCATATCGTCCTTCGAGAAGTTGTTCTCGGGGAGCGAACCGATTTCCGGCTCGTACGGGCTGGTGTCGTTGCCGCCGAAACGCTCCAGATTACGCGAGAAGTCGGAACCGTGCATTGGAGTACGCATTACCCGACCGTAGTCCGTCAGCACTGATAAAACCAACCCTTCCGGGGTGTGACTGCCGGAGAAAAACGAACCGCCGGTTTCGATTATGCGCGCTTGGTGTTCTCGTAGGTCTTTTCGAGGGAGGCCATTATTCGGTGCATCGGGAACGGAACACCTGCACGTCGAGCGACGAGGGCGACCGGAAGCAGACAGATTCCGGCGAATACGCTCATCTGGTACAGGGCAAACAGTGTCGCGCGTCGTATCGGTGCGAACATTGCAACTTCACCCGTCCCTGAGCCGCACCCCTATAAATTCGTTATTGCTCTGGAAGATTCATAACGATTTATACACCCCGATCAGGGCTCCGCCGTCTATCGATTCAAACGCACTTGTGTAGTGCACAATTATAGACGAATTCGTTCCGGGGGACCACGATGGCCACGCCATTCCAACGTCGTCAATATGCGTAAGTTATGAGGATCATTATCGTCTCATGCGCGATATCGTTCCGATTTTGCCCCCACGCTGCGCGTGAACACCGTGCACACCACCTCCTGAAACCACACACCACCCCATGAAACCAGCGCTCATACTGTCATCCAGCTAGCCGAAAGGATTGACGCGTATGCCCACCAATAGCTATCCGTGAACGTCGTCGTCGACCTTCGACTCCCACGCGAGGAATTCGCACTTCACGAGTTGTTCCAGTATCGTTCCGACGTTCGAATCGAACTGGAACAAATCGTTCCGACACGGGAGTACTCGATTCCCTTCGTCTGGGTCGCGACCGCCGAGCCGGCGTTTCTCGATACCGTCGCGTTCGATCAGTCACCCATCGATTCCATGGAGGTTCTCAGCAGAACCGAGAACGGTGCCCTCTGTCGAGTCGTTTGGGCGAGCGCAACGGACGGAATTCACGGAATCCTGACCGAAGGGGATTTGACGCTGCTCGATGCCGTCGGGAACGACGATGGCTGGCTGTTCCGAATCCGATTCCCGGATCACGAATCGACGACGAAGTTTCGGGAGGCTTGCGACGACCGCTCGATAACGTACGAAGTTCGCCGGATCTACACCGTGGACGAGTTCCCGGCAAAACAGTACGGATTGACCGACGAGCAACGCGAAGCGCTCGCAACGGCGTTCGCGTCCGGTTACTTCCGCGTCCCGCGGGAAACGTCGCTCTCGGAACTCGCCGAGACGCTCGACATCTCCCCGCAGGCCGCCTCGGGACGCCTCAGGCGTGGCTTGGAGCGAATGCTCGGTGCGACGCTGTTCCCCCGGACCGGTCCGAGCGATATTTCCGAGGGGTAATAAAAGTGAGAACCACTAAACCCCAAGAATTCCCTTACTACTTCACCTTCAACCAGAGGATGTGGGCCATATCGTTTTGTGTACGGATGCCGGGAGGTATCTGACATGTGTCGGGATTCGGACGGCCACGGACCGATTCTCAACGAAGCGAACCACGGTGATGGACGGATCGCGGAAACCGTTATCGACGCGATCTCCGAAGTCGTCGGGGACAGTTCGACGGAGATAAAACCGCTGTACGAGAGTATCGATCCCGATGCGCTGGAGGATTTGTTCGACCGACGATCCGGGAAGGACGTTCCGACACGGGTGGAGTTCCGCCACAGGGAATTCTCCATCGCCGTCGAAGAGAACGGTCGCGTCGTCATCTACGACGCTCGATAGTGTGCCAGTACGCTTTTGCTGCTATCCGTTGTCAGCCCCCTCATGCCTGACAACGAGTACGACGTGTACCTCGTGCCGACTGGCAAACGGGGTGGGGAACAGAACATAGTGTCACCCGTCGCAGCGACGGACGTAGATTTCTACGAGACGGGTATCTGGATTCGGCGGAAAGGTGGACGGAACTTCTTCCCGTACGAACAGATTCGAACCATCAGGGAGCACCACTCGGGCCAGTAAAACGAAACGGGAACCGACACCGGAACGCCTAGTTCGGCGTCAAGCCGACGATTTCGCGCGAGAAGATGTCGGCATAGCCCGAGAAGGACATCTTGAGGGAGGGCACGCCGGGGAACGTGAGCGTCTGGATTCCGATCATCGGACGCTCGACGTCCGTGCCCAGACTCCGTAGCGCGCTCTCGATTGCGGTGTACAGTTTTGCGGTTTCCTCGACTTCGAGGTCCGAGCACACCCCGGCCACTCGCGTCGGGAGTTCGGCGATCACGTCGCCGTCCCTGACGACCGCCCAGCCACCGCCCATCTCGTTGACGTGCGAAACTGCACGACGGAGGTCTTCACCGCTACCGACGGCGATGACGCCGGGCGTCTCCCACGTGAGACTGGTTGCAATCGCACCCTCGATCGGTCCCAATCCGGTAACGAAGCCGGTGAAACCGGTTCCGTCCCCGTCCGGATGCCGGTCGAGGAGCGTGACTTTCAACAGGCCGTCCTCCGGCGCAGCGACGAGTTCGCCGTCCTCCTCCGGTGGGACGACGTTCGTCTCTCCCGAGAGCAGTCCTTCGCGATATTCGATGGCGCGAACCTCCCCGTCGACGGCCACGTCCGCGGGAACGCGGAACTCGTCGGGATCGGTGCTGACGTTCACGCTGTCGTAGAAGTGGTCGGGATACTCGTAGGAACGCGGCGCGACGGCCATCTCGTGGTTGTTGTAGACGACCTCGCCGCCGTTGATCACGGTGGTGACGTTGACGGTTTCCAAGTCGTCGATGAGCAGGATATCGGCGATGTTGCCCGGAGCGAGCGACCCGAGGTTCGACAGGCCGAAGTGGCGGGCAGGGTTGAGCGTCGCCATGCGAATTGCGTCCGCAGGCGAGACGCCCTCCTCGATCGCCCGGCGGACCACCACGTCCATGTATCCCTCCCGGACGAGTTCCCGGGGCCACATTCCGTCCGTCGAGAGCGAGATTTCGGCCGCGCCGATTTCCTCGTACGCCTCGCCGACTGCCGACATGTCGTCACGAATCGAGCCACAACGGCCGACGGCGTGGATACCGTTCTCGACGCGCTCGATGATGTCCTCGCCCGTGATCGACTCGTGGTCGTCGTCGACGACGGTCGCGAACGCTTGGAGTTTCTCTCCCGAACAGCCAGCACCGTGGCCGCTGACGGTTTTGCCCTCGATGTGGGCGCGCTCGTACAGGTCCTCGGTCGGGGAGTCCCGACCGACGGCGTGAATCCAGTCGGTCTCGCCGACGCCGACGATGCGAGCGTCACCGAGGAGGTTGGTGAGCGATTCCGCGTTCCCGCGTGCGGGTTCGAACGTGTCGATGAGAGGTTGCGGCGGAACCGTTGCGTACACCCGAATCGGGAGGTACGACGTCGCGGCGAGCAACTGTTCGACGCCTTCCGCGCCGAACGACAACCCGAAACCCGAAACCTCCGATATGACGGTCGTCGTTCCACTTTCGAGGGCGTAGTGATAGGCGTTCTCGAACGTCTGATGCAAATCGATATGCGTGTGAGCGTCGATGAATCCCGGCGTCACGACGCGGTCACTGGCGTTGATGACTCGGGTTTCGTCGCCGATAGCGTCGGTTCCATCCTCCGGCAGCGCAGCGACGCGGTTGTTCTTCACGACCACATCGCGGGCCTGAAACTCGCACAACTCCGGCAAGAGAACGCGACCGTTCCGAATCACGAGGTCGGCAGGTTCGTCGCCGAGGGTGACGGGTTGCAGTTCGTTCATTTAGTTACTCCCTCGTACACCACGACGCCACCTTGTTCGTGTCGGTTCACTTCCCCGCGCTCTTCGAGCACGTCGAGGTGGCCGACCGCCTCGCTCATCCCGGGGAAGTACTCCGTCGCGGGCAGATCGTCGAACAACCCTTCCATCACGCCGAACGCCGTCGTCGGGTCGTCCACGAGCGTGCGAACGTTTCGGGTTCGCTCCTCGTGGGAGTCGAGGATTTCGCCGATCCGCTCGGAGGGGTCATCGATCTCTTCACGGTGGCCGGGAAAGATGTGGTCGAGGTCGCGCTCGCGGAGGTTCGAGAGGGAGCGGTTGAACGACGGAAGCATACGCGGGCGCTTTCCACCGCTCTCCATCGGCGGTTGAAGGAACGGGTTGGGGGTGATATCACCGAGCACGTGGTCACCGACGACCGCCATCGATTCGCCCTCGTATTCGAACGTGAAGATGGTCTCCCCGGCGGAGTGTCCCTGAACGAACTCGGCAGTCAACTCGATACCCTCGACCGTGACCGATTCGCCGTCGTCGAGTGCGAGGTCGGTTTCGACGCTCGGGGCGGCCGAGAGATACGCCTCCGGAAGGTTGGTCACGGTTTGGGCGGTCGTCGCCGCCATCCCGTTCCGGTCGAAGAAATCCGAGAAGTACTCCTGTTCGTACCGCAATCTGTCGTCGAAATTCCCCAAAATGTCCGCTGCCGCGGTGCTGGCGACGACCCGTGCGCCCGATTCACGAAGCCGCTTTGCCAAGCCGAAATGGTCCGGATGCGGGTGCGTGATGAGCACCTGCTCCACGTCGCTCGGACTGAGGTCGTGGTCCTCCAACCCGTCGAGCAGTGCAGTCCATGCCTCTTCGCTTCCCGGACCGGGGTCCACCAGCGTCCGCCCCGTCAAGTAGGCGTTCACTGGTCCGATTTGGAACGGCGTCGGAATCGAAAGCCGCGTAAACATACGTATCTCCTTTCTTTGCCCGTGGTAAAACCGTTTTTGAACCGGGGTCCCCGCCGAATTCCGACGGAACGATTATATCTGACCCAAGCGTAAGGACATAATTGGGAGAGCCATGAACACACACTTCAAAGACGCGTGGTACCACCTCCGACTTGCCGGGAGTCATATCGGGCGTGGTCTCCGTGAGGAACTGCAACCCGCCGAGCGAAAAGCCCGCGAACTGACCGGACGGGAACGACCGCCGGAGCCGAACCGACGGGAGAAGATGCGACGAAACCTCCGTGGCGTGGAGCACGAAGCGAAACGACGCTCCCGCGACGCCGTCCGGGACGCGAGAAAGCGGATGAGTTAGACCTCGAATCCGATACACTCACAGTCCGCGAAGTCGCCGCCCTCGACGTGCGGGGGCGACGCGTTTTTTCGATCCACATCGACACGGCCACGGAACGTCGAGTTCCTGAACGCCACGTCGTCGGCCTTGACGAGCATGGTCGCGTTCCCGTCCGCGTCGTGGGTGGCCGTCACGCCATCGAAGACGATTCCCTCGCCGAGGACGTTGATACCGTGTCGATTTTCCGTACCGTTTCGGAAGGCAAACCGGCAGTCGCGGAGTTCGGTTCCGTCGCGCCATAGCTCCACGCAGTAGCCGTGAATCGCGCCGTCGCCCGAGTCCACCAGTTCCACGTTCTCCAAGACGACCGGACCGTCCCCGTCGTTGACCTTGATGGCACGCGCCGAGGACTCACACTCGATCTTTAGGTCGCGCACGCGGGCGGAGCGACTCGAAATCCGGAGCCCGTCGTTGTCGCAGTCCGGCAGGCGAATCTCGGCGTTCGAGACGCGTGCGTCGCCCTCCTGTAACCAGAGTCCACAGCCAGTGTATTCGGTCTCGTCCACCTCGATTTCAACGCCGCTGGCTTCGTCGCCATCACCCAACCGGAGGTTCGCGTTCCCGTTGCCCTTCCACAGGCCTCCCTCCACGAAACACGGTCCCGTCCCGCCCGCGAGGTAGCCGCCGTTGTTCACCCACCCCTCGACGTGGCAGTCGCGGAACGTCAGTTCGCCGCGGTGGTCGTCGGTAACGCTGATACCGATCGGATGGCTGGTCTGTGACTCCGCGGGTGACTGGTTCGGATACGCGTCGGGCCGGAACGCACATCCGTCCGGTAGCGAGACGTTCACCTCGCCCACCCCATCCGGGTGCGTGACCGCCGCGTAAATCGCCCCGAGGGCCTTCTTGCCCGCCGATGCACACTCACCCTCGACCGCCACGTTCTCGATTCGCAGGTCGTCGCTCGCCCGCGCCGAGATGGCCTGCGCCCCGACGTCCTCCGCGGTCATATCGAACGTCAGGTTTCTAATCTCGACCGTCGTGGCCGACGACTCGGCGGATACGCCCCAATCGCCCCCGACGTCCAGCCCGTACTGCTGGTCGGGGTCGGTCACGACCAGCGTGGCGTGCGGGTCGCCCACCACCGCGACCGCTTCGGCGTCGTTGTGGTAGAACCGCCCGTCGAGGTGGTAGCGTCCCTCCGGAAGCACGAACTTCGTCCGCGGACCGGTGTGCGCGGAAAGCACTTCGTTCAGGGGTTTCCCGCCGTCCCGAACGCCCGGCTCCGCATCGGCCACGTTCACCACGTTCCAGTCGGTCATGTTCGGGGGTCGGAATCGCTGGCCCTTGGTCGTACCGGCCGCCCTCGAAAGCAAGCCTTAAGTCCGGTGCAGGAAAACGAAAAAGTGAGCGGGTCGGTAGTCTAGTCCGGTTATGACAGCTCCTTCACACGGAGCAGATCGGCAGTTCGAATCTGCCCCGACCCATCAATTTCTGCCACGAGTAACCGATGAGCGGCGCGTCTACGCCGCTCGTCACAGACGAGTGGCAAATCGATTCGGTAATTACCGCGCTGTCTACAGGGTGGGTCGTTGAACACAAACGAGTTGGTTTGTTGATGGGTGCTCTCTCTCTCTCGACTTTGGACTCATTTCGGAGTCTCATAAATAATAAATATGTTGGCGTTCTTGTTTTACAATACTAGAAAAACACCTTTGTCAATTCTACAATAATATACCTCCGTATCGCCCTGTGAAATGCTACCATCATCCAAAGAAATGTCAGGATACAATCGTAGGATGAACAACGGAACGGCGCATTGGAGAAAAACGGATTCCGAGCCACGACTGGATCTCGACACGATCTTACGGGCAGTGAATCATTCATATCGTCGCCACACACTCCTGTATCTCAACGTTACGAATGAACCACAACCAGTTGCCGATGTAGCTGCGGCAGTTTGTGAAGAGTTAGAGCAGTATTCCGACTCCGATCGTCAGCGGATTGCGCTGGCCCTCAGACATCAACATCTACCTCTTCTCGGGGATGCTGGATTAGTCGAATGGACGCCTCGTGGTCTCATCGAGTCAACCGGCATAACATCCGACGCTGTACGCCTGATCCAAAATGTACCGAAGTATTTCGAATGAATACCGTATCCAATTTTTTCTAAACAACTCGAAGAACGATTGTTGGCTATGATCAAACATGGCAGTTTCGAACCCGATTATTTTAAGGATGCGTGCCCGGTAGCAGCATACTCAGCAAAGTAAGTGCTACAAAATATCACGATATCGACTGATTCGATTAGAGAATCCAAAACCATGACTGATTCAACTAATCCACTGTCAGACACTACCCAGCCAATTCAGCCGAAACTCACCGACGGCGGTGAAATAGATTCACTCCCAGTAGCGATCGTTCGCGAGGTTGCTGCAGAGAAAGAGGTTGAAACATCGTCGCTCCCACCAATCTACGAGACGATTAACCCAGACGCTCTTGAGGAACTCTTCGACTCACCGTTGGATGATACGTCCCAAACGACTGGACGTATCGTTTTCGAGTACAGCGGGTGCCAAGTCGTAGTTACGAGTGCTGGTGATGTACAGGCAACACTGCTCGACGACGGCCAAGAAATCTGAGTACGAGAGCGGCAACTGATCGCCCCGCTCGTGAACACGAAGAACAGTGTCTTCGCTTCCGTCTCGCCGAACGACTTGTGTGTTCCCCTCGTACTCCCTGTTCTCAGGAGCCCGTTTTCAACCACTCAGACAGTGGTTTTCGCCACAAAAGTGGCACCAAAACTACCAAAAATTAGTTCAGGAAATCATTTTCAGACTATGCGACGACATTGGAAGCGTGATGTCCGGAAAATCGGACACAGAACTGCCACCGCTCCGGCACGACTACGACGCGCCTGAACCGCACGTGGTTGAGTGAAGTAGACCGGACCCGGCAACTAAAGCAACTACAATCACATGACAACCCGAATTTACGCCGCGTTGGACTACGCATTGCTCGTAATCGAAGGACGAGGTGGGAACTGGGACGCCAATCGATACTTCGATGGCAATGAACGGCCGTACGCTGTTGCCGTTGATCCATACGCCCCCGAGCGTGCGTACCTCGGGACATTCAACGATGGACTGTGGCGAACAGTAGACGGTGGCAATTCCTGGTCACAGATCGGCTCCGATTTCTCGTCGTCGCGAGTCATGGCGATCGCCGTCGCTGGAGAGGATCGACCAGGGGAGTACGGAACGGTCTATGCAGGAACGGAACCGAGTGCGGTATACCGGTCAGATGACGGTGGGGACACGTGGAACGAGTGTCACGGCCTCACGGATCTCGATTCAGCGACGGAATGGTCGTTCCCCGGCCGTCCGGACACCCATCACGTCCGCTGGATCGAACCGGATCCAAACGTTCCTGAGCGACTCCACGTCAGTATCGAAGCTGGAGCGGTTGTGAGGACCAGCGACCGAGGTGAGACATGGGTTGATCGAGTACCCGATGGACCATTCGATGCACATACGCTCGCAACTCACCCAGATGCACCGAATCGGGTGTACGCCGCTGCAGGAGACGGTTTGCTAGAGGAGGGCCATGAATACGTGGAGAGTACCGATGGCGGTGACTCGTGGGTCTACTCATCCGAAGGCCTCGAACAGCACTACGGATGGGCCGTTGCGGTCGACCCCGGCGACCCGGACACCCGTGTCATAACGACCTCGCCGGGGGCGGGTAGAGCGCATGACATCGAAGACGAAGCGGTTCGCACGCACGACGAACCCAACGACCCATACTCGGTCGTCTATCGACGACAAGGCGAGGAACTCTGGCAGCAATGTACGGATGGCTTTCCGGATCCGGCCGGGCTCTTCGTGCCTGTTCTCGCAACGATACCCGATGAATCAGGTACGTTTTACGCCCTGACGAACCGTGGCCTCTATCGATCGGCGGATTCCGGGGAAACGTGGGACGAAATCGACCTGTCATGGAAGGATAGATACCGTGAACAGCAACCTCGTTCGGTCGCTGCGACCAGTATTCGAGACGAGTGATCGGTCCGAAAAGCATTGTTCCACGGATTACGTTCCCGCCGAATAACTCACAACGGACGACAATCACAGTAACATGACAGCGTTAATCGGAACATCAGATGGAGTCTATCGGGCTAGTACCATCCCGTTCGAGACTGTAGAACAGGTTCTCGATGCGGGTTTCGTAACAGAGATACGGACCTTCGATACTGCGGAGGGAATATTCGCGGCGACGACGTCAGGGCTGTACCACTCACCCGATAATGGCGAATCGTGGAATGATCTAGGAGTACCGACTGATTCAGTGTGGTCGGTGTGTGCAACAGCAACGGAGGTGTATGCAGGGACAGCGCCAGCACACCTGTACCGCTCCACTGATCGTGGACAAACGTGGTCCGAAGTTAAAACGCTCCAAGAACAACCGTCACGGCCGAAGTGGACAGCCCCCGGTGATATCCCCCCTCGACTCCGTGCCCTCGGAATTCACCCGACCGCCCCCGAGAGGCTGGTGGTCGGCATCGAGGCTGGCAAGCTTCATCTAACCGAAGACAGTGGCGAGAGTTGGGTTGAGCGGGACGATCCGGTTCCGGACGACATCCACCACGTTCACATGCTATCTCCAGATGAGTTCGTCGTCTCTACCGGATATCTGGGTACAGACGGAATACAATCAGGTGGCCTCTATCGCACGGAAGATTGGGGTGAGGAGTGGTCTCGTCTCGATACGGGTGACCGACCGTATTTCCGGAAATCGATCACCCACGACGGCAATCTATACGCGTCTGCAGCACGCGATGCGCCACCGTCCTGGAGTGGCGGTGCGGACGCGGTACTGTACGAATCGACTGACGACGAATCGCTTACAGAGGTACCGTATCCTGGTGGGCCGAAGGAAGTAATCGACGCGTGGGCCGTCATCGATGGACAGGTGGTCGCAGGGACGGTGTTCAGCTCTGAGGAGACTGATCGAACGATCAACATGAGTACGGCCGCTGGATCGAGCGGGAGCGTCTTGCAACGAACGACGAACGGCGAATGGCAGCGAGTCGGAAGCGTTCCCGCTGGAATCCACTCACTTGCCTCTCTCTGAGCCCTCGAAAGATGCGACTTTTCGGGAGTCGTCCTACAGTCCCTCTGAATTCTGCATTCGCAGATAGCCATCACTTTCGAGTATTAGCGGATGTTCACTTGAGAGGATTGGCGAACCGACGCGCACGTGGCCGTTGTTGGTCGCTGTGACGGGTGGGTGTGGTGTAGTATCTCTATGAGCGGTTACAGAAGACATAGGCCGTCTCTTTCTTAGTATGTTCAGTTAAGCAGGGGCTGTGTATGGCGAGCAGTGTAGATAAACCATCTCGACTCCGACTACTCCCTATGGCAATCGTCGCAGAGATTCTCCTCGCGGATCGAGCGCTCCCGTTGGTTGATCTCGCGTGCTCGATCCCGAGTAACGAAATATCAATCTCCAATATCGTCCCGCTCGAAGATGAACGGCTTCTCGTCGCGGTGACCATGACCGACGACTCGCGAGAGGCGTTCGAGCGGGAAGTAGACGCACAGCCAGAGGTCGTTGACACGGTAAAACTCGGACGGACGGCCGAGGGGTGGTTTTATCGATTGACCATCGACGACGAATCCGGCCTCGCTGCTTCACACGATCACGAGGCGTTCAAGGGCGTACTGATGAACGCGGCGGTTACCCCCGAAGGGGTGAGACATCAGAAGGTGTTCTCCGACTACGAAGCGTTCAAAACCCACCGAGATCTGTGTGCGGCCCAAAACATCCCATTCAAATTGTTGAACATCGCAGCGGATCCCGAAAATCCCGGAGAACGGGATCAGTTTGGACTCACGGAGAAACAGCATCAGGCAATCTCGCTCGCGTTCGCCCGTGGATATTACGACTCTCCGCGCACCCTGTCGACGAAGGAACTCGCTAACGAACTCGGAATTTCCGGCCCGTCCGCGTCCGACCTTCTCCGCCGGGCCGAGAATCAACTCATCAGTCAGACGCTCGGACCGGAGCAATCGGTAACCCAACACACTCGGTAGCTATGCGGGCTGTGGTTCCTCGAACTCGAACGTGACTCCGGTCAACTCTTCAGAAACCTCCCAAAGGCGGCGTGCAGTAGCGTGGTCGTACGACGTCGCGTTCGAGACGACGTGGGTCGGGTTCCCTCGCATCTCCAAGAGCCCGCCCGGGCCGATGTAGTGACCGCCGTCGACGTTCGCCGCTGTCGCCGCATAGAGCGCTGGAAGTGCACCGGCGACGGCGGATTGCGTCATGAAGGTGTTCACGAATTTCCTGACTATTTGTTGAATGACGGATGTATCCATCTCCGTGTCGCCGCTTGCAAGTTCGGTCGCCGACGAGCCTGGATGGGCGGCGACAGCAATCGTGTCGGCCCCAACCGCGCGAAGTCGGCGGTCCAGTTCGTAGGTGAACAGCAGATTTGCGAGTTTGCTCTGCGCGTACGCTTCGAATCGGCTGTAGGACTGTTTTCCATTGAGGTCGTCGAAGTGGATTTCGCCAGACCCGGACTTATGGGCGATACTACTCTGCGTGACGACACGGGTCTCTCCGTCGGTCTCCACGAGGTGGTCGAGGAGGAGTCCAGTTAGCGCAAAGTGTCCGAGGTGGTTAACGCCGAGTTGTCGTTCGAACCCATCTTCTGTCGTCGAATACGGCGTCATCATTATACCAGCGTTGTTGAGGAGCACATCGAGGCGGTCGAACTCGGACTCGAACTCGGTACCGAACTGTCGGATGGATGCTTGGCTTGCAAGGTCGAGTTCGAGCACCGTCAACGACGCATCGCTGACCATCGACTCGATCTTTCGACGTGCACGATTTGCCCGGTCGAGGCTCCGGCACGCCATGACGACGTGCCCACCTTTCCGCGCGAATGCTTTGGTCGCTTCAAGCCCAAGCCCGCTGTTCGCACCAGTGATGATGACTGTACGACCGGATTGGTCGGGCATATTCGTTGCAGTCCAGTTCGATTCTGTTGTCGCTTCCATACGATGATCGAAGTTCGTCTACTGGCCTGAGTCCTGTGCTAATATACAAGTTTGTTTAAATAGTATCTCGTATAGTATCAGTGTGAATTTGGATGGACATCGGCGTCTCCCACTGTTGAGCCGTACTCGTGACCAGGAGCCGAATTTCCGGGTCTTCTCCGGTTACAGAACCGTCGGTTGCTGACAAACGAGGTGTGAGAAGCGATGGGCCTCGATTACCGGACTGGGAGTATTCTATCTCCCGTACTATTTGAAGACGTAGACACATCCATCACAATCGTTAATGAAATTCCGGCCGTTACCGATGTGTGGTAGAAATGGTCGAAACAACACTCTACGGCTCACAAACGGGAATGGCACCATGACCGAGTCGAACCGCTACACCGGTCCGGAGGCGTTCGTAACTGCGTCGGAAGACGCGCCCGATTTCTGGCGGAACGGAATACTATGGAGCATTCTTATCTCGGCTGACGAAACGATGGGTCTGTTCACGATGATTGAACAACTGATGCCGGAAGGAGGTGGACCGCCACCACATATTCACGAACGCTCGCACGAATGTTTCTACATTCAAGAAGGTGAGATAACGTTTCAGGTCGATACCGAGCTGATTTCCGCGAGCGAAGGTGATGCGGTCTGGATCCCTCCAAATACACCTCACGCCTTCCGCATCGAGTCTCCTTCGGCACGTGCGCTGAACATGTATACTCCAGGTGGCTTCGATGACAACATCAGGATGCTTGGCACACCAGCGACAGAACGTCGTCTTCCGCCCCCGGACGCCGTACGAGAAGCGGATTCGGAACGAGAAGAGGAGTTTCGACAACGAATTCGTGACCTACACACGCAGTCTCAGGTGAATGTTCCGAATTTGCTAGCTACGGAGGATGAGGAGGAAGAAAGCCACGAATGAGGCACCGAGGTCGAAAGCTACAATCCGACGGTTGAGTCGTAACGATGTCTCTCGTACCAACCAAATCACTAATACGCTATACATAGTGAATGACTGCATGGCGGTTATTGTTGCGTTGTCTCTCCCTCCGGAGAGCTTCCCGTTAGGAACGATGCTCACTGCCGACAGCGACCTTCATATCGAGTTCGAACGCATCGTTCCTGTCGGGGGCGAAGTCGTGCCTATCTTTTGGGCGTGGGACGGTGACTTAGATGCCTTCGAACAGCGCGTTCGAGACGACACCAACGTCCAGCAATTCGTTGCAATCGACCAAGTGAAGGACCGTCGCTTGTATCTCCTCAATTGGGATATCCCAAGTGGAGCATTCTTGGAAGGACTCACCATCACGGAGGGCATTATTCGGAGCGCGCACGGATATGGAAACGAAAACTGGGAGTTCGAATTGCTGTTCCCCTCTCAAGACCAGTTGACGAAGTTCCATAACATCAGCCGTGAGAACGAGATCCAGTACACACTTGGCAAAATGCATTCATTGAGCGAGGCTGGAGCATCTGAACTCGAAACCATCGTCACGAACAAACAACGAGAAGCCATCGTGCTCGCATTCCAACGCGGGTATTTCAAGACGCCTCGGCAGGTCACACTCTCGGAACTGGCGGCCGAACTCGATATTACCCAACAGTCGCTATCCGACCGAATCCGACACGGAGTCGAAGCAATCGTGGAACACGTGCTGTTTGGTACGTCCGAATCCTGAATTTCGGATCCCCTTTCACTTCCTTCGTTCTATTTAGTGAGACCTGTTCGAACAGACCAAGACCTTATACATCCAGTTCCAGTAGTCCTGATCAAGATGGACACGTCGCCAAACGACGAAAGCGAACAACGTTCGCTGGACGTCTTATTTAAACTCCTCGCGGACGAACAACGTCGTCAAATCCTGTCCTATCTCATTTCGAACGCTGATCAACCCGTTCCACTCGAAACCATCGTAGAACATCTACAGACACACACTGGCACGAATCGAGAGCGACTGAAGATCCATCTTCATCACATCTCCTTCCCCAAACTGGCAGACCATGGTATGATCGAGTATAATCCTTCACTGCAACTCATCTCGTATACTGAACGCCCACGTCTCGAAGCGTTGCTGCAGCAAGAGCAGATTCCCGTCGATGAGGAGGGCGAGTCTGACACTGATTGACGAATCGGGGGGCGGCGAACTGGAGTCGCTACGCGAAACAGCGAAGAGGAACGTGATAGAAAAGCGTCTCACGCAATATCGGTGTAACAAGCGGTAGTGGCGTACGAGTTCGTTCCGGGCATTCTACCGCAGAGGGATTATTCTCGACTGTACAGACCATACATGACCGCGCTAGCTCCCACACTCACTGGACTTACCACGATCGTGGAGACCACACTGCCAATACGTAATAACTCCTGATACGTGCTAAAGCTCACCGAACCGCTCGGAACTCCCACGACGAGTACTGCCCCGACAGCACCGAGGAGAATCGACGCGATCCCAATCAGAACTGTCACACCAAAAATGGTCCACGCGTGTCCCTTCGTGAGAGAAAAACTGCGCTGTAGTGCTTCTATCGGGCCGCAGTCTTCCAGCATGATCGTCGCTGTGACTAACTGGAAACGCACGGAGAGATAGATACCGGGAATAACGAGAAACAGTGCCCCGATGAAGACGAGTATTCCCGCAACGATTCCAGCAATCAGCACAAAGAAAACACGGACGGGGAAGGAACGCTGGCTTTCGACGTCTCCACCCAGGGTGTTAAACGCCATAATTATCCCGAGTGCCCCGGCAACGAGCGAGAAGAAATTAGAGAACGTCTGAGAAAGAAGTCCGGAAAGACCGGTGATCAAGAACAACCCGAAGATGAGGGGCGTGTGAATTACCGTCGAAACTGCTTCGGAGGTAATATCGATGAAGCCGCTTGAAGCGTTTAGATCCGTTTCGATAGCTGATGATGTTCTACTCATCTTGATATGAGTTGACCGTTGAATCGAGGGAGTAAATAGTTTCAGTTAGATCACAACTCATCGTAGACGATTTACGATCATAGCTTTCATCCGGTGCGTCGAGGACACGGGGCACGATAGGCTGCTTCGACGAATCAGGGGATCTACACTCCGAATTTATTTCACAACTGATCGTGCTAACTCACATATGACGTCGCCGCCTTCGATACACGGAACGGTTGCTCCGGGATTCGAACCGGTTGCCGAAACGTTCGTGGAAAACTTCCGGCGTCGAGACGAACTCGGTGCCGCCTGTGCAGCGTATCTCGAGGGGGAGAAGGTGGTGGATCTCTGGGGGGGATTTCGCACCGTCGCCTGCTCGGGGCCGTGGACCGAGGACACGCTCGTTCTCGTTTTCTCGACGACGAAAGGAATGGCGGCGACGGCCGTCGCGCATGCACGGTCGAACGGGTTGTTCGAGTACGACGATACGGTTGCCACCCACTGGCCTGCATTCGGTCAGAACGGAAAGGACGAAATCACGATCCGTGAACTACTCGCCCATCAGGGGGGAGTTGCGGCACCACGACGGAAGCTGAATCCCGAACGCATCGCGGATACCGAGGCCCTTTCGTCGATGCTCGCATCGAAGCGTCCCGAATGGACGCCGGGACGCCGTCACGGCTACCACTCGTTCACCCTTGGGTGGTACGAGAGCGAACTCATCAGAAGGACGGATCCTGCGGGACGAACCCTCGGTCAGTACTTCGCCGACGAGATCGCCGCGCCGCTCGACGCCGAGTTTTACGTCGGACTTCCCGACGATGTCTCCCGGAATCGAATCGCCGAAATCGACGGCTACAGCGTCGCCGAGATCGTGACACACATACGGCAGTTCCCGTGGCGGATGGTTCTCTCGCTACTATCGCCACGGTCGCTGTCGAGTCGTGCGTTGGATTGTTTCGAGATCGACTCGCCCGCCGATCTCGATCGGCCGTCGTACCGCTCGGTCGAGATTCCATCGGGTAACGGCATCGGTCGCGTGAGAGATATCGCTGAGATATACGGGATGCTCGCCACCGATGGCGGAAATCTGGACATCGGGACCGACACGTTAGACGAGTTGAGACGGCCGGCGAACCCGCCGCGACAGGGACCGGAGGATCTCGTGTTGAAAACCGAATCCGCCTATTCGCTCGGCTATTCGAAGCCGTCGTCCAATTTTCGGTTCGGACGTTCCACGGCCGCGTTCGGCACCCCCGGAGCGGGGGGATCGTTCGCCTTCGCCGACCCCGACGAAGGGCTTGGGTTCGCGTACGCCCCGAACCGCATGAAGCCGCGACTGTGGGACGACCCCCGAGAGAGGGCCCTTCGGAATGCGCTATACGACTGCCTCGACTGATTGGACTGGCGGTCCCGACGGAGGTGATACGGATTACACGACCTCCCGATACCGTTCGCGCGGAATCGATGCAGTTCGACCGTCAACACGATAGTTCAGTCAGTCCAGGTATCGACACTGTTCGGGAGTATTTACAACTCACCCCACCGATAAATTTTGTATTATATTCGAGAACGGGAAATTATTTTTAAATAAGTTTTCGAAATGTAGACGCGACCATGAAGGATTTGTCCCTTCATTGTCTCTGGGAACATGTGCTCACTGCTGAACTCTCACTTCAAACATCTATTCTCGAAGCGACACTGACGGCGTGTCCCCACACGACCATCGAAGTGGAACGTGGGCGAAGCATCGACGACGGGAAGACTATTCAGCTGTTGCTCTGGGTGAAAGAGGGCGAAGACGACGAATTCGAAGTGGCTGTGGGAAACGACTCGTCGATTACGGAGGTCAAACAATTCTCTGAGGACACCCCCCGTGAGGACGACGTTCGTCGTCTCTATCGTGTGGAGTTCGCCGAAGCGGCGATCACCGTCGCTCCGGGTTCGGCGTGGATCGAACGCGGCGTCATTCTACTGGACGCAGTCGGGACGTTCGAGGGGTGGGAAGTCAGGCTCCTCGTGCCGGATCGGGAGGCATTCACGTCGTCCATCGACTGGTGGCAGGCGAACTTCGGGAGCGTCTCGGTCGATGCGCTGTACAGCAGTGCGGACGATTCGGGAGGGACGGGGCTGACCTCACTCCAATACGACGCGTTGCACCGAGCGCTGGAAACGGGCTACTTCGACGTGCCACGGCGAACGACTCTCGAAGAACTCGCCGACGAGTTCGACATCAGCGCACAAGCGTTGTCGGTCCGTCTGCGCAAAGGAACCGCCACACTGGTCGGGAACTCCGTCACGGAGGACCCGATATAAAGATTTGAGTCGTCAACCCACGGGCACACCCATCGGCGAGCGGTATATTTCCGCACGATGGACCCTGGATCCCCATTGAGTCGTTCGTTCGATGTGTTGTCGCACTATCGCCGTCGTCTCGTTCTCTACCACCTCCTCGAAACGTTCGACGGGGATGCCTCCCTCGACGCACTCACCGACATCATCGTCGCCGAATCGGAGGAACTGGACATGACACCCGAGACCCACCGGCGCACGATGGTGAGCCTTCAACACGTTCACCTTCCCAAACTGGTCGCCATGGGAGTCATCGAACACGACGAAGAGGAGAACGTGGTCCGTTTGCGAACGCCTTCACCGATGGTCGATCGACTGCTGGATCTCTGTCTCGACTACGAGACGTACGATCACTGCCGGAATTGACGCCGAGCATCAGTCTCATCAAACGAGGTTGTCGGCGGCGAGATACTGGTTTTTTACTGATCCCACCACGCCATCGTCACACCGACGACGACAGCCAACAGACCTACTCCGAGAAATCCAGCGGGGGAAATTGACCACATGCAATCACCGTACGCAACGCCGACTTGCTGCCAACTTAGGACGATGTGGTCGGTGGCTCCGCCGCTTCCGAAACAGATAGACCCGGCGCTCGGGTGTGTCAACATGAGAACGGCCGATCCGAGGAGGGCGACCACGAAGCCGACGATTCGACGGTTGGAGGACTCGATTCGAGACATCGCGTTCCGAATTATGGCGGTCGAATAAACGCTTTGTGGCGAGCAAGAACGGCGGTTCCAACGTTACGAAACAGTTGACCTATTCGTCGACCGGTTCGACCTGCTTGCCGGTCGCTTTCGGAATCACGCGCTGTTGGGCGTCCTCCCATTCGCGGTCGAGTTCGCGGCCGTCGAACAGTCGGTCGAGGAAGACGGCCAGTCCCGCGACTTCCGAGTGCGGTTGGTTCGTCACGCCGACGTTCCAGTCGGCGGCTTCGTACACGTCGAACGAGACCTTTTCCGCACCGACGACGACGAGGAGCGATTCCTCGTCTCCCGTATGGGCGTCCCGAATCTCACCCTCCACGTCCTGCACGCGCTCGCCGTACATCGTGAGGTGGACGACCTTCCCCTCCCAATTCCGGATGAGCGCCTTCTGGCTGCCCGAGCACTCGACATCGAAGGGTCCGCCGAAGCGGTCGGTGATGTCGCGGATGGTGTCCCGTGACTGTCCCGCGTTGTCGGGGAGGACGACCTCGTCCGCCCCGAGCGCGCGGGCCGTGAGTCCGACGTGGGTGGTCATTCGCTCGTCGCGTCCGGGCCGGTGGCCGAGGCGAACGACCGTGACCGACGGTTCGTCGTGCATGCGCCGAAAAAGGAACCGGT
This sequence comes from Haladaptatus sp. AB643, assembly GCF_024136975.1. Taxonomy (NCBI): domain Archaea; kingdom Methanobacteriati; phylum Methanobacteriota; class Halobacteria; order Halobacteriales; family Haladaptataceae; genus Haladaptatus; species Haladaptatus sp. AB643. The sequence goes on from NZ_JAMYJW010000003.1 coordinate 323,048, forward strand.
TCGGTTAGGGGGTTTCGAATCTCACTCGAAAGCCTGTGCGACGCCGATTTCGTCGGTGACGCCGACGTACTCGGAGAGGAAGTAGGTCATGCCAATCAACAGCGCGACACCGAGGAGGAGTGTGGCGCTCACCGGAATTCCGGTGTAGCCGCTGATGAGGAACGCTCCAGTCGCGATGGCCGCCGCGAGTATCGCGTACGGAATCTGCGTGTTGACGTGGTCCACGTGGTCGCTGGCGGCGAACATGCTCGACATGACGGTCGTGTCGCTGATGGGCGAGCAGTGGTCACCGAAGAGCGACCCCGTGAGGATGGCACCGATGGCCATCACGAGCGGTGACCCGAGCGAGTGCGCCAAGGGAACGGCGACCGGGAACAGGATGGCCATCGTCCCCCACGAGGTGCCGATACAGAAGCTGATGATCGCGGCACTCAGGAAGATAACGGCCGGGAGCAGTTCGGGCGTGATGATACCCTGCGAGATACTGACGACGTAGTCGCCGACGCCCAGTTTCTGGCTGACCGAGCCGATGCTCCACGCCAGCGAGAGGATGGCGACGGGGAACATCACCATCTTGAATCCCTCGAAGATGGAGTCGCTCACCGCGTCGAGTTCGATGCGGGCGTGACCGACGAGGATGGCGAGGATCGTCCCGCACCCCGCGAACGCCGCCCACAGGATGGCGCTCGCCGTGTCGGCGTCTTCGAGCGCGTTGCTGAACGAACCGCCTTCCATTCCTCCCCCGGTGAACCAGAGGCTGAACACGGTAACGAAGATGAGGACGAGGATGGGGGAGACGAAATACCACCAGCGTGGATCGACGTGGTCGGGCGTCTCGATGTCGCTCGCTTGTGTCTCCATCAACGGATTGGCGTCGTCGCCGAGGACTTTCCCTTTCTCCCGAGCGCGGCGTTCGGCGGCCTGCATCGGGCCGAAGTCCCAATCGGTGAGGACGATGATGAACACCAACACGATGGCGAAGAGGCTGTAGAAGCGGAACGGGATGGACTGGACGAACACGATGAACGGTTCCTTATCGATTCCCAGCGCGTCGAACTGTTGTTTGATAAGGCCGACCTCGTAACCGAGCCACGTCGAGACCACCGCGATGCTCGCGGTCGGCGCGGTGGTCGAATCGAGGATGTACGCCAGTTTCTCCCGACTCACGTCAAATCGGTCCGTAACGGGGCGCATCACGGACCCGGAAATCATCGTGCTGGCGTACGAGTCGAAGAAGATGAGCATTCCCAGGATGGACGTCCCCAACCGGGCTTGTCGACTCGAACCCACCCGCTTGACGATGGCGTCCGCCACCGAACTCATGCCCCCCGAGAGGAATATCATCCCCAGCATCGCGCCGATGAGGAACGTAAACAACAGCAGTTTGACGTTGAACGTCGAGGTGACGTTCGCCACCACGAACTGTAACCCTCGGGCGGCACCGGCGATGGGATTCCACCCGACGAGAATCGTCGCACCGAGCCAAATCCCGGCGAACAAGGAGAGGAGCGCTTGTCGCGTGGTGAGGGTCAACACGATGGCGATCAACGCCGGGAGTAAGCTGATCAATCCGTATGTCTCAGCAGTCATACCGAAAACCATTTCGATATTTATGTATAAGCGTTATTGGCGTTCAGTGAAAAATTAGACAATATTACACGACGTCGTTTCCGATCCGAAACCTCGTTTCGGGGGGGCGGACGATGGACCGGAACACACTTGCCGGAAACAATCACACAAGCGAGCATGCAGCTTACAGGAAAGCGGATCCTCGTAACCGGCGGTGCCGGTCTGGTTGGTTCTCAGATGGTCGATGACCTCGTTGCGGACAACGACGTCGTCGTCGCGGACGACCTCTCTAACGGAATCGAATCGTCGATTCCCAGCGATGCCGAGTTCGTGCAAGCGGATCTGACCGACGAGTCGGCGGTCGCCGAAGTCATCGACAGCGGCTTCGACGCCGTCTTCCACTTCGCGGCGGCGGACAAGTACGTCAACACGGACGACCCGCGCCCGCAGTTCGAGGACAACGGCGAGATGACGTACAACATCCTCGAACGGATGGACGAGGTCGGCGTGAGTAACTTCGTCTTCACCTCCTCCTCGACCGTCTACGGCGAGGCACCGAGGCCGACGCCGGAGGATTACGCGCCGCTCGAACCCATCAGCATCTACGGGTCCGCGAAACTCTCCGAGGAGGCCCTCCTCTCGACGTTCGCCCACTCGTACGACTTCACCGTCTGGAATTTCCGCTTCGCGAACATCGTCGGCCCGCGGTTCGGCGCTGGCGTCGTCCCGGACTTCGTGGAGAAACTGGACGACAACCCGGATGTTCTCACCATCCTCGGCAACGGCCTACAGGAGAAGTCCTACATGCACGTCACCGAGTGTACCGAGGCCATCCGCTACGTCGTCGAGAACGCCGACGAGGCGATGAACACGTACAACCTCGGGACGCGGACGACCACCTCGGTGAACACCATCGCGGACATCGTGGCCGACGTGATGGGACTCGACCCCGAGTACGAGTACACCGGCGGCGACCGTGGATGGACGGGCGACGTACCCAAGATGCGCCTCTCCATCGAGAAACTGTCGGCGCTCGGCTGGAAGCCCTCCCAGAGCAGCGACGAGGCGGTTCGACGCGCGGCAGAACAGTTGTACGACGAACTGAGGAACTGAGTGGAAAGTCGGTTAGACCCTGAAATCGGTCCGTGCTTCCACGTCCTCCTCCATGATTTCGAGCGTCGCAACGACGGTGTACTGGCCCGGTTTCGCGTCGGGCCATCCGCCGGAGTAGGTCTTCTCGACGTCCGGGTCGAACGCTACGTTCTGGAGCGCCTGCGTGTACATCTGCCCGTCGCTCACGCGCCAGATCTCTGCGCCGTCGTCGAGAACGGCGAAATCGGCCTTGAGGCCGCTCCGGAACGTCACGTTCGTGGGGTCAGTGTCGGTATTTTTCACCCGCAGTTCGAATTCGACGGTTCCGTCCGTCGGCGTCGCCGTTACTTCGCTTTCGAGCGTCATTATTTCCGGTTCGTTTCGCTAGTTCGAAAAGGTTGTCCCCTTCGCCCCAATTCTTTCCCTCTCTTTCTCTCTTCGGACTCGCTGATTCGGAACCTCCGATGAAAAATGCCGCCGGTAATATGGATGGAGATACGGCCGTCAGCTGAGGATATGGCCGTCAGCTGATGAGAACGGCGTATTAGCGATGATGCGGCCGTATTAATGCTGAGAACGGCGTGTTGGTGATGATGCGGTCGTCGAAATTAGACCGCCGAGTACACGTCGAGGAGGCCGTAGCCCTGCTCGTTGCTGGACAGGCCGAGGTCCTCCGCGGTGTTCTGGAGGCGGCTTCGGGCACCCGTGTTAGAGTAGCCGAGTTGGCCCATCAGGATGCCTGCAGCACCGGCGACGTGCGGGGTCGCCATCGACGTTCCCGAGAGCGTCTCGTAGGAGTCCTGATAGTAGGTCGAGTAGATGCTGCTGCCGGGTGCGGCGATCTCGACTTCCGATCCGGTGCTGGAGAAGTACGAGAGACCGTCCGAGGAGTTGGTCGAACTGATGGCGACACATTCGCTGTACTTCGCCGGGTAGCCGACACAGTCCGTACACGGTCCGGAGTTCCCGGCCGCCGTGGCGAGGAAGACGCCGTTGTCGTACGCGTACGAGACCGCGTCCTGCAGCGCGGAGGAACCGGACGAACCGCCGAGGCTCAGACTCCCGACGTCCCATCCCTGATTCGCGACGTATTCGATACCCGCCGCGATGTCGGAGTACGATCCGCGCCCGTTGCTGTTCAGTACCTTCACGGCGTGGAGCGTGGCCTCGGGTGCGACGCCGACGACACCTTGGCTGTTGTCCTCCGCGGCCGCGATACCGGCACAGTGCGTCCCGTGGCCGTTGTTGTCCTCCCAGCTCGAACTGGTGTACGAGGTCCCGCTGCCGATGTTGTTGTCCAGGTCGGGATGCGAGGAGTCGATCCCCGTGTCGATGATGGCGATGTCAGCGCCCGCGCCCGTGTATCCGGCGCTGTGTGCTTCATCGGCGTCCACGCGGTCCACGCCCCACGGAAGGGTCTGGCTGAGTGCGTGCATCGTCCCGTCCTCCTCGACGTAGCGTACCTCGCTCCGTCGTTGGAGCGCTTTGACGGCCTTCTTCGGTACTTCGAGCGTCACCGCGTCGAACGAGAAATCGTGGTGAACTTTCGACGATGCGTCCATCGCCGCCCGCTTTCCTGCTTTCCCACGATACCCGACGTTGACCCGTACCTTGTCCGTCGGTTTCGCGTTTGCGAATCCCGTGACAGCCAATCCTGCCGTCGCTCCACCGGTCGCCCTGAGTACGTTACGTCGTGAAACCGCCTTTTCATTGCGTGGCATTGCGACTGAAATCATGTAGCACGCTCTCTTAAATTTTTTTCTTGGATTACTAGATTAATAAAAAATATCCTCTTCTGGAATAATCCGTCTCGACGTCGTTCGTCGCTCAATTCTCGCTCGAATCAAGTCCCAAGGTGGCCGCGACGTCCACGAGTCCGTAGCCCTGTTCGTCGCTCGACAGGCCGATGTCCTCCGCCGTCTCACGGAGTCGCTGGCGTGCGCCCGTGTTCGTGTACCCCGTGGCCATCACCTGTGCCGCCGCGCCGGAGACGTGCGCCGTCGACATCGACGTCCCCGAGAGGGTTCGGTAGGTGTCGTCCCAGTACGTCGAGTTGACGCTTTTACCGGGCGCGATGAGTTCGATTTCCGGGCCTCGACTCGAAAAGCTGGCAATGTCGTCTTCGGTGTTCGATGCGCTCACCGCGATGACCTCCGACGACGAGGCCGGGTAGCCGACACAGGACGTGCACGGACCGGACCCACCCGATGCACCGACGAGCAGGCAACCGTTGCTGTAGGCGTACTGTACCGCGGAGTCGACCGTCGAGGACCCGGACCCGCCGCCGAGGCTCAGGTTGATGACGTCGTAGCCCTGATCCGCCGCCCACTCGATTCCCGCCGCGATGTCGGAATACGATCCGCTGCCGTTGCTATCCAACACCTTCACGGCGTGAAGCATCGCATCCGGTGCGACGCCGACGACGCCCTGACCGTTGTTCGCGGCACCGATGATTCCCGCGACGTGTGTCCCGTGGCCGTTGTCGTCGCTCCACGAACTCCCGACGACGGCTTTCCCCGTCCCGAGGTTCGCCTGCAGGTCCGGATGGTTCGAGTCGATGCCGGTATCCACGACGGCCACATCCGCACCCGCACCGGTGTAGCCGCTCTCGATGGCGATGTCGGCGTCGATACGGTCCACGCCGTGTGGAAGGTCCTGAAGGAGCGCGTGCATCGCCCCGTTTTCCTCGACGTACGCCACGCCGGGCGCGGATTCGAGCGCCGATATCGCGTTCGCCGGAACGCGAACCGTCATCGCGTCGATGGAGTCGAACTCTCGCACCACGTCGCTCGCCGCTTCACGGGCCATCCGTCGTCCGGCGTGTGTCTCGAAGCCGACGTTTACCTCCCGAAGCCCATCCGCTCCGGCGGCGACGCCGCTCGCACCAACGGCAACCATCGATGCACCGGTCGCTTTCAATACGGTCCGACGAGTCGTAACTCGTGTTTCGTCCGTCATCAAAACAAATAGAGACCAACCCTGTATAATATTTATTTCTAGTATTTAGTACTAGTATTTATTAACTGACTTGGTGTGAAAATGTCCCACGCGTCCAGAGCCGTAGCTCGTCGGTTTGGAAAACGAAAGTTGGTGTGATGAGCCGTCGACCGGGTCGCTGTCTCAGTTGTCGCTGGAGTCGAGACCGAGCGCGGCGGCAACGTCGAGGAGACCGCTCCCCTGCACGTTGCTGGACAGGCCGAGGTCTTCGGTCGTGCTCAGGATCTGGTCTTCCGCGTCGCGCGCCGAGTAGCCCTGTGCGATGAGCTGACCGACCGCACCGGCGACGTGCGGGGTCGCCATCGACGTTCCGGAGTAGGTGTCGTAGCCACCGGGGACGGTCGAGTAGATATCGGTACCGGGGGCGATGATGTTGACTTCCGGACCTTGGCTGGAGAACGAGGACTGTTCGTCGCTGTCGTTCGAGGACGCGACGGTGATCGTCTCGGGGTAGGCACCGGGGTACTCGACACAATCCGTACACTGGCCGTCGTTCCCTGCCGCCGCCACGAGAACGACGCCGTTGTCGTACGCATACTCGATTGCGTCCTTGAGCGTCTGCGAACTGGAGGAGCCACCGAGACTCATGCTGGCGACGTCCCAACCCTGATCCGCGACGTACTCGACACCGGCCGCGATGTCGGAGAACGACCCGCTTCCGGAACAGTCGAGCACTTTGACGGCGTGAAGCGTCGCCTGCGTCGAGACGCCGACGACGCCCTGGCTGTTGTCCACGGCGTTCGCGATACCGGCACAGTGCGTCCCGTGGTTGTTGTCGTCGGACCACGAGTCGTTACAGGAGTTGCTGTTCCCGTAGAGGATACAGCTACCCGTGTATCCGCCGCTGCCACAGGTGACGAACGACTTGCCCGAGCCGACGTTCGCCTGCAGGTCCGGGTGGTCGTCGTCGATTCCCGTGTCGACGATGGCGATGTCGGCACCGGAACCCGTGTCACCGTTGTCGTGCGCGACGTCGGCATCCACGCGGTCCACACCCCACGGGGTCGTCTGAGCGAGGGCTTCCATCGTGCCGTTCTCCTCGACGTAGCGGATGTGGGGGTTCTTTTCGAGCGCGGTCGCCGCCCGTTTCGGCACACGAATCGTCATCGCCTCGATGGAGTTGAACTCCCGGACGACTTCGTCCGCACTGCTTCGGGTCATCGCCCGTCCGCGTGCGCTCTTGAACCCGACGTTCACTTCCACCTTGTCCGTCGGCTCGGCCGATGCCAAGCCAGTCGCACCGGCCGCTGCGATGGAGCCACCGGTCAGTTTGAGAATATTACGTCGTGATACGCCATTGGCTTTCCTTACCATACCATATGGTAGAATGAAACATGAGTTTAAAAAATTAACTATTTTACTTAGTATAAGTAAAATTAAAGAGATATTAACTTTCTATCGGATAATGGCTTTTGTATAAATCGGAGACGATGGTCGGCTACCGAACTGACCGGTTAGTTGTCGCTGGAGTCGAGGCCGAGTGCGGCCGCCGTGTCGAGGAGCCCTGCGCCGCTCTCGTTGCTCGAAAGGCCGATGTCTTCCGCGGTTTGCTTGATCGTGTCCCGCGCCTGTGTGTTCGACGCCCCGTTGGCCATCAACTGACCGGCGGTCCCCGCGACGTGCGGGGTCGCCATCGACGTTCCCGAGAGGGTGTCGTAGCCGCCGGGGACGGTCGAGTAGATGCTGCTGCCGGGTGCGGCGATCTCGACTTCCGATCCGGTGCTGGAGAAGTACGAGAGACCATCCGAGGAGTTGGTCGAACCGACTGCCATGACTTCTGGGTAGGCTGCGGGGTAGCCGACGCAGTCGGTGCACGGACCGCTGTTGCCCGCCGCGGCGACGAGGAAGACGCCGTTGTCCACCGCGTACTGGCACGCATCACGGAGCGTCTGCGAACCGGACGAACCGCCGAGGCTCATGCTCCCGACGTCCCAGCCCTGATCCGCGACGTACTCGATACCCGCCGCGATGTCCGAGTACGACCCGCTACCCTGGTTGTTGAGCACTTTGACGGCGTGGAGCGTCGCCTGCGTCGAGACGCCGACGACACCTTGGCTGTTGTCGATGGCGTCCGCGATGCCGGAACAGTGCGTACCGTGTTCGTTGTCGTCGTCCCAGTCGTTCCGGCACGTACTCTTGCCGCCGCGACACTTGACGAACGCCTTTCCAGAGCCGATGTTGGCTTGCAGGTCGGGATGATCCGAATCGATTCCCGTGTCGATGATGGCGATGTCGGCACCGGAACCCGTGTCGCCGTTGTCGTGTGCGACGTCAGCGTCCACGCGGTCCACGCCCCACGGAAGCGTTTGGCCGAGTGCATGCATCGTGCCGTTCTCCTCGACGTAGCGGACGTGAGGATTCTTTTCGAGCGCGGTCGCCGCCCGTTTCGGCACGCGAATCGTCATCGCCTCGATGGAGTTGAACTCCCGGACGACTTCGTCCGCACTGCTTCGGGTCATCGCCCGTCCGCGTGCGCTCTTGAACCCAACGTTCACCTCCACCGTGTCCGTCGGCTTCGCCGCTGCGAATCCGGTTGCACCCGCTGCTGCAAGCGAACCGCCAGTTAGTTTGAGAATTTTACGCCGTGATACGCCATTGGCATTCCTTACCATGCAACTGTAACAATAGACTATGTGTTAATATAATTTCTTGCCCATGTTGTGAAATTAAACTGCAGTTTCATCTTCACTGACCGTTTGACCATCACCGAAGTGACACCGTCACGCCCCGGATTGTGCGTTTTCCTCGACGTAGCGTATTTCCGGATGCTCGTCCAGTTCCTCCCAGTTTGTGCGCGGAATCGTCACCGTCACCACGTCGAGCGACGCGAACTCCCGAACGACGGTCACTGCGGCGTCCAACGCCGCTCGTTTGCCTCCCTCACCGTCGTACCCGATGTTCACTTCGACGGTGTCCCGCTCGGAATCTCCCGATTCATGGCCTGACACGACATACCATTGCCAAGGACGTTATTAAACTATTTTCATAGTTGTACTTTCTATTGAAATAATAAAAAATTAACAGATCAGAATGGGAGAACCCGTAGATATCGAGCGGAACGATACGCCTTTTATCCGGTGAAACCCAACGTGCGTTGTGCAGATCGTCGGCTACGAGACAGGCGCATCCGGTGACGAACCACCAGCACTGCTGGTGAGCGACGGCGATTCCCTTTCGCGTGAGACGCTCGAACGGGGGACCGAACTCGAATATACGCTCGGGGAACGACACTGTGCGGGAACGTTCGACGGGTCGACGCACATCCCCTGTTCTCGTCCCGACGCCCCTTACTGTGATGTCCACACCAGCACGTGGGTCTGTGCTCGCTGTACCGGTACCTGTCTCAAGGACGAGATGGACTGTTTCGAGGACCACGCCATCTATCTCGCCGCGTTCGCACCCGCGATATTCAAGGTCGGCGTTACCCGTGAGTGGAGACTCGAAACGCGGCTTCGGGAACAGGGTGCGGACCGCGCCGCCCACCTCGCGACCGTGAAGGACGGTCGAATCGCCCGCGAGCGCGAGGCCGAAATCGCCGAAACGTTCACCGACCGTGTCCGCGTCCCGGCGAAGATCCGTACCCTCAACCGAACCGTCGACGGGACCGCGTGGCAGGACGCGTTATCCCGGTTCGACCCGCTCGAAACGTTCGAGTTCGATTACGGCTTCGAACTGGAATCCGCACCCGTCCACGAGACGCTCGCCAGCGGCACCGTCCTCGGAACGCAAGGCCGTGTTCTCGTCCTCGAACGCGCCGGGACGGCCTACGCGACGGACATGCGCGACCTCGTCGGCTACGAACTCGAAGCCGGTACGACCGACCGAAGCCTGCAGGCCAGCCTCGGCACCTTTTAGATTCCGTACTCCCCACATTCGGTGTGGCAGACGTGACCCTCTCCTTCGAGAACGGGACGCTTCGGGTCGAAACCGAGGGCGAAATTCCCCACATCGAATCCGACCCGCGCTCGAAGACGCGCCGCGCCCCCGCCTTCCGCTACGCGGCCATCCGCAAGTACTGCGAGGAGGATGGACTCTCCCTCTCGGACACCGTCCTCGACCTCGCCGAACTCCCGCCGCTCCACTCCGCCTACGAACTGCGGGACTATCAGGAAGCCGCGCTCGATTCGTGGGAGGACGCGGGACGGCGGGGGGTTCTCGAACTCCCGACGGGGAGCGGAAAGACCGTCATCGGCGTGAAGGCCATCGAACGCTGTCAAACCCCGACGCTCGTCGTCGTCCCGACCATCGACTTGCTCACGCAGTGGCGGCGTATCCTCGAAACCGAGTTCGAAGTTCCCATCGGCCAACTCGGCGGCGGCGAACAGAACGTGGAGGGACTCACCGTCTCGACCTACGATTCGGCGTACCTCCGGGCCGACGACATCGGCGACCGGTTCGGTCTCGTCATCTTCGACGAAGTCCACCACCTCGGCGGCGAAGGCTACCGCGAAATCGCCCGCCTGCTGGCCACCCCCGCCAGAATGGGGTTGACCGCGACGTTCGAACGACCGGACGGCGCACACGAGGTCGTGAGCGACCTCGTCGGACAGAAAATTTTCGACATCGACGTGGACGAACTCGCCGGAACGCACCTCGCGCCGTACGACGTGAAACGCATGACCGTCGAACTCACGCCCGAGGAGCGCGAGCGATACGAGGCGGCACAGGGCGTCTTCACCGACTACCTCGCCAGTTCGTCCATTCAGATGCGAAGCGGGAGCGACTATCAGGAACTCGTCAAGCGGTCAGGAAGCGACCCGAAAGCCCGCAAGGCGCTCCTCGCCAAGCAACGCGCGCGTGACATCATGATGAACAGCGAGGGGAAGGTCACCACGCTCGGTGAAATCCTCGGTAACCACCGGGACGACCGGATCATCGTTTTCACCGCCCACAACGACCTCGTGTACCGCCTCTCGGAGCGATTTCTCATCCCAGCGATCACACATCAGACGTCGGCCCCCGAACGTCGGGAGATCCTCGACCGCTTTCGGCGGGGTGATTACTCGCGCGTCATCACGTCGAACGTGCTGGACGAAGGGGTAGACGTTCCGGATGCCAACGTCGCAGTCGTTCTCTCCGGGAGCGGAAGCGAACGCGAGTTCACCCAGCGTCTCGGCCGAATCCTCCGCGCGAAGGACGACGGAGGGCGTGCGCTCCTGTACGAAGTCGTCACCGAGGAGACGGCCGAAGTTCGCGTCGCGAACCGCCGCCGATAGATTTTCGTCCATCCGTTCAGATAGTATAGATTGTTTTCATACTATCTTCTACGTCTATAGTTTTGATAGTATTTTAATAGTACTCAATATTTGTGTCGCCTTTGTCTCGAATGGGGGCGACCTCTCCCTCTGACATGGCTCCCGGGGTCGTCCCCGACTACTCTTCGAATCGGAGACTGACGATGACCGACGTATCCACCCCATCGACGACCGACGAATACGAACTACTGACTGCGAAACAGAAAGAACAGGTCGGGAACACCGAGACGGCAACCGTTCGGCGCGTGCACGTGAGTGAGACGCACGTCTGTCTTTTACTCGAGTTCGGGTGGACGGCCGACCCGGCACGGGTCAGTTACGATTTGGACGACGACGGTGACGTGCGTAACCTCGAAGCCGTGACCGCCGAACACGGTTTCGAGTTCGTGCAGGTCGGGTACTTGGAAGAACTTCCGCTGGCAGTTCGATACACGGATGACGAATGGGTTCCGACCGCCCACACCGTGTCGTCGAGCGGGTACGGTTCCCTCCTCGAAGTCGTTAGCGTGGAGCGCGTTCGAACGGCCGTCCGTCGATTTGTCGTTCGGGTACGTTCGATAACCATGGAGGAGTTCATCGTCGGCGTGATACTCACCAAAAAAATGCTCGTGGTCGCGATTCTGATCTGGTGGCTGCTGTAGTTACTTCAGATTGATGGATATCGGCCGGTTCGTTGCGTTCTCGTATCTGTCGTACGTCATGTCGAAGGGAACACTGATCTCTTTCGTCTTTCCTGCGGGAACCGTTATAGTCGGTGTTTCCTCGTGAACAGTACCGTCCGTTTTTACTGTCACCTTGAGGTCCGCGGATTCCGTTTCCTTCCCGGTGTTTTTCACCGTAACGACGACCACGAGGTGGCCGTTTTCCCCCTTCTTCGGCTTGATTCCGCGACTTTCTAAGTCTCCGGATCGACTATTATCCCCGTCATCCTTTTGATTTCCACGGCCACCGAGAATAGCGGCACAACCGCTTATCGAGGTAAGAGAGACAACGAGACCGAGTTTCTGGAGGGATTCCCGTCTTCGCATACTCCATACCCATTGGAGCAGTTGGAATGAATCTTCTCATTCCGACTGCTTTTGTATTCGAACTACGTACCCCACGCCGTGCTTACGAAAGACCTGCTCCGGGTTTCCCGCGCCGGGGGAGGCTACCATCCGCAGTTCGCCGACCGAGAACACCGACCGCTCGCAGCACGCGTGCTCGGCACGTATCAGGGCCACGTCGGCGAACCGCACGCTCGGCTCCAGTCCGCACTGTCCGACCTCGAAGCTGACGCATCGGATTTCAAACTCGTTCGCGGGTTCGCCAAACTCCTCGAACGCGAAGCGACGTTCGAACCTCGTGCCCCCATCCGACCCGAACGCGCTCGAACCGTCGCGTTCGAAACCGCGGAGACGGTCGGTGTCGCCACCGAAGAGGAGCGAAAGACGGCGCTCGACCGCGCCGCGGAGCGCCTCGACGCGACTTCGGACGACGTCGCCACATCGCTGTACGCCGACCTCGAAGAGCGTCAACCGCTCGTCGCGTTCGATTCGCGATGGGACCCCGACGAACTCGTTGCCCAGTACAACCTCTCGCTCGCCCAAACCGCGCTGTTCGACGCGACGGAACTCCGGGTTCGAACCTCGGACCCGCGAGCGCTCGTCTCGGCCGTCAAACGACTCCGGTTGATGTACGAAATCCACAAGACGGACGCCGGACGGGAGGTCGTCGTCACCGGCCCGGACGCGCTCTTCCGTTCGACGCGGCGATACGGAACGCGGTTCGCCCGCCTGCTTCGAACCGTCGTCAAGGCCGATTCGTGGCGACTCGTGGCGACCATCGACGACTACGGAACCGAGCGCGAACTCGTGCTCTCCGATGCGGACCCCGTACGCCCACCCGGAACGGAACCCATCGCCGACGTGACGTTCGACAGCGACGTCGAGCGGGAGTTCGCGACCCGATTCGAAGCGCTCGAACTGGACTGGGACCTCGTCCGCGAACCGGAACCGCTCGCGGCGGGTGCCCGAGTGATGATTCCCGACTTCGCCTTCGACTATCGGCACGCCGACTTCCGCGTGTTCTTCGAGATCATGGGGTTCTGGACCCCCGAATACGTCGAAAAGAAGCTCTCTCAGTTGGACGCCGTGGATGACGTCCAACTGCTCGTCGCAGTGGACGAAACGCTCGGCGTCGGCGAGGAGATTTCCGCCCGGGACCACCGCGCGATTCCGTACTCGGGGTCGATTCGACTGAAGGACGTCCGTGACGCCCTCCGGCGGTACGAGGACGAACTCGTCGCCGCGAGCGTCGATGCGCTCCCCGACGAACTCGTGCCGGACGCGGACGTGGTTTCCATCGCAGACCTCGCCGAGGAACACGGCGTCAGCGAAGACGCGCTGGAAGGCAAGTCGTTCCCCCGGCATCGACAGGTCGGCAGAACACTGATTCGACCCGCCATCCTCACGGATATCGGGGACGAAATCGAGGACGGCATGGCCTACTCGGACGCGAAATCGACGTTCTCCGAGCGGGGTATCGAGGACGACAGCGCGCTCCTCTCGGAACTCGGCTACGTCGTCGAGTGGGAGGGACTGGGCGGCGGCGTCGTGCGACGCCACGAGTAAGATAGGTGGTGTGAAACCCTCAGAGGTCCCGCTGTCGCCCCTGCGGCACGAGCGACTGGAGTTCGCCGTGAAGGAACAGGCCGACGCCGAGCGGTTCGATTTTTCCCGCGATTTCGTGCGCGGCGATGAGATAGCCCCAATCGCCGTCCCAATCGACTTCCTGATCCTCGCCACGGGCGAACCGACTCGCTCGCTCGGCGTCGAGTTCGATGACGTTTTTCGTCGCGTGCCGACCGAACCGCTGGGCCGCGTTCGTCGTCGGCTTCCAGTGGCGCTGTCGCGTGCGGAGGAACGTCATCCCGAGCGCTTCGATGTGAACGGGCGATTCCAAATCGCCGTCGAGTATCCAGATCTTTCCTTTCCCCTTCTCCCAGAAGGAAGCGTGCTCGAACGTCTCCGGCGGGATGCCGAACCGTTCTTCCCACCAGTCGAGGACTTCGGCCCTGCTCACGCGCCCCGACACCTCGCGGCCGTCTTCCGTCTCCGGCAGGCGGTCGAATCGCTGGCCGTCGTTCGACGCGAGTTCCTCATCCCTATCGCTCATCGGCCCACCTCCAACTTCGCACAGAAGAACCCGCCCGTGTCGTTGTGGTGCGGGTAGAACCGTTTCGCCTTCCGAATGCTGTCGTCGAACTCGTCATCCTTCCACTCCGTGAGTCCCGGTTCGGATCGCAGGCCGATGTCGTACTCGACCAGTCGGCAGTCCTCGCGGGAGAGGACGTAATCGAGGACGGCCTCGTTCTCCTCCGGAGCGAACGTGCAGGTGGAGTACACCACTTTGCCCCCCTCGCGCGTGGCCTGTATCGCCCGGCGGAGAATTCCCTTCTGCACGCCAGCAACGCCTTCGATGTGGTCGAGTCCCCAGTCGTCCAGCGCGGTCGGGTTCTTTCGAATCGTCCCCTCGCAGGAACACGGAACGTCCACGAGCGACGCATCGAAGGTCTCGATGCCGAACGGTTTGAGCGAGAAGTTCCTGGCGTCCTGATTCGTCACGGCCGCGCAGGTGACGCCGAGTCGTTCGGTGTTGAACCGGAGCGCCGACAGTCGGCCGAGGTTGCTGTCGTTTGCCACGACCAACCCTTCGTCGTCCATCAGCGCGGCGAGTTGGGTCGTCTTGCTCCCCGGCGCGGCACAGGCATCCAACACCCGCTCGCCCGGTTCGGGGTCGAGGACGAACGCCGGAATCGAGGAGACCTCCTCCTGTCCGTGCGTCCAGCCGTGAAACGAGGGCCACGTGTTGCCGGGTTTGCCCTCGATTTCCAGTACGTTCTCGTTCCAATCGCGCGGCGACCACTCGACGCCGCCCTCGTCGAACGCCCGCGTTACCTGCTCGCGGGTCGCTTTGATGCGGTTGACCCTGACGACAGAGGGCAGCGGGCGCTCACACGCCGCGAGAAACGCCTCGAAATCGTCGAGTATGGGTTCGTAGCGCTCCAGTGCGTCCATTGCTCGGCTATGCGGGCGAGAGGTGTTTGTGGGTTTCGAAGTCGTCGGTGGCCGACCCGCCCGTCTCACCGTTTTCCCTCGCCCTCGTTATTAAGATGAGTCGGTCCGAATTTACGGGTATGACGAATATCGCCGTCGTCGCGGACGATATCGAACTCGACGAACCGACGTTGGTCGAAGGGCTCCCCGGACTCGGACTGGTCGGCAAAATCGCCACGGACCATCTCATCGAACAGTTCGATATGACCTACTACGCCGCGGTGGACTGCGATGGAATCCCCCAAATCGCAATCTACGAGGACGGAAAATCAGACCTCCTCCCGCCGGTTCGCATCTACGCCGACGAGGAACGCGACTTGCTCGCGCTGCGAAGCGACGTTCCCATCTCGGCGGACGCCGCCCCGGAGTTCGCGGACTGTGTCACGGGTTGGATGGAATCGAACGACGTGACGCCGCTCTACCTGAGCGGCCTGCCCCAGCAGAAACAACCCGGAAAAGTGCCCGAACTGTACGGGACCGCGACCGGCGACATGGCCCAACTGCTCGAAGAGTACGACATCGGGTTCCCGACCGAGATGGGAGCCATTAGCGGCCCGACCGGCGCGCTCCTCCACCGCGCCAGCCGACGCGGCGTCGACGCAATCGGCCTGATCGTCGAATCCGACCCGCAGTTCCCCGACCCCGAAGCGGCCCGCGTCCTCCTCGAAAAGGGCGTCGACCCCATCGCCGGTACCGAAGTGAACACCGAAGAACTGGTCGAGAGCGCCGAGGAGATTCGCGAGCAGAAAGAGCAGTTCGCACAGCGCATGCAGCAGACCGAAGAGGCGGAGAGTTCGCAGGCCCAACCGCTCAGAATGTTCCAATAGAACGTTTTACGACGGTCAGAAGTCAGCGGTCGCGTGCCGTAGCGCGCGACCGCTGACGGCTTCCCTGTAAAACGTTCATCAAAAGCGCTCCTCCCTCACTTCGTTTCAGATACCTCGCGGAGCGAGGTATCTGAACTCCGTTCAGTCGTCGGCCCGGAAAATCGGAGATTTTCCGGGAGTGTTGCTGGTCCCCGTGACTGTGTCGGTTGCTGATTTCTGGCGGTTGTGAAAATGCACGTTTTCGACGCCCCCGTCGATTGGCGCCATCGAATCCGGTCAGATGTCGGTGATAGTAACCGTTCAAAGTTGACACTCGCGTCCGATTTCGTTCTCGTACTCCGTCTTGATCCGTTCGAACAGTTCCTCCCCCAACTGCGTTTGAAAACGCGGAGCGGCGGTGGCGAAGAACTCGTCCAAGTTCTCGAACTCGTCGAAGTGGTCGTTCGATTTGGCTTCGTCGTACCGGTTCTGGGACTCGTACTTGAGCGCCTGAAGGCAGTTATCGACCAAGTCCATGTCCTTGACGAACCGTGCGGTCCGCGTCTCCCGCGCCTCGTACTCCTCCCACAACGACACCAACTCGCCGTCCTCGAAGGGACTGACGAGGTCGGTTACCGCGCTCCGTTCGGCGGCTTCCTTCTCCGCCGCCGAGATGATCTCTCGTCCGTCTTCCGCGCGGGTGGCGATATCCCCTGTTCGCGCTTCCCCGAGGTCGTGGATGAGGGCCATCGTAACCGCTCGTTCGCGGTCGACGTCGGCCCGTCCGGCGTAGAGGAGACACAGCGATGCCGTCCCCCACGTGTGTGCCGCGACCGACTCAGGAGCCTCGATGTTCCGCAGAACCCACCCGGTGCGGAGTTCGTCCTTCAAATCGAACCATTCCAGCAAGGAGTGTAGTTCGTCGCTCATCGTCCCGAGAACGGACGAGACGACTATTTAGAATGTCGGTTAATCGTGCAGTTACGCTTCGACCACGAGTTCGAACTTCCACTGTATCATAATCGCCGGGTTCGTTTCGTCAACGAAGTAATCGTCGGCGAGCGAGTCGTCCAGTTGAAACTCGAACTCGTCGTCAGGTGCTGGCGTTCGTCCGGCCTTCAGTTCCGTCTCGCCGACTCGAACGGTGGGAAAGGTATCTGGCATGGTGGTCGTGGGGGTGGGGGTTGTTGGGTTAGCAACTAGTTTTACAGGAAGGATCATCATACTTCTCCGAAGCCATCGCCTTTTTCCATCCCAACCGCTTTCCCCCACTCATGAGCGATACTGAGGACGTGGATTTGGACCAGTTCTTCCGCGACGTGGACAAGGTGTACAGCGAGTACGACAACGGCTACATGGACGCCGACGCGGCCCTCTCGGTCATCGACGACCATCTCGAAGCGCTTCGCGCACAGGTCGAGTAATCGAAGCGAAGAATTATCGGGTTCCGTTTCGTCGCTTTCGGTGTATGACCGGCTTTTCGGACAGGGTCGAACACGTATCGATAAGTGGCATTCGGAAAGTGTTCGAGGCCGCAGGTGAGGACGCCATCAATCTCGGACTCGGACAACCGGACTTCCCGACGCCGGAGCACGCCCGGGAGGCCGCGCTGGAGGCCATCGAATCGGGCGCGACGGACGCCTACACGTCGAACAAAGGGATTCCCCAGCTTCGGGAAGCCATCAGCGCGAAGCACGAACGCGACAACGACATCGACGTGCCGCCGGGGAACATCATCGCCACGGCGGGTGGCAGCGAAGCGCTCCACATCGCCCTCGAAGCGCACGTCAACGCGGGCGAGGAAGTCATCTTCCCCGACCCCGGGTTCGTCGCGTACGATGCGCTGACCCACCTCGCAGGCGGAACGCCGAAACCCGTTCCCGTGCGCGAGGATTTGACCATCGACCCCGCGGTTATCGAGGAACACATCACGGACGACACCGCCGCGTTCGTCGTCAACAGCCCCGGCAACCCGACCGGTGCAGTGTCGAGCGAGGAGGACATGCGCGAGTTCGCCCGCATTGCGGACGAACACGACGTCCTCTGCATCTCCGACGAGGTGTACGAACACATCGTCTTCGAGGGCGAACACTACTCGCCGATGCAGTTCGCGGAGACGGACAACGTCGTCGTCGTCAACGCCTGCTCGAAGACGTACTCGATGACCGGATGGCGACTCGGTTGGGTTGCGGGAAGCGAGCGCAGGATCGAGCGCATGCTCCGCGTTCACCAGTACGTTCAAGCCTGCGCGAGCGCTCCGGCGCAGTTCGCCGCGCTCGGCGCGCTGACCGGCCCGCAGGACACCGTCGAGGAGATGGCCGCCTCGTTCGAGGAACGCCGCGATATTCTCCTTTCGGGGCTGAACGACATCGGACTCGAAACGCCGACGCCGCAGGGTGCATTCTACGCCATGCCGAAAGTTCCGGACGGCTTCGTGGACGAAGTCCTCGAACGCGGCGTCGTCGTCGTCCCCGGCGAGGCGTTCGGCGAGCACGGTGCGGGCTACGCTCGCATCTCCTACGCGACGAGCGTCGAGGAAATCGAGGCGGCACTGGAAATCATGGGTGAAGCGGCGGACGCAGTTCGCTGAATTTTCCGCCCTCTTTCGGCCTGAGACTTTATCAGCGATGGCGTTGTCGGTCGATGCGATGCCCATCTCACGCCGCGGTTCCGGCGTGGTTCCTGCCGCACGCGCAGTCGCTTCGCAAGTCCACCCCGTGTTCATGCTTCCGCCCGTCGCAGCCTCGTGGTTCGGGAGCATGCTGGCCGGGGAATTTTCGCTCGCGACCGGCGGACTCCACATGGTCGCCATCTTCGCGGCCGTCTACACGGCCCACGTCAAGGACGGCTACGTCGATTTTTACATCCGGGGCGAGGACGAGGACCACCCGCTCACGGCGAACGGCTGTAAGCTCCTGCTCGTCGCCGCCGCGACCCTCTTCCTGGTTTGCCTCGGCGGACTCTGGGTGACCGTCGGCGTCGGCGCGGTGCTCATCACGCTCCCGACGTGGTTCATCGGCTATCTCCACGCGCCGCAACTCGACACGAACCCCATCACGACGACGACCGGTTATCCGCTCGGTATCGCGCTGTCGATCCTCGGCGGTTACTACGTCCAGACGGGGACGCTCTCGCCCGTCGCCATCGCGTTCGCGCTCGTCTTCCTCGTTCTGCTCTCGGGCGTGAAGGTCATCGACGACGCGCAGGATTACGAGTACGACCGCTCCATCTCGAAGCGAACCGTGGCCGTCGTCCTCGGGCAGAACCGCGCTCGAACGACCGCCTACGGACTCATTCTGTTCGCGTTGCTCTGTGTCCTCGGACTTTCGGTGTCGGGGGTGTTCCCGCCGAGTTCCGTTCTCGCAGTGGTGGCGTTCGGTGCCGTAGCCGTCGTCGCCTACCGGAGCGGCCCGGAACTCGCCACGATGTTGCTCATCCGCGGGTCGTACGTCTTCCTCGCGCTGTTGCTGACGGCGGTGTGGTTTCGTCCGCTCTCGTAAGCAGGGATACCTCGTCAAGTCGAGAGGAATTCCTTTCGTTCGGCCAATTCTCGTCCGGTCAGAACGGTCGTAGAGAGCTATATTTGATTGCGTGTCATACAGTTATTCGGGGGGAAACGATGACATCGACACGACAGAGCAACGTCGAAACGGTACAGCAAGTGTACGACGGCTTCAATGAGGGAGATCTTGACTCCGTGCTGGCCACGATGGCCGACGACATCGAATGGGTCGAACCGGAGGGGTCCCATTTTAGCGGAGTCTACCACGGTCCTGATACCATTCGAACGAACGTCTTCGAACCGGCCAGAGATGATTTCGAGGCATTTGATGTCGAACCCGACCGGTTCGTAGACGCTGGCGACACGGTCGTCGCGCTGGGGGCGTTCCACGCCACGACCAACGCGGGAGAACGATTCGAGAGTCCGTTCGCTCACGTCCATGAGTTACAGGACGGCAATATCACTCGCTTCGAGAATTATACCGACACAGCGCTGTGGCAGTAGGCCGCGGGCGCGTCTTTTTTGAGATACCCGTGCATCGAGCAACCGGAGTACGATGGGTGCGATAACACATTCCGCCAGCGTGCAATTATCTTCTATCCGGTTCTACACGTCTCTGACATCGAAACAGACATTTGACTGAAATAACGCTTACGCCCCCGCCCCCCGTTTTGTAATCGTATCCGTGATCGATCGACCAATAACCGAAGAAAAAGCCTACGCGTACATCACGCGTAAGGCCGCGCAGCCCCGCCAACTGCTCGTCTTCGAGCACGCCAACGAGGACGTTGGCGTGCAGGTCCCGAAAGGGACAATTGAGGACGGGGAAGCCCCCCACGAGGCAGTCGTCCGCGAAGTGCGAGAGGAGAGCGGTTTGACCGACTTCGATTCCGTCCGCCCGCTCTCCACGGACGTGTGGAACCATCACGAGAAGCCGAAAGCCTACCGGCGGCACTTCTTCCACCTCGTCGCCGACGAACCGCGCGACGAGTGGCGACACAAGGTCACCGGGAGCGGGGAGGACAACGGCGTCGTCTACAGCTACTTTTGGATTCAGCCCGGCACGTGTTCGCTCGCCCGCGACATGGACGACTACATCGAGCGAATTCTGGAGTGAGTTCGGGTCGCGTTTGACTACGGTTCGAGCGACCGACAGCGGTCGATCCATTGCATTTCGAAGGTCTCGTTCGTGACGACTCGTCCAGTAAGGTCCCCGATCTCCGTGACGCCTTCATCCTCACACCACGAGACGCACTGTTCGTACATCGCCATCGGAATCTCGTCCGTGTCCCGAACGACGCGAAGTTCGTCAGCACCCGAGAGATGAGCGACGAACGCGCGGGTGTGTCCGTCCGTGAGCGTCCACTCGCCGTGGATTTTTCGCACCGGAAGCGGGTCGTACTCCGGCGCATCGAAGTCGAGCCACTGTGTCACGAGAGATAGTTTTAGTCCGTTTATGTACAACTGACTGGGTCGAACTTCGGACAGCGGCAGGGCGAACGGTTCGGCCACGAGCATACGTCAACGTTTATCGGCGAAAATGCCGTCGGTAGACGTATGTCCGACATGACTCACGACGAGGCCATCGTCAACGGCGTCCGTCTCCACTACGTCGAAGCGGGTGATGGCCCACTCGTCCTCCTCCTGCACGGCTTCCCCGAATTCTGGTACTCGTGGCGCGACCAGATTCCGGCCCTCGCCGAGGCAGGGTACCACGTCGTCGCGCCCGACATGCGGGGATACAATGTCTCGGAGAAACCCCACGACGTCGAATCGTATCGAGTTGAGGAGTTGGTCGGCGACGTGGTCGGCCTCATGGATCACTTCGGCAGGGACGAGGCGTACGTCGTCGGCCACGACTGGGGTGGTGCCGTCGCATGGGAGGTCGGAATCCGCCACCCCGAGCGCGTCGCCAAACTCGCCGTCCTGAACGCACCGCACCCGGGACGGTTCCGCGAAGTCCTGCGGACGCCCGCACAGCTCCGACGTTCGTGGTACATGTTCTTCTTCCAGTTGCCGTGGCTTCCGGAGGCGTATCTCTCCGCCCGAAACTACGGCTCCATCGAGGGAATCTTCCGGGACACCCCGGTGAACTCGGATGCGTTCAGCGAGGCGGACGTCCAGCGTTACGTCGAGGCCGCTTCTCAGCCCGGCGCGTTGACGGGGTCCATCAACTACTACCGCGCGCTGTTCCGCGACGCCGTTCCGACGGGACTTCGGTCCCTCGTCGGCGGGTCGAGCCACTCCCTCGACGTGTCGGTACCGACCCTGCTGATTTGGGGCATGGAGGACTTCGCGCTCGGCAACGAGTTGACCGAAGGGCTGGACCGTTGGATTCCCGACTTGCGAATCGAGCGCCTATCCGACGCCAGTCACTGGGTCCAAAACGACCGGCCTGAAGCGGTGAACGACTCGTTGATCGAATTTCTGTCCGAGTAATCGGTTCGAGTGGCAACCGGCCCCTTCCCACACGCTTGCGATGACGTGGGTGCTCAGGTGCTCACCGGAGTTCTCGTCCCCGAACGAATCGCAACACGCCCGTTCCGATGCCGTAGCCGAGGAACGATCCGACGATACCGATGATTCCGAAACCGACAGCCAGTGTCCACAGCGGTGCTTGGGCGGTCGTTGGTTGACCGACGAGCACATGCGCCCCGACGACGATGGCGTACAGGACGCCGGGAGCGAGACCGACGGCGAGGCTGGCGAGGTAGCCGCCGCCGCGGAACGCGCTCGCGCCGGAGACGAACGGTGGGGCGTAGAAGAGCGCCACGGGAAGGAGCGTGTCAGCCAGTGTCGAACCGCTGCCAAGCGTCACGACGAGGAGGAGCGCGAGGACGATTCCCGCGTACCCCCCGACGAAGACCCACCAGTGTCGATTGCGACCCTCCGACCGCCCCCAGAGTTCCGAGACTGTTGCCATCCCGTCGGGGTGCAACGGCAAAGAAAATAAACTTTCATCCGAAGTAGCACGTTTCGACACCGGTCGAGTAACAGTTTTCCCGTGCCCCTTCCAATCATGAACAAGCATGACATACAGTGACACCGAGGTGTCATCTCGGGCGGAGCTGCGTGCGATTCAGGACGAACGACTGGCGGAGACGGTCGCACACGCCTACGAAAACGTCCCTCACTATCGTGACGCGTTGGACGAAGAGAACATCTCGCCCGACGACATCGGGGGCGTCGAGGACGTCTCGAAACTCCCGTTCACGACGAAGGAGGACTTCCGCGACAACTACCCGGACGGGATGTTCGCGGTACCGCGCGCGAAGTTGGCCCGTATTCACGCCTCGTCGGGGACCACCGGGAAGCCGAAAATCGTCGGCTACACGGACTCGGACCTCGGTATCTGGCGCGAGGTGATGGCCCGGTCGCTCCGTGCGGCAGGCGTCGAACCGGAGCACGTCGTTCAGAACGCCTACGGCTACGGTCTGTTCACGGGCGGCCTCGGGTTCCACGATGGCGTCGAGGAACTCGGCGCGTGTGTCATTCCAGTGGGTGGTGGCAACACCGCCCGACAGATCGACATGTTACTGGACATGGAAAGCGAGGTGCTCTCGTGTACCCCGTCGTACTGTCTCTACCTCGCCGAAGCGATGGAGGACCGCGGCATCGACCCACACGACCTCGCGCTCGAAACCGTCATCATCGGCGCGGAACCGTTCACGGACCCGATGCGCGAGGAGATCGAGGAAGCGCTCGACGTGACCGCCGTGGACGTGTACGGTCTTTCGGAAATCATCGGACCGGGCGTTTCCATCGAATGTGCCGAAGCACAGGATGGCCAGCACATCTGGGAGGACCACTTCTATCCCGAAGTCATCGACCCGGAGACGGGCGAATCGCTTCCCGAAGGAGAGGAAGGGGAACTCGTCATCACCAGTCTGACGAAGGAAGCCCTCCCCGTGTTGCGCTACCGAACCGGCGACATGACGACGCTGAACTACGAGGAGTGTGCGTGCGGACGGACGATGGTTCGCATGGGCAACGTCACCGGCCGCGCCGACGACCTGCTCATCGTTCGCGGCGTGAACGTCTACCCGAGCCAAATCGAGGAAGTGATGATCGATCTGGACGCCGTCGCGCCACACTATCGCATCGATCTAACGCGGGACGGCCAACTCGACAGGATGAAGATTTCCGTCGAATACCACGAAAACTTCGAGGACTCACCCGCGGAACTCCGTGATCGGATCGATGCCTGCCTGCGCGAGATTCTCGACGTGAAGCCCGACGAACTCGAAGTGGTCGAACCCGGCACCCTCGAACGAACCGAGGTCGGCAAAGTGAAGCGCGTGTTCGACCACCGCTGACGCGGCCACGACACGGTTCGATGTCTTCCAACGGTTCGCCGGCGCAACCGCGGGCGAGAAGACCGAAGCGACGTTGTAATCGGAATCCAGCGACGTTCGTCCGAAGTCGGTCAATCGATCCGGTTCGGAATCAGTTATTCGGAATCAGTTATTCGGTCCGGAGCCAGTTACTCAACAGCGACTCGCGCCCGTTCCGTCGTTCGACGCTGATGACGGTGCTGTGCGCCGAGGAGCGAACGTCCTCGGTCGTGGAACCGAAGACGAACTCACGAAGTCGGTGTTTCTGCGGTGCACCGATAACGGTCACGTCGTAGTATTGGGATTGGTCGATGATTGCCTCGGCAGCGTCGTCGGCCTCCAAAATCCACTCGTCCACCCCTTCGAACTCGTCCAGCCGTTCGTTCGCCGCAGTGACGTATCTCTCCGCGTCCGCGAGGAGTCGTTCGTCCCCTGATTCGGGAACGACGTGGAGCAGTTCGACCCACGCACCGTGCTTTTCGGCCAAACAACGCGCCGTGTCGACGGCCCGTCCGGAGTGTGGGCCCCCAGCGACCGGAACGAGGATCGAAGACACGTCGCGCGACGTGTGTGTCCCACCGACCGAGACGACGTCACAATCCACACTGCCACCGACGCGTGTCGAAACGCTTCGGCCGAGGGAGGTCGGCAACAGGGATTCGGATTCGGCGACGACGACGACATCGGCCGAGAACTCCACACACACGTTCCGTGCGATGGCCGAGACCGTCCGCCCGACGCGAGCCGCCGCCCGAGTCCGTATTCCGGACGACGAATCCACCACCGTTCGAAGCCTGTTTTGGGCCACCTTTCGCCGCTCTTCGAGCACCTTTTCCTCGAGGCCGAGCGGGGTTCCGGACGACCGGATGGCAACGTTGACGAAGACCAGCGTCCCACCGCGAGCGTCGGCGAGCGCCGCCGCGAACGAAATCGCCCGTTCGTCGTCCGCTCCGTCGGACAACACGACGACGTTCCGCCGCGATGGCCGCCCGCCGGTCGTCGCGTACAGTAACGATGGAGCCCACGGCATGGGACTCGTGTTCATATCACACGCGATTTGCTGAAACCGTATAAATCACACTATTATCTCCGTGAGTTATGAATTTAAGAATAGATCGGCGATTAAATCTTCATTTTCGTCAGATGAACGTTTCGAATTGGGTCACATCCAACGGTTTTCGAACAAAATGTACTCTCGATTGTATTCTTAGCGGAGTGGTGAAAATTCAAACGAATTTTCCAATAAGCACGATCCATTGACGGGTTAGCGGGGGCTGCGGTACGGGAAACGGTCAGGGTTTGTACACTCGGCCACGGAATATCGCGACTTCCGCCAGACCGTCGTCGTCCGCCGTGACGTCGTCCACCGTTTCCGTGTCCTCCCCGTTCCCGTCCGATCCGTCTTTCTCTACACAGACATCGACTCTGTACGTCCCCGTGCGCCGCGTCTCGTCCTCGCGCTCGGCGATTGCGACGAGCGTATCACCGACGTCCGCCGCCGCGAGATACGAGATGTTCGTCTCCAGTGCGAGCGCAGTCTCACCGTCGGAATTGGACGCGGCGGCGAACGCCGCGTCCGCGAGCGAGTACACCAGACCGCCGTGGGGCGTCCCGTGGAAGTTGAGCAGTTCGTCTCGAATTCTGAGCTCGGTTCGGGCGTGGCCCGATTCCAACACCGTGAGCTCGATTCCGAGGGTTTCACAGAACGGGTCGCTCGCGATTCTCTCGCGCCTGTCGTCCGGAACGTTCGCCATACATCGATTCAGTGCAATAATTACTTATATTCTTGCCGAGTGGATTTCGACATGCCTTACAGCTACGAACCGCACCACTTCGAGGACTTCGAAGAGGGCCAAACGTTCGAGAGCGTCGGCCGAACCGTCACCGAGTACGACTTCGTCCAGCACTCGGCGTTCACGGGCGACTGGACGGAACTCCACACCAACAAGGAGTACGCCGAGGACGAGTACTTCGGCGAGCGCGTCGCCCACGGCCCGATGACGTTTTCGCTGGCCACCGGGTTCGTCTACCGCTGTGGCTTTCTGGAGCGGACGGTTCTCGCGTTCCTCGGCATGAACTACATGGACATCCCCGCCCCGGTCAAGATGGACGACACCATCTCGCTCGACATGGAAGTCACCGGAACCAAGAAGCTGTCGAGCCGCGACGACGCCGGTCTTGTCACCATCGACACCACGATGACGAACCAGGAGGACACCGTCGTCTTCGAGGGAGACATGAAGTTCCTCATCAAGACGCGGGACTGACTCGGATCGCTGCGAATCGACGAAAGTCACACTGTAAATTTCGCTCGGTGGTTGCGTTTCGACCCCCGACCTGTCCGAACATCCTTTATTTCCCCGAGTGAACAACCGGACATGGCTTCCGACGCGCTCGTGATCGCCGTCGTCCTCGTGACGTTCGGCCTGCTGTTCTTCAACCAGATCCGCGTCTACCCCCTCAGCCGGTCGTTGACGAGCGCGACGGGTGCGGTCGTCGTCCTCGCCATCGGGGCCATTTCCCCCGACGAGGCACTAGCGAGCGTGGACACGAGCACCCTGCTCCTGCTGTTCGGCATGCTCGCGCACGTCGAAGCGCTCTCGTTGAGCGGCTTCTACGGGTGGGCGGGATCGTACCTCGTTGATTACACCGGCACGGCCCGACGGTTAACCGTCGGGACGCTCGTGCTCGCGGCCGTCCTCAGCACGTTCGCGCTCAACGACGCGACAGTGCTCCTGCTGACGCCGATTCTCGTGAAGGTGGTCCGGAACGCCGACGTCGACCCGATTCCGCCGCTCATCGCCGTCGTCCTCGGCGCGAACATCGGAAGCGTGGCGACGCCGCTCGGCAACCCACAGAACGCCTACATCCTGAATAAGAGCGGTCTGACGTCGGTCGAGTTCGTCACCCATCTCGCACCCGTCGCGTTCGTCTGCCTGCTCGTCGCGGCGCTCGTCCTCGTTCCAATCACGACGTCCGGAGTTCCGCTTCCCGAGGTTCCCGTCCCGGATATCGACGAGGAGTGGGCACTGTCGAGTCTCGCCTTCCTCCTCGCCACGTTCGTGCTTCTCATCCTGTTTCCCGACGCTGACCCAGGGATCATCGCGGCATCGTTGGGTATCCTCCACATCTCGTGGCTTCAGTTGTTTCGGCGGGTTCCCGGCGAGGACGTGCTCCACGGGATGGACTGGAGCATCATCGTCCTGTTCGTCGGCATCTTCATCCTCGTCGGCAGTCTGGAGCAAACCTCACTCATGAGCGTCGTCGGCGGGTTCGGTGATAGTTGGCGATTCGCCGGACTCACGTTCGTCCTCTCGAACCTCATCAGCAACGTCCCGGCCGTCGTCCTGCTCTCATCGGGCGTGTCGGGGGACGCGGGGTGGCTGGTCCTTTCGGCGGTCAGCACCCTCGCCGGAAACGCGACGCCCATCGCCAGCGCGGCCACGCTCATCGTCCTCCAGCAGGCCGCCCGACGCGGCGTGGACATCTCCATCGTTCGACTGTTGTCGGTCGGACTCCCGGTTTCCATTCTCACGAGCGCAATTGCGGTCTTCCTGCTGCACGCCGGAGTATGAGACGGCGGGCGAAGAAGTCGATCAGCTTTCGTACGTTCGGTCGATACCGTGACGACCCAACAGATGGTGGACGATGTTGAGCTCCCAGTTCCTGCGGGTTGCGAGGGAAGTTTCGTATCGGGTGCTCTCGACGATGAATCCGGGCACGCCGAGATCCGCATCGGTCTTATGAACGAGGTACGGTCGCGTCCCGTCGATGGTGTTCCCGCGCTGGAACCGGTAGTAGTCAGGGAACGAGTCGTCGAGATGATAGCGATTCATGTACTCCGCCGTTTCGACCGCGTCCTCGCTCGCCCCCGGGGCGGTCGTCGGATAGATGGCTTGCCCGACGCCATCGGGGCCAACGTCCTCGCGATAGATCCCCTGTGAGCTGTGGAGGTTGATCACGATGTCGGGATCGTACGACGCGATGACGCCCCAAATCGCCCGTGCGAGCGGCGTCGTCGGTGTTTCACCTGGTGGGAACTTCCGGTTTAAGTTCCCGTTGTCGTTGAAATAGGTCCCACGTTCGATGGCGACCGGGTTCGCTCGTGGAATCGTAACGAGCGTTCCACGGTTGATCGACCACGTTTTGATGCCGCCCGCCGCTTGATAGCCAGCGGGTTCGTTACCTTGAATCCCACCGACGACTACGGCGACCGGTCCTTCTGTTTGAGTATCAGTGATGTACACATCGGTTTCGTCCGGCGTCCCCTCGCGGATAGTATACGTCGTACGAATCGCCTCACGAGCCGCACTTTCAGTAGCGAGTACAGTGGAAGTCCCTGCGACGACAAGACCGGTACGGCGTAAAAACGAGCGGCGCGTTCGAGATGGTGCGGCGACATCATTCGACTCTTTTCCAACCATAGGAAAGGATATTAATTTCTCTGTTAAAACTTATTCGATTAAGTTAAAAGAATTTTAATATAGATATATGTTTAAATGGTGTACATCTGGTTTGTGGGTAATGGAGATTGTGAGAACATAGTTCGACTCGTTCGGAAACGGCCCTCGTGGCCGGGACACCTGTCGTTCCCCGTTTACCGCAACGCCACGTCGTCGAAGACGGCCCGCTGGCCGCAGTCGAGATACGCGTCGTAGCCGATGCCGCCGGAGGACCACGTCGCGTCGCTTCCCCCGACGTGCGCGATGCGGTTGCCGTCGGCGTCCCGAAGCGTCGCCATGTGGTTTCCGTCCTCGCTCCAGTCCACGACGAGTTCGTACCATGTCTTCTGCGCGAGGGTGTAGCCCGTCGAATTCGACCCGAGTCGGTGGGCCGTCCCGTTCTCGTATCGGAAGAGGATGAGGTCGGCGTTGGCGATGTCCACGCGGACGAAATACCGACTCGAATCGTTTTGGACGCCGTACGAGAGGTTTACGTCCGCTGCGCCGCCGTCGCCGCGAAGCCAGTAACTGACGGTGTCGCCCGCCGCGGGATACGCCGGAAGACCGTCCATGCTCGTCATCTCCGTGACCGTGTCCCCGACCGAGAGCGCGCCGCCCCTGCTTCGAGTCGGCGAGGAAACGACGCTCGCCCCGGATTCGCCCCGGTCGAACGAATACGCAGAGAGGGTGTCGTCGTCGAACCGATCGATCGCCGTGTTCAGGTCGTCCGGACACGATGGGTGGGCACATCGAGTGGTGCCGACCGAGTTGTTCTTTCGTATCACGTCGCTGGAGTGATCGAGGACGATGGCGTCCCCGGTCACGTCGAACGAACTCCCCTTCACTTTGCTTCCGTCACAGTACTGCAGGAGAACGCCGTCCCGGTCGTTGCCGGTTTGTTTCACACAGCAGGACCAGAAGACGGAGTTCGGTCGCCCGAAGGCACGAAGTGCGGCGCTGCCTGGATTCCCGCTTCCCGTGTGATCGGCATCGCCCTTTACCTCGACGCCGGAACAGACGACCGGCGCGGGCGTGGATTCCGGCTTCACGGCGTACATCGCCGCCGTGTCGTCCGTGCGGATTCGAATCCTCGTGTCCCGAATCTCGGTCGTTCCGCTTCCGGCGACGACGATACCACCGTCGCTCGCCGCGTCGGCGACCTGCACCACGTCGCAGTTCTCGACCGTCGCGTCGTCGGCGAACAGCCAGATGCCGCGCATGTTCGTCGGGAAATCCGGGTCCGAATGGGGTTCTTTGACGACGACGCAGCAATCCCGAACCGTGCCGCCCGACCCGGCGAGGCGGACGTTCGCGATGTTGTTGTTCTTGTACAGTCCGCCGTTCACCGTCACCGTCCCGGTGCTCTTTTTCGACTCGTAGAGGCCGTTGTTCGGGAACCCCTCGATCCAACAGTCCCTGCATTCGAGGCTCCCTTTCGTGTATTGGTGGACGAAGAGGCCGACCGCACCGCTGCCGTCGGGTGCGCCGTCGGGAGCGTGGAGTCCGTCGATGAGTCCCGATCCGTCCTCGGTGAAGATGCCGAAGATGAACGGGCCTTTCGAGCCGTCGTGGACGCCGCGATGGCGCAGGTCCCGCACCAACAGGCCGTCGTCCACGTTGATCTGCATCCTCGGCGCTTCGGGCGCGTTTCCGACCTCGTGACGGAGGCCTTCGTACTGGATGTTGGACGACCCGCTCCCGCCGAGCGAGAGCCACGACGCACCGGAACTCGACGTGACGTCGTCCGGCGTGTCGAGGACGATAGTCGCGCCGGATTCGACGCCGACCATCCCGAAGTCGTGGAGTCCGTTTCCGTAGTCGAACGTATACTCGGTGACGCGGAAGGTCCCCTGCGGGAACTCCAACTTCGTGTTGCTCTCCAAGTGATTTCCGAGGATGTCGTCGATCGGTTCCTCGCCGGTGGGGTCCATCCCGAGGTCGTCCACCACGTCGTAGGTGGTATCGTACTGGAACTCGTCGGCGGTCACGGTCTGGTCGGTTAGGTCGGATGAATCCGTGTCCGCGTCGTCCGGCGTGGTAATCGGGGTGGCTAGCCCGGTGAACGTACCAGCCGCGGCCAGCGAGCCGGTCGCGGCTTTGAGGTACGTCCGCCGGTGGAGCGTCGCGGTTCGTTCGCTGGGTGTGTCAGGTGTGTCGGGAGTCTCGGGCATCTTCAACAGAGAGGGAAGAATAATCCATAAAATCAATTCGTGATTTTATTACTAAAAATAGTAATCATTGTCAGTAGTGATATAGCTACATCCATCGATCTTCGGTTCCATCCGACGGTTAGCTCCGTGTCGTCCATCTTTTTCACCTCTCCTGCGAACTCTCAGGTATGACGCTCGACGTACTCGCCGAGGAGGACGAGCCACGAATCATCGACACGCACGCCCACCAACCGACGAAGGAGTTTCTGGAGGACGCGGGCGGGAAGATGATGGAGGACGCGGCGAACAAGTTCGGCGCGAAGATGGAGACGGACACCTACGACTCGCTGGTCGAGGAGTACCACGAGGCGGGCATCGGGAGAACGATCCTGCTCGGGTGGGACGCCGAGACGAACACCGGCAACCCGCCGGTGCCGAACGACTACGTCGCCGAAATCCGCGACGAGTACGACGACTTCTTCATCGGCTTCGGCAGCGTGGACCCGCTGAAGGACGACTGTGTGGAAGAAGCCCACCGGGTCGTCGAGGACCTCGACCTCTCGGGGTTCAAGTTCCAGCAGATCGCACAGGGCTTCGACCCGAGCGCCCCCGAACACGAGGAACTGTTCTCGACCATCGAGGACCTCGGCGTGCCCTGCGTCTTCCACGGCGGTAACTCGACGCTCGGCGCGGGCGCACCCGGTGGCCGTGGACTCAAGATCAAGTACGGGAACCCGATGATGATAGACGACCTCGCCGCGGAACACCCCGACTTGCAAATCCTGCTCGCCCACCCTGCCTTCCCGTGGGAGAAAGAGCAACTCGCCATCTGCCAGCAGAAGGGCAACGTCTACATGGACCTGTCGGGGTGGCTCCCGAAGTACATCGACGACCAGGTGCTCCACTACGCGAAGACGCTGTTGCAGGACAAGGTTATGTTCGGGACCGATTACCCGATGATTCGACCGCAGAAGTGGCTGGACCAGTTCGAGGAGTTGGATTTCCCTGATGACGTACAGCGCAAAATCCTCTGGGAGAACGCGGAGGAATTCCTGGACCTCTGAGCGGGGAGCGTCATACTCTCCGCAAGCCGCCGATTTCAGGCGACGTATAACAAAGGCGGTTCGACCGTGACGTGCCGTAATGATCGAAGACCGTGCGGTATTCGAATTGGAGGCCCCTCCCCTGACCGAACTTCCTTCGCCGCGGACGAAACTGGTGTACCTCTATCTGTCCGTCGTCGGCCGCGCGACGGTCGAGACGATACACGATACGCTGGGGATCGGATATTTGGAACTCTACAGTTCCCTGCGTATCCTCCGGGAGCGTGATTTGGTTCGAAACGGGCGGAACGGATTTTCCCCCCGAAACCGAGCCGATTTCGATGGCAGTTCCATCGGCGAGCAAATCCTGTGATGGACAGTAACGGAACCCAGTCGAACGTTCTTCCTCCACATAACTATGTACGGAACGAGGGAACCCAGTTCGTAAGCCGATGTCCGTACTAAACCGAGTCGAAGACGAGTACGTCGTTCGCTGGTACAAGCCGAGCGACCTGTCCGGGTTCCTCTCGCTCGACCGGGCCGTCTTCCACCGACGCCGGAACGAGGCGTGGTTCCGGTGGAAATACGTGGACAATCCGTACGTCGATCACGTTCCGGTGTTGGTCGTGGAGAAGGACGGCGAAATCGTCGGTGCCCGACCGTTTCTCGCGTTTCGCATGCGCGTCGGTTCCGGGACCGTTCTCGCGCTGCAACCGGCGGATACGATGGTCCACCCGGACCACCGGCGGCAGGGGCTGTTCACGCGGATGACCAGCCACGCCATCGACCACTACGGCGACGGCGAACCGGCGTTCTTCTTCAACTTCCCGAACCAGCGTTCCCGACCCGGGTACCTCAAACTCGGGTGGCAAATCGTCGGCGACCGCGAGACCTACCACCGGATTCAGAACCCGACTGCGTTTTTGGGCGACGAGGACGGGGTCGGATCGGGGTTTCTCGACTACGTTCTCCCGCTCACGAACGACGTTCACGGCCTGTATCGCTCCGCGGTGGGAGATTCCGAGGCGTTTTCCATCGCCCGTCGTTCGGGGGTCGAAGCCGGAGTCCTCGCCGACTTGTACGCGACGAACCCGCCCGAGGCGATTCACGCCCTCCGCGACGAGACGTTCTACCGGTGGCGATTTTCGAGCCCCGAATGGGAACGGACCACGTACGTCGCGTCCGATTCCGGCGACCCGGTCGCCGGAATCGTGGTACGAAAGCGGACGACGTCGGACGGCGTAACGGTGGTTCAACTCGCGGACGCCGTCCCGATGGTCGGCGGCGACTCGCGGGATAACGCGTTCGTGGCGCTACTCGCCCGAATCGTCCGCGACTACGCCGACGCGGACCTCGTGTCGGTCACGAACGGGACGATTCCCCCGGAGGTACTGATTCGGTTCGGGTTCGTCGGCGACGCGGGACCGCCCCTCTCGTGGCTCTCCGACTTCGACTGCCGCCTCGTCGCGCTCCCGCTCGATGACGATGGCTGGAGTGTGGGGGGAACCCGTCTCGGACTGCGGTCGAACTGGCACATCTCGTTCGCCGAGCGGGATACCGCGTAGGAACCCCTTACCGATGGCTCGGAAGGACCATAACAAAACTCGGCTGTCGAGAACGTTGGCGACACATGAAGCAAACCGCTCGAGCCGCGATTGCTGCGATCTCCCGACTGTACCGATTCGCCCTCTTGGTGGCGAGCATGCCGGTCGTCCTCGCCGAATTCTTTCGACCCGAAACCGGAGCGGAGTACGGGGTCGGATTCTTGGACAAGGTCGTCTTGGCCGCGAGGATGGCACGGAACAACGTCGAGATACAAACCGGTTCGACGTTTCTGGAACACCTCGTTATCGCCACGAAAGTACTGACGATACCGCCCGACGTGGAGGGGAGTCTGGTCGAATGTGGCTGCTACAAAGGTGGTAGCACGGCCAACCTTTCGCTCGTCGCCGGACTCTGTGACCGGCCGCTGGAGGTGTTCGACTCCTTCGAGGGAATGCCGGAACCGAACGAAAACGACCGGGAGCACACACTGATCAAATCCGAGCAGGTCCACACGTACGACGAGGACTCGTGGGGCGCTCCGATAGAGGAGGTACAGGAGAACATCGCCCGCTACGGGGATATCTCCGTCTGTCGGTTCCACCCCGGATACTTCGACCGTTCGATGCCCTCCTTCGAGGAACCGTGTGCGCTCGTCTTTCTCGACGTCGGACTGCGGGAATCGGCCGAGACTTGTCTCGAACACCTCTGGCCGCTGTTGGTGTCGGGCGGCTACTGTTTTACACACGACGTGAAACACATGGAGATATCGACGCTGTTCTTCGACGCGGACTGGTGGCGGGAAACGCTCGACAGGGAACCGCCGGGACTGGTCGGTGCGGGAAGCGGTCTCGGACTGCATCCCGAACACAACGGGTTCGGAAGCTTGCTCGGATATATAGTCAAGGACCCGACAGCCTCGATGTACGAACTGGTCGCTGAAGACGGAGAAGACGAAAATTGTGTCGAAATAATCCGAAAACGGGACGGGGAGACCGGGCCACAACAATGATTCTCGTTCGACTTGACCGAGTAATAGAGAGTGAATGCGAGACAGAAATGAACGGGAGTGGGAGTACCACACCATCAGGCCGCCGCGGGGGAGTACGAAGAAGGAATCCATCGACCCCATCAACGACCTGAACGAACTCGGTGAAGACGGCTGGGAGTTGGTGACGACGATCGAGTACGTCGGTGGGGGGACGAAATACCTCGTCTTCAAGCGACCGGCGTGGAGGGGTGACGACGACGAAGATGAATGAGAAAGACGACAATGACAACGAGATCAGCACCGCGAACACGATGCGCGAGCGGGCGGGCGAGAGTCGAATCAAACTCTGGCTCGTCCTCGGGGCACGACGGCTCGTCATCACGGGGTCGATGGCGGTGCTCTTTTTCATCGCGTTCGTCCTCGCCGGGACGTTTCTGTATCCGCCGCTGAAATCCGCAATCGCGACGTCGGACACCATCGAGACGATGTTCTCGACCCTGCTCGGTGCAAACATCACCGCGACGACGCTCGTCGTGACCATCACCCAGTTGGTCATCTCACAGGAGAACGGCCCGCTCGGCGATCAACGGGGACGGATGAGCGACGCCATGGACTTCCGAGGCTTCGTCAGCGAGATGATCGGCCACACGACGCCCTCGGACCCGTCGAAGTTCCTCCAGGAGATACTGGACACGACCGAACTTCGGGCGAACGAACTTCGGGACGCAGTCAGCGAGGACGGGAACAGCGACCTGCTCGACGAACTCGACGAGTTCATCGACAGCCTCACGGGGAACGCCGACACGGTCAAAGAGCAACTCGACGGCGCGAAGTTCGGCACTTTCGACGTGCTGTTCGCGGCACTCGATTTCAACTACTCGTGGAAAATCTTCCACGTCGAGCGGATGCGCGACGAGTACGGGGACGACCTCTCCGACGACCAACACCGGAAGTTCGAGCAGTTGAAGACCTCGTTGTCGATGTTCGGCCCGGCGCGCGAGCACATCAAGACGCTCTACTTTCAGTGGGCGCTCATCGACCTCTCGCAGTTGATTCTGTACGCCGCGGTTCCCGCACTGTTCGTTGCGGGGTCGATGCTCGCCTTCGTCGGAAGCGGGACGTTCACCGGCACGACCCTCGGATTTTCGGATATCCTGTTGGTCGTCGCCGGGGCGTTCACTGTGTCGCTCATCCCGTTCATGCTGTTGGTCTCCTACATCCTCCGCATCGCGACGGTCGCAAAACGGACGCTTGCCATCGGGCCGCTCATCCTGAGGGATTCACAGCGATGACGGGGAACGACGCGGGCGAATCGAAAAATCGGCGTTCACGTCGAACGTTCCTCGGTGCCGTCGCCGCGGCCGGACTCGTCGGGACGAGCGGTTGCGTGACGCTCGACCCGAAGGCACGTGTTTCGGGGACGGACGAATCGAAGATTTTCGAGAAGGTCTCGGTCAGCGAACCGTGGGCCAGCGGCCGGGTGAGCGCGAGCGTGAGTCTCACCCCTGCGGCGACGACGGAGTACGGCGTTCGGGAACTCACGGTCATCAGTTCGAGCGGGAGCGAGTTCGACACCGGCACCGTCCAGAGCGGACAAACCTCGAAGACGGTGTTCGTCCCGGTCGGGAAATCCACCCTCTCGGCCGTCGATTACGACGGGAAAACGGTCGATTCGGTGACGGTGACCGTCGGCGGGAACAAGATTCTGTAGCGTTTCGTCGGTGCGGAAGTTCTTGATCACCCCCGCCGTAAGGGGTTCGAGGTGAACGAAATGGATGACTACGACATCGTTGTCATCGGCGGGGGAACCGGAAACAAAGTCGCGCTCGCCGCCGCGGACCGGGGGGAAAGCGTGGCACTGATAGAACGCGGCCCGCTCGGCGGGACGTGTGTCAATCGTGGCTGTAACCCGTCGAAGACGCTTATCCACCGCGCGGACGTGGCGGAGACGGTCAGACACGCCGGAGAGTTCGGTATCGATGCCGACCTCGACCGTATCGACTTCCCACGAATCGTCCACGAAGTGACGGAGATGACCGACGGAAAATCGGACGAACTGAGACACGCCATCGAGGAGCGCGAGACCATCACGCTGTATCGGGACGAGGCCAGATTCGTCGGTGAGCGTACCCTCCGCGTCGGTGACGAGGAAATCCGGGGGGAGAAAGTCGTGGTCGCCGTCGGAGCGCGTCCCGCGATTCCACCCATCGACGGACTGGACGACGTGGATTACCTCACGAGTACGGATGCACTCCGTCTCGACAGGCGGCCCGACCGATTGGTCGTCATCGGCGGCGGCTACATCGCCGCCGAACTCGGCTACTTCTACGAAGCCCTCGGAACGGCCGTCACCATCATCGGTCGGAGCGACGTGCTCGTTCCGTCCGAAGACCGTGAGGTTGCCGAGACGTTCACCGAAATCGCCCGCCGCCGGCACACGGTCCACGTCGGCTACGAGGCGACAGCGGTCACGCAGGCGGACGGACAGGTGACGGTCACCGCGACGTCGGACGACGGGGAACCCATCGCGGTCACCGCCGACGAGTTGCTCGTCGCGACCGGTCGCCGACCCAACACCGACCGACTCGACCCGGACGCGGCCGATATCGACCTCGACGAACGAGGGTACGTCGAGACGGACGAGTATCTGGAGACCAGCGCCGAAAACGTCTGGGCACACGGGGACTGCATCCGACCCTACCACTTCAAACACGCCGCCGACCACGAGGCCAAGTACGTCGTCAAAAACGCTCTCGATGGGAAGGGCGAGGCGGTCGATTACACGGGCATCGGTCACGCCATCTTCACCTCGCCGCAGGTGGCGGGCACGGGAGAAACGGAAGAGGAGTTGGAGGAGGCTGGACAAGAGTACGCCGTCGGGCGCTGTGACTACCGCGACACGGTGATGGGGAACGCGCTCAGGGACCGAGACGGGTTCGTCAAGGTACTCGCCGCACCGGACGGGGAGATTCTGGGCTGTCACATCGTCGGGCCGGACGCTTCGACGCTGATTCACGAAGTCCTCCTCGCGTTGGCGAGCGGTTCGGGAACCGTGGACGACGTGACCGGGACGATTCACATCCATCCGGCACTGAGCAAGGTCGTGCTGAAAGCGTTCGAAGACGTCGAATACCGGTGAAACGCGATACCCGAACCGTTCGGTCGAACATGTTCGCGTGAACTGGGACGGTGGTCGACACCCTCCGTTTCGACATGGAACGACCCCGCGTCACTGCCGTTTTTGCACCCGTAATTGTGGGCGGCAACACCTTCCTGCTGGCGGCCGTCACTCACCTCGGCGGACCGCTTGCACCGTGGTCGTCCACGATACGTCAGGGCACGAACGACGTATCCACTCGTGAAACGTAGGGAATCCACGCGCCAGTACCGCAGATGCGACTAAATCAGCAGTAACCGAGACCTAACCATGCCCAAAGCCCGCGTAAAGTTCAAACCGCCCGGAACCCGGCCGTTCGACCTGTTCGGGTTCACGGCCGACCACCCGGACGACGAGTTCCGAATCCTGAGTAACTACCCGACGGAGGAGGGGTTGTACGTGATTTTGGAGGCGACGATGGCGAATCCGGAAGCCGTCGTCGACCTCTTCGAACGCAGTCCCATGTCCTACGAGGTGCTCCACGCCGACGAGCACACGGCGCTGATTCAGTACCTCTTGCCGTTCGTCCCGCCGCCGCTCCGTGCGGTCTTTTCGTCGGGGAACCTACCGCAGTTCCCGCTCCTCGTGCAGGACGGGTGGATACTCACGGACTTGACGACGACACAGGGTCGGTTGTCGGACTTCAGGGACGAGTTGGAAGCCACCGGCTTCGCCTTCGAAGTCGTCTCGGTCACACAATCGACGGACTCGACCGAACTGCTGACGGACCGGCAACGGCGGTTCATGGCCGAAGCGCTCGAACGAGGGTACTACGACACCCCACGTGACTGTTCGCTCACTGACCTCGCCACCGCGCTGGACGTGAGCAAATCGACGGCGAGCGTCGTGCTTCACCGTGCGGAGGAGACGGTCGTCAAGGAGTTCTTCGCCGAATCGGCCGACTGAACGGGGTCACGAGGTATCCCGCTGGGCGATGGTTCGTGTCTGCCCGGCGGGTTCGGCCACCGTCTTCTGGGGCGTTGGTTGCGTGCACTCTTCCTCGCTACCGAATCGGATCGATGTTCCGAGAACGTTCGACGACTCCCGTTCCTCGATATCTATCGAATCGAGGACTCGGTCGCCGAGCGTCTCTGGGAGGGCAGATACGTCGTACGCCTCGTTGATCGACTGGGCGTCGAGGGTACGGCGGACCACACTTCCATCTCGGAACTTGTATGAGACCAGCCAGATGGACATGTGAGTTCGATACTCTCTTCCACAACCTTTGGTGAAAGCTTTGTGGTGAAAATCCGCGAATAATGTGAAAATATTTTATCAACAAGTGGAAGGATTAAACATGGGGTCGGCCGAATTCACCGGATTCGGCCGGGTGAGAGTCGCCGTAGACGCCGGTAGGATCCAACCTTGCGATAGCGCCGATACTGGATCAGGATGCCCGACCCGACGAGGAGCAACCAGAGCACCTCGTTGGACCCGAGCGTGGACCACACGTTGGCGTGGAAGACGGGCAGGATGTCGCCCCACTGGCGAGCGAGTTCCTGGAGGATGGTCGCGCCGAGGAGACTCGTCACGACCGTCAGGAACGGGAGGTAGAACTGCCAGACGAGGATACCCACGACGGCGGCGACGAACAGCGACCCGACGACCGGGTCGACTGTTCCGGAAAGCAACGGAACCGAGAGACCTCCCAGTTCACCACCGCCGCTGAACGACGAGTAGGCGACCGACGCGGCGGCGATAACGCAGACGCCGACGATGGCGAACCGCTGTGCGGAGCGAGCCAAGCGACTACCGATGTACCCGCCGATGAGGACGCCGACCAGCGAAACGAGCAACATGTCGTGCGGAGCGATGCCGAATCCGGGGGCGAGCGTTCGTGCGGCGAAACTACCGAACAGGGCACCGCCGAGGCCGCCGACGAGCGACGTGAGTTGCGTCACGAAGGAGTAGCCGAAGTACGTGAACGCGAGACCCACGACGACCGCCAGCGCCACGGCGAGGGTCGTGAAGGAATCGAGGACCATCTGTGTTCGTGTTACTCTGGTTCTCCGTTCCGTTAAATGGATCGGTGAACTATCAGCTGAAACGTGATTGAGTTAATGAACGATTCGTCCGATGTTCGTCGGGACCGTCGTACACAATGCATTCGTACTGACCGACAGATCTCGTGAAACATGGACGAATACATCGAACGACTCCTCGAAGCCGACGGGGAGTACACCGTGTTCTACCACGCAATCGCGGCCGACGATGGAACCGTCGGCGACGAACTCGGAATCGAGGGGGAAACGATCAAGGACGCCGCGTGGTTCGACGCGATGCCGGACGAGGCGTTCCAACCGGACCGAATCAGTGACGTGCTCGACGAGAGCGAGAGCTGACGAGCGTGACAACACGGGGATGCACAAAATAACGAACGAGGGGCACTCAAAACCCCTGCCGTCGAATCAGTTGAACGCGTCTTCGAGCGGCGGGACGACCTGCTTTTTGCGGGACATCACGCCGGGCAGGAACGCTTCGCGGTCCGAGAACGTCGCATCCAGTCCCGCTTCCACGGTGTCCACACCGTCTCCGGCGACCAGTGCGGTGGAGTCCTCCTCCAGGAGGTCCGTGACGAGCAACAGGAACACGGTGTACTCCCGCTCCTCGGTCACGTCGTCCATCGCGGCGAGCACTTCCTCGCGCTGTTCCAACACCACGTCCGGTTCGACCGTTTCTACCTGTCCGATACCGACCAGTTCCGAGCCGAACTCGAACTCCTTGAAGTCGCCCACCACCATCTCCCGTGGGCTTTTCTCGCCGAGTTGGCTCTTCCGCTGGAGCAGTTCCTTTCCGTACTCCTCGTAATCCACGCCCGCGATGTCCGCGAGTCGGTCGGCGACGACTCGATCCCGCTCTGTCGTCGTCGGGGATCGAAGAACCACGGTGTCGCTCAGCAGTCCGCTGAGGAGGAGACCGGCCGTCTGGGAGTCGATCTCCACGTCCGCCTCGTCGTACAGTTCCGTGAGGATGGTAGCAGTGGAGCCGACCGGTTCGGTTCGGAAGAAGATCGGACCGCTGGTTTTCACGTCGCCGATCCGATGGTGGTCCACGACTTCGACGACCTCCGCGTCCCGCGCCCCGGAGACGGTCTGGCTGTACTCGTTGTGATCGACGAGGATCAATTGCTCCCCGTCCGCGTCTTCGAGGAGGGTCGGACTCTCGACGTTCCAGCGTTCCAAGACGAACTGGGTTTCGGGGTTCAGTTCACCGGCGCGTGCGGCAATCGCGTCCGTTCCTTGTGCCTGTTTCAGCCCTGCGTAGGCGAGTGCAGAGCAGATCGTGTCAGTGTCTGGCTGTTGGTGACCGATGACGTAGGTCGATTCTGGCATATGGGTACATCGTTTCCCCAATTGTATGAACGCTATTATCCTGGCGAGCGAAACGCGCGATCAAATGACGTAATAAACACACATTCTATCCTTGATGGCATGGGGACTTCCGAGTGAACTCACCGTTCACCGCTCGGAGCGTCGTCCGGGGGTAACGGCGTATATCTGCCCGAAAACCGCGCGATTGCGCGAAGCCACGCACGCTGTTCGGTACCCTTTCTTTCCGGGCGCACATCCCACGCTTGCTTGCGTTGTGCCTCCCGAAGTTCCCACTGGAGACGGGCCACTTTCGCCGCTTCGTCCGACCGCAGCAACGCCGCACTTTCGGGGGACGGACTCCGTGCGAGCACGTAACTACAGTGGTTCAGGCACAGTCCGTAGCCGTCCTCGAAGGCTCGCCGAAATCGGGGCTGTTCGAGCAACGCGAGGAGCAGTTCGACGGCACGGTCCCGTGCCGTCTCCATGCGGTCACAGACCGGACACCGAATGGGCCGTCGTATCGCTTCACGCGCCCGCGTCGTCCCATCGTCGCGCAGACGAGGGACGAACCGTCGCAACGAGTCCATGTGAGCAAGTGTGGCGGATACGTCCTCCCGTGACTCTGGGTCATCATCGAGGAGTCGCATCGCACGGGTGAGTCTCCTGGCGACCGGGTCCGACGCGGCGTCGGCGATGGCCATCGCGAGGTCTGTATCGCCGTACCGGACGCATCCCCAGACGTGTTCGCGACACGTCGGGAGCACGTCGTGTAGTCGGTCGCCGTCGCAATCGGCGTGTAGCAACCACGCGAGCCAGGTTTGCCACGCGCGACTGACTTCGAGACAGACCGGACACCCATCCCCCGAATCGAGCAAGGCTGTGAAGTCACCGACGGGGTCCCGAGTCGCGTTCGGGTCCACGTCCGGGGGCGGAAGCGCGGACGGGTGGATGTCGTGGCCGACCGTGAGTTGGAGCGCCGTTTCGAGTTCGGAGGGGAGGCTGGAATCGGTCGCCGTCGTCGGATTTTCCCGCATCGAGCGAACCGTCTTTCGAACGTCGTGGAACTGTCGCCGCTGAACGGGCAGGAGGGTGTGAAAGAGCGACGGCGAGACCGTCGCCGCCAGCGAGCGAAAGTGGGGAAAGCAGGCGATACCGGGGTCGCCGTACTCCGCCGCGCTGGTTTCGAGTCCGTGTCCGAGAAACGACACCGTCCGGTCCCCGGCGCGCTCGAACGATGCGCATGCCGGACAGGTCGCGAGTGACGACCACGTCGTCCGGTCGATTTCACCCGCTTCGAACCGTGAGAGGGTTCGTCGGCTGACGACTTCGTGAGCGGACGTCATCGGCGACCTGCTCCGTG
Organism: Haladaptatus sp. AB643; assembly: GCF_024136975.1. Taxonomy (NCBI): domain Archaea; kingdom Methanobacteriati; phylum Methanobacteriota; class Halobacteria; order Halobacteriales; family Haladaptataceae; genus Haladaptatus; species Haladaptatus sp. AB643. Next base: position 364,696 of record NZ_JAMYJW010000003.1, read on the forward strand.
GGGAGTCGGCGAGCAATTCACCGTGATCGACACAGAAGCCGAGCGAGTTCGTGAGCGCGTCGAGCAGTTCTCGTTGGTGGTATCGCTCCGCGATGAACCAGAATCGAAACTCGGCCTCGTGGTTTCGAAGGTGATCACAAACCGGGCATCCGTCGTGCGTGAGCGCCCGAAGGAGTTGACGCTCGCTGACCGTAGATGCTCGTTCTCCCACGGCTACTCACCGCCAAGAAACCGCGCATCCGACGAACGCCGTCGTTGATACTTCGTGCGGTGCGGCGTTCGGGATGGTACTCGCCAATCGGTTCGACGACGATCCGCGTACGAAACTGGCATCATGATTTTGAACGACCTTCGCAGGGATCGTCAGCCAGTTTCGTGGCGGTTGAAGGAGGACCCCATCTCCCGCGATAGCGTCTCACTAGTGGGTTGCGAGGATCATAAGGAGTTCGACGGGATGAGTCACGTGGGGCCCCGAAATCAGCTGATTCGCGTCGAATCGTTTCGGGGGTCGCCGTGGTCTCAGTCGAACGCGCCGCGGAGCGCTTTCCCGGCCCGCTGGCGGACGTCCTCCGCCGCTTCGACGCCCGGGAACGGGTCGGCGAGGCGGCGCATGTTGGCGAAGTCGTGAATCATGCTGTCGTAGTTGGTGTGATCGACGGAGACGCCGGCGTCGGACAGCGCCTCGGCGTAGGCGTACCCCTCGTCGCGGAGCGGGCCGTATCCGCAGGTGAACATGGTCGTCGGTGGCAGTTCCGAGAGAACCCGTTCCGTAGCGCGGAGCGGAGATGCACGCGGGTTCGCACCGTCGATGTCGTCCCGGAGGTAGTGGTTCCAGAACCACACCATCCCTCTCGCGGTCAGGAAGTAGCCGTCCGCGTTCTCCTCGTACGATTTCGTGTCGAAGGAGTGGTCGGTGACGGGATAGAACAACACCTGGTGCTCGATTTCGGGCGCGTCGACCCCGTTCTCGACGGCCATCTGTGCGACGACGGTCGCCAGGTTGCCGCCCGCGCTCTCACCGACGACGGCTATCCCCTCGCCCGCTCCGATTTCGTCGGCGTTGTCGGCGGTCCATTTCGTCGCCAGATACGCGTCCTCGACGGCACCCGGGAAGGGGTGTTCCGGGCCGCATCGGTAGTCCACGGAGACGACGACGCAGTTCCCCTCGTTTGCGAGCGACCGCGCGACGCCGTCGTGTGTGTCGAGGTCACCGGCGACCCAGCCACCGCCGTGGAAGTAGACGGCGGCGGGAAGCGACTCGTCGGGAGCAGGGTCGTAGATTCGCACGCGGATGTCCCGGGCGTACGCCGGAATCTTTCGTTCGTCCACCGATTCGACCGACTCCGGCTTGACGTCGGGGGTGAACAGTCCACCGAGCAGTGCGCGGGCCTGTTCGGGCGAGAGTTGAGTCAGGTCGGGTGCACCCTCCTCGACCAGCGTATCGAGAAGCGCCTGTGCATCGGAATCGAGTTCTTGAGCGCGTCGCTCTGCAGTTGTAGTACTCATCGAATGTCGTATGCTACCGATGTGCATAATCTCGTTGGCCAGCCGACAGGAATGTTCTATTTCGGACCGGTTCGGAACGGTACTTCCGATATCGTCGCAACCCACAATCGACAGATATCCTACTTGAATTCGTTACAGGAAATCCTCATACTACCACTGTACGTACCCGGATATGGAGATACAGATGAGCGATTACGAACTACCACCACTCCCGTACGACTACGACGCACTCGAGCCGCACATTTCCGAACAGGTGCTCACGTGGCACCACGACACCCACCATCAGGGCTACGTCAACGGCTGGAATAGCGCCGAGGAAACGCTCGCGGAGAACCGCGATTCCGACGACTTCTCGTCGTCCGCAGGAGCCATCCGGAGCGTCACGCACAACGGCAGCGGACACGTTCTGCACGACCTGTTCTGGCAGTCGATGGATCCCGACGGCGGCGACGCGCCCGAAGGTGCGCTCGCCGACCGTATCGAGGAGGACTTCGGTTCCTACGAGGCGTGGAAGGGCGAGTTCGAGGCCGCCGCGTCCGCGGCGAGCGGATGGGCACTCCTCGTCTACGACTCGTTCAGCAACCAACTACGAAACATCGTCGTGGACAAACACGACCAGGGCGCACTCTGGGGTAGCCACCCGATTCTCGCACTCGACGTGTGGGAGCACTCCTACTACTACGACTACGGTCCGGACCGCGGCGACTTCATCGACAACTTCTTCGAGGTCGTCGATTGGGAGGAACCCGCCGACCGCTACGGGCAGGCCGTCGAACTGTTCGAATAACGCCACCACGACGAACATTCCAGACTACGGTAGGCACTCTCGCCGCCGACCCCTTCCGTCGAAGTAGACGGCGGCGAACGGGATTTCTCGGGAGAAGCCGTCTGTTCGAACACGAATCGGACGGGACTCCCACCGTCTCAGCGCACGAACTCCGACCGAAGAACGTCGGTGACGAGTTTTATTTCTGCTTTCTGGAGGTGCTCCGAAGCCGTGTTCGGCGCACAGTCGAGGCGAGCGGCCACGTCTTCGTGTGTCGCGCGTCGCGGGTGTTCGTAGTATCCGAGGTCGAACGCCGCCAGGAGCGCCTCCCGTTGCCGGTCGCTGAGCCCGGAGAGTGGCGTTTCGCGGCTTCTATCGAACTCCCCGATCGCGCTGATTTCGAGCGCGATCTCCGCCGGAAATTCGTCGACCGCACGCTGAAGAACGGCCGCGCTCCCCACGATTCGCGCGTGAACCTGTCCGTCGCGGTAGAGTAGCGGCTTTGCGACTACCAACCCCTCCCGCGAGATGGTTCCGACGAGCCCCTGCAACAGCGGAACGACGGTGGGTTCGAGTACGGCGAGGAGCGTAAATCTCCGCTCGGAAATCCGCGTCGTATCGACCGACCGCATACCGAGGACGTCGGCCGCTTCGTCCCGAAATCGCTCCCGCTCACCGTCGACTTCCAGGAGGGCGGTAACTGCGTCGTTGGAGAGGTTCCAGTCGTACAGGCGCGCTTCGTCCACGAACGACGACCGTGCGAGCAAATCGAAGATTTCCGGCGTTCGTTCCGGGTCCGGTGTACCGGTGAGCCGAGCGTACTTCATACGGGACGCTATTCACCATCACGTATATACTAGCCGACTATACACGGGAGAACGGTTTACAATTCATGGCACCAATAATCTCATAGATATCCGATAACGGTGTCCGTCGAGGCGCGATTCGACACGGGGTCCGTTATCGATCCAACGAACGAGAAAACCAATGGATCACTCACAAGCGGATTCCGACAGCGCAGTGTTTACCCTCCCGTTCGACGACGGGAGCGCAATCGACGCCTCCGTAACGGGGGGAAAGGGTGCAAACCTCGCACTGCTCGTGGACGCGGGAATCGACGTCCCGGCGGGGTTCTGCGTGACGACGGGCGCGTATCGATCCCTCGTAACCGCCCCGGAAACTCGCCGAGCGATCGAAGCCGTGGACGAACTCGACCCGACGGACGCGGACCGTATCGCCGAATTGAGCGCGACGATACGGGAACGGATTCGAGAAGCGGAGTTCCCCACCGACGTCCGAAAAGCCCTCGATGATTCGCTGGTGGAACTCGACGCGGAGACCGTGTCCGTTCGGTCGAGTGCGACCGCGGAAGACCTCCCGACCGCGTCGTTCGCCGGTCAGCACGAGACGTATCTCAACGTCTCCTCCGAGGCCGTTCTCGACAGGGTTCGAGATTGCATGGCGAGCCTGTACACCGACAGAGCGGTGACGTACCGGCTTCGAAACGACGTTCCGAGTTCGGGCGTCGCACTGGCTGTCGTCGTCCAAGCGATGGTCGATGCGGACACGGCAGGGGTCGTCTTCACTGCAGACCCGATCACGGAGAACAGGACCGTCGCCACCATCGAAGCGAACTACGGACTCGGCGAATCCATCGTCGCCGGGGAGGTGTCCGCCGATACGATTCGCGTCGACCGGAGCGATGGCACCGTCCTGTCGTACGACATCGGCGAGAAGTCGGTTCGGGTGCGGTCCGGAAACGAAGGCGGCATCGAACGGGCGACCGTTTCCGACGACTCCCGGGGGCGACGGGCGCTCTCGCCGGAGCAAGTTCATCGACTCGTGGAGCAGGGAGAGAAAATCGAGGGACTGTTCGATGAGCCACAAGACATCGAGTGGGCGTTCCGAGACGGCGAGTTGTTCGTCCTCCAGTCCCGTCCCATCACGTCCCTGTTTCCGCTCGTCTCGCCTCAACCTGAGGACGGCCTGCTCCACGTCTACATGAGTTTCGGACACCAGCAGGCCATGCCGGAGGCGCTCCCGCCGCTCGTCGTTGATTTCTGGCGGTCGTTCATCGACGGCGGGGCCGCACGCTTTCGACCACCTGAAGCGGGCGGTCTCTCCGCCGAGGCCGGAAATCGAGTGTACGTCGATTTGACGCCGCTCGTTCGACTCGCGCCGCTCCGACAGCGGATACCCAACGCGTTGTCGTTCCTCAGCGAACCGGCGTCAGACGGCCTCCGGGAGGTTCTACGGAAGCGGGAGGACGACATCCCGGAACGCGGCGTCGGAGCGGGATGGGTGCGAATACTCCAGGCGATTCGACGTGGGAAGCCGTCGCTTCTCCCCATCGTGTCGGAAGCGCTATCCGAGTTCGTGCACTCGCTCGTGTTCGGCGTTCCGGACCTCGACGAACTGTGGGCGTGGAGCGATTCGTGGGGAACGGAACGGGCGAGCGAACTCCGCTCGCCGCAAACGACGGACGGACGGGTTCGAGCGATCTTCGAGGAGGTCGATATCGTCGCCTTCCTGAGGTATATCGCACCGAAAGGGGCGACCGCCCTTCCGGGCGTCCTCGCGGGACGGTTGCTCAGGAGAACCTTCCCCGATGCCACGGACGAACTGGACGCCATCGGAAAGGGATTCGAGGACGAAGTCGTCACGCGAATGAACGTCGAACTCGGGGAGTTAGCGACGCTCGCCGGGAACGCCCCGGAGGTGAAGACGGCGCTCAATTCGGGCGCGTCGCTGGACGAGATAGCAACCCTCCGAGGAGGCGAGGTGTTCGTGGAGACGTTCGATTCGTTCATCGACCGATTCGGCCACCGGGCCACGGGTGAAATCGACTTGCGTCGGCCGCGGTGGCGCGACGACCCGTCGGTGCTCCTCTCGACGATTCGGAACAACGTCGGCGAGGAACGCGGAAGTCGGGAGCATCTGGCGGAACTGCAACGTCGCGCGGCGACCGCCCAACGCCGACTGGAAGCGCGAGCGAACCACGGACTACTGGGACCGATTCGAAAACTCGCCGTCCGTCACCTGATTCGAAGCTACCGGAAGGCGATGCCGTTCCGGGAGTTCCCGAAACACGGGATGGCTCGCGTGTTCGCCGCGGTTCACGAGATTTGTTCGGAGGTCGGGGAGACGCTGGCGGAACGCGGGAGCCTCGAACGTCCGGACGACGTCTGGTTCCTCCGACGCGATGAACTCCTCGCCACGTTGGACGGCGTCCCGCTCGACGTGGACGTCGAATCGCGGCGACGGACACACGAACGATACGCGAAGATGACCGCTCCGCCGTTGCTGACCAGCGAGGGCGAACAGCCGACGGCCGCACCCAATCGAGATGTCGAGGAAGGAACGCTCGTCGGAACGGCCGTCTCCGCGGGTGTGATCGAAGGGACGGCCCGCGTCGTCCGCGACCCGTCCGAGGGAAGCCTCGAACCGGGCGAAATCCTCGTCGCGCCGTCCACCGACCCGGGTTGGACGCCGCTCTTTCTGAACGCGGCGGGACTCGTCATGGAAGTCGGCGGGCGGATGACGCACGGCGCGCTCGTCGCTCGGGAGTACGGAATTCCGGCGGTCGCCTCCGTCACGAATGCGACGACGGAGATTCACACCGGCGACCGGATTCGCGTCGATGGGAAAAACGGGACCGTCGAACGGTTGTAAGATCGAAGCTGGAAATTCGAGAATCGACAGAGAAGACGTGGTTAGTCGTGGTTAGTCGTCGTCATCCTCGACGGCACCGCCGTCCGCCGCGGCGCGCATCTCGGCACCTGACTCCTCTTTCAACTCGTCGTTCGGAAGCACGAGCGAGACGAGGAGACTCACACCGAGAACACCGACGCCGACGAGGAAGACGGCGTGGAAGGAGTCCACGAGCGCTTGCATGACCTGCTGTTGCAACTGCGGCGAAAGCTGGTGGATGGCCTGCGGACTCTGGGAGACGGCACTCACATCGACGCCGTTCGGAAGTGCGTCGCGCAGCTCGGCCGTTAGTTGACGGTTGAAGACGATACCGAACGCGGAGACGCCGAGCGCGCCGCCGAGATTTCGTCCGAAGCTGTACAGCGAACTCACTTCGCCGATGTCGTCACCGCTCACCGCGTTCTGGATCGCCGTAGAGAGCGTCGGCAGCGTCATCCCCATGAGACCCGTGACGAACATGTACAACGTGGTCTGAAGCGAGGAGACATCCATACCCATCGTGGAGAGCAGGTAGCACCCGACCAAACTGACGACCAATCCGGCGACGGTGATGAACTTGTATCGGCCGATTCGGCTCATCAATTGGCCACCGGTCATCGCACTAACGATGAACCCGACGAAGAGCGGCATGAGGAGAAGTCCGGTGTTCGTTCCGCCCTTTCCGAGAACCATCCGCATGAACACCGGGATGTAGTTGACGACACCCATCAGGACCCCACCGATGAGCACGGCGAGAACGGTTATCAGAAGGACCGACCGGTTACGGAACAGTTCGAGCGAGATCATCGGTTCCTCGATACGGCGTTCCTGCACGACGAACAGAACGGTTCCGACGACGGCGACGGCCGCGAGTCCGAGTATCTGCCACGACCCCCACGCGTACTGGTCGCCACCCCACGACGTGAGCGCGACGAGCACAGAAACGGCGATGACGATGAGTCCCGCGCCTTCGTAGTCGATCCGATGGCTCTCGTTCGGGACGGGCACGTCGAGGCCGATTTGAATCAACGCCAGCGCGATAATCCCGAGCGGGATGTTGATGTAGAAGATCCACCGCCAAGTGAATTGATCCGTGAGAAACCCACCGAGTAGCGGCCCGCCGATGAGCGCAGACCCGTTGACGAGTTGGAGGTAACTCATGTACTTGCCGCGTTCTCGGGGGGTGAAGATGTCACCGATGCCCGCCATCGCCATGGCCATGAGACCACCGCCGCCGATTCCCTGAAGCCCGCGGAGCAACGCGAGTTGTACCATCGACTGGGAGAGTCCGGACAACGCGGACCCCACGAGGAAGATAACGATGGCTATCTGCGTGAGCAGTCGGCGGCCGTAGATGTCGGAGAGTTTCCCGTACAGGGGCGTGACGGCCGTGGACGTGACGAGGTACGCGGTTACGACCCAGAACAGTTGGTCGAGCGAACCGAACTCGGACGCTATCGTCGGAAGCGCGGTCGCGACGATGGTCTGGTCGAGGCCGCCGAGCAACATCGAGAGACCCAATCCCGCGAACGCGACGTATTTGGTCCTGTCCGACAGCGACGACGCAGTTCCCGTCTCACCCATCGTAATTCTCTCCGTTACTACCGCAGCGATTCCCCGGATAGGGGGACGATTTCGTCTTTGTCATCGGCCAACCGAACGTTCGGTCAGTACATATGCTTTTTGAAACATTACTACCGGACGTTCGGTTGGACCCGGACGACCGGTACACTGAAACGGACTCCTACCGAACGTCCGGTAGGAACGCATGGAAATCGAGTTTTGGAACGACGAAGAGCCGACTAACGGACGCGAACGAATCCTCCGAGCAGTCTTTTACGGGATATTAGAGAATGGCTATAGCAACCTCTCTATGCAACGAATCGCCGACGAGGCGGATGTGAGTAAGGCGACCATCTATCACCATTTCGATGACAAGGACGAACTCATGTTTGTCTCGTTTGAAACGGCGTTATCACGAATTGGGGAGCGGGCCACGCAACTGGACATCACGGACCCGATGGAGCGACTCCACGTGCTCATCGACCGACTGTTGCTCGGAGAACTTCCACAGGAGATATCCAAGAACAAGGATGAGGACGCCGAAGTCGACGTAAAACAGGAAGACCCACTCGCAGCGCTAATCGACATCCGGACGCAAGCGATACACGATGCGAAGTACCGGGACCATGTCAGCCGAATCGACCGCGTGTTCGAGGACCAATTAGCCTCGGACATCGCGGAAGCGGTCGAGGAAGGAACTATCCGCGAAGTGGAACCGGAGCGGACGGCGAAGACACTGTACACGCTCGTACTCGGTGGATTCCTCAGACGGACGACGACGGACGACGCGGACCTCGAATCCGTCCGGGAGGATGCCGACCTGTTCATCGACGGACTACATACCGACTGAATCGAGCGCCACAAAAGAGCGATTGGCCTTCGACCGGACGACGCTATTCGAGCGTCACCGGGAGCCGATTCGAGCCGTAAATCTCCACCGACCCCAACGGCCTGAGATCGGTCGTATCGACGTCGACGATATCGAATCGGTCGAACAGAGTCCTAAACCCGACCTCCGCTTCGAGGCGCGCGAGCGGTGCACCGAGACAGTAGTGGATTCCCTGCCCAAACGCGAGATGACCGTTCGGCCGACGGGTCGGGTCGAACGTCTCCGGCGAGTCGAATTTCCGTTCGTCGCGGTTCGCGGCGCCGATCCACGCGACGACGTACTCGCCCTCCCCGATGGTCTTCCCGCCGAGTTCGACGTCCTGCAGTGCGACACGTTCTTGTCGTTGAACCGGCGAGCGGTAGCGAAGCACCTCTTCGATGGCCGAATCGAGAGGAATCTCCCCGTTCTGAACGTCGTCCAATAGGCCGTGTTCGTGGAAACACCAAACGGCGTTCGTCAGGAGGTTGGTCGTGGTAACGTTTCCCGCGATCAGGAGGAGGATGCACAGGGAGATCATTTCGGGGTGGCTCATCCCGGATTCTTCCGACCCTGCGGTTGCGATGACGGTCAACAGGTCGTCTCGCGGATTTTCGCGTCGGTCCACGAGAAGCGTTTGAAAGTAGTCGCTCATCCGCATCACTGCCTCCTCTCGGGTCAACCCGCCGTCCATCGATGCGTCCGCCGCACCCGTGATCGTATCGGACCACTGTTTGAACGTCGCCCGGTCCTCGCGTGGGACGCCCAACACGCCCGCGATGACATCGACGGGGAACGGATAGGAGAACGATTCGACGAGTTCGATTCGCCCCGGTTCGAGGTCGGAGGCGAGTTCGTCCGCGATGGCTTCGACTCGTGGACGATACGACCGTATCGCGTCGGCCTGAAAGTGTTCGTTGACGACCGACCGGATTCGTTCGTGTTTCGGCGGATCGGTCGAAATCAACATCTCAGCGAACGCACCGCGCTCCGATTCGCTCATGGTTTCCGGCGAACTGGTGGACTGATCACGTTCGACATCGTCCTCGGACTGACTTCCCATCGGATTCGACGAAAACAGGTCGTATTGCTTCAGGACGTACCGTACATCGTCGTATCTGAACACGTCCCACACACCGCGGTCCGGATCGAAACGAACCGGTTTCTCGTCGCGCATCTCTCGGTACCACTCGAACGGTTCGAGTCGGGCGTCCTCGGTACTGAGCGCCGCCGGTGGTCGTTCCAATCGGACCTCGTTCGATTTTTCGCTCATCGACCGACCGAACGTTCGGTCGGTACTTAGGGTTGCCGGTATTTCGACTCGCACGTCTCCAACACTGGCTAGAGTACGCCTCGTACCCCTACGACGTAACCGGAACGACGAACCGCTGGTACACGAGCACGAAACACGACGAAACGGAAACACGCGTTCTACGAGCGTGGTCGCGTGAAACGACATAGCACTCCTCCCCTCGATGGCACAAAATCACGAACAGGAGGTAGTAACCGAAGAGTTGCTTCGGCACCTCCGTTAAGCAAGAAGAACATCGTGATATCGATACACAACCCGTTCGCGTAGTGTTCTACCCGCGTCGCCAAAATCGAAAGAAAAGAACTGATCACCGAGAGATTTTACTCGAACCCGACGTTGATGCTCTTGGTTTGGGTATACTCATCGAGGGTTTCAAACGCAGTCTCACGACCGGTTCCGGATTGCTTGTAGCCCCCGAACGGCTGCCCGGCTTGAAATTCGTTGTAGGTGTTGATCCAGATATTACCCGCTTCGATATCGCGTGCCGTCTTATAGGCACGATCCAAATCGCTCGTGATGATTCCCGCCGCGAGACCGAACTGCGTGTCGTTCGCCAATTCGATCATGGTATCGTAGGAGGACCACTGGAACACTGCCTCGACAGGGCCGAAGATTTCCTCCTGTGCGACCCTGCTTTCGTGATCGAGACCCGAAATCACGGTCGGTGCGACGAAATTTCCATCAGCGAGCGCTTCATCGTTCGGAGCACCCCCGCCGGTTAGAACGTCCGCATCGGCCTCCCGTGCCCATCCGATGTATCGCATCGTCCTCTCCAACTCCGCTTGCGACACTTTCGGGCCCAATTCCGTTTCCTTCAGAAGCGGGTCTCCCACGGTGAGATCCGCTACGTTCTCCACGAATGCAGGAAGAAATCGGTCGTAGATCCCTTCGTGGATCAGTAACCGGGTTCCGGCACAACAGCATTCTCCCGCGTTGAAAAACAGCGCCTTCGTCGTGATCCGTACCGCTCTTTCTATATCGGCATCCGGAAACACGATTACGGGACTCTTCCCGCCGAGTTCCAACGTGAGATCGGTAATCGTGTCGGCGGTGTTCTTCATCACACCGTGACCGACTTCCGTCGATCCCGTAAACGCGATCTTTCGAACGTCGTCGTGACTCACGAGCGGCGCGCCTGCTTCGGCACCGTATCCAGTAACGAGGTTGACGACACCCGGCGGCAGGACTCCCTCCGTTTCCCGGAGGAACTCGATTATCGTCAGCGGGGTCTGCTCAGCCGGTTTTAACACCACCGTATTCCCGGCGGCGAGGGCCGGTGCTAACTTCCATGCGGCCATCAGCAACGGGAAATTCCACGGTGTGATTTGTCCGACTACCCCGTAGGGCTCTTTGATCGTCTGAACGTGGTTGCTACCGTTCGTCGGAATCGTTTTTCCTTCCGAGAGACGAGCAGCACCGGCGAAGTATCGAAAATGATCGACGACCAATTCGATATCGTTGCGCGACTCCGTGATCGGCTTTCCGTTATCGAGCGATTCGAGTCGTGCAAAGTCGTCCTTTCGGGCCTCGATACGATCCGCGATTTCGGTCAGCGTTCGCTGGCGATCCGCTGGCGAACATGCGGACCAATGATCGTCGTACGCGTCCCAGGCGGCCTCGACTGCCCGGTCGACGTCGGCTTCGTTCCCGGCTTGCACTTCGGCGAGGACGTCGCCCGTCGTTGGATCGCGCGTTTGGAGCGTCTGTCCGGACGTACTGTCGACCCAGTCCCCTCCGATGTAGAGTCGAGCAGTGTAGTATGGAAGGAGGTCATTTGCGACTTCTCGGTGTCGTTGTTTGATGACCTGCTTTCGCTTTGAAGATGTATTAGAATGTGTTGACATTGCTCGAAGGGCTACTAACTATATCTTTGACGGTTCTACATAACTATTTGGTCGATGTGAGGGGCGACGAGCGCGAATGCCGCTATCTCTCGATACACCGTTCGTCCCCCAACCGGTCGTTCCAAACGCATCGATCACGAACGAGTAGATAACGGAAATACAGGGTACAACAGGAAAAGTACAGACTACCGGAAAAATACAGACAATCGGAAACGCCGTCCCCGGAATCAGTCGTCTGCACCGCCGTCAGTGGCGACGACTCGATCCGTGTCGTCGTCGAAGTCCTCCCCGCCGTCCTCCGTTTTCCCCTCCTCGTTTTCCATGAACTTCCGACCTTCTGCCGTTTCCTGAAGTATCCGTTCGAGTACTTGCGTATCGTCGCGGAATTTGTGTATCTCCGGGAGGGAACTCGAATCGAACTGTGCGATCAGATCGCCGTGCTTCTTGAAAAACTCGTGCTTCCAGGTCTCGCTTTTCTCGTGTTTTCGGAAGCGAGCGATAAACTGCCAGTGGTGATAATCGTCCGCGTTGAAGAACATCAAGACGTGAGGATCGTTCATCAAATCGTCGTAACACTCCTCCCATCGGTCTTCGAAGTTAGGATAATGGAACGCGATCTGAAAAAGATGGTACTCGAAAAAGCTTTCATTCAATAGGGAAACCTGCCGAAACACGTCCTTGTCGCTTAGATCACGAAGAATATCGTTCACACGATTGTGCGACAGCGAGATCCCGTACTGGTCCTCCAACCGTTCCTTTAGCTCACGCACGGAAGCGGTTGGATGCTCGATACGGGCTTTGAGAATAGCGATATCCCGAGCAGAAATATCGTCGATTTCTTCAATGTCAGAAGGCATGGTCTTATTAGGACTATGGGGTTTCCGGATTAAATGTCTTTTCACTATTTCGGCCCGTTCGGGCTTCCCTACCGGGTTTTTACCCATCTGTCCCGCTGTCGCCGTCCGGTCGGTACGGCGTGATCGTCTCTCGACTCGGGAAAAAGATCGGTGACTATCTGAGAGCGGATCGCCATCGGGAGACCGGGAGTCGACGATCCTAATCGAGAGCGATATTGATCGTCTTCGTCTGCGTGTAGTGCTCTATCGCTTCGAACGCGGTCTCTCGGCCGATTCCGGACTGTTTGTATCCTCCAAACGGTTGTCCGGCGGGGAATTCGTTGTAAGTGTTCACCCAGATATTACCGGCTTCGATGTCTTCGGCAGTCCTGTAAGCCTGGTTCAAGTCATCGGTGATCACGCCCGCCGCGAGTCCGTAATCGACGTCGTTGGCTAGATCGATCATCTCGTCGTAGGACGACCATTCGAAAATCGTCTCGACGGGGCCGAAAATCTCCTCCTGTACCGGTCGGCTCTCGTGGTCGATATCGGTGAGGACCGTTGGCGAGACGAAACACCCGTCACTGAGTGCCTCGTCGTCGGGAGCATCGCCACCCGTCGCGATGTCCGCGCCGGTCTTGCGTGCCTCTTTGATGTAATCCAGCGTTCGTTCGGCCTGATCACTGGTTACCTTCGGGCCGAGCGTCGTTTCATCGAGGAGCGGATCGCCCATGGTCAGGCTTTCTACCTCTTCGACGAACGCATCGAGGAATTCATCCCTGACGTCCTCGTGAACGAAAATCCGCGTTCCCGCACAGCAACACTCGCCGGTGTTGTGGAACATCCCGATTCGCGCGACCTGAGCCGCTTTCTGGATATCCGCGTCCGGGAACACGACGACGGGACTTTTGCCGCCGAGTTCCAGCGTGACGTCCGTGATATTTTCGGCAGCGTTCTTCATCACACCACGGCCGACCTCCGTCGAACCGGTGAACGCGACTTTTCGGATGTCGTCGTGACACGACAACGGTTCGCCCGCTTCGGAACCGAAACCGGTAACGACGTTGACGACGCCGTCGGGAAGGACGTCATCGACTTCGCGCATGAGTTCCAGGACCGAGAGCGGCGTCTGCTCGGCGGGCTTCAGGACGACGGTGTTCCCGGCGGCGAGGGCCGGTGCCAGTTTCCAGGCGGCCATCAGGAGCGGGAAGTTCCAGGGGATAATCTGGCCGACCACACCGTACGGTTCCCGCAGCGTCTGGATTTGGTGATCGCCGTCGCTGGGAATCGTTTTCCCGCTGTTTATCCTAGCGGCACCCCCGAAGTAACGGAAGTGGTCGATGACGAGGTCGAGGTCGATTCGCGCCTCCGAAATCGGTTTTCCGTTGTCGAGTGATTCGATCGTCGCGAACTCCTCCTTCCTGGCTTCGACCCGGTCCGCGATTTCACTGAGAACACCCTGTCGATCCGCCGCCGAGTAGTCGGACCAACACGTATCGTACGCTTCCCAGGCGGCTTCGACTGCCCGGTCGATGTCGGCCGCATTGCCTGCTTGCGCTTCGGCGAGGACGTCGCCCGTCGTCGGGTCGCGAGTTTGGAACGTTTGGCCGGATTCGCTATCGACCCACTCGCCCCCGATATAGAGCTGACCCGGTCGAGATGGAATGTGTTCTTCCGCGGCCTCCTGGTGTCGCCGTTTGATTTCGGTTTTCGTGTCGGTTGTTGGTTGAGAGTCCGTCGACATCGTGGCAGTGATTCTCTCGCCGGGCTTAATAATTGTTTCTCATAAGTGGTTACATATAAATCTAATACAAAGAATTAGCATTACAATTTCTACCAAATTACGGCATCACCACCAAATATTTATAATATAATGATAAACAATGACGTGCAATGCGAGCCGTAGTACTCGAGGAATTCCAAGAACCGCTGCAAGTACAGGACGTCGAACGACCGGAGCCCGAATCACATGGCATCGTCGCGGAGGTCAACGGGTGTGGAGTCTGTCGAAGTGACTGGCACTGTTGGCAGGGGGATTGGGACTGGTTCGGCTACCGACCGGACCCGCCGCACGTCCTCGGCCACGAGCCGTGTGGTACCGTCGTAGAAGTGGGCGAAGACGTCGAGAGTGTCTCGGAAGGGGACCATATCGCGATTCCCTTCAATTTCGCCTGCGGAAAATGTGACCTGTGCCGGAACGGGCACGAAAATATCTGTGAGAACCACGTCGGCCTCGGCTTCATGAACGAAGCCCCGGGTGCGTTCGCCGAAGAGGTTCACGTTCCACACGCGGATATCAACGCAGTCCCACTGCCCGATAGCATCCACCCCGATACGGCCGCCGGAATCGGCTGTCGGTTCATGACGTCGTATCACGCGATGGCACACCGCGGCGATGTCGGCAACGGTGAGAATGTCGTCGTTCACGGCCTCGGTGGTATCGGACTCTCGGCCGTTCACATCGCGAACGCGCTCGGTGCGAACGTCATCGGAGTCGACCTCTTCGACGAGAAACTCGACAAAGCCGAGAGCCTCGGCGCGGTCGAAACCGTGAACGCGAGCGAAGTCGACGACGCCGCAAAGGAAGTTCGGGACATCACGAACGGCGGTGCCGACTGTTCGGTCGATGCGTTGGGAATCGAGACGACGTGTCTGAACGCGGTGAACTCGCTCAAAAAAGGCGGACGACACGTTCAGGTTGGACTGACCACTTCCGAAGAAGCCGGTAAGGTGGCGCTGCCGACCGACGAATTCGTGGCAAAAGAGATCGATTTCCGCGGTTCGCTCGGTCTCCAACCGTCCCGGTACTCCGAGATGTTGGATATGATCAAGACCGGGAAACTAGACCCGACCGAACTCGTATCGGAAACCATCTCTATCGACGAAGTTCCGGATACGCTCGCGGCGATGAGCGACTACGATACGATGGGAATTCCGGTCTGTAGTGACTTCAGCTAGACAGCCATCAATCGACAATTTTTGAGTGAGTTTCTGCAAATCCGTAGGCAAGTATGGGAGTATCTCAAACGCCCGATTTAGAAGTTATCGGTCGGTAATGCACGTCCCATCTCCCTACGATGCGTTATCCGGGAAGAAGGAGATTGAGGAGCGCGACGAAAATTCCGGCGACGCCCATTCTGAGGCCTGCAGTATACCACCGTTGTTTCGAAATCGA
Source organism: Haladaptatus sp. AB643 (assembly GCF_024136975.1). Lineage (NCBI taxonomy): Archaea > Methanobacteriati > Methanobacteriota > Halobacteria > Halobacteriales > Haladaptataceae > Haladaptatus > Haladaptatus sp. AB643. Next base: position 380,253 of record NZ_JAMYJW010000003.1, read on the forward strand.
TCCCATGTACGCTCCGAAGACGAAGAGCGTCCCGACGCCGATACTCACCGATGCGACCGTCGCGCTCACCATCGAGAAAACGATCCCGACGAGAAGGTAGGGTGTAATCGGCAGTAACCCGACGATCGGTCCCAGACCGCTCATTACGGCGTTGATCTTTCGTGCTCGGTCGTTGTGGACGGCGAGTTCCGTCCGGGACAGATCGGTAAGCATCGCATTTTCGACGTGGTGCAGTTCCGCTTGTTTTTCCGCACGTTCGACTTCCCAGACGCTCCACACGGCCGAGGTCGTCAACCCGATTCCAGCCCCGAGTCCGACTTTGACTACGGTCGCGCCGGTAGTCACTCCGGACAGAAAGGCCCCGACGGTGATTCCGATACTCGTCAGCGTCATATCGAACCCATTCGCGATAAAATAGCGCCGCGAAATCGCCCGGACGTCGCCGTTGGCGAACGTCTCACGATACTCGTGCAGCGTCGTGCGAAGACGACTACCGAGCTCAGACATGCGGATCTTGTGGCGTTTTGTGCTCCTCGACGATTTCTGCCCCGCAAACAGCTTCGTCGATCGAGTGGACCGTCGCTCCGAGATTTTCGATCGCGTCTTTCACCTTCGAGTAGTCGATTTCGTCCCCTTCGATGGTCAGCTTCACGTTCTCGACTTCTCGGTCCATCCCGATGAGAGTCACATTTACGCCAGAGACGCCATCGCTCGTATCTGCGACTTCCTCTGCCATCCGAAGGATGGTCGGATGGTGTGGTTTCAACGTGTCGAGAACGATTCGTCGGACGGGTGCCATAGCTATGCTACGTTATGCCGCTACAATTACATTCGGTCGACAACACAGGTATCGTAGCCGGGACTCGAGTCATCCCTCCACTTGCAGTCTGCGGAGAACCAAATCGGCCTACAGGCACGTGTTTTCATAGTTTTCCCGAAAGCGGGCGACGTTCGCTCTCACGAGTTCCCATTATTAGCAGGATATCGTTCGGTTTGAGAACCGTCGTTCCAGTTGGGGTGAGAACCCATTCTCCCCCAGTACGACGAATTGCAAGCACAGTTTCCACTCCGTCATCCGTGAGGTCGAGGTCATCGAGTGTATCACCTACCGCTTCACTTCGTGGATCAACCGTAACGCGATGGATGTGCTCGTCACTCCCTGCAATGGCCTCGCCAACGACAGGGGGTGTTTCGAGACCGAGACGAACTCCTTCGCTCATTTCGAGTGCTGCATCGCCGATGAGTCGGCTACACGCGCCGATACTGATGAACCACCGTACGTCAGTCGGCTCCGTGCCCCGTCTGGCGGCTCGGAGCGTCCAGTCTTCAAGGAGAGTTTGGCAGTCGCGTAACTCTCGGCCCAACCGTTGAACCTCGGCTGCGAGATTCGGACTGTCGTAGAGAATGCACCCATATGCAAGACCGACTGCGAGTTCTGCCAAACGTTTCATTCGGACTATGATCCGAGCAGCGACATCGACGTCATCGATTTGGGCTGATGAACTCGGACCCGATTCGAGTACCTGGCCGGTTCTCTGCAACGTCTCACGTGTCCCGCGAAGAAACAGTACATCGTCGCTCAGTAGCTCCATATCGGCCCTCGTATCGAAGATCCACGCATCATCGCGTTGAATCGCAACGATGCTGATGTCCGGTCCGATTTCGGAACGGACGCTGCCGAGCGATTTCTCTCCGATCAGTGTGTCGCTTCCTACTGTCTGCCAAACGACGATCGGTGCTGTGGCTGGGACGACACTACGGAGATCCGACGGCGTTTCTCTGTCGTCGAGGATGGTGACGATCTCCGCGACGGCATCGCTAACGTCATCGACGGCATCGATAATCCCGAGAACTGGAGCGAGTTGTTCGGCATCCGATGGCGAGCGCGCGGCGAGCAACAGACTCATCCGCGCTTGCAGTTCGAGTGTATCGATCCGGTCGACGAGATCGAACACGATCGGTGTCACATCCTGATCGACGAGTAGAACTGCTGAATACGCGAGGTCAAGCAACAATCCGGATCGGTCTTTCATCTCCTGAACCAACGATTTCACGTTCCGAGGTTCGGACGAATCCGCTGGGTCGAATCCAGCCATGGTGATCCTCTCGATGTCCCTACGAGACTGTAATAGAAAACGGGTTCGTGCGTAAACGTTCTTTCTCAAAATCGCGGTAAACAAGGTACGCCTCTTCCGACGGAAGGGGCCCAGGACGGTCCTCGGTAGACGGAGGAAGTCGAATCGCGCGGGAACCTCGCTGTTCTTACGCGAGCACCGAATGAGCAGTTGAGAAGTAGCCTAGTACGACTATTCCTTCGTACTCTCGTCGTCCATTCCTCGAATGACCAAGACGGGGCGACCCGTGCTTCGGATGACCTTTTCCGTGACGCTTCCCATGAGGAAGTGTTGTAAGCCGCTCCGACCGTGAGTCCCCATCACGATAACGTCCGCGTCGATGTCAGTAGCATAGGAGAGGATTTCTTCGTGCGGAATTCCACGCTCGATCGACGTTTTAACTGGAATCCCTCTCGCGGTGGCTTGCGCTTCGACATCTTCGAGCGCTTGCTCGCCAATCTCCGATAGTTCGTCTTCGAGGGTCAACCATTTCGTATCGGAGAGCGTGTTGTAATTCCGTGTGTCGATGACATAGAGTGCATGAATCGTCCCTCCCATCTCCTCAGCGAGATCGAAGGCTTCCGTCATCGACTTGGCCGCCCCATCGCTCCCATCGGTCGGCACAAGAATTCGCTCGTACATACGTAATAAGTCACGTTCAAGCAAAATAATGCTACTCTCTCGCGCGAGAGAACCATCCGTAACCCGTCCTCGGACAGCGGATGTGAGTTCGATACGGATCGAGACTTCCCACCGAGAACCATCAATCCAATGACGAGAATCGGTATGCTGTGTACATGAATGTAAGAGAAGGGCGATGGAGTCCGCCTGTCCCAATCGCCCGTAACATCTCACACCACGAAATACGAGGGTGAACCGTTTCCCGATGCAAAATTCAGTTCGATCTTCCAAAAGATACCCTTGGGAACCCCGAACGAGGAATATCGAGACAGATGCAATTTCATAGAGCGAAATGAAGTTTATCAGTTCGACGTTCGACAGCCTATCACGAGAATATGATGGACAGAATTCACAAAATCCGGACAGATCCGCCGACTACGAGGTACCCGTTCGGGGCGGTTCACTCGAAGTCGGGTTCCCGACCTTCCAGAAACGCCGAGACGCCTTCCCTGTGAGCGGGCATGTCGTAGGCCTGCGATTGAACCATCGTCTCGTAGTCGAGCGCTTCGCGCCAGTCTTTACCCAGATTCTCGTGAAGGGCCTGCTTGCCGAGCGCGATGGTGTGGGTCGGCTGGTCGGCCAGTTGGCTCGTCAGTTCCTCGACGCGGATGTCGAGTTGCTCCTCGGAGACGGCACCGTTCACGATGTCCAACTCGGCCGCCTCCTCGGCCGAGATTAGCTGGCCGGTGAAGGCGAGTTCCTTCGCCTTTCGTAGACCGACGAGTCGTGGGAGGATGAACGTTCCACCCATGTCGGGGATGAGACCGACGTTGATGAACGACGCCGCGAACCGCGCGGATTCGGTGGCGTAGGCGAAGTCCGCCGCCGTGACGAGCGCCATTCCCGCACCGACCGCGTCGCCGTTGACCTTCGCCACGACCGGAACGGGCGCGGTGAGGACTTCTTCCACCACGCGCGAGAGCGTGTCGCGGACGCGTTCATAAGCTTCTCGGACGTTCTCCTCGCGCTCGGCCATCGACTCGATGTCGCCACCCGCGCTGAACGCCTTGCCTTCGCCCGTCAACACGACCGCGTCGTGTTTCTTCGGGTCGCTCTCGGCGAGGATTTCGGCGAGTTCGCCAGCCGCCTCGGGCGTGAAGGCGTTTCGAACCTCGGGGCGGTCAAACGTTATCGTCCGAATGCCGTCGTCGTCGGAAACGTGCATACTGGAGAGGGTCGCCCCAAGCACATTTAATTACTTCCCGTGTGCAATCGTGGTATGGACATCGAAGCGTTCTTCGAAGGAATGCCGTTCGCCGACCTCCTCGGGGTCGAGGTGACGGAAGCGGCGGATGGACACGCCGAGGGGCGACTCGAAATGCGCGAGGAACTCTCGTGGAATCAGGACCGACTCATGGCCCACGGCGGCGTCGCGTTCACCCTCGCGGACACGGTCGGCGGCGCGGCGCTGGTGTCGCTCAACGATCAACCGGTTCCGACCATCGACATGCGAATCGACTACCTCAGCGCGGGAACGGGTGACCTCCGCGCCGAGGCCGACGTGGTGCGAAACGGGAGCGACGTCGGAACCGTCGATGTGAACGTCTACGACGAGGACGGCGAACACATCGCGGAAGCACGCGGCGTCTACAAAACGGGGTGAGACGATGAAGCGATGTCACTCAGCACTCATTACGTTGCTCGCCCTCGCGGCTGTCATTGCGGTCGTCATCGTCCGACGAAAGGAGTCCAAGTCGGAACTCGAACCGCCGTTCTGACGACGTCACGGTGACCGTATTCGACGACGCATTTTTCATCATCCTGTCGGTATTTTGGTCATAATCTTTTATCCACTGGCAGTGCCAGTATATGGGGAATGGGAACTTCTGATTCGTCTGCACCCGATGCACCCATTCTTCGCGTCTCGGATGGGGCGGGACGCGAGGACGCGGAGATAGTGCTCGATGGTGCACGCGACACGGCGGAAACGGTCGCTGTGGTGAACGTCGGCCCGGTTGGAATCGAGGAGATAACACCGCTCGCAGCGGTTACGAACGACGGAACGACCGCCTTTCATGCGAACTGTACGCCCGAACACGCCCGGACCCTCGTCGAAGCGCTGGAGGACGGTACCGTCGTCGAGGAGGGCGCATATGCTGTCGTGTCACACGACGAAGGGGAAACGGAACTTCCGGTTCCGGACGACGGACCCCTCGCGGTCGGTCACCGGGACGTACTCGGACGCTGTGGATGGACGGACCCGACGACAGCGGACGGCTACGACGGATTCGTCGCCGAAGAAGCGGCGGACGCTCCCGAGGCAGTCCTCGAACGAGTCGAAACCCTCGGCTTGCTCGGCCGGGGACGTGGCGACGCATCGATGGACGAACCCATCGACGAAGAGTGGACCGTCGCCCGTGAAACCGACGGTGACCCCGTCGTCGTCGTGAACGGCGGCGAAACCGACGACCGAAACGGGACCGACCGACTCCTGCTGGAAGCCGACCCGATTTCGGTTCTCGACGGAGCGACGGCCGTCGCACACGCCGTCGGAGCGGTGGACATCATCGTGTACGTTCCGGAATCGGCCCACGCCACCAGCGAGCGCGTTCGAGACGCGATGGAGGTGTTTTCCGAGACGGATGTCGGCGAGGACGTGACGATTCGAACGGCCGAGGCCCCCGACAGGTACATGGCGGCGGAACCGACCATGGCTCTCGAAGCGCTGGAGGGCAACGACCGACTGGAGGCCCGTCTCCGCCCGCCATCGCCCGGCGAATACGGATTGTACGGGCGGCCGACCATCGTCCATACGCCGCGGACGTTCGCGCAAGTACGCCACGCACTGCGCTCGCCCGACGCCTTCGATGCGGAGGATGCGGACCCCGGAACCCGACTCGTGACGGTTACGGGTGACGTGGTTGCACCTGCAACGCTCGAACTCCCGACCGGCGGGAGTTTGGAGACGGTTCAGGATGCGGTGAGCCTCGATAGCGAATTCAAGATGGCCTGCGTCGGCGGCCAGTTCGGCGGCGTCACGCGCTCGCTCGACCACACGCCGAGCGCACCGGCGCTAACCGGTGCGCACCTCGGGACGGACGGCGTTGTCGAACTGTTCGACCAATCCCGATGTGCCGTTGCCACCGCCGGGACGCGGGCGAAGTTCGCGGAGGAGGAAAACTGCGGGCGCTGTGTCCCGTGCCGTGAAGGGTCGAAACAGTTGACGAACCTCGTGCGGGATGTCTATTCCGGCGAGTTCAAGGACGACATGCTCCGCGAACTCGGCCGCACGATGCGAGAGACGAGTATCTGCCAGTTCGGCAAGGACGCATCGCGGCCGGTGACGACCGCGATGGACGAATTCGAACCCGAGTTCCGCGCACACGCGGAAGGCCGATGCCCGAGCGGTGCGTGTCGTGGGAAACGATAACGACGAGTTCGAACAGCATGCCCGCAGGAGTCGTCATCGCTGGAGGGTACTCGACTCGGTTCGGGGACGCGGACAAAGCGGTCGCACCGCTCGCCGGGGTGCCGATGGTGCGCCGTGTCGCCGACGGAATCGAGGGCGTAATCGACGAACTCGTCGTCAACTGCCGTGACGACCAGCGGTCAGCCATCGCCGACGCGCTGTCCGACTTCTCACCGTCGGTCCGATTCGCCATCGACACCGTACCTGACGCCGGTCCAGTAGCCGGGATTCGAACCGGCCTCGCGGCCTGCGATCACGAGTACGCCGCCGTCGTCGCCTGCGACATGCCGTTCGTGGACCCGGAACTGGTTTCCTATCTGCTGAATCGAGCACGGGGTCACGACGCCGCAGTACCTCGATTCGAGGGGTGGTTGCAGACGACCCACGCGGTGTACCGGACGGACCCGATGGTTCGAGCGTGCGACGATGCGCTCGACCGCGACGAACGGCGAACCGTCGAACCGCTGTCGGAACTGGAGTACGTAGTGATCGAGGAGGACGACCTCCGTGACCACGGGTCGTTGACCTCGTTCGAGAACCTCAACACCCGCGAGGAGTTCGAACGCGCCGCCGCGACGCTTGGTGGGGACGAACGTTTATAGGGAAAGACGCGGCCACGGCCGGTATCCGCTGACGAACGCCGTGGAGCGACTCGCGGGAGTACGGCACACCGCTCCACGTCCGGCCGTGCCGTCTGTTCGCCGTTTCACCTATCCAGTTCACGCTCCGCGAAGCGTTGCGTATCGAGACGCATCGGAAATAGAGGAGGACTATTTCGAGCTACTGGCGTCCGAACGCGAGTCGGCGTTCTCCAGTATCGACAGGGGAATCAACACGATCAGGAAAAAACCGATCACGTAGCCCAGCAGTGCGAATCCATCGGGTAGCGTGTGGGCTTGTGAAATACAGAGATACCCGAGGACGAGGAGGAGGGGCTCAGGTCGGGAAGGGACTTCGAGGGCAGGCACGAACTGAAAATATCAGGGAAGAGGACAAGAATCTTGCGTCTAGTCGGATCGTGAACAGTATCACGCGAACATCTGCGAGAACATCGACCGCTCGGCGCGACGGAGCCGTTCCAGAAACGCGGATTTGCTGATTCCCAACTCGCCAGCCACATCGCTTGCAGTGGTCTCGCGGGGGACGCTGAAGTAGCCGAACTCCAAGGCTGTTCGGAGGGCACGTTCCTGTGCGGGCGTTACGTCCCACTGTTGGGCCACGGCGTTTTCGTCCTGGGACCCGAGTTGATGGACGCGTTCGAGTCGCATGCCGACAGTCTCGCCCGCTGCTTCGAGGACGCCTTGGAGCACGTCGTGACCCACGACCGCACCCGTGAACTTCGCGTTCCCCTCCCGGTAGCGAAGCGACTCGGCCATGAACCCGACGTTGGTGAGTTCGTGGACGACACAGGCATGCTTGGAGAGACAGCGGAAGTTCCGTCTGCCGTCCGTCGTGGTGACGTGCAGGTATCTGATTCGGTCATCCCCGTCGAGGACGTCGACGAGCGCATCGTTTTCAGCCGGGGCGCTGAATCGGAGGAGTGTGTAGCCGTCGTCACGGTGCTGTGGCGGCTTGCAATCGATCCGTGTCTCCGCCTTGCGTGATGCCTCGGCGAGCGGACAGTCGTCGCCCGTGACGGCGAATTCCACGACGAGGCATTCGTCTATCATGGAGCGTCTGTAGGCAGGGATAGTATTTAAACCCCGTCTATGGGCGGGCGAATTGGTATGGGTCGGGGTCGATAATTATCGACCATGGACATAGAGACCGTCAAGGAGCGTGCCGGTCCTCGGCAATTTAGTCCGAAGGACGACATGCCCGAGGAGTACCGGAAGGCCGCGACCCGGATGATTCAGTTCCACGCGAACTCCGAAATCATGGGCGCGTATCTCGAACGCCCGTTCATCCGACAGGCTCCGAGCCTCGACCGAAAGCTGGCGTTCAGCGCGAAGGTGCAGGACGAGATTGGCCACGGACAACTGCTCTACCGCGCCGCCGAGTCGCTCGGCATCAAGACCCGCGATCAGATGCTGGACGAATTGGCGAACGGCGAAGGCAAATTCCTGAACTGTTTCCACTATAACATGGAGAATTGGTGGGAGACGCCGATGATCGCTTTCTTCGTGGACGGTGCCGCGATGCGCCGACAGGCGACCCTGAAGCGCACGAGTTGGGAACCCTACGCCCACGCGATGGACAAGGTCTGTTTCGAGGAGGGCTTCCACGTCAAACACGGCGAGGACATCATGCGCGAACTGTCGATGGGGTCGAAAAAGGAACAGGAACTCATGCAGGACGCCTTCGAGGAGTGGTGGCCACGCATCATCCAGTTCTTCGGCCCGACCAACGACAAGAGCACCCACCACGACTTCTCGTCCGAAGTCGGGTTGAAAACGATGTCGAACGATGAACTCCGTAGCGCGTTCCTTACCGCCTACATCCCGAAGGCGAAGAAGTACGGCTTGGAGATTCCGGACGAGCCACGCATCGAGTACGACGAGGAGACGAAGACGTACAAGGTGCGCGAGGACGACCTCGATTGGGACGAGTTCTTCCAAATCGCCAAGAACGATTACGAACCCGGCCTCGGTCAGATAAACGGCCGCAAAGCCGCACAGGACGCGGCCGAGTGGGTCCGCGACGTGATGGACGACTGGGAATCGAGCGGTTCGAACACGCCGGTGGCGGCTGATTAAGATGATCTGGGAAGTGTTTCGACAGGAAGAAGCTGGCAAGTATCACACCCACTGCGGAAACGTCCACGCGCCCGACCGCGATATGGCGCTCATGTTCGCCCAGATTCAACACGGGCGGCGCAAGCCGACCAACAGCATCTGGGTCGTTCCGAAGGACGAAATCGGTGAAGTGGATGCCGACGAGACGACCTTCGGCGGCACGACGGACAAATCCTACCGATGGGTGATGGCGTACAACCGCATCGACACCAGTTTCGCCAAGGAAATCGAGGAGTCCGAGAGCGAACAGGAAGACGCCGAACGGCGACGAGGTGAGGCATAATGTCGGCGCAACTCGCCGGTCCCGAGGAGTTGAGCGACGACGAACGGGCCGCCGTCGAATCCCTGCTCCGCCGACTCGCGGACGACGAACTCGTTCTCGCCGAGCGCTACACGGAATGGCAGGTTCGCTCTCCCACACTGGAATCCGATCTCGCCATCTCGAACATCGCACAGGACGAACTCGGTCACGCCCGCCTCTGGTACGACCTGCTGGAGGACTTCGGCTACACGGAATCGGAACTCATCTTCGAGCGCGACCCCGCGGACTTCCGCCACTCGACGCTCGTCGAGGGGGCGTTCGAAACTGGCGACTGGGCTGACGCCATCGTGCGCGGCTACCTCTACGACGTCGCCGAGGAACTCCGACTCGAAGCCCTCGAAGGGACGTCGTATCCACGAATCGCGGACCGCGTGGCGAAAGTCCTGAGCGAGGAGAACTACCACCGCGAACATTCCCAGAACTGGCTCGAACGGCTGACGAGCGACGACGAGGGCACCGAACGCGTGCAGGCGGCCGTTGACCGACTGTTCCCGTACGCGCTGACGCTGTTCGAGGCGGGCGACGCGAGCGAGGACATCGACGAGTTCGGAATTCGAACCGACTCGCTCGACTCGATGCGCGACCAATGGCTCGACGTCGTGGTGCCGTTTTTGACGTCGCTCGGCATCGAACTGCCGACGGAAGTCGAGGACGGCGACATCGACGCACTGCTCCCCGAGCACATCGGACGAGACGGAACCCACACCGACGACTGGGCAGACCTTCACGACGAAATGACGCGGACGTACCGGGAACTCGGGCGAACCGAAACCCACCGGATCATGCCGGACCCAGACGATGAGTAACCAACCACAGGAGTACGATATCGACTCCGAACCGACCGCGTGTGCGTACACCGACTACTCGGAAACCGGACGCTCTCCGGAGGATTTGCCCGCCACGGGCGAAGGAGCGACGGGTCTCGAACAGCGCGTCTGGGACGCGCTGTACGACATCGAGGACCCCGAGATGCCCATCAGCATCGTGGATTTGGGGTTGATTTACGGGGTAGAAGTGGACGGCGAGACTCCGTCGGCGTCTCGTGACGAAGGCGGCGACGCCGCCGGAGCGAACGTCACCGTCATCATGACGTTGACCTACACTGGCTGTCCGGCCCGTAAGATGCTAACCGAGGACATCGTGAACGGGGTCGCGGCGGTCGATGGCGTCGAAGACGCCGACCTCGAACTCGTTTGGAACCCGCCGTGGTCCATCGAGATGGTGACCGAGCAGGGCAAAGACGACCTCAGGGAGTTCGGATTGAGCATATGAGACGACTCGACCCCAGCGTGACGACGAGCGGCGAGGACAAGGGCGCGGAGTGTCCGTACTGCGGTTCGACGGACACCCACCGAGAACACCCGAAAGGGCCGTCGCTCTGTCGGTCGATGCACTTCTGTGACGCCTGCGAACAACCCTTCGAAAAGTTCGAGTAGTGGATAGGGGTACGTTTTCGGCTACGGGCTACCGCCGCCGCACTCCAGAGGAGGGATGTGAATCGTATAACCGTTTTCTACGAGTATCGGATATATAAACACGATACCACGACCGGCGGTGGCCATCACGTTTTTTCCGGTGTCCGTTGCAGTCCAGCGTATGTCCGTAGACCGACCGACGCGAGAAGATTTGAGCCGTGGTATGACCGTCGAAATAGAGCAGACGAACGCAGAGAACGCGGACGAGGCCGAACCGCTCCGTGGCGAAATCGCGAAGGTCCTCTCCGAGGAGCACACCGAACCCGGCGGAGTGAAAGTCCAACTGCAGTCCGGGATTACCGGGCGCGTCAAACGCATCGCGCCGAACGAGTGATCAGGCCGATTCGAGTTCGAGCAACCGTTCTTTTAGCCCGAGACGGTCGTCGTCCCCGCCGGAAAAACCGCCCAAGCCGTTGGCTCCGACGATACGATGGCACGGGACGACGAGCGGCACGGGGTTGCGGCCACACGCCTGACCGACCGCGACCGCCGCCGTGTCGAGTTCTCCGGCGATTTCCCCGTAGGTTCGGGTCTCGCCACGGGGGACGCCCGCCATCGCGGTCATGACCCGTCCGGTGAACGAATCCGGATAGTCGACGTCGAGGTCGAACTCCTCGCGCTCACCGACCGTGTATTCGGCGACTTGCTCCCGGATTTCCGCCTCGTCGGCCGCCACCAGCGATTCGTCGATTTCCATCCGCCATTCCCAAACGTCGACGAACATCACTGCCTCCGGAGGACCGTCACTGGGCGGTGGAGCGTCCCCGGTTCACAACTCTCGACGGGGGTCGACAGGTCGAAGCTATCGAACCAGCCCACGTGTTCGAACTCGGTCTTTTCGAGGAGCAAACGTAGCTCCTGGGGAGCGAACGTCTTGATGACGTACTCCTCGCGGAAACGTTCGGTGTCAGTCGGCGTCTCGACCCGTGTCGTCAAGGTCTGTCGAACCAACTGTTCGGTCGTGTGAATCGGTTCCTGCTCGATTTCGAATCGAGCCGTCGTTTCCCCACGCGTCGTCTCCCATTCGGTCCCGGAGGACGTCCCGCCAGCGAAGTCGATGGAACCGTCGATACAGTACAGCGACCCCGGCGTCATCGCGTTGGCCATCGAATCGAGGTGTGAGAGAAGGGCCTCGTTCGAGTCGAGATACAGCGACCCGAGCGCGCAGAACGCGAAGTCGACGTCGTCGGGAAGAATGAAGTCAGCCATATCCCGCCGCAGGAACGTCGCCTCGATGTCGTGTTCGCGCGCCTTTCCGATGGAGTGGGAAATCATCTCCGAGGAGTTGTCCAGCCCCGTGAAATCGTACCCCCGCGAATCGAATTCGAGCAGATACGGACACGGGCCACAGGCGATTTCGAGGACGGAGTCGGGACGGTTCGAGTGTTCACCGAATCGGTCCATGCAAGCTTCGAAGAAATCTACCTCTGCCGCCACGTCGCGGAAATCGAAGGCAATCTCGTAGTAGTCAGGATGCGCATAGAGACCGGCCATAGGTTCTCACTCTGGGGACGGGTCTTAACTACTCGTATCATGATGGGAACCGTTGAGAGAACGTTTGTACGGGATGGATTTTCCGGAACCGTGATTTCAGTAACTACTGCGATGAAATCCCAGAAAACCCTCGACCGATTGCTAGCCTCGGGGTCGCTGGTGCACGCCATGTGAGTGGTCAGTATCGCGCAATCCGTCCGCCCGAGTGGAAGAACCCCGGTCTCAATCCTCGTTCGAGAACCCGTAAACGTAGGTTTAAAAGAGAAGACGCACAACCCACGGCCATGACCGAATCGGACGGAGACGAGGGGTGGTTCGCGGGCGTCGAACCGGACGACGTGGAGTCCGGAGCACGCGCCATCCAGGAGGGGAGCGCCGATGCCCCCGCCAACTGGCCCGAGCAGGCCGTCGAAACCGGGTTCGCGGACGACGAGGCGGAGTACTACGCCACGCTCCGTGAGGCGAGCATCCGCGCGACCCGCGAAGCCGTGACGGAGCGCGAACGGGCGGACGACCGTCAACTCGTCCACGCGGTACGGGCGATGGACGACTGTGAATCGGAAGCGAACGAACTCGCCGAACGCGTCGCGGAATGGGCGGGAACGCTGTACCCCGACGCCGGAACGGGAATCGCGTACGCCCGCGAACTCGCGGAAACCGACCCGGAGACGCCGGTCGAAAAACAGGTCGTGTCGCTGGCCGAGCGCGTCGCCGACCTCGCGGACGAGCGCGACGACCTCCGGACGTTCGTAGAACGGCAGGCCCCCGCAGTCGCGCCGAACCTCGCCACGCTGGCCGACCCGGTGCTGGCCGCGCGACTCATCGCGCTGGCTGGCGGGCTGGAATCGCTGGCGAAGATGCCCGGCGGGACGGTACAGGTACTCGGCGCGGAGAACGCGTTGTTCGCCCACCTTCGCGGCCACGCCTCGTCGCCGAAGCATGGTATCATCTACACGCACGAGGCCGTCCGGGCGGCCCCGCACGACCAGCGCGGGTCGGCGGCGCGCACGCTCTCGGGCAAACTCGTCATCGCCGCGCGGATCGACCACTACTCGGGCGAACCCAACCCAGAGCTGAAGGAGGAACTCGATCGACGGATGGAAACGATTCACTCGCGGGGTGGGAAATGAACCTTCCAAACGGCGTCGAACGCCACGAGTTCGGCGGTGAGGAGCGGCTGGCGACGACGGGCAGTCCGGTCTACGGCGAACCGACCGACGGCGACTGGCGGTGTTGGGACGCCCGGCGCTCCAAGTTGGCCGCGATGCTGGAACACGACATGGACACTGGCCTACGAGGCAACGAGACGGTTCTCTATCTCGGCGCGGCCAGCGGGACGACCGTGAGTCACGTCGCCGACTTCTCGGGACCGACGTACGCCGTGGAGTTCGCACCCCGCCCGACCCGCGACCTGCTCGATGCGGTCGAAGCGCGCGAGAACCTCTTCCCGCTTCTGAAAGACGCACGGAAACCGGCGAGCTATGCTCACGTCGTGGAATCCGACGTGGACGTAATCGTCCAGGACGTGGCGACGCGCGGTCAGGCACGTGTCGCGTGTGAGAACGCACGATTCCTTCGGGAGGATGGCCGACTCTTGCTGGCGATCAAAGCCAGAAGTGAGGACGTGGCGAGCGACCCCGAATCGGTGTTCGAGGACGCGCTCGAAACCCTCCGCGAACGGTACGAAATCCTCGAAACGCGGCGACTCGAACCGTTCCACGTGGATCACCTGGGAGTCGTCGCGGTTCCCCGGAAGACCTGACCGTCTCCGGAAGTATTTACGTGTGTGGTGGCTAACTCTCGAAAAATGGATTTGGGTTCGGCCGAGAATTTCACCGACATGGGCACGCTCGGCGTCGAAGAGGAGTTCTACGTCGTTGACGACCGAGGTGTCCCAACCGCGGGTACCGACGAACTCGTTTACGAGACCGCCCCGCCGGAAATACTGGAAGGGCGACTGGATCACGAACTGTTCAAATGCGTCATCGAGACACAGACGCCGAAGACGACGCCGTCAGACGTTGAGGACGATGTCCGTGCGGTTCGGGAGGCACTCGTCGAACACGCGAGGACGAACGGCTACGGCATCGCGGCGGCGGGACTCCACCCCGGCGCAAAGTGGCGCGAACTGGACCACGCGGAAAAGCCCCGATATCGGGCACAACTGGACCGAATCCAGTACCCGCAACATCGCAACACTACGGCAGGTCTGCACGTCCACGTCGGGGTAGACGACGCGGACGCGGCCGTCTGGGTGGCGAACGAGATTCGCTGGTATCTTCCCGTCATGCTGGCGCTGTCGGCCAACTCGCCGTACTGGAACGGCTACGATACGGGCCTCCAATCGGCACGGGCGAAGATCTTCGAAGGGTTACCGAACACCGGCATGCCGACGTACTTCGAGGACTACGAGGCGTTCTCGAAGTTCGAGCGGACGATGGTGGAAACCGGATCGATAAACGACCGCGGCGAACTCTGGTACGATGTCCGACCCCACTCGGGTCACGGCACGGTCGAAGTCCGCACACCGGACGGGCAGGCCGACCCGGAGCGCGTGCTCGCGTTCGTGGAGTACACTCACGCACTCGTCACCGACCTCATGGAACGGTACGAGGACGGCGAGTCCGGCTATCGACACCGCCGCGAACTGCTGGACGAGAACAAGTGGCGCGCGCTCCGCTACGGACACGACGCGTCGTTCATCAATCGTGACTGTGACGGCGAAATCTCGCTCGGCGAAGTGGTCGAACGGGAGTGTGACCGTCTCGGAGTCTCCGGAATCGGCGAGATCTTCGACGGGGAAAGCGGTGCGGCGCATCAACGGCGACTCAACGACCAGGAGAGCTTCGAGGCGCTGTGCGAATCGCTTCTGTTGTAAGCAAGTTTTTTACCCGCTACCGACTTTTGTCCTTCTGGGAACGACATGTCTGGGGACGACACTGACAACGAACGAAACGAGATCGAGGATACCGGCGACGAGATTCCCGTCGATACGAGCGGTGTGGACGAGATGGAGGAGGAAGGAGACGAGGAAAAACCACTGTCGCGTGGTCGCAAGCGCCTCAACGAGGAGGCCGACCGGGCGGTCGAAGGGTTCGACCAAGGAATTGTAGACCTCCTTTCGTGGGTGCTCGACACCGAGACCCGCGCCCGAATTTACGTCTACCTCCGACAGAATCCGGGAAGCACGAGCGAGGAGATTGCCGAGGGAACGGGGCTGTACCCGAGTACGGTACGCGAGTCGCTCGCCGAACTCCACGAGGAGGAGAACGTCGCGCGCGAGAAGCGCGAGAGTTCGGGTGCCGGAAACAACCCGTACGAGTATACCGCAATCGCACCGAGCGAACTCGTCGGCGGCATCGTGGACCAAGTTCAACGGGAACTCAACACGGTGTTCAATCTCGACGACCACCTGAACGACGAGGTGTCCGAAACGGAACCCGTGAGTATCGAGGTCGAGGACATCTCGGACGAACCGTCCGGCGACCACGACGAAGACGCGACTGGAACCGACGACGAAGACGAGGAATAAACCGCTCGTTTCGCAAGAGCCACGGTCTTCTCGCCCGTTCGTTCCTTCGGATGACTGGGACGGAGTTCGAAATATTTCCGGAAACGATGGTCGGTCGTGTCGCGCTACGCGTCACCGACCTCGACCGAACGAGCAGATTCTACGAGAGTGTGATCGGTCTCGAACGCCAACGTGAGAGCGGCGGAACCGTCGTTCTCGGCGCGGGAGACCGTCCACTGCTCGAACTCGTTGACGATTCAGACGCGTCGCCACGAACGGCACCCGAGACGGGCTTGTTCCACACGGCGTTTCTGGTTCCATCACGACGTGCCTTGGCCGACGTACTCGTGCGTATCGAGGAGGAATGGGAGCTAAGCGGTGCGTCCGACCATCGCGTGAGCGAAGCACTCTACCTCACGGACCCGGAAGGCAACGGCGTCGAAGTGTATCGTGACCGCCCCCGCGAGGAGTGGCCGACCGACGGGGACGGCCACGTCGAGATGGACACGCTTCCACTCGATATCGATGAACTCAGAACGGAATCGACGGGGAAGGGGAAGGTCCCATCGGAGACGGTCGTCGGACACGTCCATCTCGAAGTATCGTCGATTCCCGCCGCACGGGAGTTTTACGCCGGGACGTTGGGGTTGCGAGTTCGACAGGAGTTCGGCCCGTCCGCGCTCTTTCTCGCGGCCGACGGCTACCACCATCACGTCGGCGTGAACACGTGGAACGGCCGGAGTGAACCGGCGACGGGACGAGGCTTGGCGTGGTTCGAACTGTTGGTCCCCGACCGGAAGTCACTCGAAAGGATACGGGAGCGTTGTATCGAACGCGGAATCGACACGACGCCGACCGAGCGTGGGTTCGAAGTGTCTGATGCAGATACGATTACTGTTCGACTATCCATTATTGACTGACACCAGATGATTTCAGTTTGTATGCCAGATTAAATCCGAATTTTAGCCCTCATAATGCCCAAGATGTGTTTCAACAAAAGTACCCGGTATTCCGTCTGGTAGTAGAATCGTCCCTACTACTAGGTTTTCGATAATTCCATCGGCGTATGATTTATATATCCATTCTTGGATGTGCACAGTATGAGTGATTTCAGCAGCGGGAACGAAGTGCTCTCACAGTCCGAGAGTGGGGTCACGATCGAAAAATCGTTCGACGGCGAGGAGTTCGCTGTCCCGGCGATTCGGTTCGAACTCCGGTCGGATCACGACGACGCGATGACGGTCCGCATCACCGATAGAATCCCGGACGAGTTCCCGATGGACAACGTCGGATTTCACCCCGAGTACGAAAACGAAAACTGGACGGCCTACAAGGACCACCGCGTCCAATTCGAGCGGACGCTCGAACCGAACGAGTCGCTGACGACGGTGTACGGGATTCGGCTTTCGGACTGGTCGGACGCCGAGGATTTCCTCATCGAACCGGAACTCGAAGAGGTCACGCCGGTCACTGGCGACGCCGAACCCGACGGCGAAGAGCGCATGGAAGAACACACCATCACGGACATCGTCTCCGAGGACAGCAGCCAGGTCGTCCGCGACGTCATCGCGGGAGAGGGTGGACTTCCGGGCCTCAACGACGACGCGGACGAAACCCAAGCGTCGAACGAACCCGCGGACCCGCTCGCCGACGTGGGAAGCGATCCACTCGCTGATACCGTGGCTGACCCGGTCGCGGACGACGAAGCTGATCCGCTCGACGAGACGGTCGATACGAATTCCGACGCCAGCATCGACGAGGACGATTCCGAGGTTCCCGATGACGACGAGGACAAGGGCGAGAGCGATCCCTTGTTCACGGGTACGGTAGACGAAGCGGACGAATTCGGGGCGTCGGCTACCGACGACGATATCCTCGAAGCGCCGGTCGAGACGAGCGAGGAACAGACGGCCTCGCCGCCACGCCCCGGAAGCGTCGCCGCCGCGCTCGCCGACGAGATTCGCGCGGGAGCGGTCGACTCCGAGGATCTCTCGCTCATCCAGCAGGAACTCGATTTGGACACGCCCGAGAGCACGAACGTCCGAATCCGTCACCTACAGTCGCGCGTGGACGACCTCGCGGCATACACGGAAGCGCTGGAGGAGTTCATCGACGACAACGGAACGGCAAAGACCCTCATCGAGGATTTCGAGAGCGAAGTCGAATCGGTGCGCGAGGAACTCGGCGAGATGGGCGACGATATCGAGAGCGCGAAGGACGAAGGCGCACAGGCCCGTGCTCGCGTCGCCGACCTCGAAACGAACCTCGACGATCTCGAAACGGGGCTTCAATCCGACCTCAAAGACCTCGAATCGGACGTCGAGGAGTTGGACGATGTCGGATCGAACCTCGAAGACCTCGAATCACAACTGAACGATCTGGAGGACCTCGTCGCGACGAACACGCAGGAGGCCTCGGCCTTGGACGACGAACTCGAAGACCTACGGGACGACTTCGGAGCGATCGGGTCGATCGAAGCGGAGATCGAAGAACTCCGAGACGACTTCGAAGCCGTCGGATCGCTCGAAGACGAACTCGAATCGGTCTCGAACGACGTGTCCGAACTCTCCGATTCCGTTTCGGCCGCGGAAACGCGAATGGACGAAAAGATCGAAACGCTCCGTGCGGACGTCGAATCCATCGAGAGCGAGATGAAGGAACTCAACGAGTGGCGCGACCAACTCGGGTCGGTCTTCGGCGGCAACTGATTTCGATTTCGGTCAGTTCTCGAACGTAACCCCTCTTTATCCGCTTGCTGAGGCAGGCAGGAGTCACCTCCGACGGGAGCCACTTCGTTTCAATAGAGGTGAAAATATGAGTACCATGTCGGTGGGAGGGACTCCGGGAGAGACGGACGACGAACGCCGATTGTACGGCGACCCACAGCACGAGGTCGATGCTGATTCCGACCCCGAGCGACTGTACGGTACACCCCAGCACGAAAGCGAAACGGCCACGGGCGGAGTCACGGACCTGTGGCTCGACTGTCTCGCCTTTCGGAAAAGCGTCGAGGAGCGACGATGAACTCGCAACCGCGCCGGAACGAGGACCAGGTCGAGGGGTGTCGGACCTGCGCCACGGACACTCCACACACCGTCAGTATCGAAATCCGCACCGAAAACGAGCAGGCCGAACACAGTTCGTTTTCGCGTGAGCCGTACCGAATCAGCGTCTGTACGGTGTGTGGCGAGGAAACCACCCGCCGAATGAACGACGCCTGATCAGTTCCGACCGTCGTTCGGCGACACCGCGAGCGCGTTTTTCACGAGGCTTCGATGCCCACGGCGGAGTCGCTCGGACACCGCCTGATGGGAGATACTGAGGTTGTCCGCGAGATCGTCGGCCGTCGACCCACGTGGGACGTCGTAGTACCCCCCTTCGAGCGCCATCATCAGCGTCTCGTGTTGCTCCTCGGTCAATCCGTACAGTCCGTGGCGCGTGTCGCTTATCTCGTAGATGTTTCGTACGTCGATAGAGAGACCCGTGTCCTGACAGAAATCGTACGTCGCCGACAGCGAATCGCGGTCGGGGAACAGGATTCGAAGCCGCCAGCGGTCATCCTTGCCGTGTAGGTTCAGGATGGTCGCTTGTTCCTCGACGAGGATGTGAATGACGACGTGAATCTGGTCCACCCAATGCATCCGATATAGCCGCTCGTCGCCGAGATCTTCGATGAGGGTGAGTTCCTCGATGCTTCTGTCCTCTCGGAGCGCCGAATCCAGTGCGTCCATGTCGTCCGCCGACACCCAGAGGTAGGGCATCACGTGGTCGGAATCGTGTGCTGCCACACGAACCACGTCGAATTCGGGATTCGAGGCACGCTCCAGGGCAGTTCTGAGCGCGAACTCCTTCGCCGGGAGTTCTATTTCCGCTATCGTACTCATACGAAAACGATTGCCAGCAACCGTAATACGTCCTATGGCTACGTGATACCACCACTGCGACGATCGAACGACTCGTACTCCCCCGTCTCGACGATTTCGTGCAAGTGTTCGTTCACCCGCCAAACGTCCCGAAAACGGACGTACAGCGGTGCCGGACAGATCCGAATCACGTTCGGCGGGCGGAAATCAACGACGACGCCGCGTTCCTTGAGCGCCTCCCCGATTCGGTACGCCTCCTCGTGTTCGACGGCGACGTGGCCACCGCGTCGTTCGGGGTCGCGCGGGGTTCCCACCTCGTACTCCGGGAGGTCGTCGACGAGTTCGATGAGGTACTCCGTGAGCGCCAGCGATTTCTCGCGCACCGCATCGATGCCGACCGCCTCGAACGGTTCGAGCGACCCCCAGAGCGGTGCGGCGCTGAAGACGGGTATCGTCCCGATCTGCCACGCGCCAGCATCGTCGGCGGGCGTGAACGTCGTCTCCATCTCGAACTGGGTTTCCTTGTCGTGACCCCACCAGCCAGCCAATCCGGGTTCGGTTCCGAAGTGACGCTCGTTGACGTACAGGCCAGCGACCGCACCCGGCCCGGCGTTCAGGTACTTGTAGCTACACCAGACGGCGAAATCCACGTCCCAGTCCGAAAGCCGGTGGGGGACGGCCCCAACCGAGTGAGCGAGGTCGAACCCCGCCAGCGCGTCGTGGTCGTGTGCGGCCGCGGTCAATCGCTCGATATCGAACAACTGGCCGCTCCGGTAGAGCACCGACGGCATGAACAGGATCGACGTCTCGTCCGAGAGCGCATCGATAACGTCCTCTTCCTCGATGGTACGTCCATCCCGGCTTTCGACCACGACGAGGTGTCCGTCCGGGTCGAGTCCCAGATTCGCCATCCGCGCTCGAATAGCGTAGTGGTCGGTCGGGAAGTCGAGTTCGTTGACGACGACCTCCCCACCGTCGTAAAACGTCGAGAACAGCGCGTGGATGTTGACCGTCGTGGAGTTTCCGACCACGACTTCGCGTTCGTCCGCACCGACGAGCGGAGCGAGGCGGTCGCCCAATCGCTCGCCGTAGTGGAACCAGTCCGGGTCCGCGTCCGTCCACCCGCGAATACCCAGTTCCCGCCACTCCTCGATCACGTTCGATAGCGCCCCCTCCGCATCCGTCGAGAACACGCCGAGCGAGTTCCCGTCCATGTACAACTCGCCGTCCGGCACCACGAATCGCTCCCGGAGGTGTGAGAGCGGGTCGGCGTCGTCACGTCGTCTGGCGTCGTCGGCACCCGTATCCATACCGGACGTTTCGGCGACGAGCACTTGATTGTACGCGCACCGGCGACCCGTCCGCCTACCACCACCAGCGCTGGACTTGGGGCTCGATGAAGTCGAGGACGTCGTCCGGGCGCGAACTGAACCACTGGGCGTCGAGCACGTCGTTACCGACTTCCAGTTCGCCGCCGACACAGACGCCCGAAAAGAGGACGAACAGCGCGAAAATTCGCTCGTTCGAATCGGTCTCCGTCGAGATTTCCTTCCGCCGAACGCCGAGCACGTCGGTCAGGCGACAGTGGAGTCCCGTCTCCTCGCGCACCTGGCGGTGGGCCGTCTCGGAGAGCGTTTCGTCGGGTTCGTGGCCGCCACCGGGGACGCCCCACGCGTCGGGTGCTTTCGGGTGCCGAATCAGCACGACTCGGTCGTCCGCGTCCGAAACCCAGACCCCAGCGGAGCCGAGCCAGCCGTCCTCGGCCTTCTCTCGGCCGTGTTCGAAGTAATCCGGGTCGTTTTCGACTCGCTCGTCGTGGACGGGGAACATGCCGTATGCGTGTCGAAGCCGACGGAGGCTATCCGTCGTGGCGTCACGGCTTCGCACTTCGAGTGACATGATTCCCCTTTCGAAGGCTGAAAGTATAACTCCAATGCTAGGAGAAGTTCGATATGGACGACGAGATGAGTGATGCGGTGGACCGAATCGAAGCGACCGGCGTGCCGCCGTGGCACGCACTGTCGGTCGAAAGCGCGCGTCGCGTCGAGGACGAGGTGTTCACCCTCGACGACCGCCACCCCGTCGAGTTCGTGCGAAATCTCTCGATCCCCGGTCCGCGCGGTGAAATCCCGATTCGGGTGTATCGACCGGACGCACGAGACGTGCCGGTCGTCGTGTTCTACCACGGCGGCGGGTGGACGCTCGGAACGCTGAACTCCATCGACGGCGTCTGCCGCGAGTTGGCGAACCGCGCCGACTGCGCCGTCGTCTCCGTGGATTACCGACTCGCGCCCGAACACCCGTTTCCGGCGGGGGTGGACGACGCCGTGGCCGCGCTCGACTGGGTGGCAGAACACGCGGCGACGTTCGGCGGCGACCCGACCCGCCTCGGCGTCGCGGGAACGAGCGCGGGTGGCAACCTCGCGGCCGTCGTCGCCCTGCACGCCCGCGAGTTCGACGGGCCGACGCTCTCGCATCAGAGCCTCCTCTATCCCATCACGAACCACGCCTTCGACACCGATTCCTACGACGAGAACGGGGACGGCCCGCTGCTGACCCGCGCGGACATGAAGTGGTTCTGGAACCACTACCTCCGCAGTCCGGTCGACGGCAGGAATCCGTTCGCATCGCCACTTCTGGCGGAGGATCTTTCGGGTCTCCCGCCCGCGACGGTCGTGACAGCGGGTCACGACCCGCTCCGTGACGAGGGAATCGCCTACGCCGAACGGCTCGACGACGCCGGTGTGGAGGTCGAACACGACCACTATTCGGGAATGGCACACGGCTTCCTGAGCCTCACCGGCGACGTGACGACGGCCGACGGGGCGATGGATTCGGTCGCCGAATCGCTCCACACGATGTGACGGACGGTGATGCGGTGGTTGCCGACGTGACGCCGTGGCTGGACGTCACATCGAGAAGGCGGTGGGAAGCGACGGCTGGAGGAGCAAAAGCATCGAACGAATACCGCCGAGATACGGACCGCAGAACGGTGAACGTCGTGGATCCGCCACAACGTTTAGGCGAATCCCAATCGAGGACGACGTGGGGGGAACCATGTCCGAGACGATAACGTTAGAAACGGCGAAGCAGTTGATAGACGCCGCTGAACGAAAGGCCGAGGATATCGGCGTTCCGTCGGTTATCACGGTCGCCAATCCGGACGGCAACATGATCGCACAGCATCGGATGGACGACGCGTGGCTCGCCAGCGTGAACATCTCGCGGAACAAGGCGTACACGTCCGCCGCGCTCGAAATGCCGACCCACGAACTCGCCGAACCGTCACAACCGGGGAACTCGTTGTACGGACTCCAGACCACTGACGACAGCCGGATCGTCATCTTCGGCGGGGGATTCCCGCTCGAACGGGACGGCGAAATCGTCGGCACGATCGCGTCGAGCGGCGGCCAAGTGGACGAAGACATGACCGTCGCGCGCGCCGGTATCGACCAGTTCCAGACGTTGACTCACTAGCCGTGCACTCGATACGGCAACCGGCGTACACCGGGGAAAATCGCTGTCTTCCCTGTACCGCAGTCAACCTCTTTATCGCGGTCGTCATCAGCCTGCTACTGGCGAGCCTCTCGATTTTCGTCGGCACGGCGACGTTCGTCGTCTCCCTCGGCCTCATCTACCTCCGCGGCTACCTCGTACCCGGGACGCCGGAATTGACGGCGAACTACCTCCCGAGCGAGGTGCTCCGGCTGTTCAGCAAGGAGCCGGAATCGACGGTCGCGGCGGGCGAGTTCGAACGCCTCTCGTCGATGAACGTCGTCGTCCCGTGTGATGGGAGTTCGAGCGATTCGACCTGTCTCGCGCCCGAGTTTCGGGATGCGTGGCAGCGGCGAATCGAATCGACCGATCCGGAGGGAATCGGACCACGGGACGTCGCGGACCTGCTCGGCGTTGCCAAGGGCGACGTGTCGTCCATCGGTGGGCGCGCGTTCGTCGTCTCCGGGGACCGCCTCGTTCACTGGCCGTCCGCGGCCGCGCTCGTCGCCGACGTGGCCGCAGGAGCCGAACTGAGCGCGCGAAACGACCGGTCCGTCGAATGGGGCGAAATGGAACCGGACGCGCGTGAGGAGGCGCTCACGCGCTTACGGACGTTCCTGTCCGATTGTCCGACCTGTGGCGCGACGTTGACGCGCGACGAGCACCGCGTCTCGTCCTGCTGTCAACCGTCGAAAACGGTGTTCACGTCCACCTGTGAGGGCTGTGGCGCGCACATCGTGGAACTGGACGGAGTGAAATGAGCCGACGGGTGGTATCGGCCCGGACTACATCGTCGTTGTCGTCGAACCGCCGCCACTCTTCACGACTATCTTGCCGTGTGCCTTCCTGTAGTTCTCCGCGAAGTACGCGGACAGCTTCTTCGACGCGGTGAACGTCACCGTCTGTGACGTCCCCTTCTTCAGCAGGAAGTCCGAGCGGGACAGTGCCGGGCCGTTCGGGTAGTTCGTGGTGAGCACGAGGTTCGGCCGGTTCGCGGCCCGCGAGTACGAGGTCGTGTTCGTCCACTTGATGGCGTAGCGTTGCCCCTGCTGCAGGGTCAGCGTCGGATTGGCCTTGCCCTTGATGCCCGAGGACTGGCCCATCCATTTGCCGTCCTTGAACCCGAGTTGGAACGTCTTCGACGGACTGGTCTGCGTCGTTTGATTCGTGGTCGTCTGGGTGGTTCCATTGCCGCCCGTGCTGATGGCACCGCGCATCTCGACGGGGTGAATCTCGCAGTAGTACTCGTTGGTGTCCTTCTTCGGGGTGAACCGCACGGTTTGGGTCTGTCCCTGCACGTTCATCAGCGGTGAGCGGACGACGGTGCTCCCGTAGTCCGCCGTCTGTGGGTCCCCGTCTGCACTCATGGCGATGAAGTTGTGGTCGAAGCCGTCGAGGTTGATCCAGATGACCTCGTAGGGCTGGCCCGCCTTCAGGTTCAACGTCGGGTTCAGTTTCCCCTTGATCGATTCCGGGGCGATGCCTTTCCACCCCGTGGACTGCCCGCCGAGTTTGATCTGTTTGGCGGGTTTCTTCGAGTTGCCGTCGTTCCCCGATTGCGTCGAACTGGTGGTGCTTTGGGACCCGCCGCCCCCGCCACCGTTTCCGCCGCCGGTGTTCACCTGACCCTTCATCGTCGTCGGGTGGACCGTACAGAGGTACGTCGCCATCTTCTTCGACGCGGTGAACGTGACCGACTGGGTCTTCCCGCGATTGTTCATGATCTTCGTCTTGACCAACTGCTTCCCGCTCTTGTCCCGGATGACGAAGTCGTGCGGTTGGCCGTCGAGGTTCTTCCACACGACGGTGTACTTCTTGCCCGGTTTGAGCTTCAGCGTCGGGTTCTTCTGCCCCTTGATCGAGTTCGGAGCCTGCCCCTGCCATCCGGCCACCTTTCCGCCGAGCCGAATCTTCGTGCCGCCGCCCTGTGCGAGGGTGCCGGTGAGACCGACGAGCGTCCCGCTCGCCGCGGTTCGTTTGAGGACGGTTCGACGTGAGACCGAGTTCGCTGTCCTGTCGCGGTGTTCGTTCATTGCTCTCGTGTCGTTCTCGTTGTTCTGCGTGGGTCGCATCCGACTCACTTCCCCTGTCCTTTCATGGCGAAGACGGCGACCGTGCTACCACGGCGGCCGTGACGGAGCCACCCGCTCCCGCCGACTTGCACGGCGATGTACTGTTTGTTCGTTCCCGGGTCGTACCAGCCACTCGGCGAGGAACAGATGGGCGCGCCCAACTGCATCTGCCACAGCCTGTCGCCCGAATTTCCGTCGTAGGCGACGAAGTTGCCCTTCTGCGTGCCGAGGAACGTCAGCCCGCCCGCCGTCGTCATCGACCCGCCCCACAGGTAGCTGTCGTCCTCGATCCACTCCCGCCAGACGCGCTTGCCCGTTCGCGGGTTCACCGCGACGACGGCGCTCGTCTTGCCGTTCCAGCCGTCCGGTTCGTTCACGTCCGGCCAGTCGTGGAACGTCCCGCCGAAGTAGCCGCCACCGGGGCTGTACTCCTGGTGTTGCCACCAGATCTGCTGGGGCGTGTTCTGCTGTTTCATGTAGACGAGTCCCGTCTTCGGACTGTAGGATGGCGGCTGCCAGTCGTTGCCGCCCTGCGCGCCGGGCACGAACGAGATCCCTTGATCGCCGACGTGTGGTACCTCTTTGAACGTGTTCAGGTGCTGAACCGTCGGCTCGCTCCGCTTCAGGAGTTTGCCGTTCGTGGCGTCGAGCGTCTGCACCCATCCCGTCTTGCCGGGGCTGACGACGATGTCCTTCTTCTTTCCGTCCACCTTCTGGTCCCGGATGAGGACCTTCGGCGACGAGGAGTCGTAGTCCCACGTGTCGTGGGGGCTCTCCTGATAGTTCCACTTCGGCTTGCCGGAGTTGGCGTCGAGGGCCAACGTTCCGACGCTGAACCGGTTCGGTCCGGGCCGGACCGCGCCGTCGAAGTCCGGGCCGGGGTTGCCGACCGGCGAGAAAATCACGTCGTTGTGCCGGTCGATGGTTCGAGACATCCACGTCGTCGTCGATCCCTGCTTCCAGCTATCCCCGACCCACTGGTCTTTCGGCCGGGTTTCGGTCTTCCACTTCTGCTTGCCCGATTTGGCATCGAGCGCGGTGACGAACCCCCGGACGCCGTACTCGCCGCCCGCGCTTCCCGTGATGACCATGCCGTTGTACGGCGTCGGTGCCCACGTCGCGGAGTAACCGTCCTGCCACTTGCCGGTGGACGTGTACCACTTCTGTTCGCCCGTGTAGCGGTCGAGCGCGACGACCCCCGAATCGAGCGTCGTCATGAACAGGGTGTCGCCCAGAATCCCGAAGCCACGGTTGTTCGTGTCACAACAGAGGATGAGACCGTCCGGGTTCGCGTACGTGTAACTCCAGAGCACCTTGCCGGTTCGGGCGTTGATGGCCTTCCCGTGGTCCGGCCCGTTCGTCTGGTACATGATGGGCGGGTCGCCCGGTACGATGAGGGGGCTTCCCTCCATGCTGTCGGCGATGCCCGTCTCGACGAGATACTCCAACTCCAGGTTTGTCACGTTGTCCGGCGTGATGACGTTCGCCGAGGAGTAGCGCTGTTGTTCGTACCCACCGCCGTAGGTCAGCCAACTGGTCTGGTCGGTCGTCGTCTCGTTCAGCATCTCCTGTGTGACCGGTTTTTTGGGAATCTCGTCGACGGCGTACTGCTGCGTTATCGACTGGCTCGGCGTTCCCTGTAGCTTGTACCCCTCCTCGATTTCTTCGAGTTCGTGTTCGTTCGCCGCTTTCACGGCCTCGTCGTTCTCGATGTTCATCCTTCGACCTCCCACGAGTGCGGTGCACGCATCTCGTCGGTGATGCGGAACGCGTCGTTGGTCAAATCCTCCTGTCCGACGATCATCGCCGCCGTCCCGGCGGTCAGCGCGGCGGTCAACTGGCTGTCGGTCAACGAGCCATCAGTCACTCCCTGGGCGGCGGTGCCCAAGAGGTGGAACCCGCCGAGCATCGCCTTGATGTCCCACATCGCCGTATCGAGAATGTCGTCGGTCAACAGGACCTCGTTCTGCCAGAGATGCGTGTCCATGTCGTCCACCCACAACAGCGACCCCTCCGCCGCACGGTGGTGCAGCGGCGCGACGTGTTCGACGTCGAACTCGACACCCTCGGGGATGTCCTTCGTCGGCATCCAGAGCGCGAGTCGGCCGGTGTTGTTCACCACGTTCATGACGAGTGCTGTCTTCTCCCGTTCGCTGAACCCGAGGTCCGACAACGTGTTCGTCAGCAGTTCCGCACGAATCAATTCGTGTGCGACGTTCTCGATGTGGTTCTCGGTGAACGCCGGAAGATGTGATTCGACGCTTTCGTAAAATCCGATGTCCACGAGGTGGTCGTTGATCGTCCACGCTGGCGCGGCGAGTTCCCGATAAAGGCGCTCGTCCCGGGCGGGAATTCCCGCCGCCCGAACGTCCTCGATCCTCCCCATCCGTGTGGCGAGACCCGAGAGGCCGCCCGCCAACAGGTCGGCGTCGAGTTCGCCGGTCACGTCCCCTCGAATCGCGTGTCCCATCGAGGACAACTCTTCGGCCGAATCTCCGTGTAGCTTCCCGCGAAGTCCGTCGAGTGTGAGATCGCTCCCGATGGCAGCGGCGCTGGTCACCCCCAGTACTCGTAAGAACCGTCGCCGTTCCTCGTCGTCTATCTCCGGTGCGTAGTTGGTCATTTCGTTTTCTCCCCCATCCGGGACCTCTGTGTCAGTCCCACCCACACAAATCGACTTGGTTATTTGTTAATACTTGGATGAAAACCACAATGGTTGATAGTAAGATCCGAACACTGCCGTGGAATACCAACGCCAAAAACGGAGACCGTATCCCGAAAACCGGACTTCAACCACGGGTGATGGGAAGGGATTCGTGAATCCTTTTTAAGGAATCGGGGAATCGTCCGCGCACGCCCGTTTCGTTCACGATCACTGGAAAACCATCGACCGATCGGGGTTGATTCGAAACGTCCGATCGTGATGTCGGTTCGATATAAAAAGGAAGTGGGAAATCTTTATCCGAATGTCCGTCGTCTGTCACTCTTCGCATGAAGGGGGAGAAAAACATGGGGCGGCGCCGAGCGTTGCAAGTCGCGGCGGCCGGAATGGGTCTCGGCCTCGTGGGAACGGCACAGGGAAGTCGAGCGACACGGAAATCGAACGCCGTGGACGTCATGCTGAACTGGAACGCGAATTCGACACAGGCGGGCTACTTCGTCGCCAAGCGAAAGGGGTTCTACGACGAACAGGGCGTGACCGTGACGGAGTTCGTCCCCGGACAGGGCGGCACCTTCGCGGCCAAGCAGGTCGGGTTGGGACGCCAAGGGTTCGGGCTCAGTGACGCCGCATCGGTGCTCACCGCACGAAGCAAGGGATTGCCGGTGCGGTCGTACGGAACCAGCCAACAACGGAGCGACGGCGTCGTTTACACCGTCGAGAAGGTGTTCGGTAGGAAACTCGAAAAGCCGAAACAGTTGCAGGGGAAGACGCTCGCCGCGCCGAAGGATTCGCCGATGACGACGTTGACGAAAGCGGTGTTGAAACGAGCGGGCGTGCTCGACAGCGTGAACTTCCTCGGTGTCGCACCCGAACAGCAGACGCCGATGTTGCTGTCGGGGAACGCCGACGCCGCCATCGCCATCTTCGACTCGCCCACCGCGCTCAGGCGGAAGGGGTACGACGCGTCCGCGATCCGACTCGCGGACTACATGCCGACCGTCGGTCGGACGGTCATCTCGCGCCCGAAGTTCGCCGAACGGAATCCGAAAACCGTCCGGGGCTTCCTGCGTGCGACCGCCAAGGGATGGGCGTGGGCCGCCAACAACCCGAAGAGGGCGATGGACGTGATGGTCGATGCCAAGCCGAGTTTGGCACAGTCCCGGAAGATGGGCGTCTTCAAAATCAAGTACACGACGAACAACCTCGTCACGGGCGATAACGGACGATGGGGCTGGCAACGGCCGAAGTCGTGGAACACCGTCAGCAAAGCGCTGTTCCGGACGGGTGTCGTGCCGAAAACTGACGTTCGGGCGGCGTGGACGAACGACTATCTCGATACGGAGTACGAGTACATCGAGTCGTACGAGGGACAAGTCGAGAGCGGCAGATAGCGGAATGGATTACACCCGGAGCGCCGACGGAGAAACGAATTCGAACGCGGGCACGGGATCCGAGTCGAACGCGAGCGGGGAATCCGAGTCGGACGGGGGCCAAACCCTCGGTCGTCTCCCGAACCGACTCGTCCCCATAGCGACGCTGTTGGGTAGCGTCGCACTCGTCGTACTCGTCTGGCGGTTCACCGTGGACGCACTTTCACTGCCGACCGTCCTGCTTCCGTCGCCGAGCGCGGTTTGGGTCGCGTTTACCACTCACGCCGGGTCGATGTATCCGCAGGTCGTCTACACCGGAACGGAAATCCTGTTGGGATGGCTGGTCGGCGTGACGGGCGGAATAACGCTCGCCGCGATAATGGCGCTCTCAGGCCGACTTCGCGCCGTGCTGTACCCGACGGTCCTCGCGGTTCGTATCGTGCCGCTCGTCGTGTTCGCACCCCTCCTCGTCCTCGCCTTCGGCGCGACGCTCACCACTCGGGTCGGTATCGCGGCACTGTTGACCTTCTTCCCGATGACGGTGGCGACGCTCGACGGACTCGGGTCGGTGCCTAAAACCCACCTCGACCTCGGGCAACTCGTGGATGCACCGGCGTGGCGACTGCTGCTGTCGATCCGACTCCCGTACGCACTGCCGGAGGTGTTCACCGGGCTGAAAATCGCCACGCCGCTCGCCGTCGAAGGGGTCCTCATCGCCGAATTTCTCGCCGCGACGAAGGGTGTCGGCTTCGAACTGCTGGAGACGGCACGCCTGCTCCAAACCCCGCTTTTGTTCGCGTATTTGGGTGTGCTCGCCGTCGGTGCGCTCGCCCTCTTCGGCGTGGTCGTCCGGACCGAGCGTCGCGTCGGGACGAGCGACGGGACCGACTCGCTCGGCGAGGCGTTCGTCACGGGACGGACGGTGGTCGAAACAGGACGGAGGGAGGTCGCCGGTGCGCTCGTCGCGCTGGCCGGAATCCTCGTCGTGTGGGGTATCGCCGCACGCATCGTCCCGAACGCCTCGGTGTTTCTCCCGCCGCCGCTCGCCGTTCTCCGGACGCTGATCGAATCGCCCGGGCTGTTTCTCCACGCGGGGTACGCGACCGGGACGAAACTGCTCACGGGATGGTGTTTGGGTGCGGGGGTCGGCCTCGCGCTTGGCGTCTGCATTCGTATCGTTCCAGGACTGGGAAGCGTGCTGTATCCGTATCTGGTCGGGTTTCGCGTCATGCCACACGTCGCGGTCGCGCCGCTCCTGCTCGTGTGGTTCGGCGTTTCCTTCGAGGCGGCGGTCATCATGATCGCGGCATCGACGTTCTTCCCGATCACGATCGGGACGGCGGCCGGACTCGCCGCGACGCCCGACGAACAACTGGCGCTGCTTCGCTCGGTCGATGCGCCGCTTCATCGGGAACTGCTGTTCGTCCGCCTTCGGAACGCCGTTCCCTCCCTGTTCGCCGGAATCAAACTCTCCGTCGTTACGGCCGTCGTCGGCACCGTCATCGCGGAGTGGTTCGTCGCCGAACGGGGGTTCGGTGTCCTCGTCCTGCAGGGAATGTCTGATTTCGCGCCAGCGTTGACGTTCGCGGCGGCCGTCTGCCTGTTTGCGCTCGGCGGCGGATTGTTTGCAATAGTTGCCGCCCTTCAATGGTACGTCTCGTGGTAATATCACATCGAGGGCCTCAAATAGTAATACGCACCCCGAACAAACATTCAGTGGGT
Source organism: Haladaptatus sp. AB643 (assembly GCF_024136975.1). Taxonomy (NCBI): domain Archaea; kingdom Methanobacteriati; phylum Methanobacteriota; class Halobacteria; order Halobacteriales; family Haladaptataceae; genus Haladaptatus; species Haladaptatus sp. AB643. The sequence goes on from NZ_JAMYJW010000003.1 coordinate 411,178, forward strand.
CGATGGACGACAAAATCGCCTCGATAGTGGAGCGGGAAGTGGGAGAGTCCCCGTTCAGCGTCGTGCGAGTGGATGAGGGATTGCTCCACGAGACCTACGACGTGAGTTGCGAGACGGGACGATACGTGTTGCAGTTCGACTCGGATGGCGAACGGGACGACTCCCTCCGCCGTGGTTACAACTGTTACATCACGTTGTGCGATTCCGACATCCCCGTTCCCGAAGTCGTGACGGAGACGGTCACGTCGGACGACGGCCGAGGGTACACCATCGTCGAGAAACTCCAGGGAACCACGGGTGAGAAGGACATCTCACCCGAACGGACCCGGAACGCCGGGCGGGTTCTGGCGAGGATACACGAGTTCGAGCGCTTCGACGAGGCGGGATGGCTCCGATTCGAGGGACGGGAACTGTCCGTCGAGCGCTTCGAAGCGGAGGGTCTGCGGGAGTGGGTTCTGGAGAACGTCGTTGAGAGTTCGACGTGCCTGCGAAACGGGGGCTTGGAAACGGCCGGAACGGACGTCGAGGACGTGTTCGACCGGTTCGGCGGAACCCTCCCGGAGGCGTTTCGCCCCGTCTTCTGCCACAACGACTACTCGCCGGACAACGTCCTCTTCGAGGACGATGCGGTGACCGGAGTCATCGACTTCGACCGCGCGACCGCGAACAACGCACAGAGAGCCCTCGCGAAAGCGGCCAACTGTTTCTGGATGCACGACCCGAACGCCGACTGGAACGTCCGGGAAACGTTCTACGACGGATACCGGGAACGGCGAAACGTGGACAGTTCCTTCGAGCGAAACGAACCGCTCTACCGGGTGGAGACGCTCGCCAACATCGTCGCGGCACTGCTCCACATGGACGAGCTATCGGAGTACGAAACGGGGTTCTACGCCGAGCAGATTCGGGAGGCGGTCGAGCGGGCCAAACGGACGATACGGTAACGGACGGAAGCGCCGAAACGGGGGACAGAGTTTTACCGCCAGTTATTGCATGCTCTGTGGATGCGGGTTCGGGAGTTTCCGGTCTTGGGGGAGGCCGACCGATCGGTCGTCGACAGACTTGCGTGCGGGATTGGAGAACCGGCGGCGACGGTACTGGCGTATCTGTTGTGCCGAAGGGAGGAGTTCACGACGGAGCCTGCGTCGCTGCTCGCGGTTCGGATCGGAACCGGATCGAATCGAAAGGCGGTGCGGAACGCACTGGCCGAACTGACGGAACGGGAACTGATCGAGGCGACCACGGTTCGGGACGAGACACCCGGTAGACCGGCGACGAGGTGGCGTGCGACCGGAAGCGTCGAGGAGACGGTCGAAGCCGTGTACGACGAGCACGCCAACGAGTTGCTCGCGCGGGTGGGAGCGTTCCCAAACCGTCCAGAATCGAACGCCGTCGCCGAGTTAGACTCGACGGTTCCGGACGCCCCGATTTCACACGCCACGAACGCGTCGTTCTCGCTCGCGCTGAACTGGCGGCCGAACGGACTCCACGCGCCGCTGTTCGTCGCGGACGAGACGGGACTGTACGAAAAATGGGGGCTGTCCGTTCGGTTCGACGCTCACGAGGGGTCGCGGGCCGCGCTCGATGGCATCGTCTCGGATACTGCCGACATTGCGGTCAGCGGCGCGGCGACCGTCCTTCGGGCGCGAGCGGAGGGCGAGCAAATCGTCCCGGTCGCCCTGTTGTTCCAGCACGCCATGACGGCCATCTACGGACTGAGAACGACGTTCGACGGTCCATTGGAGCGCGCCGAACAGCTTCGTGGCCTCCGTATCGGGATGCCATCGACCGCCGAGACGGGGCTGCTCGGTCGGTTGTTCCTCTCGCAAGGGGGCGTCCTGAATGACGTGGAAATCGTGGACCTCCGTGGCGAGGAGCGTGCCGCGCTGCTTTCCGGAGCCGTCGACGCCGTCACGGGTTCGTTTTCCGACCCACGGAAACTACGGGACGACGGAATCTCGGTCGAGTCGATTCCCGTCGCGGAACGGTTTCCCCTCCCCGGTCCCGCAATCGTGACCAGCGAGCGGACCCTCTCGGAACGTGAACCGGAACTGGCCGCGTTCCTCGCGGCGACGACGGCTGGATGGACGACCGCCCGACAAAACCCATCCCGCGTCGAGGAGGCGGTCGAAGCACACGACGATGCCGAACCCAGTTCGCCCAGCCGAGAGCGACGAACGTTCGAAGCGGCCGTCGAGGAGTTCGGGACCACCGACGCGGTTCGCAACTTCGGATGGGGGTGGGGGGAAGCAGAGCTATGGAATCGGTTAGCGACCGCGCTCGATGGCGTCGGATCGCTCGGAAGCGAGGGGACCGAGCGATGATAGAACTGGACGAGGTCGGCGTTTCGTTCGGCGATGTAACTGCCCTCGGCGGCATCGAACTCCGGATACCGGACGGCGAGTTCGTCACCATCATCGGCCCGTCCGGTTGCGGAAAAACGACCCTGTTACGAACCGTCAGCGGGCTTCAGACGCCGACACGCGGGCGGGTTCGATTGGACGGACGCTCGCCGGACGAAGCGCGAAGCGAGGGGACCATCGGCGTCGTCTTTCAACAGCACACGCTGTTGCCGTGGAAGACGGCCCTCGAAAACGTCGTGTTCCTGCGACGGATGGCGGGAAAGTCGCCGAAGCGTGCCGACGCGCGCGAGTTACTCTCGACGATGGGGCTCGACGGGTTCGAGGGGAACCGTCCGGCCGAACTCTCGGGGGGAATGAAACAGCGCGTGGCCATCGCGCGGGCGCTCCATCTCGGTGCGGACGTGCTGCTGATGGACGAACCGTTCGGCGAACTGGACGAACTCACCCGCGAGGAGATGGGAATCGAAGTTCGAGACCTCTGGCGTCGGGAGCGAAAGACCGTCTTGTTCGTCACCCACAGCGTTCCAGAAGCCGTGTTACTCGGGGACCGCTGTGTCGTGATGGGGAACGATCCGGGTCGGATCCACACGACGTTCGACATCGACCTTCCCCGCCCTCGGGATGGGGGGATTTTCGACGCCGACGCCTATCAGGAACAGGTTGCGACGGTGCGAGCGTCGCTCCACGCCGATCAGTGAACGGAGAGGTCGTCGTCGGTCGTTGCCTCGGTGAACTCCACTTCGATTTCGAGTTCGTCCTCACGGCCGCCGGTGAACTCCACTTCGACCTCGATGGGTTCGTCGTACTCGAACGGAATCTCCCAGTCGCTCGTCGAAACCGTGAGCTTCGTCCCCGCTTCGATCTGATCGGCGAGTTCGCGGAGGAACGTGGCCGTCTGTTCGCGCGAAAGCTGGACTTCGCGTTCGAAGAACCCGTCGGTGACTTCCGATGGTTCCGAGTTGCCGTCCGTCGGGAGTTCGACGTTGTCGTCCATACCACGTCCACGACGGGGGGACAATTAAATTATCGTACGCCCGCGGGCAGTTCGTGGTGTGGTTCTTTGGGGGTCGCCGTCGTATCCGGTTCGATGTCACTGCTCGACATGCTCGGGAGCAAACCACGTCTCGAAATCCTACGGTTGCTCTCGCGCGAACCGATGTACGTCTCCGAACTCGCAGAGGAAGTGGGAATGGACGGGAAGACGGCCGTGCACCACCTGCGGGCGTTGGAGGGGGCGGACCTCATCGAACCGTACAGGCAAGGAAATCGAAAGTACTACCGGCTGACGAAGGTCGTCACCCTCCGTGCCGCGCCGTATCCGGAGCGGACGTTCATCGTCCAAGCGAGCGATATCGATGGCGGAACGGCTTGAGAATGAGTCCGGCGGGGAGGTTTATCAACTCGAACGTCGCACGGTAAGAAGTGACGGACGAATACGATGCGGTCGTGTACGACCTCGATGGAACGCTGGTTCGGCTCGCCGTGGATTGGGCCGCCGCTGCAAAGGAGATACAGCCGATAATTCGGGAACACGGCGGCGAAGCGACCGCGAACGATGCGCTGGATCTGTTGCCGGTCGCGGAATCGCTCGGTATCGAGGAGAAGATCGAACCGCACCTCGCGGCGGCCGAGCGCGCCGGGGCGCGGCGATCCGAACGACTCCCGCTGTTGGAGGAGTTCGCCGACGCGGAACGGCCGGTCGCCATCTGCTCGCTCAACTGTGAAGCGGCGTGCCGTCTCGCGCTGGAGGAGCACGGCGTCCCGAACGGAACCGACGTCATCGTCGGGCGGGACTCGGTCGCAGAACGGAAACCACACCCACAGCCACTGCTCACCGCCGTGGACCGTCTCGACGCGGTTCCGGAACGAACCCTCTTCGTCGGGGACTCGGACAGCGATGCGGTGACGGCCCGGAAGGCGGGAACCGCATTCCGGAGGGTGTGATCGCTACTTCGTGACCGGCACGTACCCCGATAAAGCGTCGATGATTTCGGATACCGAACCGGCATCAGTGGTCACCGGCATGGAAACGGAATCCAAACCTCGCCGAGCGGGTTCCAACGAACGGCGCAATATCACTCGAAAACTTCTCACGACCCTCGACGATCGATCCTGATTTGACGCCGCAAAAGAACCATTCAAGGTCGCCAACCCCACACAGTATTGTAGAACACTAACAAAATAGCTGCGGCGAATGTTCAATACCCACAGCATTCGGTTCGAGAAAATTCTACCCGAAGTTACGGATAGAGGCTCTATAAATCGGACATCCACCATTTTTGCCGAGTAAACGATTTACCGATCAGTCAGTTACGAAATTTTGATAAAATATTGGATTAGATTCGAATAGATGCATCCACAGCGGTATTTTTAGCGGCTCATTGGTGGTTACTGCTACGACAGGAGATTATTCCGCTTCGTATATTCGGTATTTATGAGTGAATGAATATTGTGTGTTTTACACAATATTAGTTGGTGAGGTCGATGATCGAACGAGCGGTCGATCGGTCGTTTCGATTCGATCCAGTACCACCACTACTGGTCTCGACGATATGGGAAAGCGAGATTATACGAACAGAGCTATGTCTGTAATGGCACGTGACATCGAGCGATGAACGTCGGTGTCCAGCGCCCCATGAACGGTTCCACATTCGAAAATGCCCACCGGGTGTGGAGTGATGGCCCGTTACGTATCGTAAGAATTCTGTCTATTGTTCCCCCTCGTAACAGATGTTTGAGTATTCTATCACCCTACTGTCTGCTATTTCTCCATTACAGTATGGGAATATAAAAATAATAATATTATAGATATGTATGGTCGTGGCCAGAGCGTGAACAGACGTTGCGACGACTAACCGGAACCCATCGTTTTCAGACGACATGCGGGGACAACGGCGACACTCGTCTCCGAGCGGTGTGAGAAAGTCCGTGAGAACTGCTGTTCGCGTGCGACGAGTTCAGTTCGAATCGACGCGGAGGTCGTGGACGTGTTCGCCGACGAAAAGCCGTAGTCGGCCGACGTCACCGTACCCACTGGGTTCGTGCGCGAACAGTCGGTCGTCGGTGGAGAGCGAGAACGAGACGGTCATGCGTTCACCGGGGTCGAGTTCGACACGTTCGAACCCCTTCAGTTCGCGCACGGGCGTCACGACCGAACTGAACTCGTCGCACGCGAACAACTGGACGACCTCACTTCCGCGCCGGTCACCCGTGTTTTCGAGCGAAACGTCCACCGTCACCGGTTCGTCGGGACGAATCACGTCGGACGAGACGTCCACGGAGTCGTACTCGATGGTCGTATAGCTCAGCCCGTAACCGAACTCGAACAGCGGGTCGTACGACGGGGGATGTTCGTCCGCGCCGATGGGATGCGGGTGCGGAAGGTAGTTGAAATACGTCGGGAGGCAGTCCGCCGACCGAGGCATGGAGACGGGAAGCCGACCGCCGGGTTCGCTCTCGCCGAAGAGCGTCCGAGCGATTCCCTCGCCACCGACGGTTCCGGGATAGTACGCCATCAGTATCGACGGTACGGTGTCCGCGAGCCATTGCACGGCGAGCGGTCGCCCCGTGATGAGCACCGCGACGACTGGCGTCCCAGTCTCCTCGACGGCAGCCACGAGTTCACGCTGTGACTCCGGGAGCGACAACTGTGACCGAGTCGGAAACTCCCCAGTCTCACTCGTCGTATCCATCGTCGGTCCGAACTCGTGGAGATACCAATCCTCGCCGAGCGCGAGGACGGCGACGTCCGCGTTCGCCGCCGCTCGCGCTGCCGCGTCGATATCGTCCGGTTCGTTGATACCGCTCCCCCGTTCGTGGGTGACGGTGACGTCCTCACCGACGGCGTCACGAATCCCTTCGAGGACGGTGGTGCCCGGCACGCCGTCGGGGTCGTTGCTGCTCCACCCGCCGAGTTGGTGGACGATTTCGTCCGCGTTCGGTCCGCCGACGAACACCTCGCCGATATCGTCGGAAAGCGGTAGGAGGTCTCCGTCGTTCTGGAGCAGCGTCAGCGACTTTTCGACCGCCTCCCGGGCGACCCGCTGGTGCTCCGAAGAGCCGAGCAGGTCCTCCGCGGTTTCGGGGTCGACGTACGGGTCCTCGAAGAGGCCGAGTCGGAACTTCATCGTGAGGATTCGCTCGATGCTTTCGTCGATCAGGTCCTCCGAGAGTTCACCCTCCTCGGCGAGTTCGAGGACGTGTTCGGCGTGGTCGGTGCCCGCAACCGACGCGATGTCGAGTCCGGCGAGTCGCGTCTGCAGTGCCGCCTCGATGGGAGAGCCTGCGGTACGGTGTTCCGCGTGGAGTTGATCGACCCCGCCCCAATCGGAGACGAGGAGTCCATCGAATCCCAACCCTTCGCCGAGAAGTTCCAGCAGGTAGCGCTGGGAGCCGTGAACCGGTTCCCCGTCGATGGAGTTGTAACACGGCATGACCGATGCGACGTCGGCATCCAACGCTTCCTCGAACGGGGGAAGAAACACGTCGTGAAGCGTCTTCGTTGATATCTCGACCGGCGCGGCGTCTTCGCCGCGAGTCGGGGCACCGTATGCCGGGAAATGCTTGGCCGTCGCGGCGACTGTTTCGGGGCTCGGACCGTCCCCTTGATATCCCCGTACCTTGCTCGCGGCGAACTTGCCGACGAGATACGGGCTTTCACCGAACGTCTCCCCGACCCGACCCCATCGCTGGTCCCGTGCCACGTCACAGGTCGGGGAGTAGTTTTGCGCGGCACCCGTCGCCCGCATCTCCGTTCTCGTTACGGTGGCGACGCGTTCGGCGAGGTCGTCGTCCCACGTCGCCGCCAGACCGAGGTTGTTCGGGAACACCGTCGCCTCCTTGATGTAGGCGTGGCCGTGGATAGCGTCGGCACCGAAGAGGAGCGGGATTCCGAGCCGCGTGTTCTCCTTGGCGTGCCGTTGGAGTTCGTTCGCGGCTTCGATGGCCTCCGAAGCGTGTTCGTTCGGCGAACCGCCCCAACCGAACGGCGCGACGGCACCGACGTGGTGGTCGTCGATTTCGTCGATGACGTCTTCGATTCCGTGTGGCCCATCGTCGAGCGTCCCGATGTACGATCCAGTGAGCTGTCCGACCTTTTCTTCGAGCGTCATTCGGCCGATGAGGTCCGTGACTCGCTCTGCTGTCGAGACCGATGTCTCTGGTGGTGAATGGCTTTCTTCTTGCTCCGCCATGAGCTATATTTTTGTGTGACCTGTTAATAACCTTTTCTTGGGATACCGTCCGCCGCGTACATCGAGTTCGTCGCGTACACAGAGTTCGGTCCCGAACATCCATCCGACGAGGGTCCTCGGGTCGCTACGTGACTACGGACGGTGAGATCCGAGAAATTTCGACACTCACTACCGTCCGGGAATTCCGTCCCAAGACGAGGTGTAATCGATGTCCTCCAGCACGATCCGGACCGCCTCGATATCCTCGTAGACGGCACCCCAACTCCCGATGCTGTACGTTCCGTCCTCGTTCGCCATCTGGACTCGGACGAATCCCGCCAGTTCATCGTACGACGGACGTGTCGTCGAGCGATGCACGGAAGGATACAGTATGTCCGTGACGAGGCCGGTGATTTCGCAGTCCTCGTTACGATCGATCCAGAACCCGTGGACGGTAGCGGTAATGCGTGCGCCGTCGGCTTGGAGGGCGACGGCGTCACGGACGAACTCCTCTAGGGTCATGTAAACGCGTGCGACGTCCGAATCGACGTACACGGTGTCCCAGAGGGACCACAGACAGGTCTGAAAGTACCAGTGGAAGATGAACGAGAGGATGTAATCGTCGATGAGGACGCCGAACGGTCGGTTCGCCCAGTCGTTCGGCGTGAAACACGTCATCGTGCGGTCGACGATGGTCAGGAACGGGCCGGGAATATGACACACTCGAAGCTCCGAGAGGGTTTTTTCGAGGTCGATAGCCGTGAGCCAGTCGTCGGACTCACCGTCGGGATACACGGTGGCCCGCACCACGACATCGCGTTTGCGTGCGTCCTGCAACGCGTTCGTAAGCGCTTCGAACTGCTCGACGGTCACCGAGAGTTGGATGAAACTCTCGGCATCACGGATGAGGTCTCGGGCGCGGTCGATGACGGTATCCTCGTGTTTGACCACGCTCACCATGTGTGAACTGAGCGACGGCCGCCGCCATCGATCCTCGATGGCGTCCGCCGCTTCGTCCATCATCTGGCCACGGGAACGGAGTTTCTGGAGGATCGACACGGGGTCCTTCGGGCGAGCGTGGAGCGTGTCCTGTTCGAGGGTCTCGATGTACCCCTTTTGTTCTAGCGCCCGCAACACGTCGTAGATTTGGGATACCGGGACCGAGCACTGATGTGCCACCTCCACGGCGGATGCCATCCCCTGTTCGAGTAACGTGACGTACGCATCCGACTGATACGCCGTCAACTCCGCTTCCTCGAGGGCTTCCCGGAGCCTGTCATCGTCCATGTCCAATAGACGCGCAGTCCCCACGAATAAATTTTCTCACTGTTTGGAGAGATATTTTCATATGGTTTCGCACGTGATAAACGAATTCGAATTCCGTCTCACGTTCTACAGACCTGGATTCGTATGACGACCGAACCAAGTTATTTCTCGATAATCGACTTTAGAACGACCGTATCCAATCAGATTTAGTTTGAAAGTGGATGTTTGTCTATTGATCCATCGAATAATAAGTGTAGAGTATTCAAACCACATATTTTATTATCAAGAGGATTCTATCATTGATAGTAGTATAATGATGGACAATGACAGAGATCTCCGAAACATGATTAATCGTCGGCAATTTGTCGGTCTCACCGGAATGGTAGGTGCGACCGCACTCGCGGGCTGCACAGGTAATTCCGATGATGGCTCCTCGAAGGGCGGTTCTGGCGACAAGAATGTTCACGATGTAAAACACGTGGATATGGCAAATCAAGTGCCACAGAACATTCAGTGGAACATCAGCAACCCGTCGAGCGCCGCACAAATCTCACACTACTACCTCTTCGATGCGTTCGCGAAGTACAATTACGCGAAAAGCAAACTCGTCCCCTACGGCATCACCGATTGGGAGTTCGGTGACAACACGTTCAAACTCACCCTCCGCGACGGCCTCACGTGGGCGAACGGCGACGACGTGACCGCCGACGACATCGTTACCCAACTGAAACTCGGGATGTACACCGGTTCCGGGTACGGGGATTACACGAAATCGGTCGAGGCAAAGGACGACAAGACCGTCGTCATGCACCTCGAAAACCAAGTCAACAAATCCATCGTCAAATTCCAAGTCCTCTCCGACAACCAGATTCGGCAGCCGAAAAGCGTGTTCGGCAAGTACGTCGATAAGATCGAGAAGAACGAGAAGGAAGGGACGCGAGCCCTCCAGGACTTCGCGTGGAAGAAGCCGATTGCGAGCGGTCCCTTCGAGTTCAAGCAGGCGACGACGCAGGAACTGGTGCTCACACGGCGGGACGACCACCCCGACTCGAAGAACATCAACTTCAAAACCTACGCCTTCCGGTACATCAACGGGAACGAGCAGGCTCACCAGTCGATGATCGCCAACCAACTCGACTCGGTGTACAGCATGTTCACGCCGCCGCGAATCGTCAACCAACTCCCGAAGAACTGGCAACAGGTCAAAACCCCGGCGAACTGGGGCTACGGGTTGGTTCCCCAGATGGACCACAAACACACCGGAGACCGCGCCGTTCGACAGGCCATCGCGTACGTCATCAACCGCGATGCGGTCGTGAAAAACGCCGCACCGGAATCGAAACAGGCACCGAAATACTCGATCGGAATTCCGTCGGGCGACCAGGAGCGCATCCTCGGGGATTCGGCCAGCAAGTTCGAAACCTACGGCCAGGCGAGTTCCGAGACGGACAAGGCCGCCAAAGTGCTGAAGAAGGCGGGATACAAGAAACAGGGCGGCAAGTGGCACGACAGCAATGGAGACATCGTCAACCTCCCCGTTCAGGTGCCATCCGACTGGACGGACTGGGTGACCGCGGCCCAAACCATCGTGGACCAGTTGAAGAGCTTCGGGTTCAAATCGTCGGTCGATTCCCGTAGCTACGGGACGCTTTCGGGACAGGTTTGGGCGAACGGGGACTTCGTCCTCGCGTCCGGGTCGTGGCTTCCGGGCGGCGCGCAAGCGTCGTTCCCGTACTTCTCGCTCCGGTACCAGTTGCTGGAGAACAGCGGGTACACGTACAACTACCCGCCAGCGAACCAGAGTCGTGGCGGGAAACACGCCGACGCGACGGTCCCGTCCCGAACCGGTTCGGGCAAGATGACGATCAACCCGGCAAAACGCTTGCAGGACCTCTCACAGGCGACGGACGAGAAGAAGATCAACGAGATCATCCTCGATCTGGCGTGGGTGACGAATCAGGACCTCCCCATCCTCGCCGTCGCGGAGAAACAGGACCAGTCGTTCCTCTCACGCGACCACTGGGAGGTCCCCGAAGACGGCTCCGATATCGAGCAGGTCAAATGGCCCGAATCGTGGGCGGTCCGGTTCGGCAAGAACAACTACAAGCCGTAGTAGTCCAACGGCAGGTGAGTCCCCCACCATCTTTCTTCGGACGGGGGCTCGGTATTTCACTACGGCACTCCGGCGGAACGAAAATCTGTGCAAACATTTATTTACGATCGATGTCCAATTTGCATTGGGTATGAGAGACAAATCCATAGGCAGCAGTGACGTATTTAAATATCGGCGCATTCGTATGCCGGAAGATACCACGGGAGGGGTCACACCCGCTGGATGTGGTCTCGACCTCGGTTCGAGGAGTCTTTGCTCCGGATTCGAGCGAACGAACGGGACCGAATATTCGAATTTGGCATGAGAAGTACACGATAGTGATAAGTTTGTAATATGGTCAACTATTATTTGAAACGGACGGGACGAGCGATCTTCACGCTGTGGC